>DATAWT010000001.1:0-76742 GCA_036267075.1 Solirubrobacteraceae bacterium
GCTCTCGAGCGCAAGCCCGCTGCCGAGGCGGCCGGCGGCGAGGTCGGCCTCGATCTGCTCGAGCGCGCCGTCGAGGTCGCCGAACAGCTCGCGCAGCGACGCTACGCCGGGCAGCGCGTGGGCAGCGTCGCCGTCTACGACGGCCGCCACGGGCGCCCCATCGATCGAGAGGGTGGCGAGGCGGACGGGCGACACGGGACGCACTCTATAGGATCGCCGCCCCACGGATTGTGCGGCGAGCGCGTCTGCGCATCTATAGAGTTTCCGACCGCCGTGCCGCAACGGGCCGACCCAGCCGCCTCCTCCGGGGATCACACGCCCGATCGCGACGCCGTCACGATCGCACTCGAGGAGCTGCGCTCGCTGATCGTCATCGGCGAGCTCGCGCCGGGCAGCGAGCTCTCGCAGGTCGGTCTCGCACGACGGCTCGGCGTCTCGACGACGCCGCTTCGCGAAGCGCTTCGCCAGCTCGAAGCCGAGGGCCTCGTCGAGTCCCGCCGCAACCGCAGCCCGCGCATCCCGCCGTTTGACCCGCAGGATCTCGTGAGCGTCTACAGCCAGCGCATCCTGCTTGAGTCCTTCGCCATCGCGACCTCGGCGCCGCTGCTCGATGAGGCCGACATCTCGGCTCTTGACGCGTGTCTGGCGGACATGCGCGAGTGGGGCGACGCGACCGACTTCCTACGCTGGGAGGAGGCGCACCTCGCCTTCCACGCGGGCCTCGTCGCCCACGCCGGCACGCAGCTTCAGGCGCAGCTCGCGACGCTCTCGGCGCGAAGCGACCGCTACCGGCGGATGTCGGTGCTCGGGCAGCAGCCGAGCGCCTGGTCGATCGGGGAAGCGGAGCATCAGGCGATCCTCGAGGCCTCGGCGCAGGCGCGCCCAGGCGATGCGGCGGCGCTGCTCGCACGACACCTGTCGCGCTCGGCGCTGACCGTCCTCGCCCATCTTGCCCCGGACGCCGACAGCGGCGGGATCCGGCTCGCCCTGGAGATCGTCACAAGCTGGGCGGAGAGCGGCTCAAAGACTCAGCCGCGGCGACCAACTCTATAGGATGCTCGCCGTCGTCGTCCGCCGGACCGGGGGTCCCGAGGTCCTCGAGCTCGAGGAGTGGCCCGACCCCAGTCCCGCCGCCGACGAGGTCCTGATCGACGTTCGCGCGGTCACTGTCGGGCGGACGCTGGACGTCGAGGCCCGCGCGCGCGGCGCCGACTTTCACGCCAAGCTGCCTCGGATCCCTGGTTCGGATCCCGCCGGCGTCGTCCTCGAGGTCGGCTCGGCGGTGTCGCGCTTTGCTCCTGGCGACCGCGTCGTCTGCACGAGCACGCTCTTCTGCGGTGCCTGCGGACCTTGCCTGGCGGGCGAAACGCACGCCTGCGTCGATCACCGCGTCGTCGGCGTGCACGTCGACGGCGGGGATGCCGAGCGCGTCGCCGTGCCGCAGGGATCAGTCGAGCCGATCCCCGACGGCGTCAGCTTCGAACAGGCGGCGGCGATGGCCGTCAGCTATCCCGTGGCCTGGAACCTGCTGTCGCGCCGTGCGCGCGTAAAGCCCGGCGAGCGTGTCCTCGTGATGGGCGCGGCGGGCGGCCTCGGCATCGCCGGCGTCCTCGTCGCGCGGGCACTGGGCGCGCACGTCATCGCGGCCGCCTCGAGCGACACCAAGCTCGAGCGCGTGCGAGACCTGCTTGGCGCCGATGAGACCGTCAACTACAGCCGGGCGGGCTGGGCTGAGGGGATCGCCGATGTGGCTGTCGTGTTCGAGAACATCTCCTCGCCGGGCCTGTTCGAGGACGCGCTGGGGACGCTCGCTCCCTACGGCCGCCTGGTCACCTGCGGCGCCCACGGGGGCGGCGTCGTCGCGCTTGACGTCCGCCGCCTGTACCGCCGCCGCCTGAGCGTGATCGGCGACACCGGGGCCAGCGTCGCGGCGATCCGCGAGGTCTTCGCCGCGGTTGCCGACGGCACGCTCCCGCCGCCCCCGGTCTTCCACCGATTCCCGCTGCGCGAGGTCGCCGCGGCGCACGCGGCGGCCGCCGGGCGCGAGCTCTTCGGCCGCGCGATCTTGACCATATGATCAGCGGCCTGCCAACCGTTCGCGACCACACTTTCGAGGTCCTGCGCCGCCACGGCCTGACACGCATCTTCGGCAACCCGGGGTCGACGGAGATCCCGCTGCTCACCGACCTGCCCGGCGACTTCGAATTCGTCCTCGCCCTGCACGAGGGCTCGGTCGTCGGCATCGCGACCGGCTATGCCCTGGCCACCGGCAGACCGGCGTTCGTCAACCTTCACACCGCGCCAGGGCTCGGGCACGCCGGGAACGCGATCGCCGCCGCACGCGACTCGCACGCTCCGCTGGTGATCGTCGTCGGCCAGCAGGATCGCGCTCAGCTGGCGATGGCGCCGTTCCTCGCGGGCCGCGACCTCGACCGCCTGGCGGGCAACTACCCCGTCTGGAGCACCACCCCAGCGCGCGCCCAGGACCTTCCGGGCGCGATCGCGCGCGCCTGGCACGAGGCGACGACCGCCCGTGGGCCGGCGCTCGTGATCGCACCGATGGGCGACTGGGAGCAGGAGGCCGACCCTCACGCTGTCGGCGCCCCCGAGCGCCTCGTGCTCGCGACCTCGGCTGACCCCGCCGCTGCGGCCGCGCTGGCCGATCTGATCGCCGATGCGCACCGCCCCGCCCTCGTCGTCGGCGCGGGCTGCGACAGCGAGGCGGGCTGGGCCGGCACGGTGGCGCTCGCCGAGCGCCTCGGAGCGCCCGTCTGGCAGGAAGCGTTCAGCGACCGCGCGGGCTTCCCGCAGGACCATCCGCTGTGGGCCGGACACCTGCCGTGGCAGCGCTCGCGGATGCGCTCCACGCTGGCGGCCCACGACCTCGTGGTCGTGCTCGGCGCTGGCGCATTTCGTCTCTACATGTACGAGCCCGGCGCCTACGTCGAGGACGGCACGCGGATCGCCGTCGTCAGCGCCGACGCCGAGCAGCTGCACCGAAGCGCGGCCGCGCTTGCGTTGCTCGGCCCCCCCGGAGCACTGGCGGCGGCCGCCGCCGAGCTGCTCGACCAGCGCGACTTCGATCGCGCGGCGCCGCAGCTTCATTCAGCGCCAGCCGTTCCGCCGCCGCCCGCGCCGGGCGAGGCGCTCCTACCAGGACACGTCCTCGCCGCGCTCGCCGAACGCGTGCCGGCGGACTCGATCGTCGTCGAGGAGTGCCCCTCGAGCCGCCCTGAGCTGCTCGAGCGGATCGCAGCACGGATGCCGATGGGGGTCGTCAGCAACGCCAACGGCGGACTGGGCTTCGGCCTCTCGGGCTCCGTCGGGCTGCGCATGGGCTCTCCCGGGCGCCCGGTCGTCGCCGTGCTCGGCGACGGTTCGACGCTGTATGCGATCCACGCCCTCTGGACCGCGGCCCGCTACGGTGTCGGCCTGCTCGTGATCGTGCTCGCCAACGGCAGGTACGCGGTGATGGACGAGCTGGCCCGCGCGGCCGGCGGCGAGGGCGCATGGCCCGGCTTCCCGGGCGTCAGCATCGCGACGCTGGCCGACGGGCTCGGCTGCCCGTCGCGCCGGATCGCCACCCACGACGAGCTGATCGGCGCGCTCGATGAGATCGTACCCTCGCTCGCCTCCCGCGAGGAGCCGCTGGTCCTCGAGGTGGCGGTCAGCGCATGAGCCGCCTCGCCGGCAAGAACGCCTTCATCACCGGCGCCGCCGGCAGCATCGGCCTGGCCAGCGCGCGCGCTCTCGCGAGCGAAGGGGCGAACGTCTTCCTGACCGACCTCGACGAGGGCGCCCTGCAGGCCGCCGTCGCAGAGATCGGATCCGAGCGCGCCGCCCACGCAATCGCCGATACGACCGACGGCGCGGCCGTCGCCGCAGCGGTCGCCGCCGCGGTCGAGCGCTTTGGCGGCCTCGACGTGGCATTCGCCAACGCGGGCGTCTTCGGCGTCGTCGCGCCCGTCAGCGAATACCCCGACGACGTCTTCGAGCGCGTCCTGCGCGTCAACGTGTTCGGGCCGTTTCTCGTCGCCAAGCACACGCTCGCCGTACTGCGCCCAGGCGGCAGCCTGATCATCAACTCGAGCGTCGTCGGCCTGACCTCGGACCGCGGCATCGTCGGCTATGCCACCTCCAAGCACGCGGTCGTCGGCCTGATGCGCACGGCCGCCAAGGAGATGGCGGAGCGCGGAATCCGCGTGAACACGCTGCACCCGGGGCCGGTGGACAACGGCTTCCAGACCGCGATCGAGGTCGAGGCGATCGGCGCCTCGGCTGCCGAGGCGGCGAACGTCTTCAACCAGATGATCCCGCTTGGGCGGCACGCGAGCGCCGAGGAAATAGCGCAGGTGGTCGTGTTCCTGGCAAGCGACGAGAGCTCCTTCATCACCGGCGCGACGATCGCCGCCGACGGCGGCCTCAGCGTCTGACCCGAAAGGCACACAGATGGCAACCACTGAGATGGCGGAGCAGCAGCTCCTGATAGGCGGCGAGTGGCGCGCCGCCGCCGCCGGCAACTCCTTCGAGCGGATCAACCCCTTCACCGGCTCGACGGCCACGAACGCGACGGCGGCCGGGCGCGAGGACGCGCGCGCCGCGGTTGAGGCCGCCTACGCGGCCTTCCCGGAGTGGCACGCGAGCGGCCCCGGCGCCCGTCGCGCCGCGCTCTCGCGCGCCGCGGATCTGATCATCGAGCGTCAGAACGAGATCGCCGAGACGATGATCGAGGAGACCGGGGCGACATTCGGCTGGGGCATGTTCAACTGCATGCTGGCCTCAGGGATGCTGCGCGAGGCCGCGGCCCAGACCTACGGCGCGGTCGGCGAAGTGATCCCCTCGGACATCCCCGGCAAGCTCGCGATGGCCGTCCGCGCGCCGGTCGGCGTGGTCGTCGGGATCGCGCCGTGGAACGCGCCCGTGATCCTCTCAACGCGCGCCGTCGCGACGCCTCTGGCGTTCGGCAACACGGTCGTCCTCAAGGCGTCCGAGCTGTGCCCGCGCACGCACGCACACGTCGCTCAGGCGATCGCCGACGCCGGTGTGGCGCCGGGGGTCATCAACTTCCTGACGAACTCGCCGCAGGACGCGGCCGGCGTCGTCGAGGAGCTGATCGCCCACCCCCTCACGCGGCGGATCAACTTCACCGGCTCGACGCGCGTCGGGCGGATCATCGCCGAGATCGCCGGGCGCCACCTCAAGCGGGTCCTGCTCGAGCTCGGCGGCAAGGCGCCGCTGATCGTGCTTGAAGACGCGAACCTCGAGCGCGCCGCGGCGGCGACGAGCTTCGGCGCCTTCTTCCACCAGGGCCAGATCTGCATGTCGACAGAGCGAATCGTCGTCGAGCGCGCGGTGGCCGAGCCGTTCGCCGAGCTGCTCGCGGCGCGCGCGAGCGCGCTCAGCGTCGGTGATCCACGCAACCCCGAGACGCAGATCGGGCCGCTGATCAACGAGGCGGCGCTGCAACGCGTCAGCGAGCTCGTCGACGACGCGCGCGAGCGCGGCGCCAGGGTCCTCGCGGGCGGCGAGGCCGATGGAGCCTGCTACCCGCCAACCGTGCTGCTCGGTATCGACAACGAGATGCGCGTCTACAACGAGGAGTCGTTCGGGCCGCTGGCCTCGATCGTCGTCGTCGACGGCGTCGAGGAGGCGATCGCGGTCGCCAACGACACCGAGTACGGCCTCGCCGCGGCGGTCTTCAGCGAGAACGTTCCGGTCGCGCTCGAGATCGCCCAGCGGATCGAGAGCGGCATGTGCCACATCAACGACACGACCGTCCACGACGAGCCCCAGATGCCCTTCGGCGGTGTCAAGGCGAGTGGCTGGGGGCGCTTCGGAGGACACGCCGCGCTGGAGGAGTTCACGGAGCTTCGCTGGATCACGATCCAGGAGACCGAGCGCCACTACCCAATCTAGGGCGCCGTTCCAGCCAGGGCGGCCGCTAGGCTGGCTCCGCGATGAGACGGAGAACGGTCTGCGCCGCCCTCGCGCTGCTCGCAATCGCACTCGCCGTTCCCGCGGTCGCCGAGGCGTTCCTGGCGACGATCACCAATCCCCCCGATCCCGGCGCCACGCCCAGCTGCCCCGGCTCAGCGACCGTGCCGTGCACCGTCGTCTCGCGCACGACGGCCATGCAGGTTGAGGTTGGCACCACGCACGACCCGTTTGCGGTCACGACGCCGGCGCGGATCGTCGGCTGGCAGATCGCCCTCAGCTCTCCCACCACAGCCCAGGTCCGCTTCTTTGATGAGCACGAGGGAGGCACCGCGGAGGCGTCGCTCGCGATCCTCCGCCAGACGCACGGCCTGACCTACCGCCTCGATTACATCAGCCCGCCCGTGCGGCTCGAGCCCTACTTCGGGCGCACCGCGACCTTCGCGCTGCCGGCCTCCGTGGCCGTCCACACGGGCGACGAGATCGCCCTGAGCGTCCCGACCTGGGCGCCGGCGCTCGAGCTGAACGCCGGGCGGCGCGCCGCGTGGCGGGCGAGCCGCGCGAGCGGCGCGTGCACCGACGTGACGCTCGAGACAGCCCAGCTGGCGCTCGGGGGAGTGAGCGAGTACTCCTGCATCTACAGAACCGCCCTGATCGACTTCGGGGCGATCGAGATCTCGACGCCCTAGAGGCCTCCTAAAGCTCGAGCGAGCGGGCGACGATCTCGCGCATGATCTCGTTGGTACCGCCGTAGATGCGCGTGGCTCGCGCGTCGGCCCATGCCCGCGCGATCGGGTACTCGGCCATGTAGCCGTAGCCGCCATGCAGCTGGACGCAGCGGTCGAGCACGCGCCCCTGGACCTCGGTGCACCACCACTTGGCGATCGCCGCGTCGGCGACCGACAGCTCGCCGGCGCCGAGCGCCTGCACGCAGCGGTCGAGGTGCGCCTGAGCGACCTCGATCTCGGCCTGGCACTCGGCGAGCTGGAAGCGCGTGTTCTGGAAGGAGGACACCGCCTGGCCGAAGGCGTGACGGCTCTTGACGTAGTCGATCGTCAGCGTCAGACCGCCGCGCGCCGCCGCGAGCGCGGCGATCGCGATCGAGAGGCGTTCCTGGGCGAGGTTCGAGATCAGGTAGCCCCAGCCCGAGTTCTCCTCGCCGAGCAGGCTTGTGAGCGGCACCCGGACGTCGTTGAAGAAGAGCTCCGCCGTGTCCTGGGCGTGCTGGCCGATCTTCTCGAGGTTTCGCCCGCGCTCGAAGCCCTCCATTCCGCTCTCCACGAGCAGCAGGCTGATCCCGCGATGACGCTCGGCCGGATCGGTCCTCGCGACGACGATCACCAGGTCGGCGTTGATCCCGTTGGTGATGAACGTCTTCGTTCCGTTGAGGATGTAGTGCTCTCCGTCGCGCACCGCTCGCGTCGTGATCGCGGCCAGGTCCGAGCCCGTGCCGGGCTCCGTCATCGCGATCGCCAGCAACGCTTCGCCGCCGCACACGGCCGGCAGCCAGCGTTCGCGCTGCGCCTCGTCGGCGTAGGCGAGCAGGTATGGAAGGCAGATGTCGTTGTGGAGGGTCAGGCCGAGCCCGAAGCCGCTGACCCCGAGCATTGCCGCTTCCTCACCGAGCACGGAGTTGAAGCGGAAGTCTTCGACGCCGGCGCCGCCGTAGCGTTCGGGCACCGCCATGCCCATGAATCCATGCTCGGCGGCCTTTGAGAAGACCTCCCGCGGAACGATCCCGGCGCTCTCCCAGTCTGCGTATCGAGGCAGCGCCTCAGCGGCTAGGAAGCGACGGAAGCTCTCGCGGAAGCTGTCGTGCTCGTCGCTGTAGAGGTCGCGCCTCAGAGCGAGTCGGAGCGGCGCTGGCCGTACGTGCCGAAGACAATGTCCCACCAGGGCGCGCTGATCCCGTAGCCGTGCGTCTCGTCCTCGAAGTGGTGGCGCATGTGAAGCTCGCGAAGCTTGCGCTCGAAGGCCGTGCGCGGCACCCGATGGTGATGCAGGGCGTAGTGGAGCATGTCGTAGGCCAGATAGCCGGCGAGGAAGCCGGCGCCGACCGACCAGCCGAGCGGGGTCCCGAAGATCGCCACGAAGGCGACGAGGAAGAGCGCCGCGAGCGGGACCGAGACGGCCGGCGGCATGACGAGCCGCAGCGGGTCGTTCGGATGGTCGTGGTGGACGCCATGGACCATCCAGTGCAAGCGTGCGCCGATGCCGTCCTCGGGCTCGAAATGGAAGATCCCGCGGTGGATCCAGTACTCGCTGAAGGTCCAGAAGGCGTAGCCGCCGAGCGCGCCGAGCAGCGTCCGACCGATCGACTGGCCGGCGAGCGCGAAGACCAGAAGGACCGTGATCGCCGGCACGTAGATCAGCGGCGGGACGACTGGGTGCACGCGCGAGAGCCGGTCGAGCCACGGCCAGCGGAACATCGGCGGCGACGCGCGCAGCACATCTGTGCGCGTGGCCGGCTGGTCGGCGAGGGAGGTGTCGATCGGTACGTCGTGCATCACTTCGGTGTACCTCGCTTTATACCGCGTCTGCGACGCGGGCTGATGCAGTTGGGTAGCGCCTTGCGGCGCTTGTCAGGTGGAAGCCGGCGCGCCGGCCGCCACGGGGTCCGGTGACAGCGCGAACACCAGTGGGATCGCCAGCAGGCTGACGACCGCGAGGACCAAGAACGCCGGCGTTGGATGGTGTACGAGCACCGCGACGATCACGGCGACGAGGAGGCCACCCGCGTTGCCCGCGAGCCAGAGGAGCGCCGTGACCGTACCGGCGCTGGCACCGGCGCGCCGCTCGCTGAGCTCGAGGATCACCGGGAGCAGCGTCAGAAGCAGCAGGCCGATCGCGATCAGCACGACGGCGTCGACGGCGACGGAGTGCTCGAAGGCCAGCACGAACCCGCCCGCTGCGGCGATCGCCACCGCCGCTCCGACGGTGCGCCGCTCGGCGCGGCGGCGCACGACGAGCGGCGGCAGCGCGGCCGCGCCGACCGCCCCTGCAAGCACCATCGCCACGAGCAGCGTTCCGGCGGTGGTCGAGGAGACGTGGTAATTCTGAAGCAGCGCCTGAAGCCACGTGGTCAGCGCGATGAAGACGCCGAAGCCGAGGAACAGCAGCCCGCAGAGGACCCGTACGTTGCGCTCCGCCCAGACCTCGCGCACGGCGGTCATCGCGACCACAGCCTCCTCCTCTCCCCCGGCCCGGCCGTGCCGGCGCAGCTCATGGAGCATCGCCGCCGCCGCGATCACGCCGAAGGCGGCCTGAACGGCAAGGAGCGCGGGAATGTGCGCGCCGCCAAAGATCGTCCCGAGTACGAGCGCCAGCAACATGCCGACGAACACCGCCGCCGAGCCGGCCGCGATGCCGTGCGGTCGAAGACGCGGCGGCAGATGCTCGCCGGCGACCTTCGTGACGGCGTTGAGCACCAGCGGCTGACCGGTGGCGACGAGGACCTGGCCGATCAGCGCCCACGCGAACTCCAGCCCGATCAGGCGGACCAGGCCACCGGCGGCGGTCAGCACCGCGCCGGTGGCGAGCCAGCGGTGAAAGGAGCGGTCGAGCAGGCGTCCCGCGGGGACCGCGAGGACGACGTAGAAGAGCGGGAAGATCTCCGCCAGCAGCCCGATCGCGTCCTCGCTGACGTGGTAGTGATGCGCGCTCGCGGTCGTCAGCGGCGCGTAGGTCAGCCAGAGGAGCTGCGTCGAGGCCGCGAGCAGTGCGTAGGCAGCCACCGGTCGCCAGCGGCGTACCTCATCCCTCTCCGCGGCTGCGGCAACCGCACTCAACCCGCGGCGCATCGTAGACGCAGCGGCGGCGAGCGGAGCTTCCCGACTGGCCGACCCTATAGCCTCCTAGCAATGCGATCCCGATATCTCGTCGTCGCCTCACTGCTCAGCGCCGGTGTAATCGCCGGGTGTGGTGGGGGGTCGAACAACAAAGACACCGCGAATCTGCGGCTGCCGCCCACGGCCTCCCAGACGCTCAAGTTCACGCCGACGTCGACCTCGTCGACGAGCACCTCGACGACAGCGACCGTGACGACGCCGTCAAGCGGCCCGCTCTCCAAGCAGCCGAAGATCACGGTCCCGACGACGCCCGCCCCCAAGACGCTTCAGACCAAGGACATCACCACCGGCACCGGCGCGACAGCAGCCGCCGGCGACACGGTCGTCGTCAACTACGTCGGCGCGCTCTACACGAACGGAAAGGTCTTCGACTCCTCGTGGTCGCGAGGCACGACGTTCTCCACGCCGCTCGCCGCGACTTCGGTCATCCCGGGCTGGGTCGACGGCATCGCGGGAATGAAGGTGGGTGGCCGGCGCGAGCTGATCATTCCGCCCGCGCTCGCCTACAAGAACTCGGCGAACGGCACGATCCCGGCGAACTCGACGCTGATCTTCATCGTCGATCTGCTGAAGGTCACCCCGGCAAGCTGATCGCAGCGGACGCAGACACTCAGCCGGCGCGCGCCGAAGCCACAGCGCGCCCGGCGGCCTCAGACTGGGCTTGTCGACGCTCCCGGCTTGGTCGGGCTCAGCCCGACCCGCCCCAGGGATGTTTGAGCAGCAGGATCGTGTTCGCCACGAACAGGATCGCGAAGAAGATCGTCCAGCGGTTGAGGTTGCGCTCCACCAGTGACCCACCGCCGAGCGGGCCCGTCCCCGTGCCGACGCCGAAGGCGCCGGAGAGGCCGGAGTCCTTGCCCGAGTGCATCAGGATCAGGAGCACCAGGATCACGCAGATCACGACCTGGACTGTCGAAAAGACCGCCTGCATCGCCACGAAGTCTAGCGGGGCGCGCCCGCCGCGCGGCCCTCGAGCAGATCGATCGCGCGGAGGATCTCAACCGCCTCAGCGCGCAGCTGGCGGTCAAGCGCCCGGAAGTCGGCGTCCGAGAGCTTGCCGGTCCGGTAATCGGTCTCGTTGTCACGGATCTCCGCGTACTTGGCCTCCTTCGCGCTCTCGAGCGCGCGGCGTTCATCCGACTCCTGCGGTTCGCGAGTACCGGCGCGAAACGGCCCGCTCAGAGCCCAGCCGACGAACGTGACAAGGGCCGCGATCAGCAGCGCAGCGAGCGCGGCCGTCATCGCCTAGGCGCGGCCGAGCTCCTGCGCGACGCGCGCGAAGTAGCGTGCCCGAATGCGGCCGCGCCGCGCGGCCGGCGGAGGCCAGATCGCGGTCAAGCCGCCGAGCAACACGATCAGCCCGCCGAGCCAGATCCACATCACCAGCGGCGAGGAGATCAGCGTGAAGGAGGCCGGCGGCGGGTTGCGCCTGTAAGCGTCGGCGATCGCCCCAAGCTCGATGTAGGCGGCCTCGAGCTGCTTCTCCTGCGGCGTGCTGGGCAGGATCGTCGTGTCGCCCAACGCGACGAGCGATTCCTCGGGAACCTGGACGCCGGTCGAGGGAAGCGTCGTGCCGAGCGGTTTGATCGCCGCCCACAGATCGCGTCGCAGGCTCGATTTGAGCGCCACCTGCTGCACCGCGTCACCTGAGATCAGGTCGGCCACGACCTGGCCCGAGAGGATCGACGAGGCCGGGTAGTAGTCGGCGGCAGGACGCAGCGTCGCCACGTATTTGCCGTCGCGCGTGACGCGCAGGACCGCGCCGAGCGTCAGCGTCGCGCCGGTGTGGCTTGGATCGTTGACGACGTGCGAGGTCGCCTTGACGTAGCGCATCGTGTACGCGCCGACATGCGTCGACTGTCCGACCTGGAGGCTCAGCTCCTGCTCGTGCTGGAAGGTCGACGAGGCGGCGACGCCGATGAAAAGCACGGCGATGCCGGTGTGCACGATGTAGCCGCCGTAGCGGCGGCGGTTGCGGCGCACCATCGACAGCAGCGCGAGCGGCGGCGCCTCACTCGACATCGCGCGCCGCGCCCGCGTGCCGCGCCAGAACTCCTGGCCGATGCTGGCGAGCACGAACATCGCGCAGCAGAAGAGGATCACGGTCGGCACAGAGGATCCGATCGGCACGACCGTGTAGGCCGCGATCGCCATCGCGCCGGCCGCCGCCACTGGCAGGGCGAAGTTGCGCCGCGCATTCGCGAGCGTCGCTCGGCGCCAGGCGATCACCGGCCCGATCCCGCTCAGCAGGACGAGGATCAGCGCAAGGGGCACCGTGTAGCGGTCAAACCAGGGCGGGCCGACCTTCGCGCTGGTTCCGGTCACAGCCTGCGATATGAGCGGGAAGAACGTCCCCCAGAAGATCACGAAGCACAGCCCGACGAGGATGATGTTGTTGAGCAGGAACGCGGCCTCGCGCGAGAACAGCGAGTCCAGCGAGTGCTCGCTGCGGAGCACTTCGCGGCGGGTCACGACGAGGTATACGGATCCGGCGACCATCGTCGCGATCAGCGCGACGAACGGGACCCCGAGCCCCCCGCCCGTGAAGGCGTGGATCGAGTCGAGCACGCCGGAGCGCACGAGGAACGTGCCGACGATCGCGAGCGTGCTGGCGCCGAGCACCAGCGACGCGTTCCAGATCTTCAGCATCCCGCGCTTCTCCTGGATCATCACCGAGTGCAGAAACGCCGTGCTGATCAGCCAGGGCATCAGCGCGGCGTTCTCGACTGGATCCCAGCCCCAGTAGCCCCCCCAGCCGAGCTCGTAATAGGACCAGCGCGCGCCGAGCAGGATGCCGATCCCGAGGAACATCCATGACGCAAGCGCGAAGCGGCGCGTGATGCGGATCCAGTCGGCGTCGACGCGGCGCACGATCAGCGCGCCGACGGCGAACGCGAACGGGATCGAGAAGAACGTGTAGCCGGAATAGAGCATCGGCGGGTGGATCAGCATGCTCGGGTTGCGCAGGAGCGGATCGAGCCCCGCGCCGTCGGTCGGGACGGAGCTCATCTGGCCGAACGGCGAGTCCAGGAACACCAGCAGCGTCGTGAAGAAGGCTCCGAACCCGAGCAGGACGCTTGTCGCATAGGGGACAACGTCGCGCAGACGGTTGCGCGTCAGATAGATCGCGGCGCTCGACCAGATCGACAGAAGCCAGACCCAGAGAAGCAACGAGCCCTCCTGCGAGGACCACATAGCCGCGACGCGGTACAGCAGGGGCGTCGTCGTGCTCGACGTGTTTGCCACCGCGGTGTATGAGAAGTCGTTGCGGACGAAGGCGACCTCGAGGATCACCATCCCGAGCGTCAAGACCACGGCCAGGCAGTACACGGAGCGCCGGCCGGAGTCGACCCAGTCGCGACGACCGTGGCGAGCCCCGTACAGCGCGGCGCCGATGCCATAGAGGCACACGACGAGCGCCACCACCATCACGAGGTGGCCGGCGAAGGCCATCAGTGCTCGCGTTCGCTCACGCCGAACCGTTCGGCGCGGCCGAATACTTCGACGGGCACTTTGTGATCATCGAACCGGGCTGCGCGTCGAACGCGCCGCCGTGCAGCCGACCGGTGACGATCAGCTCACGGCCGGTCGCAAACGCCGCCGGCACGCTTCCGCTGTAGACGACGGGCACCGACACGCCGTCGCCGGCGCGATCGGCGAGGCGGAAGTCGACGACGCCGTCGGCGTGATTGGTGATCGAGCGCTTCACCACGGTCCCGGTCAACTGGACGTTGCCGCCGTCGCGCCCACGCGCGAGCAGCTGACTCGGGGTCAGCGCCGGGTCCGACGCCGCGAAGCTAGTGTAGATCAGGCCGCTCGCGAGCAGCACCGCGAGCGTGAGCGAAACGACGAGCCGGACGTGTCGCTTGCGAGGGTGGGTCATCGCGCGCTTCCTATTATCGCAAGCGCGGTGAGGCGAGGCGCCTTACCGCGGAGCGTTGTAATGCACGCGCTCGGGACTCAGCAGGAACTTGATCCGCTGCTCCCCCTGCTGGCGATAGGGGTAGCTGTCGACGCCGAGGTACTTCTTGGCGAGCGAGTCGATCGACTCGTCGGCGCCGTCGTGCGTGTCGTCGGCGACGCGCGCCGTCACCGACACCCACTCGTAGGGATCGCCGTCGGCCAGCACCGTCACTGTCGCAGTGCCCGCGCGTCGCAGGTTGTCGGGCCATTGCCGGCCCTCGGCGCTGTTGACCATGATGTTCCCGTCGTGCACGTCGGCCCAGATCATCACCGTCTGCACGGTCCCGTCGCGGCGCGGAATCGCAAGATGAGCGTAGTTGGGCGCGGCGATGATCTCTCGCGGCCGGCCCTCGAGCGTTGCTGCCATGTCGCCTCCGTGGTCGCTGGTCGCCTCACGCTATCGCAGTGCGCGGGCGGGGCCACACAGCGCCGCTGCTAGGCTCGGCCCATGAACGTCGAGATCTGGTCCGACGTCGCCTGCCCGTGGTGCTTCGTCGGTAAGCGCCGCTTCGATGCCGCGCTCGCGGACTTCGAGCATCGCGACGAGGTTGAGGTCACCTGGCGCAGCTTCGAGCTCGATCCGGACGCCCCGCGTGAGCGCGACGTCGACGTGGCAACCCACCTGGCGTCCAAGTACGGGCGCACGCGCGAGTGGGCGCTCGAAGCGCAGCAGCGGCTCTCAGACGTCGGCGCCGAGGACGGAATCGACTTCCACCACGAGATCGCCCGCAGCGGGAACACGTTCGACGCCCACCGCCTGATCCACCTCGCAGCCGCTCACGGCCGAGCAGACGAGGTCAAGGAGCGCTTGCTGCGCGCCTACCACAGCGAAGGCGAGCCGATCGGTGACGCGGAGACGCTCACGCGCCTCGCCGTCGAGGAGGGCCTGCCCGAGGAGGAGGTCCGCGAGGTCCTCGCCGGCGAGCGCTACGCCGCCGAGGTCCGAGACGACGAGCGCACGGCCGCGACGCTCGGGATCCATGCCGTGCCATTCTTCGTCGTCGATCGGGCTGTCGGCGCTTCTGGGGCGCAGTCGCCAGAGGCGTTCGCCGAGCTGCTGCGGCAGGGCTGGGATCGCTCGGCCGCCGCGGCCTGAGTTGGACGTACGTTCGAATTCCGCCGAGCGAGCGTTTGAACTACCGCAGCCCCGCGGGTAATACCGCGCAGAAGTCTGGAGCAGTTTCAGCCGCGGGCCGGTCGGTCCCTTCCTCCGACCGGCCCGTGGCGCTGCTCTGACTCAGCGCCGTGCGGCCATCCGCATCGCGAAGACGATCACCATCGTGACGACGACCGAGAGCAAGAGCCCCGCGCCGTGACGATGCAGGACGTACCAGGAGAACAGGCCCGCGATGAACGATCCTGCGATCCCGACGGCCATCGTCGTGCCGATACCCATCGGATCGGGACCGGGGACGAGCAGTCGCGCCAAGGCGCCGACGACGAGCCCGATCACCGCGAGCAAGATCAGGAACGCGAGCAGGCTCATCCGCCGCAGAGGCTAGCGCGATGAGCTACCCGCCGGCGACGTCTCGCCTGATGAACACGAGATATCCAGCCGCGGCGCTGGGAATTGCGAACAGGGCGGAGACCCAGATCGCACGCACGATCGGGGTCCAGTCGATCGGGCTTCGCAGAAAGCCCATCCAAGCGTCGTATTGGTGCGGCAGCACGTAGGGAGCGAGGCTCTCCAGGCCGGGCACGATGTCGAAGAGGTTGAGGAGCAGCACGAACATCACCGTTCCGACAACGGCGGCGGCGCTGTTCCGCGTCGCCGCCGACAGCAGCAGCCCGATCGCGACGATCGCGAGCGTCGGAACGAAGTAGACGGCGAAGCTCAGATATACGAGGCCGAGCGCAGACGCTGCCGACACACGCGTGCCCGACAGCGACACGATCGGGTGAAAGCCCGAGGCGATCGTCCCGGCGACCGTCGCCACGGTGCACATCAAGAGCAGCGCGACAAGCGCGTAGGTGACCGCCGCGAGCAGCTTGCCGGTGAAGATCTGGCCGCGCTGCAGCGAGCGCGTCAGGATCGTCTTGAGCGTTCCGTTGTGATCCTCGTTGGCGACGATGTCGCCCGCGACGAGGGCGGTCACCAGCGGCAGGATGAAGTTCGCCGCGAAGATCAGGATCACGAGCGGGATCGCCAGCCCGGACTGATGCACATAGCGGCCGAAGGCGACGTCGTTGGGACCGCCACGGCGGAGCGTCAGGGCAATCACGAACGCCAGCGGGATCAGCACCACGACGGCCAGCCCGAGGTAGGTGCGCTTCTGGGCGAGGAGTTTGCGTAACTCCCAGCGATAGACGGTCAGCACGCTCGGCATCAGATCGCCGCCTCGCCGTCGCTGCCCTCGGTCATGCGCAGGAAGACGTCCTCGAGAGTGACCCGCCGGCAGACGAGCTCGGTGATCGCGATGCCCTCAGCGGCGAGCGCGAGCGAGAGGGCGCCGATGTCGCGTTCGACCGCGTGGATGGTCAGGGCGGAGCCGGCGCGCTCGATGCCGGCGATTCCCGGCGAGCGCGAGCAGACGCTCGCGGCGGCGTCGACGTCACTCGAGCGCAGCAGGTACTCGGCCGCGCCGTCGCCGTCGCGCAGGCCGTCGAGTGAACCCTCGTAGATGACGCGGCCGCGGCGCACGATCGCGACGCGGTTGCAGAGGTCCTCGACTTCGACCAGCAGATGACTCGAGAGCACGACCGTGATTCCCTCGCGCGCCAGGCCACGGATCAGGTCGCGCATATCGCGCATCCCAGCCGGGTCAAGCCCCGTCGCCGGCTCGTCGAGCAGCAGCAGTCGCGGGTGGCGAAGGAGCGCCGCCGCGATCCCAAGCCGCTGGCGCATGCCGTGCGAGTAGCCGCCGACGCGGTCGCCTGCGCGGGCCGTTAGCTCGACGGCCTCGAGCGCCGAATCGATTCGCTCCCGAGCATCGCCGCCGTCGTAGGCAGCGAGCAGCTCGAGATTCCTGCGCGCGTTCAGGTAGGGGTAGAACTGCGGCGCCTCGACGAACCCGGCGACCCCGGCGAGCGCCCGCGCTCCCTCGCGCAGCGGATCGCGCCCGAACAGCTCGACGCGTCCCGAGTCGGGGCGGATCAGCCCGAGCATCATCCGCAGCGTCGTCGTCTTGCCCGCGCCGTTCGGGCCGAGAAAGCCATAGACATCACCACCCTCGACTGTCACATCGATGCTGTCGACCGCCGTCAGCGCTCCGTAGCGCTTGACGAGCCCCCTGACCCGGAGCGGCGGCGCAGGCGCGCCGGCGACGCTCACAGCCCGCGCGCTACCGACTCGACAGTTGCCGCTGGGACGAGCCCGCCGATCACGTATTGCACGCCGTCACGACTGAACTCGACGAGCGTCCCGAGCGCCGTCTGGAGCTCCGATGCGCTCGCGCCGTTGACCTGGATGCTCGGCAGCGGGCCGAGCGGACCGCCGCCGCGGTGCGGTCGGCCAGGCGACGGCGCGGCTGTCTCGACAACGGCCACCGAGGCCAGACCGCTCCCGTAGAGAGCGAGCGCCGCGTTTCGACCGCCCCAGCCGATCATCGAGACGCGACGGCGCGCCAGGCCACCGAGCGTGGCCGGAGCGTCGAGTTGGAAAGAGACCGCCGCACGCACGGCGTCAACGCCGCTCGAGGTGACTGGACTCAGCCGATGGAGATTGCCGGAGCCGCCGCCCTTGAGCGTCTGCCCAGGGCGCAGATGGATGGGACTGCCATTCACCGGCCACACCGACTTCCCATCAGCCGACCGCGTTTGCGAACCGTCCATCTGAACGACGCGGGCGCCGGGTGGCGGTTCGAGCGTGAAGACGCCGGGATTAACAGGCCCGAAACTGACCGAGCTCGCGCTCAGCGCGAGCACCGGTGTGCTGTCGCCGGCGGCGTAGATCGCCACGTCGAGCGGGATGCCGTGCAGTGCGTCCCAGCCGATCTCTGCCGCGCCGAGCAGCCCGCCCGGGTGCTTGGGCGTGACCCGCACCGTATATGCGGGCTCCCCACCGATGTCGGTGGGGACCGCGCCGCCGATGTCGACGGCGCCCATCAGCTTCGTCAGCGCGTTCTCGATCGAGGCGACGCTCGGGACGGCGGGGTCGGCGTCGGCTCCCGACTCGCCCGCCGCGCCGGTCGCGCCGGTCGCGGGCAACGTCGCCTCATAGACGGTGTTGGTCGCCACGTCCTCAAGCATCGCCACGCCGTGGGAAACGACGATCTCGGTGTCGCCGTTGCTGGCCTGGAGCTCCAGGCGAACCCGGCCGCCGGAGATCCACAGCCGCCCACTCGCACCCGTCAGCAGCGGGCTTGGCCCACCCAGACCGCTTCCGTCGCCGTTGCCGACCGTCGTCGAGCTGACCAAACTGTTGGTGAAGCTGATCTCGGCGCTCAGCCCAACGGGCGCGCCGTGCGAAAGCGAATCGTGGATCGCCTGCGCGAGCGGGAGTGGAGGCGGCGTCGGGCCTGAATCGACCGCCAGCGCCGTGACCGCGGTTGCAGCCACGACCAAAGCGACGACGGCAAGGATCCAGATCAGAAGCCTCGTTGTCGAGATGCACCGCAGCATGCGACCTACAGCAAGGATAGCTACGCGCCCCTGTCCCGCCATGAGGCTGCGCGAGCGCAGCGTCGGCAGGAGGGAGAAGCGGTCTAGGGCGGGCTCTGGGCGCCGGTCGAAGGACCGGCGCCCAGAGTTGCGGTAGCGGCGATGGCCGCTGTGCCGCCGAGCACGGCGAACGTCGCCGCCGCGATCAGGAACCTGCGTGAGCGGAGGCGTTTCATCGACCGATTGCAGCGCCGGGTGGTGACCGGCCTCTAAACCGAGATGAAGGTTCTCCTAAACGCTCCTGCTCGTCTGTAGGATCGGCGCCGCCGTGTGCCACCCCGACCTTCCCGCGGGCCGCGTCGCCCTTCTCGCGGCGACCGAACTCCTCGAGATCACGCTTGCCTCCGGCGAGCTGATGCCGATCGAGGTCGTCGCCGCCGAGCCGTCGAGCGAGGCTGGATCAGAGGCCGATCGGAGCCCGACGGTCGTCGTGATCGCCGACATCTTTGGCCCGTCGGACTTCTACCGCGATCTGTGCGCGCGGCTCTCTGCCCGTGGCCTGCGCGCCGTCATGCCCGACTTCTTCTTCCGCCAAGGGCCGCTTGAGGAGCGGACCTTCGAGGCGGCATCCGAGCGTCGGGGCCGCTTCGACGAAGCGGGCGCTCTCCAAGATCTGCGCGCGGCGATCACCTGGGCCCGCGGCCGGGGCTCCGATCGCGTTGGCGTGCTCGGCTTCTGTATGGGAGGCACGTTCGCGCTCGACCTCCCGGCCCTTGAATCGGATCTCGCGGTCGTCGCCTACTACGGCTTCCCGGTCCCCCAGCCGACGATCGCCTCGCCCCCGCCCGCCCCGCTCAGCCTCGCGGCCCAGATGAGCGGCTCGATACTCGCCCTGTGGGGCGATGAGGACGGCGCGGTCGGGATGGACAATGTCGCGGCCTTCGTCGCGGCGATGGGCGATTCGCCGGCACAGTTCGAGCACCGCATCTATATCGGCCTTGGACACGCGTTCCTCGGCGCTGCCGATCTCGACGATCCGCACGCCGACGACGACGCGAGTGCTTCTTGGCAGCTCGCGCTCGAGCATCTCGAGCGCGAGCTTCACACGGGTTCCTAGCGAGGCGCCGGGGCCTGCCGGGTCCCTCTGAAACGACAAACGACGGCCCGCTGTGCGCGGTACCGTCGCTCGCCTTGATCGACCCTCAGCTTGTTGGCTCGCCTGACCCCCCAGAAACGTGCGAGCGCGACCGTTTCTTTCACCCGCTGGCGCGGTAGTGCAGAATCAACGCCGATGAGCGAGCCGTTTCGAATCTCGGCCCACGGTCGCCTCCAGGACTGGATCGCCGACGAGCACGGCTACTTCTCTGACGAGGGCCTCGACTACGAGATCGCGGTACGGACGCTGGAAAACGCCGAGCAGGACATCGTGGTCTCCGACCGCTCCGACGTCCGAGTCGGCGCGTACGAGCTCTACCGGGCCGGTGCGAGCGGCAAGCGCGACATGAGCTGTGCGTGTCACTGGGCGGTGAACCAGGCGGCAAGCGACGCCGCCGGGCGAATGTGGGGGCGCGCCTACTCGGTCCTTCCGAGCGCGATCTTCGTGCCTGCCAGCTCGCCGGTCACCTCCCCGGAGCAGCTTGCCGGGGTACCGGTCACGGTCGGGTACCACTCGGGCAGTCACTTCTCGACGATCCAGGCGCTCGAGGCCTGCGTCGAACCGGCGGACGTCCGGCTCGCCTTCGGCGGAATGCCGTATGACCGCGTCGACATGCTGCTTGCCGGCAAAGCGCAGGCGACCGCCGCCTGGGGCGCCGCGACCTACATCCTCGAGCAGCTCGGCGCCCGCCGGATCATCGACACGACGTTCATGGCCGCGTTCATGTTCGACGCCCAGTCCGACACCGACGACGTCGAGCGCTACTTCGCCGGTCTGAGCCGCGCGCAGGCCGCCCTCGACTTCGCGCCGGAGCGCCACAAGCATCACTACCTGCGCGAGATCCCCGAACGCTACTGCCAACGCGTCGACGTACGCCGGTTCGGAACCGGCGAGCGGATCGTCTTCGAGCCGTACACGCGCGAGATGTACGAGCAGGCGCAGGAGTGGATGCGCGAGCACGACCTGTTCGAGGAGCTGGGCGGCGAGGCGCCCGACTACGCAGCGGTAGTGCAGGCCTAGGGCTTCACGCGGGAATCGTCGCGGCGTGATCGTCGTCACAGTCGCGCAGCGCCCTGAGCTCGTCGAGCCGAGCCGGGAGCAGACAGCCGACACGATGCCGGAATACAACATGCACGGCGACGTGCTCAACGCGTACTGGCCGCGCCTGACCCGCGAGCGCCCCGACTTCCAGTTTCACATCGTCGATGAACACGACGCCATCCTCGCGCGCGCCCGCTCGGTGCCGCTGCGCTGGGATGGGAGCCTCGAGGACCTCCCGGCCGGCATCGACGGCGCGATCGCGCGCGGTTTCGAGGAGGGCTGGACAAACGTGCTGTGCGCGCTGCTGGTGATGGTTCCGCTGCACGTCCAGAGCCGAGGCATCAGCAGCTCCGCGATCGCTGCGATGCGCGAGATCGCTGAGGCGCACGGGTTCGAGTCGCTGATCGCCCCGGTTCGCCCGAGCATCAAGGAGCGCTACCCGCTCGTCCCGATCGAGCGCTACGCAACGTGGCGGCGCGCCGACGGGTTTCTCTTCGATCCGTGGATGCGCGTCCACGAGCGGTTGGGAGCAACGATCCTTCGAGCCGAGCCGCAGTCCCTACGGATCACCGGCACGGTCGGCGAGTGGGAGGATTGGACCGCATCCGGCTATCCGACGAGCGGCTCCTACAGCTTCCCGGGCGGCCTCGCGGCGCTGGAGATCGATCGGTCGCGCGACGTCGGGAGCTACTGGGAGCCCAACGTCTGGATGCAGCACGAGCTCTAGCTCGAAGAGCGCGGTTTCTCCCACACCGACACGTGCTTGGCACTCACGCTCGTGAACGGCGAGCGGTCCCAGTCGGCCCACCGCTCGCGCAGACGCAGGCCGCCAAGTCGCGCCATCAGGTCGAGCTCCGAGGGCCACACGTAGCGAAACGGCAAGGACACGACCTCGACCCCGCACGTTCCGACGCGGTAGTGATGCGAGACGAGTCCTTGCGTCGCGATGTCGTACTCGTCGATCCCGAGGTGAGTATCGGTCACCGAGAACGGGCGGAAGCGCTCACCGTGTGGGACGCGCTGGAGGTCCGGAACGTTGACCTCGATCACGAAGCAGCCGCCGGGTTCGAGATGCGCGGCGACGTTCTGAACGCACGCGACCTGCGCCTCCATAGTCGTGAGGTTCTGGATCGTGTTGAAGACGAGGTAGGCGAGCGTGAACGAGCCCTCGACGCGCGTCGTCGCAAAGTCGCCGATCGTCGCCACGACGTCCTCGCCGGCGAGCTTCTCCCGCAGCCGCGCGACCATCGCGTGCGATAGGTCGATGCCCCGCACCGGCACGCCCCGCCGTGCTAGCGGTATCGCTATGCGCCCGGTGCCGATGCCAAGCTCGAGTGCACTGCCGCCGTCGGCGAGTGCGGCGAGAAACGTGACGGTCGCGGCGATGACGGCCGGGGCGAACATGTCGGATTCGTCGTCGTCGTAGCGAGCCGCGATGGCGGGACCGAAGTGGTCCTCGGGCATTCGACGAAGCTAGCGCAAACACGCCCACTGGGACATCTGTCCAGCCCCCGCGAAGGGCGGGCTAAGCCGTTCGTAAATTCCGCGTGACTCGACGACTTCCCGCAATCGACGGCCTGCGCACGCTCGCCGTGCTCGCCGTGATCGGCTTCCACGTGGGCCTGAGCCGCTTCGCGGGCGGATCCGCAGGCGTCGACGTCTTCTTCGTGATCAGCGGCTTCGTGATCACCGGCGTGCTGCTGCGCGAGCTCGACGCGACGGGCACGGTTTCGATCAAGCGTTTCTACCTACGCCGCCTGGTGCGCCTGTGGCCGGTGCTCGCGCTCGCCTGCGCGGTCGCCGTGGTCCTGGCGGTCGCACTCCCGAACGGAATCTTCGGCGACCACGTTGGCCAGATCCCGGCGGCGCTCTTCTACGTAATGGACTTCACGCGCATGCAGCTGCCCTACCACGCAGCGATCTCGGCAACGCTCACGCACACCTGGTCGCTTGCGATAGAGGAGCAGTTCTACGTCGTGTGGGCGCCGCTGTTCTTGATCGTCGCGGTGCGCATGCGCAAGCTGCGCACGCTCCAGTGGCTCACCGTTGTCGTGATCGTCGCCGTCGTCGCCGAGCGCTTCCTTCTCTACAAGGGGCTGCTGTCGTCATCGAACCGCATCTACAACGGACCCGACACGCGCGCCGACCAGCTCATGCTCGGTTGCCTGCTGGCGATCGTCCTCCACCGTCGGCCGGGCATGCTCACGAGCCAGGCACTGCGCCGCGTCCTCAGCGTCCTGGCGCCCCTCGCCGCCGCGTTCCTCGTGGCGGTCGTGGCACTCGTCCCAATCGACGGGCCGGCTCGCTACGCCCACTTCTACCTGACGATCGGCATGACGCTCGTCGCTGTTGCCGCCGCGATCCTGATCGCCTCAACCGTGGTGCTCGAACGCGGTCTGCTGACGCGACTGCTCGGTGCGCGCTGGCTGGCGGTCCCGGGCCGGCAGTGGTCTTACTCGATGTACATCTGGCACTTCCCGATCACCTTCGCGCTCAAGGCCTACCTCAATACGAGCGCCCCGATCACCTTCGCGATCGTGTTGCCGGCCACGGTCGCCGCGGCGATCGCCACGCGAGCGCTGGTCGAGAATCGCTGCGATCGGCTGCGGGCACGCCTTGAGACGGCCGCGCCGACCGCCGCGAGCGACGATCGATCGCCGCTCGTCGCGCGGCTGCGCGCCGACACGGCGTAGTCCCGCCGGTTCACCAACGCGTTTGCAACGCCCCACGCTTGCGGATGTAGAGTCGGCCGCCCACCAGCACTCCCGAGAGGAGACCTGCACATGGCAATCGGCATCCGCATGAAGATCGCCGGCGTCGACCAGGCTACGTTCGAACGGGTCGAGAAGCAGATCGACCCCCAAGGCAACCCGCCGGACGGGCTCATCTTCCACGCCAGCGGCCCGATCGAAGGCGGCTGGGGCGTGATCGACTTCTGGCAGACCCGCGAGCAGTTCGACCGCTTCGTGCAGGAGCGGATCGGGCCGACGATGGCGGGAGCGGGCATCGACGCGCACCCGGACATCAAGGAGTTCGAGGTACACGAGTACTTCCCGCGCTAGCGGACGGCGAGGCGTTCGCGGGCCGCGATGCGGCCCGCGGACCCGTAGCATGCGCCGCCCGACGTAACGAGGCGCGCCCTGCTCGATCGCAAAGACATAGCGCGGCACCCCGAAGCGGTGGCCATGGCGCTGCTTCTCGGCACTGTCGCGATCTGGGGATCGACGCCGCAGGTGACCTCCGTCGCGGGCGACTACACCAGCCCGATCATGCTCACCACGCTGCGCGCAGTGCCGACGGCGGTGGTGTTGCTGCTCGCGATGCCGCTGCTTCGCTTTCGGCTCCCACGCACCCGTAGCGCGTGGGCCTTCACTGCCGCCGGCGGCCTCCTCATGGTGGGGTGTTCCTCGGCGGGTTCACTGAGGCCGTCATCAAGGCCGGGCCGAGCAACGCGATCGTGATGTCGAGCACCTCGCCGTTCTGGGTCGCCCTGCTCAGCCGGGCCGTCTATCGCCAGCCGATCGCGATGCGAACGCTCGTCGGGCTCGTCGTCGGGTTTGCCGGCATCGTCGTCGTCTTCTCATCACACCTCGGGACGCAAGCCGGCGCCGGCAGCACCCTGATCGGGCTCGGCCTCGCGCTCGCTGCCGCGCTCGGCTGGGCGCTCGGCACGCTGATCGTCAAGGAGCAGCTGACGCGTCAGCCCGACACCGATCTGCTCGGTGTGGTGACCGGCCAGTACATGGTTGGCGGGATCGCGCTGCTCGCGCTCGCGCTGCCGATCGAGGGCACCGGCCCTACGCACTGGGCGTCGACGAATCTCTGGCTGTCGGTCGCCTTCATCGCGATCATCGGGTCGGCGCTTGCCACATTTGCCTACTTCGGCGCGCTGCGCGTGATCAGCCCTACGCGGGCTACGACGTGGTCGTTTCTCTCACCGGTCGTGGCGATCCTGATCAGTGCCGGGCTCGGCACGGCCCCGAGCGCGGTCGCACTGCTCGGGATCGTGATCACGATCGCCGGCGTCTTCATCGTGAACCTCCCTCGGCGCGAACGCCGCAGCGTGCTCGAGAGCGAGCGTCCTGCCGACGTCGTCCTCGAGCCGATCGCCTAAGGGCGACGCGCCACGCGCGCTACAGCAAGAACGGGATCACCATGGTCGTGCGCGCTCTGTAAGGCGGATAGGCGTCGGGGAACTCCGAGGCCATGATCCGCTCCTCGACTCGCGCGCAGTAGACGAAATACGCGCCGACGGCGCCGGGGACGATGAACCAGAGCGGTCCGATGGCGAGCGCCGTTCCGAGCAACCCGAGCAGGATGCCGCTGTAGATCGGGTGGCGGACAAGCCGGTAAGGGCCGGACGTGACTAGCTCGGGCTCGGCTTTGAGCGTCATTGGCATCCCCCAGTTGCGTCCCAGATGGACCCGGGCCCACACCGCCAAGCCGAGTCCGGCGACCAGCACGATCAACCCCGCGACTTCGAGTCCAGAGCTCACACCCGGCCCTCGGCCGACGCTGCGCTCGAGCGCCCAGCCGGCGATGATCACGACGACCCCGATCGGTCTTCCCCGCGCGCCGGCGCTGGAGCCCTGCTTCGCGCTGAAAGCGCTGATCAGCCAGTAGCCCCAGAAGACGATCCAGATGACCGTGATCGCTGTGGTCAGCGCGTGCTCCTCCGACGTCGCCAACCAAGATTACTGTCAAGCAACAGGTCGGCTGGCAAGACCAACCCGAGCGCCAGTCCTCACAGCGCTCTGCCCTTCGAGTCGATGACGAGCGGGGCACGGAACGCCGATATCTCATCGACCGCCAGGCGTTCGCGCCGCATCCTGGCAGCGGCGAGCGCGTCGCGCGCGTCCGCGGCTTCCTGGGCGCCCTCCCCGCCATAGACGGCGTAAAAGCGCTGCGCCCGGTCCCCGCGACGGAGGGCGACGGGATCGCGCCGACGGTCGCGCTCGACAGCCGGGGCGGCAAAGCGCGGCGCGCTGTCCACCTCGTCCTGGAGGAGCTTGAGCGCGTGCGTGATGAAGGCCCGATCGCCCGTGCTGTCGTAGGCCTCGCAGAGAACCGCAACACGCTGAGCGAGAGGGGAAGTCGTGTTTGGGTGCATCGAGTCCTCGATTGGCCCCCGCGTCGGTCTCCTGTTGGACCACGTCGTGTATTGCCGCTGCCCCATCAGGATCGAGGCACACGCGCGGAGGCGCATAGGGAAATTGGTTCCGACTTAGTCGGACGGCGGTCCCCACGGGGAGGGAGGCCTACGTGTCGCAATTCGGACCCGGACCGCACCGCGGCTGCCCGAGCGGCAAGTGATCAGACGCGGTCCGGAACCGCGGACCCAGCAGCCCCTCGGCGACGCTCGCGATCTCGCGCACGATCTCCCCCGGCGGGCCGAACGCCGTCGATCAGTCCGACGGTCTCGCCGGCGAGGAGGCTCATCTGGTCGAGGTCGCCGGTGGTCGCCCGCACGGGCGGGAGCCCGTTGAATCGGGTCAGCGGGATCTCCTCCCCATAGATGCTGGTCGTCCCGACTAGCGGGAGCGAGCGCGGATCGAGCGCCGCGTAGGGGGCTGGGCGGTCCCGGCCCTCGAACTCGGCGACGATCGCGTTGCGCAGCCCGCGCACCGTCGCATCGGGAAGTCGACGCCGAAGATGTTGCGGCGCACCGTATCGGTAACGTCCGCCGCGGCGATCCGCTCCTGGTGACCGGCGTGGGCGTCGGCCTCCTCGCTCATCAGGAAGCGGGTCCCGAGCATCGCGCCGGCCGCTCCGAGCGCGAGGACCGCCGCGAGCCCGCGTCCATCCGCGATTCCTCCGGCGGCGATGACCGGGGACCTCCACCTCATCGGCGACCGCGGGCACGAGCGTCATCGTCGCGGCGGTACTCCTGTTGTGCCCGCCCGCCTCGGCGCCCTGGACGACGAGCGCGTCGGCTCCTGCCGCCACAGCCGACCGCGCCTCCTCGAGCGAGCCGACCTGGCACCACACGCGCGTCCCGACCTCGACGAGCCGCGAGACCCACGCGGCCGGTGACTCGTCCCAGAAGAACGTCGCGACCGCCACGCGCGCCTCGGCGATCGCGTCGATCAGTTCGGCGTCGCCGAAGCGCGGGATCACGTTGACGGCGAACGGCCGGTCGGTGATCGCCCGCATCTCGCCGACCTCGCGCTCGAAGCGCTAGCGCGGCATTCCGCTCGCCCCGAACGTCCCGAGCGCACCGGCTCGCGACACGGCCGCCGCGAGCTGAGCCCTCGCGACGAACGCCACCCCGGCCGACACGAGCGGCACCTCGAGGCCGTACTCCTCGGTCAGTCGGGTTCGGAGGCCCACGCTCAGGTGAGGCTAGAAAGGAACTCGTCGCGCGCCCGCTCGGACGGGAGCGCGAACGCGGCTCGGCGGCTGGCGACGGGGAGCCCGAGCGCCCCGAGCCGGACCGCGGCCTCGGCCAGCTTCGCGAGCACCGGCACGCCGTTGAGGACGACGGCGCCGTCGATCTCGAGCCCCGCTCGCCGCGCAAGCACCAGCGCCGGCAGCCCGCCAGCGGGGATGAGGACATCGGCGCCGGCCTCGATCAGTGGCGCAGCAGCCTCCTCGAAGGCGCCGCAGATAGCGCCGAACGTGTCGTCGTCCGCGCAGGCGCGGACATAGTCCTCAACGGCGAAGCTGCGCATCGCCCGGACCCCCACGACACGCTCGCGCAGGCCGTATCGAGCCACCTGGTCGACATGCCACGGGATGAAGTAGGGGTCGATCGTGACGAGACCGATCCGGAAGCCGAGCGTACAGGCGTGGAGCATCGTGGTCTCGCCGAGGCCGAGCACCGGAATCGCGACGGACGAGCGCGCCTCGAGGAGCCCGCTGTCCTGGAAGTGGCCGATAGCAAACGCGTCAGCCCCTTCGCGTTCCGCGGCGATCGCGTTCGCGATCGCGCGCGAGGCGCAGCGCGTCTCGGTCAGCCGGTGCAGGTCGCGGTCCGGCGGGTCGATCCCGATCACGTCGATCGTCACGCCGGGATCGGCCGACGCCTCGAGCTGCCCGCGCAGCAGCGCGAAGTAGTCGACGTGCACGCCCGGATCGACGAAGCTCTGCCAGACGATCCGCATTGGGCGGACGGTAGCCGATACGCTGGCCGCCGAGGATCGCGCACGATGAGCACGACGACACGAACACCGCTTGGCGTCACCTACGACGATCTCGGCGAGGGCGGCCCGCCGCTCCTCCTCCTGACGGGCTGGTGCTCGAGCCGCGACCGCTGGGCGTCCGTCGCGGCGCTCGCCGCGCGCCATCGCCGCGTCGTCAACGTCGACTGGCGCGGCCACGGCGGCTCCGCGGCGGCCGAGGAGGACTTCGGCTTGGACGAGCTGGTGGAGGACGCGCTCGCCGTGGTCGACGCCTGCGGTCTCGAGTCGTTCATTCCCTGCACGGCCTCGCACGCGGGGTGGGCCGCAATCGAGCTGCGCCGTCGGCTGGGCGAGCGGATCCCGGCGATCGTGCACCTCGACTGGATGGTCGCCGCACCTTCCGCGCCGTACATGGAGCTCCTCGCCCGCCTCCAGACCGCCGAGGCGTGGCGCGAGAGCCGCGCGACGCTCTTCGACGTCTGGCGCGGCGGCGTCGAGCTGCCTGCGATCGAGGAGGCGATCGACGTGATGGAGGCGCAGGGCGCCGAGATGTGGATGCGCTCCGGTCGCGTCATCGCGGGCTCCTACCACGAGCATGGCACCCCGCTCGCGGCGCACGCCGCGCTCGAGCACGCAAGCTCGGTGCTCCATCTCTACGGCCAGCCGCGCACGCCCGAGTACCTCGAGTGGCAGCAGGTCGCAGCGGATGAGCACCCGTGGTTCGAGGTACACCAGCTCGACGGCGTGGACAGCCACTTCTCGATGCTCGAGGCGCCGGCGGCCGTTGCCGCGGCGATCGAGCGCGCCGCCGCCGCACTGTGACGGCGGCGCTGCGCTCAGTCGACCTCGCGCACGGCTCGCTGGCATATGCGCAGCGGGGCGAGGACGGCCCGGACGTGGTCCTGCTCCACCAGACGCCGCGGTCGTGGGATGAGTACCGCGACGCTCTCCCGCTGCTCGCCGCCGCGGGGCGCCGCGCGACCGCGATCGACACGCCCGGCTTCGGCCGCTCGGCCCCGCTCCCCGGCGCGCCGTCGATCGCGGGCTGGGCGGCAGCGATCCTCGCCGGGGTCGACGCCGCGGGGATCGACCGTTTCGCGCTCGTCGGCCACCACACCGGTGGGGTCATCGCGGTGGCGCTCACCGCGCTCGCGCCCGAGCGCGTTGCCGCGCTGGTGCTGAGCTCCACCCCCTTCACGGACGCCGAATACCGATCCTCGCCCCCGGACGAGTCAGGCGTCGACGCCGCCGAGGATGCCGATGGGCTGCGCCGGTCTCGGGCCAGCTTCTACCCGACCGACCGCCCCGACCTGCTCGATCGCTACGTCGCCGACGCCCTCGCCGCCGGACCGCTTCGCCTCGGCGGGCACCATGCCGTGGGCGCCTTCCAGATGGAAGACGCGATCGCCGCGATCACGATGCCGACACTTCTGATCGGGGCGACGGACGATCCCTACGCGCACCCGCAGCTCGCTCGCATGGCGGCGGCGCTGCCGGCCGCGGAGGTCGCCGAGATCGCGGGCGGCATGGTTCCCCTCCCCGACGGGTGGCCGGGCGAGTTCACGGCCGAGGTCGTCGCGTTCCTCGACCGCGCCGACCCCCGCGCCGATGCCTAGAGCCTCGTCGCGAGGCAGGACAGGTCAGGAACACAAAGGCTTGACACACGCTCCACAAGCGTTGATATTTGATCAAACGACCTGAGGAGGACGAGGGGATGTCACACCTGGGGATTCGGCGGGGACACCACGGGCGACGGGCCGCGGCCGTCGCGGCAGCGCTCCTCGCGGCGAGCTTCACGATGTTCAGTACGACTTCCGGCGCGAGGACGCTCCACGACGCGGCCGCGTCGGTCAAGTTCACAAGCTTCGAGCAGTCAGTGCCCCTGGGCTATCCCAAGCCCAAGGCGGGTAAGTTCCGGCTGGCCTACCTCAACCCCGAGACGGGCAACGAGTTCCTCAACATCCTCGGGGACAGCATGAAGCTCGAGACCAAGAAGCTTGGCGGAACGTTCGTGCAGCTCGATGCTGGCGGCGACGTCAACACGCAGGTCAGCCAGTTCAACCAGTTGATCGCGCAGAAGGTGCAGGGGATCGCCGTCTTCGCACTCGATCCGAAGTCGGTGGCCCCCGACGTTGCGCGCGCACGCAAGGCGGGCATCCGGCTGGTGACGATCGACCTCGACTTCGCCAACGCGCCGGCCTCGGCGCTCGGCGGCTACCAGAGCCAGGTCCTCCAGCGCCGCGACCAGGCGGCCTATGAAACCGCGGCGTACATGGCGCAGCACCTCGCGACCGGCTCATCGCTGGGGACGATCGACCTGATCGTCAAGGTGCCGTCGATCGTGTTCAGTATCCAGCGCGACGACTACTGGGCGAAGAAGTACGGCTTCAAGATCGCCGGTAACGCCTCGAACCCGACCGACGACATCGCCGGCGGGGAGAAGGCGGCAACGACACTGATCAACAAGTACCCGTCGATCAAGGGCATCATGGCCTACAACGACCCGTCGGCCGAGGGTGCGTACACGGCGGCGCGGAGCTCCGGCGTGAGCGGGCTGCTCTTCGGCGGCGAGAACGGCGGCAGCGACGCGCTCGCCTCGATCAAGGCCGGCGCGGAGACGTTCAGCCTGAAGATCGACGCGCCGGGAATCGGCAAGGACTGGGCGTGGGGCCTGTACGACCTGCTCCAGGGGAAGAAGATCCCCGGGACCGTCAAGGCCGGAGCGCCGGTGCTGGTCGACAAGGCCAATGTCGGCAAGATCATCCCCTGGGAGCAGCAGCTGAAGACCGAGTACCCGGGCAGCTGACCGGGAGCCTGCGTCGTAGATGATCGAGACACCACCACTGGTCTCCGAGGGCGTCACGCGTGAGATAGCGGACGGGATCCACCTGATTCCCGATGAGCGCGTCGAGTTCGTGCCGGCGATCGGCATCGTCCTCGGAGAGCAGTGGGCGCTCGTCATCGATACGGCGATGGGAGCTCGAAACGGAGCACGGATCCTCGCCGAGGCCAAGCGTCTCGGCGAGGACCGCCGGCTGATGCTGACGACGACGCACTTCCACCCCGAGCACGCGTTCGGGGCGGCGCCCCTCGCTGCGCAGGCCACCTACATCTGCAACCAGGCGCAGGCACAGGAGCTCACCGCGAAGGGCCGGGAATACGTCGAGATGTTCAGCGGATTCGGCCCGGGCCTGGCCGAGCTGCTCGACGACGTCGAGCTGGTCGGCCCGCACGTCACCTTCGACGGGGGCAGCGCACAGATCGACCTCGGCGGCCGCGCCGTCGAGCTCATCGAGATCGGGCCCGCACACACGCTCGGCGACATGGTGGTCTTCCTCCCGACCGAGCGGATCCTCTTCGCGGGGGACCTCGTCGAGCGGCGCTTCCTGCCGATCTTCGCGGACGCCGACGCGAGCGGCTCGCGCTGGCTCGACGCGCTCGGCCGGCTCGACGCGCTCGAGCCGCAGCTCGTCGTCGGCGGCCACGGCGAGCCCGGGGGCCCGGAGCTGATCGGCGCACTGCGCGAGTATCTGACGCTGGTTCGCGATCGCGTCGCGGCGCTCCACGGCGAGGGCCGGGAGCTCGCCGAGATCGAACGGACGCTCGAGGAGGAGGTCGCCGAGCAGCTCGCCGACTGGGACAACCAGATGTGGGTGAAGAGTGCCGTCGACAGCTTCCACGGCGAGCTCCCAGCCTGAACGCACCGGCGAGCTCTCCGCCGCCGGCTGGCTCGCCCGACTCGACGACGGAAGCGTCAGCGCATGCGAGATCGCGCGCCACTATCTCGACCGGATCGCCGCCGTGGACCCCGCGCTCCACGCGGTCGTGGCCTGCGACCCGGCGGCCGTGATCGATGCCGCCGGCGAAGCGGATGCGGCTCGCGCACGGGGCGAGCGGGGTCCCCTGCTCGGCCTGCCAGTGACGATCAAGGACTCGATCGACGTTGCGGGGCTCCCGTGTACCGGCGGATCGATCGCGCGCGCCGGCCATCGCCCCGCCCGTGACGCGACGGTCGTGGCCCGCCTCCGCGGTGCGGGCGCGATCATCCTCGCTAAGACCAACGTGCCGGAGTACAGCTCGTCCTATGAGACTGACAACGTCGTGCACGGCCGCACCAACCACCCGCTCGACCCGGCGCGCACGCCCGGCGGCTCGAGCGGCGGCGAGGCGGCGCTCGTCGCCGCCGATGCGACGCCGCTGGGGATCGGAACCGACGGCGGCGGCTCGCTGAGGGTGCCGGCGCACTACTGCGGCATCGTCGGGCTGCGACCGACCGTGGGGCGTGTGCCGGACACGGGGATCTGGCCGGCGACGCGAGCGGGCGGCTACATGGACCTGTTCTGCGTCGGCCCGATCGCACGCCGCGTCGAGGACGTCGCACTCACGATGCCGGTCATCGCCGGGCCGGACTGGATCGATCCCTACGCCGTGCCCGCCCCGCTCGGCGACCACCACACGATCGCGATCGACGGCCTCCGCGTCGGCTGGTTCGCTGGCGACCCGCGGCTCGCGATCTCGAACGCGACGCTCGCCGCGCTCGCGGCCGCGGCGGGCGCCCTCGCCGACGCCGGCGCGACCGTGACCGAGGTGAGCGCACCGTGGGAGGAGGATCCGACCGCACTCTTCTTCGACTGCGTGGCGGCGGACGGCGGCGCACAGCTGCGCGCTGATCTCGGCGCCGCCGACCGTCACGTCCCCCAATTCCAGGCGCTGATCGACGCCGTCGAGCGGGTCGAGCGGACCGCCGCCGACTGGTTCAGCGTGCAGCGGCGCGTGTTCGAGGTGCGCCGGCGCGTCCGCGAGCTGGCCGCATCGGTTGACGTCCTGCTGTGCCCCGTGGTCGCTGGGCCGGCGCCACGGCACGGCGAGGCACCGGGCCCCCCGACGGCCGGTGCCGAGCCCTACCGTGCGTTCGATTACGTGCATCTGCTCGCGCTCGGAGGTCTGCCTGCGGCGAGCGTGCCGGCGGGCAGCGAGGTCGGCCTTCCCGTCGGGGTGCAGGTCGCCGCGCCCCCGTTCCGCGAGGACCTCGTGCTCGCCGCGGCCGCGATCATCGAGAGCCGGCTCCCCTCGATCTTGTCGTGACAAGCGCACCGACCCTCCACGCGGCGGGGATCCACAAGAGCTACGGCGGCGTCCGCGCGCTCCGCGGCGTCGACCTCGAGCTGAAACCCGGCGAGATCCACGGGCTGCTCGGCGAAAACGGATCGGGCAAGTCGACGCTCCTGAAGATCCTCGCCGGGCAACTCGCGCCCGACCGCGGTCGGCTCATGCTCGAGGGGAGCGAGGTCCGCTTCGCCGACGCCTCGCGCGCGATGGCCGCGGGAATCGCGACCGTCACGCAGGAGACGACGCTCGTCCGCGAGCTCTCCGTCGCCGAGAACATCTTCCTCGGGCCGCGCAAGGCGCGACGGCCGTGGGGAATCGACTGGCGGCGGACGCGCGCCGAGGCCGTCGAGCTCCTCGAGCGACTCGGGCTCGACATCGACCCCGCGACAGCGGCCGGTCGGCTGCGGCCCGACCAACAGCAGATGGTCGAGATCGCGCGCGCTCTCTCGATTGTCGCCCGCGTCGTGATCCTCGATGAGCCGACGAGCTCCCTCCCCGACGACCAAGTCGCCTCTCTCTTCGAGGCGGTTCGCTCGCTCCGCGCCCACGGCGTCGCGGTCGTCTTCGTCTCGCACCGGATGAGCGAGATCTTTGACCTCGTCGACCGAGTCACGATCCTCCGAGACGGCCTGGTCGTCGGAGGCGGCGCGATCGCCGAGTTCGATCGCGCGCGGCTGATCCATCTGATGATCGGGCGCGAGCTCGAGGAGCTCGACATTCCCGAGCGTCCGGCTCGCCAGACGGCCGGTGCGGGCCTGCGACTGCGCAGCTTCAACGTGCCTGGACGCGTGCGCGACGTCGACCTCGCCGTCGAGCCCGGGGAGATCGTGGGGCTGGCAGGGCTCGTCGGCTCCGGTCGAAGCTCGCTGCTCGACGGCATCTTCGGCCTCGAGCGCGGAGCGTCGGGCATCGTCGAGATCGACGGCAGGACCGCCCGGATTCGCGACCCGCTGAGCGCGATCCGCGCTGGGTTAGGGTACGTCCCGGCCGACCGCAAGACCCGCGGCCTCGTGCTCGACATGTCCGTACAGGCCAACCTCCTGATGGCTCAGAGCTGCCGGCGGGTGAGACTGCGCCGGCCCCGACGCGCCGCCGAGGAGCGGACCGTCGCCGATGCCGTGCGCCGCTTCCGCATCGTCAGCGACTCTGCCGCCGCACCGGTCGCGCGGCTGAGCGGAGGCAACCAGCAGAAGGTCGTGCTCGCGAAATGGCTGGCGACCGAGCCGCGGATGCTGCTCCTGGACGAGCCCACGCGCGGGGTTGACGTCGGGGCGAAGGCCGAGATCTACCGCACGCTCGCGGCGATCAAGGACTCCGGAGTCGGGGTCCTCGTCAGCTCGTCCGAGACGCCTGAGCTCCTGCTGCTGTGCGATCGGATCCTGGTGATGTATCGCGGGAGGATCGTGGCCGAGCTCTCCCGCGCCGACGCGACCGAGTCGAGGATCATGCACTACGGGATGGGACACGAGTGAGCGACGCCGAGACCGACCCGGCGATCCGCCGCCGGCGGGTGGAGGCCGTCCGTGCCGGAACGGGCCGCGCGGGGCGGGCCGCGTTCAAGCTGCGCTTCCTCGCCGTCCTGATCCTCTTCGTCGCCGTGTTCGTCTTCTTCGCGCTCACCCAGCAGCGCTTCTTCACCTCGGGCAACATCGACGCGCTCCTGACGAGCGGCTCGATCCTCTGGATGGTGGCGCTCGGGCTGACGTTCGTGATGCTCACCGGCGGTTTCGACCTCTCGCTCGGCTCCCTTCTCGCGCTCTCGGGCATCGCGATGGGGGTGTTCATGACGCAGTGGGGGATTCCGGTCGGCTGGGCGATGGCGATGACGGTCGCGTTCGGCGTGCTGGTCGGCGGGCTCGGGAACGGCGTTCTGATCGGCAAGGTCGGGCTGCCGTTCCTCGTGGTCACCCTGGGCACCCTCACGCTCTACGGCGGCCTCGTGAACCTCTGGTCGCAGGAGGTCACGACCCAGGTGCCCTCGGCGACGCTCACCGCGCTCGCCTTCAACAACGCGCTCGGGGTGCCGATCTCCGTATGGGTGATGGTGGGGGTCTGGCTGGTTGCGCTCTACGTGCAGCGCAGCACCTACTTCGGGCGCGACGTCTACGCGGTCGGCGGGAGCGCCGACGCCGCCCAGCTGTCCGGCGTGCGCGTGTCGCGGACGCTGATCGCCGTCTACGCCATCGCCGGCGGCCTCGCGGGCGTCGCCGGCGTCCTGCAGGTCGCGCGGATCGGCGCCTCGAGCCCGCAGGTCGGCGGCACGGTGATCTTCGATGCCGCAGCGGCGGTGCTGCTCGGCGGAACGAGCTTCTCAGGTGGCATCGGGGGCGTCGGGGGAACGGCGATCGGGGTGCTCTTCCTGGCGACCCTCCAGAACGGCCTATCGGTGTCCGGAGTCGCCGACTACTGGCAGCAGATCGTCAGCGGCGGCATCTTGATTGTCGTCGTCACCCTCGACCGGGTGCAGCGCGGCGGGCTCGCGGGCGTCCGCATCCGCCGAACGCGGCCGGGTAGCCCGCGCCCGTCCGAGACGGCGCCGTCGGCGAACCCCCCGCCCGATTAGCGGGATGGCGCCGACCGACCCCAGGCCGCTCCGCGTCGCGGTGGTTGGCGCCGGAATCGGCGGCCTCACGGCCGCGCTCGCACTCGTCCACGCCGGTATCGAGGTGACCGTCTACGAGCAGACGCCCGTCCTCAGCGAGCTCGGAGCGCAGTTCTCGATCGGCCCCAACGCGATAAGGCTGCTGGGGGCGCTCGGCGTACTCGAGTCACTGCGGCGGATCGGCGTCCGGCCCGACGCCGTCGAACATCTCCGCTGGGACGACGGGAGCGTCCTGATCCGCGCTCCGCTGGGCGAGCGCTCCGAGGCGTTCTTCGGTGCGCCGCAGCTCGACTTCCTGCGCTCGGACCTTCAGCACGCCCTCGCCGGTGAGCTTCCGGCCGGCGTGGTACGCACGGGCGCCCGGGTCGCGGCGCTCGAACAGGACTCCGACGGGGTCGACATCCTGCTCGACGGTGGCGAGCGCGTCCGCGTCGACGCCGCCGTCGCGGCCGACGGCATCCGCTCGAGCCTGCGCCAGGACCTGGTCGGTGCCGATGCCCCGCTGTTCTCGGGCACGGTGGTCTATCGCGGACTCGTTCGGCGCGAGCTGGCCGCGCCGCTCCAGCCGGCGCTCGTCGCCCGCTACTGGGTCGGCCCGGAGCGGCACGGTGTCGCGTACTGGGTCGCGTCGGGGAACCTCCTCGGGATCGCGGCCGCCGTTCGCCGCGCGCAGTGGTCGCGCGAATCCTGGACCGATCCCGGCGACCCCGAGGAGATGCTGGCCGCCTTCGAGGGCTGGCATCCGCCGCTTCTCGAGCTGATGGGGCGCTGTCACACGCTGATCCGCAGCCCGGTGTTCGTTCGCGAGCCACTCGAGCGCTGGTCCCACGGCCGGATCACCCTACTCGGCGACGCGGCCCACGCCATGGAGCCGTTCAACGCCCAGGGCGCAGCGCAGGCGATCGAGGACGCGTTCGTGCTCGGGGAGTGTCTCGCCGGCGTGGCGCCGGATGGGGCCGCCGAGGCGTTCTTGCGCTACGAGCGAGCCCGCACCGTGCGAGCAGGCGAGCTGCAGGCCGCGTCGGCCGCCGCCGCGCTTGAGTTCTACCTCCCCGACGGTCCCGCTCAGCGCGAGCGCGACGCACGCTATGCGACGCTGCTCGAGACCGAGCCGTGGGGGATGCGGCAGAACTTCTGGCGACACGACGTCCGCGATGACCTGGCGGCCGTGCCGTGAGCGCGCCGCCCGCCCTCTGCTACGTTGCGGCGCGTGAGCGGGCAACCGAGCGAGCGTCGCGCGCGCGGCACCGACGCGTATGCCAGCCAGTTCGGACTCGCGCCCGAGGAGGTGTTTCCGGCGATGCGAGAGCTGCTTGGGGCGCGGATGGCCGAGGAGGCGATCGAGTCAGCCGGAGGCACCGCCTGGCAGGAGGACGAGCTCTCGCTGCGCGACCGCAGCATCGTCGTGCTCAGCGCGCTGATCACCCAGGGAGACGTCGAGGCGCGGCTGCGCGGGCACGTCCGCTGGGCGGTCGAGCATGACCTCTCGCCGCGCCAGCTCGACGCCCTGGTCACGCTTCTTGCCAACTACGTCGGATACCCGCGGGCATCGGTCGCGATGGAGATCGTCCGCGACGAGCTCGCGCAGATGGGGCTCTCACCCGACGAGCACTGACCTTTCCAGACGGGCTCGACGATGAGCCATCTCGTGACGTCCGCCGGCGTCCGTCTGCGGCTCAGCGACTCCGGCGAGGGCCCGTCGACGATCGTCCTCGTCCACGGCTGGAAGCAGTCGCACCGCCTCTGGGACGAGACGATCGCCAGCCTCTCGGACCGCCACCGGCTGGTCGCCTACGACCTGCGCGGGATGGGCGAATCCGACAAGCCGCCCCGGGCGCGCTACGACTTCGACGAGCACGCGGACGACCTCGCCGCGGTGATCGGCGGCCTCGAGCTGGGCGACGTCACGCTCGTAGGCTGGTCTATGGGCTGCAGCGTCTCCCTGCAGTACCTGTGCCGGCACCAGGCGTCCGGCGTCGCCCGGCTCGTCATGATCAACGGCCCGGTACGGCTGACGAACACCCGCGGCTTCGAGCACGGGATGCCCGCCGCGGTGGTCGACGGGGTGCTCGAGGACCTCGCCGCGCACTGGCCGACGCGCGAGCGCGCATTCGTCGCCGCCTCGATCCGCGACCCGCATCCCGACCAGATCGAGTGGCTCTTCCAGATCGCGTTGCAAACGCCGCTCGATGTCGCACTCCGGGCGGTGCGAAACCAGCTCGATCTCGACCATCGCGAGGCGATCAGGACGCTCGCGGTTCCGGTGCTCGCCGCCTACGGCCGGACCGACCCCTACTACCCGGTCGCGCTCGCCGGCTGGATTGCGGCAAACGCCCCGCGTGGCGAGCAGCTGATCTTCGAGCAAAGCGCTCACTGCATCCCCTTCGAGGAGGGGGCGCGGTTCCGTGACGAGCTCGAGGCGTTCATCGCGAGGCACCCGGCTTGAGCCTCGACTTCGGCCCGCCCGCAGCGCTTCGTGGGCTGCCGATCACCGAGCAGACGCTGCCGGCGCTGCTCGAGCGCCAGGCTCGTGCCTACGGCGCGAAGCCGCTGCTGCGGTTCGGCGCGATCGAGCGGAGCTTCGAGGAGGTGGCCTCAGAGGCCGCGCGGGCCGCCGGCAACCTCGCCGCCGGAGGCGTCGAGCTCGGGGACCGCGTGGCGCTCCTGTGCGAGAACCGGATCGAGCTGCTCGACCTCGTGCTCGGGTGCGCGTGGCTCGGAGCGGTCGCGGTCCCGCTGAACGCCGCACTCCGCGGACCGGCGCTGACACACGCGCTCGAGAACAGCGGCGCGTCGCGCGTCGCGGTCGACGGCGCACTCCTCCACGCGCTCTCGGCCGCAGAGCTACCCTCGACGCTACAGGCCGTCTGGGCGCTGGAGGAACCCGACGAGACGGTCGCGCTCCCTTGCCCGGTGGGCGCGCCCCCGCGGGGTGCAGCGCCGCTGCCGCGGCAGCCCGGTATCGGAGCTGGCGACACGGTCGCGATCCTCTACACGTCGGGGACGACCGGCCCCGCCAAGGGCGTCTGCTGCCCGCAGGCGCAGTTCTACTGGTGGGGCATCTGCGTTGGCGAGATGCTCGGCATCAGCGAGGAGGACGTCCTCTACACGTGCCTGCCGCTGTTTCACACGAACGCGCTCAATGCCTTCGTCCAGGCGCTTGTTGCAGGGGCGACGTTTCACATCGGTCCGAGGTTCTCCGCGTCGCGCTTCTGGCGCTCGCTCGACGACGCGGGCGCCACGGTCACCTATCTGCTCGGCGCGATGGTCAACATCCTCTTCTCGCGGCCGGCGGACGTGGGCGATCGCTCGCACCGCGTGCGCGTCGCGCTTGCCCCGGGGACGCCGGTCACCCTCTTCGACGCGTTCGTCTCGCGCTTCGGCGTGCAGCTCGTCGAGGGCTACGGATCGACCGAGACGAACTGCACGATCGCGGCGCCGTGGACGGCGCAGCGCGCCGGTTACATGGGGCCGGTGCGCGCCGGCTTCGAAGCGCGGGTCGTCGACGAGCAGGACGTCGACGTGCCGGCCGGCGAGCCCGGGGAGCTCGTGCTCCGAAGCTCCGAGCCGTTCAGCTTCGCCACCGGCTATTTCGGGATGGCGGACCGGACCGTCGAGGCCTGGCGCAACCTCTGGTTCCACACGGGCGACCGCGTCGTTTGCGAGCCCGACGGCTGGTTCCGCTTCCTCGACCGCATCAAGGACGCGATCCGTCGCCGCGGCGAGAACATCTCGAGCTTCGAGGTGGAACACGTGCTGCTCCGCCACCCCGCCGTCGCGGCCGCGGCGGCATTCCCCGTGCCCTCCGAGATGGCGGAGGACGAGGTCGCGGTCGCGGTCGTGCTCGAGCCCGGCGCGGCGGTCGCGCCGCGCGAACTGATCGACCACTGCATCCCGCTGCTCGCCTACTTCGCGATCCCGCGCTATCTCGAGTTCGTCGACGAACTGCCGCTGACCGAGAACGGCAAAGTACGCAAGGCGGTGCTGCGCGAGCGCGGGATCACCCAGGCGATGTGGGACCGCGAGGCGGCCGGCGTTGAGATCCGCCACGCTCGCTGAGTTCAGTCGCGGGGCGCGGCGACCGCGCGGCCATCAACCCAGCGAAGCTCGACCGGCGCGCCGGACGGAGCGTCGTACACCAGCCGCGCGATCACCACGGGCCCCGCGTCGAGGCGCACGGACGCGAGGCCCACATCGCCGACGCGCGTCGACTCCTCGACGACACCGTGCCGGGCGGGCCGGGCGTCGAACCCGGTAGCGCCGCAGCGCGGACAGACGGGACGGGGCGGCCAACGGACATGACCGCATCCGGTGCACGCCTGCACGGTGAGCGCCGCCTCGCTCATCCGACCCGCTCGAGCACCGCCGCGACATGGCACGCCCCGTGGCGGTAGAGCACCATGCCGTAGCCGCAGACCAGCGCGAGCCGGCAGTCGAGCTGGCGCTCGCCCGCGCCGCTGCGCAGCTGGCGGATCGCCTCGACGAGCCCGTGCATCCCTCCGGCCGCGCCAGCCTGGCCTGCCGAGAGCTGCCCGCCGGAGGTGTTGAGCGGCCAGTGCTCGCCGAGCACGCGCGCGTGGAGCCAGCGCCCGAGGTCGCCATCTTCCGTCAGGCCGAGATCCGTCGCCTGGATCGCGACCATGACCGGGTAATCGTCGTAGAGGTAGGCGGCGTCGAGGTCGCCGGGCGAGGACTCCGCTGCCGCCCACAGGCCGGGAGCGAGGTCAGCGAAGCCGGTTCTGAGCGCATCACCCTCCTGCTGGTCGGAGTTGTAACGCGCGGCGAGCGCGCGTATCCGCACGGCGGGAGCGCCGGCGAGCGGCTCGGCTCGGAGCACGATCGCGTCGGCGCCGGCGACGACCGGTACGCAGTCGTAGCGGCACAGCGGCGGCGCAACCATCGGAGCGGCGAGATAGTCCTCGAGCGTCATCGCCTCGCGGTATACCGCGCCTGGGTTTTGCACAGCCCATTTTCGCTGCGCGATTGGGATGCAGGCGTAGTCGCCGCGCTCGAGCCCGCACGCCCGGGCGTGCCGTTCGGTGAGGAACGCGAACACGCCGTTCGGCCCGCCGAACTCGAGCGGCGCGAGATATTCGGCAGTGGCACGGTTGTAGCGATCGACGAGCGACCGGAACGCGTCGCGGTCGATCCGGTCGCCGGCGCACAGCACGATTGTGTTGGCGTCCCCGGCCTCGAGCGCGCGCAGCGCGTGTTGGAGCATGTTCAGCCCGCTCGCGCCGCCGTTGGTGTCCTCCATAACCCACCGCAGCGACAGGCCGAGGCGCCAGGCGAGGTCGATCGCGTGGTCGGGCCGCAGGGAGAACGAGCTGACGCCAAGCCCGTCGATCTCGCCGCGGGCGACGCCGGCGTCGGCGACCGCCCCGAGCACCGCCTCGACGAGGTAGGACTCGGTGTCACGCTCGGCGGGCGGATGGCGCGTGTAGGGAGCCTCATGTGCACCGACGATCACGGCCATTGGGAGATTCTGCCAGGGCAGCGGCCCCCGGCCACGCGCGCTGCAACTCGTCCGGGTGCGTGCTCAGGGGCTAGCGCGGCCACTTAGATCGCACGGCGCACCCGCTCGAGTGCGGCCAGATCGTTTGCGATCGCTTGGTCGTGGGCGGGCACCAGCGCTACCAGCGGCTGCGCTACCTCGACGCTTCACGGGGCATCTGCTTGGGGCGCTGGAGCAGCCCCCGGGGGTTGGATCTTACGCCGGCGGTCTGCTGTCTCGCCCGGGCCCGCGGCGGTAGCGGTGCTCCGGGTCAAGGGGCGTAATGCACTGCGCGAAAGCCCCATCGGTCTGCCAGCCAGCTCGGAACGAGCATGTTCAGCGACTGTTCAAGCTCGCCGCCGAGCTCGCTATCGACCACCCACCATGAGACCAGCGCGTCGGCACCATCCGGGCTGCGCTCGTCCGGCGGATCGACGTACACGCAGCCGAGCAGCTCAGTCTCATCGTGGTTGAGCACCGCGTAGTTGAAGGCGACCTGCGCGGAGATCTCGGCCTCGTGCCGAGCCAGATCTTGCCGGTCCGCCTCGTAGCTCATGCCCGCCGGCGGCCATCCCCACACCCCCCCGAACCTCGACCAGAGACTCTCACGCGAGCCCATCACGGCGGGATAGTCGATGTCAACGTCGCTCTCGCGAATCGGGCGCAGATGGTGGCCGGTCGGAAGCTCGACATGCTCGGGATGGACGAAGCCTTGGGGAAGCCACGACATTTCGAGCACCCTACGGCCTGGCCAGTCAGGGCTGCGGTCCACCCCAAGCCGTGATGTCCGACAACGCGCGCTGCTACTCGACCAGCCCCGCCTTCCGCGGCGCCCTGGCGGCGCCGGCGCACGCCACATCCTCATGCCGCCCTGGTACGCGTCTAACCGCCTCCGCTGCGCCCCCGAACGTCGGCAGAACGCGCCTTCAGAGGCGCATTTCGCCTCTATCTCTCGAAGCGGGATACGGGAATCGAAACCGTCTAGGGGACGAATGTACGACCCCAACGGCCGCTATTTGCGGCGATTCGGGCCTCTTCGATCACGCTGGATGACGTGCGATTAGGTGTCCGAATGGGTGCCTGGCGGCGTGTTGTCCGCCGGACGCTCGAACACGATCGTCACTCCTCGATCGTTGACCCACGATGTTGCGACCCGCCAGCCGTCGGTGCCTAGACGGTCGAACACGTCGAGCCAGCCCTGGTGCTTCTGCGTCGGGAGGCCTGGCAGGTCTAGCGACGTTCCGCTCGCGTTCGTGTTGACTGCTGCGTACTCGTACCTAGGCCGTGCCGCCACCGAACGCCCTCTCGATCATCGCGGTTTCTTCTGCGTTGGGAGCGTAGTCCGCGTAGCGCATCGTCGTGGCGATCGTCGCGTGGCCCATCCACTGCTGAAGCGTTCGCAGCGCTACGCCCGCGCCGGCGGCCTGCGTACCGAACGTGTGGCGCAGGTCGTGGAAGCGATGCGACGGCACACCCGCCGCAGCGAGCGCCTTCCGCCAGCGACGCATGATCCCGTTGCGCAGCAGCGGCTCCCCCGTGACCGGCTCCGCGAACACGAGGTGCTTTGCCCCGGGCCAGCGCGTGACCTTCTGCCACGCCTTCAGCTCCGCGACGACACGGCTGCTCATCGGCACGCTGCGACTCGAGCGTGCCGACTTCGGCGTGTCGAACTCCCCCAGCACATGCGAGCGCTCGACGCGGATCCTGCGCGCCTTCCAGTCGATATCGGACCACCGCAGCGCGATCAGCTCCCCCTGGCGTAGACCGGCCTGAGCGGCGGTCACGTACAGCGCGCGGTCGAGCTCCGCGTAGTCACCCGCCACGACGTTGCCGACGACCGCCTCGACCTCGTCAGGCGTCAGGAACCGGATCGGTGGCTGCCCGACCTTGCCAGGCACCTCGACGAGCTCGACGGGGTTCGACGTTGCCAGCAGGCGTCTCGGATGCAGCGCCCACCGGTAGAGCGCGTTCAGCGCGCCGATCACGTTGTGGATCGTCTTAGTGCTCAGCTCGGCGTCGCGCATGGTCGCGATCAGGTCGTCGATGTCCTCCGGCGCGATCGCGTTCAGCGCACGGTCGCCGAGATGTGGTCGCAGCCAGACGCGGAAGATGCTCTCGACGCCGACGATCGTCGATCGCTTGCGGCCGAGATCCGCGAGCGTCGCGATGTAGCGCTCGCTCGCCTCCTCGAGCGTTAGGCGGTCGCGCGCAGGGCGTGTCGGCGTCGCCGTGTCGATCTGCCGCCGCAGCTCGGCCTCGGCCTGCTTCTGCGTGAGTCCCTCGCGGCCGCCGGGCACGCGCCTCGCTCCGAGCCTGCGCTCGACGCGGTGGCCGTCGGAGTACCAGCGGCCGTACCAGCTCTCACGGCCGCGCCGGTCAGTCCTGACCGACAGTGACCCGGTGCCGTACGCGCGTCGCTGCGCCATCGCGGCGCGAGCGTATAGGTCCGCGTTGGCGCTCTGCAGCCCATTCACGAAGCACCTCCGGATCGAACCGCACGTAGCGACCGAATCGAGCGTGCGGGATCCGGTCGCGTCGAGCCTCCGCCATGATCCACGACCGCGGCAGCCCGAGCAGCTCCGCGGCCTCATCTGGACCGACTAGGAGCGGCGCCGTCACGCTGTCGCCTCGAGGTCGCGGTTCGACGTCGACGCGAACGGGTTGGAGCAAGCGACCGCGAACCGCTCATTCCATGCCCCCACGACCACGTGTGCACGGCTCTGCACGGATAGTCCGGCTCGTGTGGGCCTCGCAGCCGACCTGCACGCGTCGCAGCAGTAGCGCGCGTCCTGGCGCATATGGTCGATCGACGTGCCGCAGCCCTCGCGTTCACACGTTCTCACCGCTTCGCCGCCTTCCGTACCGCCTCGACCTGTTCCTTCGGCACGCCCGGCGTGTCCACGCCCGACGTGACCGCGCGAGTGACCCACGGCGCGACGTCCGCGACGTCACCAGCCCTTCGCGGTAGCCCGAGCTGCTCGCGCAACCGTGCCGGCAACCGTCGCTCACCACTCTGCTCACGGATCTCGTCCCCACGGGCCCTCGCCGCGACAGCCAGCTCGCGCATACGCCGCGCCGGCAGGTCCGGGCGGCGCGTATGCGTGCCGCGGCTCACGCGGTCAAACCCGCCGGCCAGGGCGTTGTTCCCACACCGAGGGCCCACGAACAGCCTGCCCGTGTCCGCTCCACACACACGCGCCCAAAATTCGCGAACTTTCGGCCTGTTTCGACGGTGCCATCCCACAAAATTGGGCCCCACTTCGCGACTTTCTGGCGTTTTTGGGGGGGGCGGACATTCGTAGGCTGGCCGAAGGCCGACCGTTGGGGATCAACGCCCTCGGAGCGCGGCATGGTCACGACGACTTCCCGGCGCGGCGTAGGCGTGCGCGCTTCCGTTGCTGGTGGCGTCGGTGGACGCCGGCGAGTCCCCAGGCGCGGCTCCCGAGCACGTGGCGCTTGTGAACGCCGCTAGCGAGGCCGTGTTTGGAGAGGATGCCTTGCGATGTTGTGATGCGACGCGACGCGATGCGCCGGCCGAGTGGCATGGGCATGGCTAGGACCTCCTTGAGGTCGGGCTGGTGGTCACCATTCGCGTGATGGGTGTAGGGGTTCGGCGCCGAGTTGCTGCTCGAGCTCGGCGATCCGTTCCTGTTGTGAGCGTGTGAGGAGCCGCAGGTGTTTCAGTTCGGCGGCGCGCTGACGGGTTTGGGCTGCGGTCTGCTTCTGGTGGCAGGGCTTGCAGAGAGATCTCAGGTTCGAGTCGTGGTCGGTGCCGCCGTCGACGCGCTGGATGACGTGGTGCACCTCGGTGGCTGTCCCGCCGCAGACGTAGCACCACGGGTTGCGGTGCAGGTGCCGCCGGCGCGTTTCGCGCCAGCGCCGTGTCGAGCCGGACTGGGTGAGCCCGCTAGCCGGCATCGTTGGCCTCGGCCCACCAGCCGGCGGCGCGCGGGTCGTCAGCGTAGTAGTCGGCCCAGTGGTCGCAGAAGGCGAGCTGGTCGCTGCAGACGGGGCAGACTTGGACGTCGCAGCGGGGGTGGGTGTGGAGTTGACCGACGTCGGCGTCGCAGTCGCCGCAGTGGTCGCCGTGCTCGCCGTCGTAGGGGATCCGGTCGGGTAGGTTCGTCATTCGTTAGCTCCTGATGCGGGTGGAAGGTGTGGCGCCGGACGCGGGGAAGGACGGCCGCGTCCGGCGCTGTCTCGGCGACGTCAGGGCAGGCGTCGCCAAGCGTTGAAGTTCGCCACGGCCGGCGCGGCAAGACAGACCGAAATCCGCGCGTTGGCCGTGGCCTGGCGTCGCGCCAGCTGCACCGGACCGGGCCAGGTGGCTCTCTCGATTCGGCCCGGTGAAGATCATGAGTGGTGGTGCCGCGGGTAGGTGACGGTGAAGCGAACGTGGCGAATGCCCCAGGCGATCGCGCGCGAGCATGAGGCGGTCCAGACGTCGAAGCTGGCAGCGTCGCCCAGGCCCATCCGATCCTCGACGCGGTAGACGCGGCGACCGAGCACTGCGGGCGTGAAGCGGATCCGCGTTCCGAACGGGATCGAGCGGCTCTCGGTGGCGACGATGCCGGCGTGGACGTGCTCGCCGCTGGCCGTGATCTCGCCGGAGGAGCCGGGGCAGTAGCTCGTGACGAGCGCTGTCGTCGGCGATGCGGCGAGCGCGCCGACGGTCGCGAGGAGCGCGGTCCTCACTTCCACTCCGTCGAGCCGTCGGCTTCGGGGATCTGGACGCGGTAGCGGCGGCTGATCACGTCACAGTGCGGCCATCCGGCTTCGCGCGCCCATGCGATCTCGGCCGCGCGGAGCGCCGTGGTCAGCGTCTCGTGCTCGAGTTCGATCGCACTCAGGCGTCCTTGGAGTCGGTCGACCTCGGCGCGCAGGTTGGCGACGTGGTCGGCACGTGTCTGCGGTTCGCTCATGCCGAGGGTTCCTCGCCGTCCTCGATCGTGTGCAGGTGGCTGAACTCCTCGGCCTCGGCCTCGCCGATCGCTTCGAAGAGCTCGCGGTTGTGGCGCGGGTCGACGTCGTAGCCGCCGGTCGCGGCGTTGTATTTGACCCCCTGCTCGTGCTCGTCGGGGCTCACGTCGAGGTGCCAGTCCTGGTGGTCGGACTCCCACGGTGCGACCCAGCGGTAGCGGACGCAGCCCCATTCGTCGGGCAGGCATCGCGCGACGATGTTCGGGTCGGGCTGCCAGCCATTGCCGCCGCGGATCTGTGTCGGCTCGACGTCAACCGGTCGGCCGTCGAGAAGGTCGACGTAGTGGCCGCCGGCGCGCTGCCGCGCGATGTCGATCGGGCGGAGCGCTTGCGGCGTCATGTCGAGGTCGCGGAGCGCGGCGAGGGCGGCCTCGAGGATCGTCGTCGCCGTCGGGCCCTTCGCCCTGGCGTGCAGGTTCAGCTCGACGGGGCGCTTGCGGATGTCGAGCGGCGCACGGTCGGGCATCCTCGTGTCGATCGGGGTGATGCCGCCCATGCGCTCCGACACGAACGTGGTGCGGCCGTCTTCGCCTGGCAGGCCGCGCCACGCGTGCAACCACCGCGCTCGCGCGCCGTTGATGGCGTCGAGCAGGTCTGCGAGCGCCGCTGCCGCGGTCTCGGCGAGCGGCTCGAGGTCGCGTGTCGCCTGCCGTGCCGCTTGGACGTACTCGCCGCGGTTCTCGTGCGCCATCTGGCGTATCGGTTCGCCGGTGCGCCCGAGGCGGATGCGGATCCCCTCGAGCGCCGGCTCGTCGACGCGGAGTTCCCGTGCGAGCTGGGCGTCTTCGTCTTCGAGTGCGGTCGAGTTGAAGCTCGCGGCGCGGAAGCCGGCGTCGCGAGCACCGTCGACGATCAACTTCGCGATCTCCTCGCGTCTGGCCTGCTTGCGGGCGATCGCGGCGGCGGCCGCGTCGAACTCGCGTCGGACCTCAGCCTCGCCTTCGAGGAGTTCGCGCTCGCGGTCGAAGACGTCAACGGCGGTCATCAAAACGCCTCGATCGAGCGCTTGTACAACGGCGCGTAGTTGGTCTTCAGCAGCCGGAACTCTTCGGGCTCGAGGCGCACGAGGATGTCGCGCGGCAGCACGCCGCCAGTGGCTTCAGCGCGCTCGATGGCGCCGGCGAGGTTGAACGGCGGCAGCGCGTCGACCCGGGCCTGCTCGGCAGCCATGTAGCGTTCACGCGTGTTCGTGTTCGTGTCGGTGATGTCGACGCCGACACCGAACGGTGACTCCTTCGCGACAGGATGGTCGAGCGCGTCCATGGCCTGCGCCAGGCGCATCTCGGTCGCGAAGTTCCCGGTCTGCTTGCCGACAAGGCCGCGCAGCCCTTGCGCGTCGGCGACATAGCAGCGCTTGAGTTCCTCGCTGCTCAGGCTCTCGAGAAACTCGCTGGCGGCCGCCTTGTCGTTGGCGAGCTTCGCGAGCACGCCGCGCGGATCTCGCTCGAAAGCGCGGCAGAGCGCCTCGCTCTTCGAGAGCTCCTCGGGCGCCTCGACGGCGTCGTCGGCCGCGAACTGCTCGCGCTCGGCGGCCTGCTCGGCCTCAGCGGCCTCGAGGCGCGCCTGCGCCTCCGCGAGGTCGCGCTCCTCTTGGGCGTGCTCAGCGAGCGCCGCCTTGAAATCGTCCCGTCGGGTGGTACTCACTGGGTGCCTCCTGTGTTCGATGTGAAAGCGCTCGGATTCGTGCGCGACGGCAGTCCCGTCGCGTTGGGGTTCTCAGGGTCGTCGAGGCCGCCGAGCACCCGCTCGAGGTCGCCCGGTGGTGTGGTGATGCCGGGCGATTCGTTCTCGCGGCGACGGCGCGGAAAGCCGCTGAGGCCGATCTCGAACGCGTCGGGTGCCTGCGCCGGCGGCCGGGTCGCGCCGGTCGTGAATGTCGGCGATGACGGCGCGCCGGACACGCCGACGGTGGCATCCCAGGCGGGAGCGACGGGTGGCACGCCCGGACGACCGTGTGGGACGTGGCGGGTCACGCTGCCTCCTTTTGCTGGACGAGAAGGCGCTCGCACTCGGCGAACACCCGGGGGTCGGCGAGGTCGCCGTCGACGTCGTTATCGCGCCGGATCGTCTCGAGCTCGTCGAGGCGGTCGATCCATGCGCGCTTCCGCGCCGTCTCGCCGTCGACAGGACTCGCCACGAGAAAGAGTTCGCGCACGCGTTGAGCGACCTCGGCCGCGGTCGGCATGTGCTTGGCGGTGAGCGCCAGGTCGCGCAGCGCGTCGGCGACGTGCGACGGCTCGAAGCGCTCGAGGACCGTCTCGTACACCGCGTGAGCGATCGGCTCGTCCCGTCGACGCGGCCACGCGGACAGCAGCGGAGCGATCTGCTTCCACTCGTTCTTAGTCATCCGCCGTCGCCGCCTCCGTCGCGCGCGACTACGGCGTCGGCGGTAGAAGACTTAGTGGTAGGTGCAGTCCTAGGTTGGGGGACACGTATGTCTCCCTGGTCCCGTCCGCGGTCGCGCCTCGGGCGCTCCTTCGGTGGCGGCACCGGCGGGTACAGAACCTCGTTCGCGAGTGGGGTCAGGTGCCAGACGCGCGTTCGGACGCCGGGCCACCAGATGTGCCATCCGCCGGCGGCAATGTAGCCCTCGGTCTCGAGTAGCCGCATGCAGCGAGTGACCGTCTTCTCGCAGCAGGTGAGACAAAACGCATAGGCCGAGTACGCCGGGTAGGCATTGCGGCCGTCGCTGTCCGCGTAGGCGGCAATCGAATGAAGTAGGCATCGCGCGCGCGGCGAAAGCTTCGGCGTCGCGACCTTTCCGAGGCCTATGCAGGTTGAGACGCCCTTGCCGAGCGCTGCTCGTCGCGGACCCTCACCAGATACGCGATCGTTTCCGAGGCCTCGGCGATACTTATCGGCGGTCGGACGATCTTGTAGCCCGTCCGGCCGCACAACCACTCCAAGTACCGCATCTGCTTGAGCGTCGGCGGCTTCGACGTGGATAATGGTTTCGGGGTGGGCGGCGACGTCTTTGCGTGTGGCTGCGGCGCCGCGACGCAGCTCGGTCGCCGTTCCGTCGGTCGCTCGAGCTGTCGAATCATGGGACTGCGGGATCGTCGATCCACGGTGTTCTCCTTTGCCGTGTGTCGGATTACGCTGTAAGCTGTGCATTGAGCGCGTCCTCGCTCGAGTTGTCCGAGACCGTCGGTTGCCCGCCGGCGGTTTCGTCGTTCAGGGGTCGCGCGAGCTCGTGCAGAAGCGCGAGCTGAGTGAACGCGTTTCGGGTCAGGCCATGCTCGAGCGCGCTAGCGTCGATCGCGTCCGCGACGCGATCGGGCACGCGGGCGCTGACGATGCGGTGACCGTCCCTCTGCGACGGCTGCTGGGACTTGGGCGCTGCTGGCACGGTGAACCACCTGTGTCCGGCTGCCGCACCTGACCCTGCGGCGGTTCGGTGGTTCCTTCGGGCCTCGCGCCCTGCGGGGGAATCGCTCCCCGTGCCGCCCACCTTGGCGGCGACGTCCCCGGCTGTCAGGTGTCCGGGTGGTCTATCGTCGGCTTCGCGCCTGACGGCACCCATAACTCAAGGTGCGAGACACAGCATATACCACGGGTGTGACGAAATCCCGCGTGCCGACCCTGCGTGCCGAATCAGCCGTTCGTCGAGGCGGCGCCGCGAGCCGCGGCCGCGCGCCTATAACCAGCACATGACAAAGCGCAGCTATCCAATTGAAGGTGGGCCGCAAGTCGTACTCGACAACGCAAATCGATGTGCACAGCAGCTACGTGCCGGCGAGGACTTCGGCATGTGGGAGATCTTCGCCCACAATGGCCCGAACGACGTGAGCGTGTGGAATTCTCACCGTAGCCACGATCACACGAAACCGCCCAAGAACTGCAGCGAGTTCGTGCAGAAGATGACCCCGGACCGCATCGCGCTCGAGGTCACAGGCACAGACGAGCAGGAGGATCGAGCGCACCTCGCTGTCATCGCGGCCCTGCGGGGCTAGGGCCGGTGACTCCTGCAAGGCAGACAGACCGTCGTCGTCGACGTCGGTCTCCTCGCCGGCGTCTCCATCTGCGGAAACTCCCACGCGACCAGGCCGCCGCAGCGGCCGCACGGGACGATCACACGCCCACTGCGGCGCTCGTCATCGGTGTAGACGGGTGGTTCGAGAAGCAGCTCGGCCATCTGGGGATCAACGCTCCTGAGAGGTCGGAACTTTCAACCGGCAACGCCCGGACGCCTGTGCGAGCGCGCCCGGGCCTGGTCGGTTAGCTCGGGGTGGTCGTCCCCGAGAAAGTGAGCGTCAGAGACGCGCCCTGACACGCCGTCTGAGCCGTCGTCGTGCTGTTCGTGAACGTCAGGCCGTTTCCGCTGTCGCCGAAGGAGACGTTCGTCGCGCCCTCCGCTAGGTGCTTCGCGGGTGACGAATCGCCTGAGCCGAAGTTCCATGTGAACCAGCTCGCCAGGCATCCTGCGGCCGCGTGAGTCGCGTCAACCGCGACCGTCGGCGCGGTCAGGGTGTTCAGCGTCTCGCCGGCCGCGTCCGTCGTGTCATCGTTCGTGGCCGCGAGCGTGAAGCCCTCGGTGCAGCCGTCGCCGAAGTTCCCCACCGCACACGTCCCGCCGCCCGTCGCTGCGCCGGTCGGCGTTGCCACGATCGTGACCGCTGCCTGTGTCTGCGAGTCGCCAGTCCCGGCGCCGTTGCCGACGATCAGGCCAGACATGCCGCCGTTGACGCCAGAGAACAGCGCCACGTATGCGACTGCCACGCCGGCGCAGATCAGAGCGCCAGCGAGGAGTCCGATGATGACCGCCTTCTTGCGCTTCACGCGACCACCTCCTCGACGACCTCCGTGCTCGTCTGACGCCTACCGCGCACGTACCTGTCGACGCGACGCTCGCTCTCAGGTTGCCTCGCGACGTTCGCGAAGCTGAGAGCCAGGATGCCGCGATCGTCAGCCACCGCGACGCGACGGCTGCGAAGGTGCGGACAGCTTTGCTCGACGAGCGCTGCCGCGACCGCAAACCAGTCGGCCGGGGTGCGCTGGATCTCGAGCGTGTCGGCGCGCAGGATGACGACGCCGCCCGCGTCCGAGTCGGCGTAGCCCGCGACGTGGAGCGCGGGACCGAAGCCCCTGTTCACCCACGCTCGAGCGACAACCTCGCACGCGAGCTGCAGATCGGCCCGTAGGCCGGCCTCGCGCAGCTTCGCGCGTTTGTCCTGTTCCGCGATGGCGAGCCGGAGCTCGCGATTCCCCGCAACTTGCGGACTGCTGGCGCGCGAGCGCCGTCGCCGCCCGCTTGCATTGCTCAGTGGCATGGGAGCCTTCCTCCTATGTCCGGGCCCCGGCGATGCCAGTCGCGCGGGGCCGCTTTGCGTTGTGTGAGTCGCGGCCTACTACGCCACGCTTCGGCCACGGACGCCTAGGGGATTAGGTGCCAGCTTGGGTGGAAAGAACTCACTACAGACACGAAAATCCTGCGATTAGCAGGGCTTTCCTGGAAGCGGGATACGGGAATCGAACCCGTCTCTCGAGCTTGGGAAGCTCGCGTTCTACCGATGAACTAATCCCGCGAAACGGCCGCAATCCTAGCGCCCACGCACCGGTGGATCGCCAGTGATCGGGGCGCTCTAGGGTTTGCGGGGTGCGACTGAGGCCGTGGCCGTCGATCGCCGTCGCGCTCGCCGCGGCGCTGATCGCGCTGCTCATCTACGGCCTGGTGACGCAGGGCCCCAGTCGCGCGCTCGACAACGCGGTCGCCAAGCACGTCTATCTGCCGGCGCCCGACGCCTCTCGGTCACTTCCCGTCCTCGACCGCATCGACGCGGCCGACACGCGACTGAGTCGTTGGCGCGGGCAGATCGTGGTCCTCAACTTCTGGGCCCAGTGGTGCTCGACGTGCATCGACGAGGTTCCTCTGATTGAGCGCGCCCAGCGTGCGCTGCTCAAAAGCGGGGAGGGCACGGTCGTCGGCGTCGACTACAAGGACATCAGCTCCTACGCGCTCGGCTTCATCTCTGCGCACGGCCTGAGCTACCCGAACATCCGCGACGAGGACGGCTCGTTCGCCGCGGCCTACGGCACCGACGCGCTCCCCGAGACATTCGTTCTCGACCGGCACATGCGCGTCGTCGCGATCTCACGCGGCGAGGTCCCCAACGAGGCATGGCTCACCAGCGCGATCGCCTTCGCCAAGCGCGCATGAGGGCGCGCGCAGTCGTCGCCGCGCTCGTCGCGGTCGCGCTGACCGCGACGGCAGCGCCCGCCGGCGCGGCGACGCCGAAGACGACGCTTCACGCGATCGAAGTGCAGGTCATGTGCGTGACCTGCCAGATCCCGCTCGAGGTCGCCGAGTCCCCGGCGGCCGACCAGGAGCGCCAGTTCATCCAGACGCTGATCAACGACGGCAAGACCCGCAAGCAGATCCTCGACGCGCTGGTCGCCGACTTCGGGCCGGGCGTCCTCGCGCTGCCGCCCGATAAGGGCTTCAACGTCCTCTTCTACATCCTGCCGATCGCCTTCGTCCTCGCCGGCCTCGCGATCGTCTCGATTCTCCTGCCCCGCTGGAAACGCAACCGAAGGTCCCCGCCGCCGGCTGGCCCGGCCGCAACGGCCGTCACCCAAGCCGACGCCGAGCGCCTCGACGAGGACCTCAAGCGCTACGACCCCTGACTCGCGGCAACGCGCGCTCAGTCACATGTGCGACGGAGCGCTCACCCCGAGCAGCGCCAGCGCCGCGGCGATCACATCGCGCGCCGCCACTGACAGGGCGAGTCGCAGCGACTCGGTCTCGCGGGGCTCCGCGCCGATCACCTGGCAGTCGCGGTAGAACGCCGTGAAGGCCTGCGCCAGCTCGAGCGCGTAGGAGGAGATGCGGTGCGGGGCGCGCCGTTCCGCCGCCTCCGCGAGCTCGCCCGGAAACGCCAGAAGCTGCTTGATCAGGGCGCGCTCGGAGGCGTGGAGCGGCTCCGGCGCCGTTATCGCCGCAAGCGCCTCGGCGACCCGCTCCTCCCCCGCTCGCTCGAGGATCGAAACGATTCGCGCGTGCGCGTACTGGACGTAGTAGACGGGGTTCTCGCCGCTCTCGCGGACGGCCAGGTCGAGGTCGAGGTCGACGGTCGTGTCGTGCGAGCGCGCCAGCAAGAACCAGCGCGCGGCATCGACGCCGATCTCGGCGACCAGATCGTCGAGGGTCACGTACTCCCCCTCGCGCTTGGACATCGCCGTGCGGCCCTCGACGCCGATCAGGTGGACGAACTGGCCAATCACGATCTCGATGCTCTCGGGATCGGAGCCGAGCGCGATCCCGGACGCCTTGATACGCGCGATGTAGCCGTGGTGGTCGGCGCCCCAGACGAACAGGATCAGCTCGAAGCCCCGCTCGCGCTTGTCCTCGAGATAGGCGATGTCGGATGCGAAGTAGGTGTGCTCGCCGTTTGAGCGCACGAGGACGCGGTCCTTGTCGTCGCCGTGCGCGGTCGTGCGAAGCCACAGCGCGCCGTCGGCCTCATACGTCTCACCGCGCTCGGCCAGCTGGCGCAGGGCCAGCTCGACCTTCCCGTCCTCGTGCAGTGAGCGCTCCGAGAACCACACGTCGAAGCGCACGCCGAAGCGCACGAGGCTGGCCTGAATCCGCTCCAGGCAGGCCTCGATCGCCTCGCGTGAGAGGGCGTCGATATCGAGCGTCCGCGCGCGCTCGGCCGACACCAGCTCGCCGACGTAGCTGCCGCGGTAGCCGTCCTCGGGCAGCGGCTCGCCGAGGGCGAGCGCGCGCACCGACTCGCCGAGCTTGGTGACCTGGGTGCCGTAGTCGTTGATGTAGAACTCGCGCGTCACGGCGTAGCCGCGGCGCTCGAGGATCCGTGAGAGCGAATCGCCGTAGGCGGCGTAGCGCGCGTGGCCGACGTGCAGGGGCCCGGTCGGGTTGGCCGAGACGAACTCGACGTTGACGCGCAACTGCGTCTCGAGCTCGCGTGTTCCGTAGCGCTCACCGGCCGCGAGGATCTCGCCGAGCGCGTCCAGGAACCACCCGTCGCGCAGGTGCAGGTTCAAAAACCCGGGCCCCGCCACCTCGGTGCGCTCGAGCGTGTCGCCGAGCAGCCCCGATACCTCGCCGGCGAGCTGCTCGGCAACCTCGCGCGGGGCCATCCCGAGCCGGGGCCCGAGCACGAGCGGGGCGTTCGTCGAGAAGTCGCCGAGCTCAGGGCGCGGCGGCGACTCGAGCTTGACCTCGACGCTGCCGTCGCGCAGCAGCGCCGCGGCCGCGCCGGCGACCGTCTCGTGCAGTGACTCGATGCCGGGCATTGGCGAGGAGCCTACGCGTCAGTGGTGATACGGGGTGCCGGCGATGATCGTGTGAGCGCGAAAGAGCGCTTCGAGCAGCACGACGCGCGCGAGCTGGTGGGGCAACGTCATCGGCCCGAACGAGAGGCGGTGCTCAGCGTCCGCCAGATCGAGCCCGAACGCGCCGCCGATCACGAACGCCAGATCGCGTCCGCTCGCACGCCGTGCCTCGATGAAGCGGGCGAAGCCCGGGCTGTCGAAGACCTCGCCGTCAGCCGCCAAGAGCGACACGAACGCGCCGGCCGGCAGCCGCGCGGCGACCCGCTCGGGGCGAGCTTCGCGCAGCTCGACCTGTTCGAGGCGGACGTGGCGCGCCAGCAGCTTCGAGTAGTGCGCGACGTCGTCGGCGTAGGGAGCACGGAGTCGCCCGACCGAGATCACGACGACCCGCACGCTGCGATACTAGGCTCAAGCGGCGACGCGTTTCAGGCCAAGCATGCCGCTTGGGCCCACCACCCGCGGAGCGCGGGCAACACGAAGGGACGGCAGATGGCCTCCGAGCCCCCAGGGCAAGACCGCCACATCAACATCCAGGTTTCGCCGGAGATGATGGCCGGCGTCTATGCGAACTTCGCGAACGTCAGCCACTCCGACTACGAGTTCACGATCACCTTCGCGCGCGTCGACCACGAGGTCGAGACCGGCGAGATCCCCGGCATCATCGTCTCCCGCGTCAGCCTCTCGCCGCGCTTCATGCGCGAGCTGATCAGCGCGCTCGAGGACAACTACGCGCGCTGGGAGGCCAGCGAGAGCATCAAGAGCCTGCCGGAGTTCGACGGGCCCACATCGGGCGACGCGGCGGAGTAGGCCGCTCGCCGGCCCGGTAGGCCTCCGCGATCCCGATCCGCTCGGCGATCGGCGGGTGCGTTCCGAGCACTGCCGAGAGCCAGCGCGGCGGATCCGGGTCGGCCAGGTTCTGCCCGGTCAGTCGCCGCTCAAAGGAGATGAACGCCTCGGGCTCGCCGGTGAGCTCGAGCGAGAAGGCGTCTGCGCGACGCTCGATCGCGCGCGACAGCCGCCGTGCGACGATCCCGACCGGCGTCGAGACGACCGCGCCCGCCAGGGCGAGCGCCGGCAGCCCGACGCCGCCGCGGCGCCGCGACAGACGCTCGGCGAGCGCCGCGATCGCGCGTGTCGCCCCGGGCGCGACGAGGGCCACGAAGGCGAGCTGGCGCGGCACGTCGCGGTAGCGCACGTGGGCGAGCTCGTGCGCGACGACCGAGCGCGCCTCCTCGTCGGAGAACGTCTCAAGCAGCGTGTCGTAGAGGACCATCCGCCTGCTCGCGCCGAGTCCGCCGACGTAGGCGTTGGCGGCGCGCGTGCGCCGGCTCGCGTCGACAGTGAAGACCTCGCGAACGGAAACGCCGGCGCGCTCGGCCAGCGCCAGGACGTCGGTGCGCAGCTCGCCCTCCGCGAGCGGCTCGAAGTCGTTGAAGATCGGATCGAGGAGGACCGGTGCGAGCAGCGTGATCGCGACCGCCACCACCACGGTTCCCGCCGAGCCGACCTTCCACCAGTCATCGCCGTAATGGCGCATCAGCGCGGCGAGGACGACGGCCCCGGCCGCCGCGAAGGCGGCGCCCAGCGCGGCGCTGCGCGCCACGTCGACGGCCCAGCCGTTCCACGATTGCGTCGCGAGGCCCGCCCGCAGCGCACGGCGCCGCGTTAGCGCGCCAAGCGGCAGCGGCGCGAGCATCAGCGCCAGCGAAAGCGCGGCGCCGTCGGCGGCGACGCTGCCGAGCGGTCCGTCCTCGAGCCCGCCGGCTGCCGAGCGGGCGACGAGCGCTGCCATCAGGCCCGTTTCGACCGCGCCGGCCGCGACGCCGAGCGCCAGCTGGCCGCGCACGTAGCTGCGGGCCCGCGCGACTTCCTCGTCGCTGAAGTAGTCGCGAACGTCGACAGGCGGCGCCGCGATCAGCCCGTCGCGCGGCGCGAGCAGGCGCACGGCGCCGTCGGCCAGCAGGCACGCGCTCGCCAGCGCCCGGACCCAGCCGCGATCCCCGTCGTCCCTAGCCACCTTCAGGCACGCTATCGGCTTCGCCGTACGCCTCGCGCAGGATCGCGCTCAGCGGGGCCCGCGGCGCCGCCAGCCTGCAAGACTGCCGGGTAGCCGCGCCCCGCATGGGCGGGCCACGGCATAGATGAAGGTCGCGATCATCTCCGACATACATGGAAACCGCCAGGCGTTCGAGGCGGTGCTCAAGGACATCGACGGCGAAGCGGTCGCTGAGGTGTGGTGCCTCGGCGACCTTGTCGGCTACGGCGCCGATCCCGACGCCTGCGTCGATCTGGCGCGCGACAACACCGACGTCTGCCTGGCCGGCAACCACGACCTAGCCGTCGCGGGCAAGATCCCAATGGATGAGTTCTCGCGTGGCGCCGCGATCGCGGTGCGCTGGACCCAGGACGTGATCGCGCCGGCCAACCGCGAGTTCCTCGCGGCGCTGAAGCCCTCGGCGGCGCGCGGCGAGATCGGCCTCTACCACGCCTCCCCGCGCGATGAGGTCTGGGAGTACGTGCTCTCCGTGTTGCTCGCCGAGCTCTGTCTTGACGCTGCGACCCACCGCGTCAACCTGATCGGCCACTCGCACGTCTCGCTCTCCTTCGAGCGCGCCGACGGCCGCCCGGCGACCGGCGAGACGCGCCGCGCCGAGACGTTCCTCGACTGTAGCGACGGCGAGTGGCTGCTGAACCCCGGCAGCGTCGGGCAGCCCCGCGACGGCGACCCGCGCGCGGCCTGGCTGCTGCTCGACACCGAGGGGCCGACGGCGAGCTATCGGCGCTGCGACTACGACATCACGGCGGCCGCCGCGGCGATCCGCGCGGCGCGCCTTCCCGACTCGCTCGCCGAGCGCCTGGAGTACGGGCAGTGAGACGCGCGCTCGCGGTGACGGGCATCGCACTCCTGGCGGCGCTCCTGATCAGCTCCTGCGGAAGCAGTTCCTCCGGCGGCCTGATCCCGCAGTCGACCGCGCTCAATCTGAACACCGACCTGCAGAACATCCAGGCCGGCGTGCTGGCCGGCGACTGCTCGTTGACCGAACAGCAGGTCACGAACGCCCGCGGGGACTTCGACGACATTCCCTCGACCGTCAACGCCAAGCTTCGCGCCCAGCTCGACGAGGGCTTCAACGCGCTCCAGCTGAGCGCGCAACGCGACTGCCAGAGCTCGGTGCCGACCGGCCCGACCGGCCCGACCGGCACCACGATCACGACGACCACCACCACGACCTCGAGCACCCCCACCTCGACGGCGACGAGCACGGCCACCTCGACCGCCACGACCACGGCCACGACGACATCGACCAACAGCTCGGCCGCGACCTCGACGGGCACGACGACCACCCCCGGTCAGACCTGTACGACCGCCCCCTCCGGCGGCGTCGTCTGCACCACGACCTCGACCTCGAGCACGGCCGCCAACGGCCTCGGCGGTCCGGCGGGCGGCGGCGCCAACTCGCAATGAGCGTTCGCGAGGAGGTTGTCGCCGGGCGCTACCGGATCGAGAGCCGGCTCGGATCGGGCGGCATGTCGACCGTGCACCTCGCCTTCGACGAGCGGCTCGAGCGCTACGTCGCGGTCAAGCTCCTCGCCGAGCATCTCGCCTCCGATCCGGCGTTCGTCTCGCGCTTCCAGCGCGAGGCGCTCGCGGCGGCGCGGCTGATCCATCCCAACATCGTCCAGGTCTTCGACTCCGGTCTCGACGATCGCCGCGACCAGCACTTCATCGTCATGGAATACATCGACGGGCAGTCCTGCGCCGAGATCCTGCGCGAGCGCGGCTGGCTTCCGGTCGAGGAGGCGCTGCCGGTCGTGCTGGGCGCCTGCGCGGGTCTCGACTACGCCCATCGCAAGGGTGTCGTCCACCGCGACGTCAAGCCCGGCAACCTGCTGCTCGGCACCGACCACGTGGTCAAGCTCGCCGACTTCGGGATCGCCAAGGCGACCGAGCAGTCGAGCATCACCCAGATCGGCTCAGTCCTCGGGACCGCGGCCTACCTGGCTCCCGAGCAGGGCCGCGGCGAGGAGGCCGGTCCCCCGGCGGACATCTATGCGCTTGGCGTCGTCGCTTACCAGATGATCTCCGGCCGGCTGCCGTTCGAGGGCGCGTCGCTGACCGAGCTGGCGATCAAGCAGCAGCGCGAGCCGCCGCCGCCGCTCGACACGCTCGTCGCAGCGGTCACCCCGGAGTTCGCCCGCGCCGTCGACATCGCGCTGCGCATCGACCCTCGTCAGCGCTACCCGACGGCGGCCGAGATGGCGACCGCCCTCGGCGAGGGCGCACGCGGGATCGCGCCCGGAGCGGGCACCGCCGTCGTGCCGCCCGCCCTCTCTTCCTCGACGACGGTCGCCGTGCCCGACCAGCGCACGCGCGTCGCGACGACCGACCGCACGCACGTCGCGACGGTCACCCCGCGCCAGCCGCGCCAGGGCCAGGTCCGCCGCCCGGCGGTCGAACAGCGCCCGGCGCCGAAGCTGAACACCGGCCGGATCGCCGCCGTGGTCGGCGCGATCGCGGTGATCGCGATCATCGTCGTCGTCGTGATCATCTCGAGTCAGACCTCGAACACGGTGCAGCTGCTGCACAAGCCGTTCTCGTCGCACTTCGGCACCGCCTACAACCAGCTCCAGACGCTGATCAATAACAACACCGGGGGTTGAGGTCGGTGCAGATGCGCCCCGCACGGTATGCACCCATCCCCTCAGCCTCTCAGCGCCTCGGCCTCTGAGGCCAGCCGCCCCAGCTTGACCGCGTCGCGAAGACGCGCCATCAGGCCGGCGACGAACGTCAGGTTGTGAAGCGTCAGCAGGCGCCCGCCGCTCTGCTCGCCGCCGCGCGCGAGGTGATGCAGGTAGCCGCGCGAGAGGCCGGCTGAGCAGGCCGGGCAGGGACAGTCCTCGGCCAGCGGCTGCTCGTCGAGGCGGTGGCGGGGGCGGTCGACCTGGAGGCGCCAGCGGTTCGCGGGGTCCGCGACAAGCGCCGTGCCGTGGCGCGCGAGGCGCGTCGGCATCGCGCAGTCGAAGGTGTCGATGCCGAGCTCGACGCCGCGGATCAGATCGTCGATCTCGCCGATCCCGAGCAGGTGGCGCGGGCGTTCGGGGGCGAGGCGCTCGAGCTCGCGCGTGCTCCAGCCGACGACCTCATACATCTGCTCCTTGTCGGCGCCGAGCGATCCGCCGATCGCGATGCCCTCGCAACCGCTCTCGGCGACGGCCTGCGTCGACTCGATCCGCAGGTCCTCATAGACCCCGCCCTGGACGATCCCGTAGTGAAGCGAGGGCGGCCCGGGATGCTCCTCGCGCCAGCGGATCCCGCGCCGCAGCCAGCGATGCGTTCGCTCGGTCGAGCGCGCGGTGTACTCGCGGGTCACATGAAAGGGCGTGCACTCATCGAAGGCGAGCACGATGTCCGAGCCGAGCTGCGCCTGGACGGCCATCGAGATCTCCGGGCTGATGAAGCGCTCCGAGCCGTCGATCGGCGAGCGAAAGCGCACGCCCTCCTCCTCGATCGCGACGATCGAGCCATCCCCCGCCCCGCCGCGACGACCCTTGATCTCATCGGCGACGCTGCCGTGGCCGAGTGAGAAGACCTGGAAGCCGCCCGAGTCGGAGATCACCGCGCCGTTCCAGCCCATGAAGCGGTGCAGCCCGCCGAAGTGCTCGACCACCTCGCCGCCCGGGCGCAGCAGGAGGTGGAAGGTGTTGCCGAGCACCATCTCGTAGCCGAGCGCCGCGACCTCCGCGGCGGCCACCCCGCGCACGCTCCCCTTCGTCGCGAGGGGCACGAAGGCCGGTGTCGCGACATCGCCGTGGGCGGTCGAGATGACGCCCGTCCGCGCACGGCTGCCCTCGTCGCGCGCCGTGATCCGAAAGGCCGGCATCACGGCATCCTAGATAGCGTCCTGCCCACTCTTGCTGGCCAGCATCTTCAGCGTCGCTCAGAATCTCGGCTATCCGGCGCTTGGCGTGTTCGTCGGCGTCGAGGCGCTCGGGGTCCCGGTGCCCGGCGAGACGGCCGTGATCTTCGCGGGCCTTGCCGCGGCGAGTGGGCGCCTTTCGATCGTGCTCGTGATCGTCGTCGCCTCGGCCGGCGCGATCATCGGCGACAACATCGGCTTTCTGATCGGCCGGCGCGGCGGGCGCAAGCTGCTCGAGCGTCCGGGCCGCTTCGAGGCCGAGCGCCGGCGCGTGCTCGAGGTCGGCGACCCGTTCTTCGCCCGCCACGGCGGCAAGGCGGTTTTCCTCGGCCGCTGGATCGCGGGCCTGCGCGTATGGGCCTCCTGGCTTGCCGGCGCGAGCGAGATGGGCTGGCCGACGTTCGTCGTCTGGAACGCGCTCGGGGGGATCTGCTGGTCGACGAGCGTCGCCCTCGCCGCCTACTACGGCGGCACCGGGGTCGAGAAGGTGTTCAGCAAGATCGGTCTCTACGCCATCATCGTCGTCGGCGTCGTCGCGGTGCTGGCGGGCGGCTGGTGGTGGCGGCGCCGTCGCCGGCGCAGCGCTCAGGGCTGAAGCAGCGAGCGGCCGGTCATCGCCTGCGGCTGCTCGATGCCGAGCAGCTCGAGCGCCGTCGGCGCGACGTCGGCGAGGACGCCCTCGCGCGGCAGCGCGACCGCGCTGGTGGTGACGATCAGCGGCACGGAGTTCAGCGAGTGCGCCGTCTGCGGCTGCCCGTCGGGGGTCAGCATCTCGTCGCTGTTGCCGTGGTCGGCAGTCACTATGCAGGCGCCGCCGGAGCGGTGCACCGCGGCGACGACGTCGCCGAGACAGGAGTCCACGGTCTCGACGGCTCGCACGGCGGCCTCGATCACGCCGGTGTGGCCGACCATGTCGGCGTTCGCGAAGTTGATGATCGCGAAGCGTGGCTGCTCCTCGCGCCAGGCGCCGATGAACGCCTCCGCCGCCGGGCGCGCGCTCATCTCCGGGGCGTGGTCGTAGGTCGGGACGTCGCGGCGCGAGGGCACGAGCTCGCGCCGTTCGCCGGGCTCGGGATCCTCCTCGCCGCCGCCGAAGAAGTAGGTGACGTGGGGGTACTTCTCGGTCTCGGCGACATGGAGCTGCTTGCCGCCCGTCGCGGCGATCACCTTCGCCAGCGTGATCCGTGGGCGCTCGGGCGTGAAGGCGACGGGGTAGCGCCAGCCCTCCTCGTACTCGGTCATCGTCGCCAGCGAGCGGACCGGCTCGGCGCCGCCGCGGTCGATCTCGTCAAAGCCCGGCTCGGCGAGCGCGCGGACGATCTCGCGCATGCGGTCGGGGCGGAAGTTGAAGCACAGCACGCGGTCGCCCGCCTCGATCGGCGCCGGCTCGCCGACGACGGTCGGCTCGATGAACTCGTCGGTCTCGCCGCGCTCGTAGGCCGCCTGCACGGCCTCGACCGCGGTTGCGGCGTGGTCGGGGGCGCGGGCGTGCACGAGCAGGTCGTAGGCGCGCTGCGTGCGCTCCCAGCGACGGTCGCGATCCATCGCGAAGTAGCGGCCGATCACGGAGCCGACGCGCGCGCCGGCGGACTCCTCGAGACGCCGCAGCGACTCGAGGCCGTCGTGGGGGCCGCTGTCGCGCCCGTCGGTGAAGGCGTGCACGATCAGCTCGCCGGTTGACAGCTCGCGCGAGGCGCGGATCAGCTCGAGCAGATGGCTCTCCGAGGAGTGCACGCCGCCGTCTGAGACGAGGCCGATCAGATGAACCCGCCCTGGGCCCTCGAGGGCGGCGCGGATCACGGGGTTTGCTGCCATCTCTCCGTCGCGCATCGCGTCGTCGATACGCGCGAGGTCCTGGCGCAGCACCGCTCCCGCACCGAGATTCAGGTGTCCGACCTCCGAGTTGCCCATCTGCCCTTCGGGCAGGCCGACCGCGCGGCCGCAGGCCTCAAGCTGGGTGTGCGGATAGTTGGCCCAGAGCTCATCGAAGCAGGGTGTGTCGGCCAGCTCGACGGCGTTGCCGGGGCCCGGCGGGGCGATCCCCCAGCCGTCGAGAACGATCAGGCACAGCTCGGGGACCGGTAGCTGCTCCGGCCCCGCCGGCAGTCTCACCGCGCGGCGGCGGCGATCGCCGCAAAGCTCGCAGGATCAAGCGACGCGCCGCCGACGAGGGCCCCGTCGACGTCCTCAAGCGCCAGCAGCTCGGCGGCGTTGTCGGGCGTCACCGAGCCGCCGTAGAGCACGCGGACCCCGGTCGCCGCGGCGCTGTCGCGGGACCGCACGAGCGCTCGCACGAAGCTCGCGGCCTCCTGCGCCTGCTCCGGCGTGGCGACCGTGCCCGTGCCGATCGCCCAGATCGGCTCATAGGCGATCGCGACCTCGGCGAGGCGCTCCGTCGCGACCTGCTCGAGCCCGTCCTGCACCTGCGTTCGAAGCTTGCGCTCGGTCTCCCCCGCGAGCCGCTCATCCTCGCTCTCGCCGACGCACAGGATCGGGCGCAGCCCGGCGGCAAGCGCGGCCGCGATCTTGAGCGCGACGGCGCGGTCGGTCTCGCCAAAGAACTGCCGGCGCTCGCTGTGGCCGATCACGACGCCGTCGATGTCGAGCTCGCCAAGCATCGCCGCTGAGATCTCGCCGGTGAAGGCGCCGCTCGGGGCCTCGTGCATGTTCTGCGCGAAGACGGCGACGCGCGAGCCGCGGGCGCTGTCGGCCATCGCCGCAAGCGCCGTGTAGGGCGGGCAGATCGCGAGCTCGACGTTGTCGGGGAGGCTCGACACGCGCGGCAGGAGGGCCTGGATGAATATCTCGGCCTCGGCGACCGTCTTGTTCATCTTCCAGTTGCCGGCGATCAGCGCCGCGCGGCTCATGCCGACGCCTCGAGCGCCGCGACACCGGGTAGCTCGCGGCCTTCGATGAGCTCTAGCGTCGCGCCGCCACCGGTCGACAGGTGCGAAACCGATCCCTCGAGGCCGAGCATCGTCAGCGCGGCGACGCTGTCCCCGCCGCCCGCGACCGACGTCGCGCTCGCGGCCGCGACGGCTTCGGCGACGGCCTTGGTCCCGGCGGCGAAGGAGTCGAGCTCGAAGACGCCCATCGGGCCGTTCCAGAAGATCGTCCCGGCCTTGTCGATCTCCTCGGCGTAGGCCGCCGCCGTGCGCGGGCCGATGTCGAGGCCGATCCAGCCGTCGGGCACATCGACGCCGTCGCTGTCGCGGCGAGGCGCGCCGTCGTCGATGCTCTCGGCGAGGCCAAGGTCGAGTGGCAGACGCAGCGTCGCGCGCGCGCCCTGCGCGAGCTCGAGCGCCTCGCGCGCGGGCTCGATCCCCTCCTCCTCGCACAACGAGGAGCCGATCGAGTGGCCCTGCGCAGCGAAGAACGGAAAGCACATCGCGCCGCCAATCAGGATCGTGTCGGCGAGATCGAGGAAGCGGCGGATCACGGCGATCTTGTCGGTGACCTTCGCGCCGCCGAGGATCGCGACGAGCGGCCGCTGCGGCTCGGCGAGGATCCCGCGGATCGTCGTCACCTCGCGTTCGAGCAGCAGCCCCGCGGCGGTCTGCGCGACGTGATGCGTCACGCCCTCCGTCGAGGCGTGGGCGCGGTGCGCGGAGGCGAAGGCGTCGTCGACGTAGACGTCGGTGAGCTCGCCGAGCGCGGCCGCCAGCGCGTCGTCGTTGCGCGTCTCGCCGGGCTCGAAGCGCACGTTCTCGAGCACCAGGACATCACCCGCCCGGAGCTTGGCGACCGCGGCCTGCGCGCTTGGGCCGACCACGTCGGTGGCGAACGCCACGTCCGTGCCGAGCAGCTCGCCGAGGCGCTTGGCCACGGGAGCGAGGCTGAGCGCCAGGTCGGGCGCGCCGTTCGGCCTGCCCAGGTGCGAGACGAGGATCACGCGCGCGCCGCGGCGGCGCAGGTTCTCGATCGTCGGCAGCGCCGCGCGGATGCGCGTGTCGTCGCTGATCGCCCCGGCCTTCAGCGGGACGTTGAAGTCGACGCGGACGAGGACGCGGCGGCCGCCGACGTCGATGTCGTCGAGGCGCCTCACGAGAGCCGCTGCACTAGCTCCACGACGCGGTTGGAGTAGCCCCACTCGTTGTCGTACCAGGCGACGGTCTTGACGAGCGTGCCGTCGATCACCGACGTGAGGCCCGCGTCGACGATCGAGGAGAAGGGGTTGTGGACGATGTCCGTGGAGACGATCGGGTCCTCGGTGAACTGGAGGATCCCGGCGAGATCGCCGCTGTCGGCACGACTTCGGAGCGCTTCGTTGACCTCATCGACGCTCGTCTCGCGGGCCGCCTCGAACGTCAGGTCGACGAGCGAGCCGGTCGGTACGGGCGCGCGCACGGCGAATCCGTGCAGCTTGCCCTGGAGCTCGGGCAGGACCAGCCCGACCGCCTTGGCTGCGCCGGTCGAGGTCGGGACGAGGTTCAGGGCGGCAGCACGGGCGCGTCGCAGGTCGCGGTGCGGGCCGTCAAGCAGGTTCTGATCGGCGGTGTAGGCGTGGATCGTCGTCATCAGGCCGTGGCGGATGCCGATCGCGTCATGAACGACCTTGGCCATCGGCGCCAGGCAGTTCGTGGTGCACGACGCGTTGGAGATGATGTGATGCTCGGCCGGGTCGTAGCGGTCGAAGTTGACGCCCAGCACGACGGTGATGTCCTCGTCGGTGGCGGGCGCTGAGATCACGACCTTCCTGGCGCCGGCCTCGAGGTGCTTGGAGGCCCCCGCACGGCCGGTGAAGATGCCTGTGGACTCGATCACGACCTCGACGCCGAGATCGCCCCAGGGGATGTTCGCGGGGTCGCGCTCGGCGAGGATCCGCATCCGTGCCCCGTCGACGACGAGATCCTCGCCGTCGACTTCGACGCTCCCGGGGTAGCGGCCGAGGACCGAGTCGTAGCGCAGCAGGTGCGCGTTTGTCTCCGGGTCGCTGATGTCGTTCGCGGCGACCCATTCGATGTCCGCGCCTGCGGCTGCCGCGGCGCGGAAGATGTTGCGACCGATCCGGCCAAAGCCGTTGATCCCCACCCGTACCGCCATCCAAGCACCCTCCGAAGCGCGTCGTTTCAGTGATTCCGCCGCGGGCCGCGGCGGGCGCCAACGCTATCAGCGGACCGCGGCGGCGCGGTGTCCGCGCCGCTCAGTGCGAGCCGCTGACGAACTCCACACGCAGACCGTCCGGGTCGCAGACGTAGGCGGAGAAATAGCGCGCTCCGTATCGCGGCTGCGGGGCCGGAGGCCCCTCGTCGTGCCCGCCGTTGGCGAGCGCGGCACGGTGGGCGCCGGACACGGCCGCTCTGCCGCGCGCGTGCAGTGCGACGTGGCCGTAGCCGGGCGCCGGGGCGCGGCCGCGCACGGCTATCCAGAAGCACGGTGACGTCATCCCGTAGGCGATCGCGTGCTCCCCGGTGTGCATGCGCCGCCCGCCGAGGGCGAGGAAGATGGCGTCGTAGAAGGCGGCCGAGCGCTCGAGATGGGAGACCTCGAAGCCGACGTGGTCGATCACCGCTCCTCCGGCGCCCTTGCGGCGTCGCGGTGGTTGACGGCCACCAGGACGTCTGAGCGTGCGGCGTAGCGGGCGGCGAGGTGCTCGACGATCGCGACCGACCGGTGGCGCCCGCCGGTGCAGCCGATCGCCACGAGCAGGTGCGACTTGCCCTCGGCGACGTACTGCGAGAAGAGATAGTCGAGCAGTGGCTCGAGCAGTGCGTAGAACTCGGCGAGCTTTCCGTTGCGGTCGATGTAGTCGACGACGCGCTGGTCGAGCCCGGTCAGCTGGCGCAGGTCCGGCTCATAGTGCGGGTTGGGCAGGAAGCGGACGTCGAAGAGCAGATCGGCGTCGCGCGGCGGGCCGTGCTTGAAGCCGAAGCTGTAGAAGGTGATCGCCAGGCGCGTGGCCGGCTGCTGGGCGAGGAAGGCGTCGACGATCTTCCCGCGCAGCAGCGAAGCGGTCAGGCCGGTCGTGTCGACGACGACGTCGGCGCGCGCCCGAAGTGCGGCGAGCTGCGCGCGTTCGGCGGCGATCCCGGCGGCGATCGAGCCGCCTTCGGCGAGCGGGTGGCGCCGGCGCGTCTCCTTGTAGCGGTTGAGCAGCGTCTCGTCCTCGGCGTCTAGGAACAGGAGCCGGTGGCGGATCCCTTTGCGCGGGAGGTTGTCGAGGACGGCGGCCAGCGCGTCGAAGTAGTCGCCGCCGCGAACGTCGCAGACGACCGCCGCGCGCTCGACCTTCGAGCCCTCGTGGACGAACAGCTCGATCAGGCTGCCGATCATCTCCGGCGGGAGGTTGTCGACGCAGAAGTAGCCGGCGTCCTCGAAGACGTTCATCGCCGTCGACTTTCCCGCGCCCGAGAAGCCGGTGATGATCATCAGTTCCGCAAGCGCGCCCGCGGCGTCCGCCATCAGGGCCAATCGTCGCGCACCGCTCGGACGCGCGTTGCTCTACTCGCCGACACGGTGCAGACGGGCGTGGAGCGCGCGCCCGACCTTCGCCGGCAGGCCCGGCACCGCCTGAAGATGCTCGGCGCTCGCCGCCAGGACCGCGTCGGGCGACCCGAAATGCGCGATAAGCGCCCGCTTGCGAGCCGGCCCGACGCCCGGCAGATCGTCGAGCAGCGACGCGGTCATCGCGCGGTCGCGGCGCGAGCGGTGGTGGGTGATCGCGACGCGGTGTGCCTCGTCGCGGATCCGCGCGAGCAGCTGCAGCTCTGGGCTTTCGTGGGAGAGCACGATCGGCTCCCTGCGGCCCGGTACGAAGACCTCTTCGAGACGCTTGGCCAGCGAGATCACCGCGACGCCCTGCCCGCGGGCGGCTGCCAGCGGCTCGAGCGTCGCGCTCAGCTGCCCCTTGCCACCGTCGATGACGATGAGGTTCGGAAGCGATGCGAAGCTCCCGTCGTAACCGGACTCGTGGGGCGAGGTGTCGGCCTGGCGCTCCCAGTTGGCCATCCGCCGTCCGAGCACCTCGGCCAGCGAGGCGAAGTCGTCAGAGCCCGTGACGGTGCGGATGCGGAAGCGGCGGTAGTCGGAGCGCTTCGGGGCGCCGGCCTCGAAGACGACCATCGAGGCGACGCTGTGCGTCCCGTGGATATTGGAGATGTCGTAGCACTCGATCCGCATCGGAACGGCCGTCAGGCTGAGCGCCTCGCGCAGCCCGTCGAGCGCCTCGGCGCGCCGTTCGCGCCGGCGCGCCGCCTTGAGCTGCTCCTCCTCGACCGCGAGCGCCGCGTTGCGCGCGGCGAGCTCGAGGATCCGCCGCTTGTCGCCGCGCTCGGCGGCGCGGACCTCGACGCGCGCGCCGCGGCGAGCCCCGAGAGCCTCGACGACGACCTCCGAGAGCGGCTCCTCGACGACGACCAAAGCGGGGACCGAGGCGGCGTTCTCGTAGTACTGGAGGACGAACTCCTCGACAACCTCGCGCTGGGGCCGCTCGGCCTCGTTGGCGAGATAGAAGGACTGGCGGTCCGAGAGCGCGCCGTCGCGGACCTGGAAGACCTGCGCGTTGGCGTCACGGCCGGAGACGGCGACCGCGATCGCGTCGAGCGTCCCGACCGCCTGACCGGCGACGCGCTGGCGCTGCAGCAGCGAGCGGACGGCCTCCAGGCGGTTGCGCTCGACGGCCGCCTGCTCGAACTCCTGAGCCGCCGCCGCGGCGTTCATGCGCTGCTCGAGCTCGCGCTGGATCTCGCCGTAGCGCCCGCCAAGGAAGTCGATCGCGCGATCGATCCCGCGCCGGTATTCCTCGCGCGTGACGTAGCCGACGCACGGGGCTCCGCAGCGGTTGATGTGGTAGTCGAGGCATGGCGATCCCGACCGCCGGCCGGGCTCGGCGCCGTTGCAGGAGCGGATCAGGAAGATCCGGCTCAGCAGCTCGAGTGTCTCGCGGACGCGCTTGGCGTTCGAGTAGGGGCCGAAGTAGGCGCGATCGCGGCGGTGGCGCTCGCGCGTGAAGTAGACGCGGGGGAAGTCCTCATCGAGTGAGATCCCGATGAAGGGATAGGACTTGTCGTCGCGCAGGCGGATGTTGAAGCGCGGGCGGTACTGCTTGATGAAGCCCTGCTCGGCAAGCAGCGCCTCAGCCTCGCTGTCGACGACGACGCTCTCGATCGAGGCGACCTCAGCGATCATCGCCGCGTTGCCGCCGGCGCCGAAGTGCGAGGCGACGCGCTTGCGCACGGACACCGCCTTGCCGACGTAGATCACCCGCCCCGCGCGGTTACGGAACAGGTATACGCCAGGCTGGTCGGGCAGCTCGCGCCGTTGTGCAGCGAGATCGGATGGCACTAGTAGCGGCGCTGCCAGTTGCGGAACACCCGCAGCAGCCCCACGGCACAGAGAGCAAGCACGGCGATCTCGACGAGTGTCCCGACTGCCGTCGACGTCAGGCGCCCGCTCGCTGCGAACACGACGACCGCCGCGGCGACGGCGACGTAGAGGATCGCGCGGTCTGTGTCGCCGAGGCTGTGCAGGTCGGTCTGGTGATCGCGGTAGAAGCGGCCCGCGACGTAGGCGATCAGCGACACGATCAGCAGCGAGAGGATCGCCCCGATCAGGCCCGCCGTGTCGCTTCCGCCGGGCACCGCGACGACCGCGGCGGCGAGAGCGACGATGATCGCGGCGTTGCGCAGATCCTTCATTGACCCAGTGTAGATCGTCACCCGAGCAGCGATTCGAGCTCAGCGTAGGCGGCGTCGACGGCCCGACGAGCCGCGGTGTGGCGGGCCTCGTTCTTGGCCGCCTCATAGCGCGTCGCCCAGGCCGCGGGGTCGGCGAGCTCCTCCTCGAGCGCTCGCAGCGCCTCCTCCGCCTGCTCAACCGCGCGCTCGGCCGTCTCCTGCGCGCGCAGGCGATTCTTGCTCGGCGCATCGGGCTTCGGCGGCTTGCGCTTGGGCGCGGCCGTCGTGGCCGCGGCCTCGACCGGCGCAGGCGTTCGCGCGGGCCGCGGCGCCGGCTCCTCCCCCGCCGCGCGGCGCTCCTCGCGCACGCGCAGGTATTCGGCCCAGCCACCGACATAGCTGCGCAGCTCGCCGCCCTCCACGGCGACCGTGCGCGTGCCAACCGCGTCGAGCAGCGCGCGATCGTGGGAGACGAGGATCAGCGAGCCCTTGAAGGCCGTCAGCGCGTCCTCGAGCGCCTCGCGCGATTCGAGGTCGAGGTGGTTGGTCGGCTCGTCGAGGATCAGGACGTTGGCGCCGCCGTTGACGAGGATCGCGAGCGACAGCCGTCGCCGCTCCCCGCCCGACAGGCCGGCGAGCGGCTTCTCGGCGAGCTCGCCGCTGAACAGGAACCGTCCGAGCAGAGCGCGCGCCTTGTTCGGCGTCAGCCCGGTCGAGCGCTGCGTCGCCTCGAGCACGCTGCCGTCGCTGCCGATCTCCTCGGCGTGCTGGGAGAGGAAGCCGATCTTGACGTTGTGACCGACGCGCAGGCGCCCCTCGCGAAGCGGCCGCGACTGCGTCAGGGCCTGGATCAGCGTCGTCTTGCCGGCGCCGTTTGGCCCGACGAGTGACACGTGCTCGCCACGCTCGAGCCACATCGCGACGTGCTCGAGCAGCACGATCGGCGGGTCGCCGACCTCGATGCGAGCGTCGTCCAGCTCGAAGATGACGCGGCCCGCGCGCTCCGGCGCGTCGAAGCGGAACGCGAGCGAGGCGCCGTCCTCGGGCGGCCGCTCGATGCGCTCGATCTTCGCGAGCGCCTTTACCCGCGACTGCGCCTGGCGGGCGCGCGTGCCGGCGCCCCAGCGGGCGACGAAGCGCTCGAGTCGCGCGACCTCGGCCTGCTGGCGCTCGATCGCCCGCCCGAGCGAGATCTCGCGGCTCGCCTGCTCGGCGCGCCAGGCATGCCAGGTGCCCGGGAAGAAGCGGCTGCGCCCCGCCTCGAGCTCGAGCACCGCCGTTCCGACCGTCTCCAGGAACCAGCGGTCGTGGGCGACGAGCGCGATCGCCGCGTCGAGTGAGACGAGCGTCTGCTCGAGCCACTCGAGCGACTCGATGTCGAGGTGGTTGGTCGGCTCGTCGAGCAGCAGCAGGTCCGGGCGCGTGGCGAGTGCGCGGGCCAGCGACGCGCGTGTCAGCTCGCCCCCCGAGAACGTGCGCAGGCCTCGCTCGAGATCGGCGTCGGCGAAGCCGAGGCCGTGGGCCATCTCGGTTCCGCGGTCGCGCCAGAGGTAGCCGCCGTAGTGCTCGAGCTCGGCCTGTGCGCGCGCGTAGCGGTCAAGCGTCGCCGGATCCGAGGCTCCGGCGGCCATCTCCGCCTCGAGCCTCCGCAGGCGCTCCTCGATCTCAAGCTCCGTCGCGCAGCCCGACAGCAGGTAGTCGCGCAGGCTCAGGGCGCGGTCGCGCGGCGGGCGCTGATCGTGCAGCGCGACGCGCACGCCCTTGGCCAGCGACAGCTCGCCGCCGTCGATCTCGGCCTCGCCGGCGAGCATCCGCAGCAGCGTCGTCTTGCCGGCGCCGTTTCGCCCGGCGATCGTCATCCGCTCGCGGCGCTCGAGCTTGAACGACACACCGCGCAAGAGCGGTGCTCCGGCAATGTCCTTTGAGAGGTTTGCAGCAATCGCGACGGCCATCTTCTGATCGTATGGCGCTGCGCCCTCCGATAGAGTGCGTCACCGGTGCGCCGCCTGATCGCCCTTACGACGACAACCCTGATCGGGCTGCTCCTGCTGGCGCCAGCAGCCCTCGCCCACGACGGCGGCGAGGGGCTCTATGGGCAGACCGATGACAAGGTGACTGCCGCGATCGGCGGGATCTTGATCATCGCGATTCCCCTCTTCGTCTTTGCGATGAGCATGCTCCAGGGGCACCTTGAGAAGCGCAAGGACGCCCGCAAGGCTGCCGCGAAGGCGCGCGCGAAGAGCTCCGAGTGGCAGCGCGGCTGGTAGCCGCCGCGACCGCCTGAGGCGGCGCGGCCGCGCCGTTTCGCCGATGGCCAGCACGCCGGCGATCGAAGTCCGCGATCTGCGCAAGTCCTACGGCGAGTTCGAAGCCGTCCGCGGCATCGAGTTCACCGTCACACGCGGGGAGATCTACGGCCTGCTCGGCCCCAACGGAGCGGGCAAGACGAGCACCGTCGAGATCCTCGAGGGCTACCGCGAGCGCACATCGGGGACCGTCAGCGTGCTCGGCCACGACCCCGGCGAACGGCCTGTCGATCTGCGTCGCCGCGTCGGAATCGTCCTTCAGTCAAGCGGCATCTACAGCCAGGTCCGCGTCGCCGAGGTGCTCCGCCACTTCGCCCGCTTCTACCCGAACCCTCGGGCGGTCGATGAGGTCGTCGAGCTGGTTGGGCTCGGCGATAAGCGCGACGAGCGGGCGCGGCGTCTGTCGGGCGGGCAGCGGCGCCGTCTCGATCTCGCGCTCGCGCTGATCGGCGACCCCGAGCTGATCTTCCTCGACGAGCCGACGACCGGCTTCGACCCCGCGGCGCGGCGCACCGCCTGGGACACGATCCGCTCGCTCAAGGAGCTCGGCAAGACGGTGCTCCTGACGACCCATTACCTCGACGAGGCCCAGGAGCTCGCCGACCGCGTGGCGATCATCAAGGGCGGCCAGATCCTCGCCGAGGGATCGCCCGCGCAGCTTGGGGTCGGCGAGTCCTCGCGCTATCGCGTCGCCTACCTCGAGGGCGGCGAGCCGGTGGTCACGCAGACCGGCGACCCGACGGCGCTCCTGCACGAGCTGACCTCCGCCGCGCTGGCCCGCGGCGAGCGCCTTGAGGGGCTGTCGGTGACGCGGCCGAGCCTCGAGGAGGTCTATCTGGAGCTGACAGCCGATGGCTGACGATTTGACCCTGCTGTGGCGCCAATACCGCTTTGAGCGGCGCCTCTTCTGGCGAAACCCGACGGCGGCGTTCTTCAACTTCCTGCTCCCGCTGATCTTCCTCGCGCTGTTCGGCGCGATCGTCTCGGGCCACCGCCACGAGCTGGAGATCATCGTGCCGGGGATCGCCGGCATGAGCGTCATGTCGACGACGTTCACGGCGATGGCCTACAACCTGACGTTCCTGCGCGAGCAGGGGGTGCTCAAGCGGATGCGCGGAACGCCCCTTCCGAGTGGGATCTATCTCGGCGGGCTCGCGCTGCACGCCGTCACCAACGCGGCGATCCAGCTCGTCATCGTGGTTCTCGCAGGCCGGCTGGTGTTCGGTCTCGGATGGCCGAGCGACGGCGTCGAGCTCGTCGTCTTCGCGGTCGTCGGCGTCGTCTGCTTTTCCTCGCTCGGCGTCGCGCTCTCCCACCTGATTCCGAACTTCGAGGCGGCGCCAGCGATCGTCAACGCCGTTTTCGTGCCGGTGATCTTGGTCTCGGGCGTCTTCTTCGACGTGAAGAACGTGCCGAGCTTCCTGCGCGACATCGCGCAGGCGCTGCCGCTGGTGCACCTCGTCAACGGGCTGTCAGGCGGGCTCGTCGCCCATCACGGCGGGCTGTCGCAGCACCTCACGGCGCTGCTGGTGCTCGGAGTGTGGGCCGTCGGCGGCGTGATCGTCGGCGTGCGCGGCTTCTCCTGGGACGCGCGTCGCGAGTGACTCAGACGACGATTCGCAGCGCCAGATCGTGCGAGCAGCCGCAGTCCAGCAGACGGCGGACCATGTCGAGATCGACGCATTCGCCCTCGACGCGCGTCGCGGCGAGCATCAGCGCCTGCGTCGCGTCAAAGCCGAGATCGACGAAGGCCTGTGCCCTCGCTTGTTCATTCGCCGTCGCCGTTTGAGCTCCCGACATCGCCTCTGCCTCCTTCCTGGACCACAACAGGTGGCTGGCATAAGAACAGCGTCGCCGGACGGATAGGCTTAGGCGCCGATGGCCACGACGGAGCAGCTCGAAGCCGTTCATTGGGACCTCGCGGACCTCGTCGACGGCGGGGGCGCCGATGGCGTCGACAGCCTCATCGACCGGGCGCTGGAGCAGTCCCACAGCTTCGCTGAGCGCCACCGCGGCGCGCTCGCGACGATGGACGGCGCGGCGCTCGAGGCCGCGATGCGCGAGCTCGGCGAGATCTACGACCTGGTCGGCCGCGCCGACTCCTACGCCGGGCTCGACTTCTCGACCGACACCGCCGATCCGGCGCGGGGCGCGCTGGTCGCCCGCGTCCAGGAGCGCCTCACCGAGCTCTCGACGACGCTGCTGTTCTTCGAGCTGGAGTGGGCGGCGCTCGACGACGATCGCGTCGAGGAGCTGCTGGCGCACGACGGCCTCGACTTCTGCCGCCACCACCTGCGCACGGCGCGCCGCTACCGGGCGCACCTCTTGAGCGAGCCCGAGGAGCGCGTGATGACCGAGAAGTCGGTCAGCGGCGCGGGCGCCTGGACACGATTGTTCGCCGAGCTGGCCGGCGCGATCGAGGTGTCGCTGGACGACGAGACGCTGACCCTCGACGTCGCGCTCGCCCGCCTGATGGCGCCCTCGCGCGACGTTCGCCGTGACGCGGCCGCCGCGGTCACCGCGGCGCTTGCGCCGGGCCTTCGCACGCGCGCGTTCGTTTTCAACACGCTGCTGGTCGACAAGTCGACCGACGACCGCCTGCGCTCCTACCCCCACTGGCTCGCCGCGCGCAACCTCGCCAACGAGGCCAGCGACGAGTCCGTCGCGGCGCTGATCGCAGCCGTGAAGGGCCGCTACGAGCTGGCGCGGCGCTGGTACCGCCTCAAGGCGCAGTTGCTCGGGATCGAGCGCCTCGCCGATTACGACCGCATGGCCCCGCTGGCGACCGACGAGGTCCAGTACGACTGGACCGAGGCGCGCGAGATGGTGCTCGACGCCTACGGGGCGTTCTCGGCGGATCTCGCCGAGGTCGCGCAGCGCTTCTTCGAGCACCCCTGGATCGACGCGCCGCCCGGCAAGGGCAAGCGCGGCGGAGCGTTCTGCGCCTACACGGTCCCGTCCGTGCACCCCTACGTCCTGCTCAACTACACCAACCGCCGCAACGACGTGCTCACGCTCGCGCACGAGCTTGGCCACGGCGTTCACGCCGCGCTCGCCGCACGCCAGGGCGTCTTTCACCAGTCGACGCCGCTGACGACCGCCGAGACGGCGTCGGTTTTCGGCGAGGCCCTTACGTTCGCGCGCCTGCTCGAGGTCTCGCCGACGCCGGCCGCGCGCCTGTCGCTGCTCGCCGAGGACATCGAGGGGGCGATCGCGACCGTCTTCCGCCAGGTCGCGATGAACCAGTTCGAGGCGCTGGTCCACACCGAGCGGCGCGAGCGGGGCGAGCTGTCCGTCGAGCGCTTCGGCGAGCTGTGGTTTGAGACCCAGACCGATCTGCTCGGCGACTCCGTCGAGATCAGCGACAACTACCGCAGCTGGTGGTCCTATGTCCCCCACTTCATCAACACGCCTGGCTACGTCTACGCCTACGCATACGGTCAGCTGCTCGCGATGTCGGTCTATGAGCGCTACCTGCAGCAGGGCTCTGGCTTCGAGCGCCGCTACCTGGAGATGCTGTCAGCCGGCGGATCGATGAGCCCCGAGGATCTTGGGGAGATCGTCGGCGTGGATCTGCGCGACCCGGCCTTCTGGGACCGCGGCCTCGACCTGCTCGAGCGCCGCCTGGAGGCGGCGGAGGCGGTCGCCACCGAGCTTTAGGCTCGAGCCGCCGCCTTCAGCGGTCGGCGTGCGACACGGCCCGGCTGGGGCCGGCAGGGCTTGATGATCAGGGGTGCCATTCCCGCAGGCGTCCGAGCTGCTCCTCGCTGAGGCTCGCACGAAGCGCGGATCCCACGGCGGCCTGCTCGAGCTGAGCCGGCGAGGTGGCGCCGAGCAGCGCCGCCGAAACGTGCGGGTGATCGAGCGCGAAGGCGACCGCGAGGGCCGTGGCGTTCGTGCCCCATTCGGCGGCGAGCTCGCGTAGCGCGTCGCCCGCGCGGAGCGCCTTCTGGCGTTCAGGGGTGCCGAGATCGCCGGCGTGGCGGCCGCCGCTGCGCTCGTCCGCGTACTTCCCGCTCAGCACGCCGCCGGCCAACGGAGCGCTCGCGACGAGGCCGACGCCGCACTCGCCGAGCGCCGCGAGCATCGCCGGGTTGGCCGCGGTCGCCCGCTCGGCGAAGCTGTAGGCCATCTGCGCCGCGCAGGGGCGGGCGATGCCCTCCGCGTCAGCCGCGGCGCAGGCGGCCTCGATGTCAGCCGCCTGCCACATCGCGACGCCCCAATGGCGGGCCTTCCCGGCCCGCAGAAGCATGGCGACCTGCGCGACCGCGGTTTCGATGTCGAGCGCGGGCGGCAGGGTCACGGCGTAGATCAGGTCGACGTAATCGAACTGAAGGCGCTCAAGCGAGCCGTCGAGCTCCTGCGCGGCCGACTGCTCCGGCCAGAACTCCCACCACAGCTTCTCGGACACGAGCGTCTCCTCGCGCGAGAACCCCGCGGCGCGGAAGAGCTCGCCGAACAGCACCTCCGAGTAGCCCGACGGGATCGGCGCGCTTCCGGTCTCGTCGTCGTAGCGCGCGTCGTCGAGGAAGTCGATCCCGAGCTCGCGGGCGCGCGTGAGCACGGCGACGCCCATCTCGCGGGGGATCCGCTCGAAGGTCCGCCAGGACCCGAGCGCCACCTCCGAGACCTCCGGGCCCGCCGCGCCCAGGCGGCGGCGGCCGATCTCAGTCACCCCAGACCTCCGCCGCCGTCTCTACGACGAGGCGGAGCTTTGCGCGCTGCTCATCGACCGTGACGCTGTTTCCGTCGCTGGTCGATGAGAAGCCGCACTGCGGCGAGAGGCAGAGCTGGTCGATATCGACGAAGCGCGCGGCCTCTTCGATGCGGCGCTTGATCGAATCCTTGGTCTCGAGCTCGCCGCGCTTGGTCGTGACGAGGCCGAGCACGACGGTCTTGCCCTTGGGGACGAAGCGGAGTGGCTCGAACCCGCCGGAGCGCTCGTCGTCGTACTCCATGAAGAAACCGTCGACGTCGAGCTCGCTGAACAGCGCCTCGGCGATGAAGTCGTAGCCGCCGCTGGCGACCCAGGAGGAGCGGAAGTTGCCGCGGCAGGTGTGAGTCGTGATCGTCATTCCGTCGGGGCGCTCGCGCAGCGCCTCGTTCAGCGTCGCGATGTAGGTGAGGTGCTGCGACTCGCCGGACTCCCCGCGCGCGTCGAGCATCGCGCGCTGCTGCGGGTCGTTGACGTAGGCGAGCGTGATGTCGTCGATCTGCAGGTAGCTGCAGCCGATCTCGGCCAACCGGCGGATCTCCTCCGCGTAGACGTCAGCGACGTCGGACCAGAAGACCTCCATGTCGGGATAGGTCTCGGGCGACACGGCCGAACGCCCGCCGCGGTAGTGGATCATGCTCGGCGAGGGGATCGTCAGCTTGGGCGTCGACTGCGGCGACACCGCGTCGGCGAGGAACTCGAAGGCGTCGGCGAAGATCGTTCGCTCGAGCGTGATCGGGGCGGACACCACGGCCATCGGCGGTGCGAACTCGAGCGTCCCGGCGGCGTTGTGGAAGGTGCTTCGAACCGCCATCTCCTCCGAGGGCTCGATCCCGCCGAGGGCGTAGATGAAGTCCATGTGCCAGGAGGCGCGGCGCAACTCGCCGTCGGTGACGGCGCGCAGCCCGACCTCCTCCTGCAGCGCGATCGCGGCGCGCACGGCCTCGTCCTCGACGGCGCGCAGGCGCTCGTCCGTGAAGCGCCCGGCGGCGTGTTCGGCGCGCGCGGCGAGCAGCTCCGGCGGGCGCAGGAGACTTCCGACATGGTCGGCTCTGAAGGGCGGAGTGGTCCGGGGCGCCACGCGTTCAAAGCTATACGATCGCCGCG
>DATAWT010000002.1:0-2710 GCA_036267075.1 Solirubrobacteraceae bacterium
GCCCTTTGCATAGGAGGGCTCGATGGAAGACGAGGTTCGAAGGCTGCGCGCCGCGCTGGCGCGGCGCGAGAGTGGACGAGGACGGCGGTTTGCGCCGGAGCTTCGACATCAGATTTCGGTAGTCGGTCGCCGGCTGCGTGACGAGAGCAAGAGCTGGTTCAGAATCGGGCGGGAGATTGGACTGCCCGCGGAGACGGTGCGGCGGCTTTGCGAGGCGGCGCCGGGCTTTGCCCCCGTCGAGGTCGTCAACGATTCGGTCGCACGCGACATCGTTGTCGTCGCGCCCAGCGGCTACCGGGTCGAGGGTCTGGACGTCGAGGCGGTCGTGGCGTTGCTCGCGCGGCTCACGTGATCACGCTGCCGCGCACGGTGCGGGTCTGGGCGTACGGTCGCCCGGTGGATCTGCGCAAGGGCTACAACGGGCTCGTCGGCATCGTCGAGAACGAGCTGCGGTCGGATCCGATGGGCGGCGAGCTATACCTCTTCGTGAACGGCAAGCGCACGGGCTGCAAGGTTTTGCTCTGGGACGGCACGGGACTTTGCATCTTCATGAAGAAGCTCGAGCGCGGACGCTTCGCCAATCTCTGGGCGGACGGCAGCGGCACGCCGGTGCGGCTCACGTCGAGCGAGCTGGCTCTCTTCATCGAGGGCTGCGCGCTCGTCGGAAAGAAAATGCTCTCGCCGCGTGAGATCACGCGGAATGAACTTGCTGTCTCGGATCGGACATGATCTTGTGCGTGCGTGCTCGACATCGAGCGAGAGCAGGACATCGAGCGGCTGCGCCAGGTGGCGCGGCTGCAAAAGTCGCAGCTCGAACATCTGATCGCGATGCTGGCGCGCAAGTGCGCGGAGCTGGAGAAGCTCAAGGGCAGCGGCGGTGAACTGCAGATCGCGCTGAAGCTGCTCGAAGAAGCGCAAGAGGAAGCGGCGAAGCTCGACGAGCCGGCGGCGTCCCCCGCCGATAAGAAGAAGGGAAAACGCAAACAGCGGGGTCACGGCCCGACGGAGCAATCGAACCTGCCGCGTGTGCCCCTGCGCTGCGAACTGGTGGGCGCCGCAGCGCGCGAATGTCCCTCGTGCCGCGGGACGCTGAAGCCGCTGGCGGGCCAGACCGAGCGCTCGGAGATGATCGACGTCGTGGAGCTCAAGTACCAGGTCGTCGAGGTCGAGCGCCAGAAGTACGTGTGCGCGTGCGGCAGTGCCGTCGAGACCGCGCCCGGACCGGCGCGCGCCGTCGAGGGCGGCCGCTACTCGCTGCGCTTCGCGATCAAGGTCGCCTTCGACAAGTATGTCGCTCACCTGCCCCTCGAGCGCCAGGTGAGCTTGATGGCGCACCATGGGCTGAACATCACGTCGCAGACGCTGTGGGACCAGTGCTCGGCGGTGACGGAGCTGCTCACGCCGACCTACGACGCGCTCTTCGCGCTGCTTCGAGCCAGCCCGGTCATCGGGGTCGACCAGACCGGCTGGCCGGATCTCGAAGACACGTCGCTGCCCCCGTGGCAGATGTGGTGCGTGACCGCGCCGGGGCTCGTCTATCACCGGATCTGCGACGACAAGTCGGCGCGGACTTTCAAGGACCTGCTGGGCGACTACCGGGGCTGGGTGGTCGCCGACGCGCTGGGCTCGCACGAGGCGGGCGCGCGCGAGTGCCGCGGCCTGAAGCTGGCGGCGTGCTGGGCGCACGTCTTGCGCCGCTTTCGCGACGCGGTCGTCGATTTCTCCGAGGCGCAATTCATGCTCGCCTGGATCCAGGACCTCTACGCAATCGACGCGCGCGCAACCGACTCGCGCGATCGGGCACGGCTCCGCTCGACGGAGTCGCGCGCGGTGACTGAGAAGATGAAGGCCTGGATGCAGAGCGCGACGGCGCTGAAGACCACGACGCTGGGCAGCGCCATCCGCTACACGCTCGGCATCTGGAGTCGGCTGACGCTCTTTCTCGACGATCCGGAGATCTGGCTGGACAACAACCGGACCGAACGCGGCCTACGCGGGCCGGTGATCGGGCGCCGGAATCACTTCGGGTCCAAGTCCGCGCGCGGCACCGTCGTCGCCGCGACCATGTACAGCCTTGTCGAGTCCGCCAAAGCCGCCGGCGTGGATCCCATCGCCTACCTCGTCGAGGTCGCGACCCGCGCGAAGCAGAATCCGGGCGCCGTCCTCCTGCCCGCCGACTTCAAGACTGCGGCGTAACGCCAGCCTGCACGAGCTCTGGGGCCGCGTCACGACGGGCTACAGCGAGGCGATACGAAGGATAGCGCCATGCCGGGCGTTTGCCTCTGCTCAAGGGCGGGGCAGGGGGAAGTGGTGCGGCGCTGAGGGTTCCAGCTGCCCGCTTTTCTTGCCGTTTCTTTCTTCCTCGACCTGCTTCCAGTCGGCGAGCGCGCGCAGATCGCCTTAATAGGTGTAGTTCGGAGGCGGGCTCTAAGAGTCGCCAGACACCTTCGGTAACTCTGGGGTTGACGGGTAACCAATCCCGCACCCTCCGCGCCCGGCGCGATCGACGGTCGCAGTCCGATCGTCCATCAAAACGACACGCGTAACTCGCCGCCGACGGGCCAGGGAACGACCGACCAGCTCACTCGCCGCTCGGTCCGCGGCGTCAGATCGCCGGCGCGGTAGCGCTGGAGCGCATCCACCGCGCCTTGAGGCGCAGTCCAGATCTGGACCTCGCAGATCGCCAACCCCGTTCCCAACTCGATCAGCG
>DATAWT010000003.1:0-14958 GCA_036267075.1 Solirubrobacteraceae bacterium
TGACCTCGCCACCGGTGAGGATCGCGATGTCCTCAAGCATGCGCTTGCGGCGGTCGCCGAAGCCCGGAGCCTTCACGGCAACGCCGGTGAAGGTGCCACGGAGCTTGTTGACGACCAGCGTCGCCAGTGACTCACCCTCGACGTCCTCGGCAATGATCAACAGCGGCTTGCCCGACTGAATGACCGCCTCGAGCACCGGCAGCACGTCGCGGACGGAGCCGATCTTCTGATTGGCGATCAGGATGTAGGGGTCCTCGAGGACGGCTTCCATGCGGTCCTGGTCGGTGACCATGTAGGGGGAGATGTAGCCCTTGTCGAACTGCATGCCCTCGGTGAACTCGAGGTCCATGCCGAACGTCTGGCCCTCCTCGACGTTGACGACGCCGTCCTTGCCGACGCGCTCGATCGCGTCCGCGATCACGTCGCCGATCTCCTCGTCGCCGGCCGAGATCGTCGCCACGCGAGCGATCTGGTCCTTGCCGGAGACCTCCTTGGACTGCGAGCCGATGTTGGCGACGACCTGGTCGACCGCCTTCTCGATGCCGCGCTTGAGCGCGAGCGGGTTGGCGCCGGCCGTGACGTTCTTCAGACCCTGGCGAACGATCGCCTGGGCGAGCACCGTCGCGGTGGTGGTGCCGTCGCCGGCCACGTCGTTGGTCGCCGTGGCGACCTCGCGGACCAGCTGTGCGCCCTGGTTCTCGAACGGGTCCTGGACCTCGATCTCGCGGGCGATCGTGACGCCGTCGTTGGTGATCGTCGGCGCGCCGAACTTCTTGTCAAGGACGACGTAGCGGCCCTTCGGCCCGAGCGTCACCTTGACGGCGTTTGCGACAGCGTCGACCCCGGCCTCAAGGGCCTTGCGGGCGTCGACGTTGTACTTCAGTTCTTTGTGAGCCATTCTTTGTCAGTCTCCTTAGGACTCGACGCGAGCGAGGACGTCGGACTCGCGCAGCACGAGCAGCTCCTCGCCATCGACCTTGATCTCGGTCCCGCCGTACTTGCTGTAGAGGACCTCGTCGCCCTCGGAGACGTCGAGCGGAATCCGCTTGCCGTCGTCGTCGATCTTTCCGTCGCCGACGGCCAGGACCTTACCCTTCTGCGGCTTCTCCTTGGCGGTGTCGGGGAGGACGATGCCGCTCGCGGTCGTCTCCTCCTCCTCGATCGCCCGCACGATGAGACGATCGCCCAGGGGCTTGAGCTTCATCTTCGAAAACCTCCGTTGAGTGTGTGCTTCTCGCGGCGGCACGCTCCACTCGGAGGCCACCGGATGAGTTGGCACTCTCGTTTTGAGAGTGCCAGTGCGGGCCACAATACTACGGAAACACGGGGTCTGTCAAGGAAAATTGGCACTCTCGGCGTGAGAGTGCCAAATTCCGCTCGACTGCGGCGCAAACGCTGGCGTCCGCAGGTCGCGCTGCATCCCGCCGGCACCATCGTCTGCTGCGCCCTAGCGGGAAGACGACATGAGGAAGCAGGGAGGCTCGCTACCCGGTAAAGCTTTGGGCCGTGTGCCGAGTGGGCCGCCCGTGAGTTCGAAGCCAGTCGCGCTCGTGACGGGAGCTAACCGCGGCCTCGGCCGAGCCGTCGCCGCGGCGCTCGCGCAACGGGGCGCCCGCGTGCTGCTCGGGGCCCGCGACCTCGAGCGAGGACGCGAGGCGCAGCGCGAACTCGCCGCCGCGGCGATCGCCGTCACGCCGGTCAAGCTCGACGTCACCGACGCCGCCAGCGTCCTGGCTTGCTCAAAGCGCCTGGCCGACGAGCACGGCCGGCTCGACATCCTGATCAACAACGCTGGGGTACTGATCGAGACGCCCAGCGCGAAGCTGACCGCGGCATCGATGGCCGAGACCTTCGACGTCAATGTCTTCGGGGTCGTGACGGTCACGACGGCGCTGCTCCCTCTGCTCAGCGCATCGAGCTCGCCGCGCATCGTCAACGTCACCAGCCGCCTCGGATCGCTCAGCCTCGCAAGCGCGGAGAGGACCTTCACCAACGACGCCGGTCAGGTGGTCGCGTACTCGGCCTCGAAGGCGGCGCTCAACATGCTGACGATCGGCTTTGCCCAGGCGTTCGCAAGCGACCCACAGCTCTCCCACATCAAGGTCAACGCGGCCACGCCCGGATACACCGCGACCAACATGACCGACCATCACGGGCGCAGCCCGCAGGAGGGGGCAAAGATCATCGTCGAGCTCGCGATGCTCGGCGACGACGGGCCGACCGGCGGCTTCTTCAACGACGAGGGGCCACTGCCCTGGTAGCGGAGCGCGACGCGATTGGCGGACCGCCTAGACGGCGGTCGCGTGGTTTGTCCCCTCCCTCGCTCCATAGCGCGCACTGGCGGCCTTACTGTGGCGGTCGTGAAGTCGACACCTCCACGCATATCGGCCCAGCGCGCCTCGAGTAGGAGGACTACCGCCAGGCCCATGGCGCCCGCCTGCCCCCGCGCTATCGTGCGCGGACGATGAGCAGCTTCGCCCCGGCCTTCAGCGCCTTTCTGCTGCGACGCATCTCCGAGCTCGGGCCGATGCGCACCACGGCGATCGCCTTTCAGGCCGGCGATCTCGATCGCTTCGAGATGGATCGCTTCAGCGTCGATGACGCCGAGCGCTGGGCACAGGAGAGCGCCGCCGAGGGGCTCCTTGAGCCGGGCAAGGATGACGCCGATGCCTGGCAGATCACGGCCGCCGGGCTGCGCGTGGTCGCCGAGCCGCCCAGCTGAACCCGACGGGCGGGCCTCAGTTCTGGGCGCCGCCGAAGCCCTTGATGGCTTCGGTCATCCCCTGCGGCTTGTCGAGGATCTGCGAGAAGCGCACGACCGTCACGGTGTCATCGACTGAGACCTCGCGGCCGTAAATCTGCTCGAGGAAGTTGACGAGCTCCTCGTGGCGGCGGAACTCGGGGTTGTCATGCTCGATGTCGCGGGGTGAGAGGTCGCGCAGGCGCATCACCTCGACCTGGTCGATGACCGCTTCGAAGATCTTCTCGCGGGGCGAGTACTGGTAGCCGATCGTCACCAGAACAGCCTGGTTCTTGCGGTACTTATGGGACTTGTCGCCGAGGCGGATCGTCGCCGTCTTGCGCCCGCGCTTGAGCTGATCGGCGAAGATCGTCGAGTAGAAGTTCAGGACCTGCACGCAGGGCAGGCTATCGGTCCGCGCTTGATTTAGAAAGAGCGTTCTGGACCATCTCGCGCTCACCCGGATAGGTGAGCTGCTTGATCGCATCGGCGATCGACAGCCAGCGCGCGTCCTCGATCTCGTGATCGTGATCCTCAGGCGATCCGGCGCGGAATTCGAACAGGAAGAAGCGCACGCGCTTGCTGATCAGCCGCCCGTCGCGGCGGTAGTGGTAGCGCACCTCGCCGAGCGGTCCGACGAGCTCGGCCTCGACGCCGCCCTCCTCGCGGACCTCGCGGGCAGCCGCCTGCTCGTCGGTCTCGTTGCCGTCGAGATGCCCCTTGGGCAGGGCGAGCACGCTCGCGCCGTCGGCGGCGCGCCGCGTCGGGACGACGACGAGCACCTGATCGCCCTTGACGACCACCCCGCCGGCAGAGCGTTCCTCGGCGGCGCGGCCGCGCCGCCGCCGCGCGGCAGCGTCGTGCTGCGTGCGCCGAGCGGAGCCGCGCGACTCACTCATCTCGACCGCTCATTGCGGAATTTCGAAAGCTGCAAAAAGCGGCCATACCGCAGTATTTCACCGCAACCGCATGCATGTGTCGAGGGCTCCGGCGGCGCCGCTATCGTTGCTAGGCGTGCGTTTCCGCGATCGCGCCGTCTTTGCCGCGCTGATCGCCGTGCTGGCTGTGACCCCGCTCGCCGCCGACGCGGCGAAAAAGCCCCCCGCGCCGAAGCTCGGCGCCCCTGACCTGTGGGCGACGGTGGATGTCTGCAACACGGCCGCGCACCCCGACACGATCGGCATCCGCGGGTCGATGCCCGGCACGGGCGACAAGCACGAAAAGATGTTCATGCGCTTCGTGATCGAGTACCAGAGCAGCAGCGGGCACTGGCATTACTTCAACTCCGGCGGCATATCCAGCTACATCCCGCTCGGCGACGCCTCGGCGGCCTCGCGCCAGGCCGGCCAGAACTTCCAGCTCGGCACGAAGATCTCGGCGACCTACCTCCTGCGCGGCGTGATCGAGTACGACTGGCGGCTGAATGGCCGAAGCGTCGCGACGACGGTGCGCTCGACGACCGCCGGCCACGAGGTCTCGGCCGGCGGCGACCCGCCCGGCTTCAGCGCCGCACGCTGCACGATTCAACCGAACAAGCGCGGGTCGTTGGTGATCACGCCCGTGACGCCGAGCGCGGCGAGGCGCTGAATCCGCGCCGCGTCGTTGACCGTCCAGACGTAGATCTCACCGCCGGCCGAGCTGACCGCCTCGACGAGGCGCTCGGTCACCACGCTCCAGTGCGGCACGAGCGCGTTGACCGCTCCCGAGCCGATCCGTGCGGCTGCGCGCCGCGGGATCGTCGTCCTGTAGATGCGCCCGACCGCGGCGATCTCGTTGATCAGCGGCACGTCGGGCACCGTCCATCCGCGCGGGATGTCCGGCGCGATCTCGCGAAAACGAGCGAGCACCCCCCGCACGCCCGTGCTGACGAAGGCCCGCGCGCGCGTCCCGCTCGCGTCGAGCGCCGCAACGACGCCGTCCTCGACGCCGCGCCGCTTGATGTCGACCTGCAGCCTCACGCCGTCAAAGCGCGGCGTCGCGAAATGGGCGAGGGCGTCCTCGAGGCGCAGCGTCGGGTTGCGCGCCAGCGCGGCGTAGTCGTGGGCCACAAACAGCTCACGGGGGCGCGTCCGTCCCGGCAGGACGTCGAACTCGATCATGTCGACGCCGATCGCGGCGGCCGCGTCAAAGCTCTCAAGCGTGTTGTCGCTGGCCAGCGCCGGGGCGCCGCGGTGGCCGACGCGGATCAGCTCTGGCAATCCGGGCACCAGTAGGTCGTGCGGTTTCCCTCACCCTGGCCGGCGCTGCGGATCGCCGTGCCGCAGCGCCCGCATGCCTCCCCGGCGCGACCGTAGACGGCCCGCGGTCGAGCGCTGAAGCCTTCGCGCGCCGACTGCGCCATCGCCTCGCGCGCGAAGGTGACCGTCGCGAGGATCGTCTCATCGGCGGTCAGGCCGACCGGCTTCCAGGGGTCCGCGCCGGCGGCGAAGCAGGACTCGCACTTCCAGATGTTCCCGATCCCGGCGATCGTGCGCTGGTCGATCAGCGCGTCGCCAAACGGCCGCGTCGGATCGTCCTCGCGGATCCGCCTGACGAGCGCCGCCTCGTCGAAGCGCTCGCCGAGGACGTCCTGCCCGAGGCCCGAGAGGCGGGGATCGCTGCGCGTCCGCGCCGCGGTCAGAAGCTCGAGCAGCGGCCCGTCGAATTCGACGACCTCGCTCCCGCCGCTTGCGATCACGAGCCATGCGCGCCGCGGCGAGCGCCGCCAGCGCTCGCCCGGCCCGTAGACGCCCCAGCTGCCGGTCATCCGCAGATGCGAGTGCAGGACGAGTTCGCCCTCGAAGTGCAGCAGCAGATGCTTCCCGCGCGCCTCGACGGCGGTCACGGCCCGTCCGTCAAGTCGCTGCGGCCAGCGATCGGCGTCGTGGCGGCGCTGCGGGGTGCGCAACACGTCGGGAACACGACCCTCGAGCACCGGCCGGATGCGATTCGCTGCGTAGTGGATCGTGTCGCCCTCGGGCACGGCGACCGATCCTATTGAGCCGCCCCGAAGATCCGCCGCGAACCGCCCGGTCCGCGGATGACGCCGGGCGCCGTCCCGGCGCGCGTCAGGCGAACAGCGCGACGGTCTTTGGCCGCGTCAGCAGCGCGAGTGGCGCGAGCGCCAGCACCCAGGCGAGGGCCAGGCCGCTGAAGTTCCAGCGCTCGCGACCGGCGTCGAGCTGTTCCTGGGTCTGCGCGGAGGTCTCCTGGCCGTCGAGCGTCGTCAGCTCGGAGCCGTAGGAGGTTGAGGGGTCGGCACTGTTCTGCGCCGAGATCTTCGTGATGTCGGTCTCCAGCTGGGAAACCCGCGACTGTGCCTTCGAAGTCGCGAGCACCGCCGCCGGCCCGTTGATGTTGTCCTGGCGGACGTAGCGATAGGTGCCGTAGGCGGCGGCGACGAAGGCGACCATCGCGATGACGATGCAGAGCTCGCGGATCAGCTCGCGGCGGGCGAGCAGCCCAACGCCGACGCCGACGTAGATGATCTCGAGCGTCACCACGGCGCTTGAGTTGTTGACGTCGAGGTAGCCGAGCGAGATCAGCTTGGTCTTGTCGATCAGCCCGTAGACGGCGAAGCCGAGGAACAGCAGGCCCATGACGGTGACCGCGTGCGAGAACCAGTCGGCTCCCTGGCGCTTTGGCACGTACGGGCCACGCGAAGGCGCGGCGGCCTTGGCGGGCTCGCTGAAAGAGAGAAAAGGGTCGGGAAGATCAGCCATTGCGGCGTTCAAGAGACCCATCGACGCCGGAGCGCCACTCCTTGAGCGGCTCCGTCAGCTCTAGGCGCTGAGCGTGAGACGGCGCGGACCGGTGCGAAAGCCGAGTTCGACGAGCAGCGCCTCGAGCGGGCCGCCGAGCACCGGCTCGCCGTCGACGCGCTCGATCTCAAGCTTTCGAATCCGCCCGCCGCGCACGGCGTCGGCGAGCGCCGCCAGCGCCACCCTCAGCCGCTCGCCCGCTGCGAAGGTCTGCAGCCCGCGCCCGCCGGCCTCGGCGTAGCAGGCGAGATCGGCGCCGACGAGCACGACATGAGCGCCGGCGACGCGCGCCGGCCGGCGACCCTCGGACGCCTCATCCTTCGGCCACGCCAGCGCCGCGCCGAACGGCTGCGCCGGATCGGCCGCCGCCAGCACCAGCGGCGCCGCCCCGTCAAGGTCGCGCTGCGCCCGCAGCCGCTCGACCGCGCCCGGAAGGGCGAACTGAGCGCCGCCAAGACCCTCGATGAAATAGCCGCGACGGCAGATCCCGAGCGTCTCAAGCTGGGAGAGCGAGTCATAGAGCGCCGCAAAGCCGCCGGGAACGCCTTCGGCCAGGACCAGTTCGCGCGTCAGGATCCCGTAGCGCTCGAGCAGCAGCTCCGCCAGCGTGCGCCGTCGCGCGACCGCATCCGCCGCCGGCTCAAACAGCGCCGCAGCGAGCGACCAGCGGCCCTGCACCGGTGCGCGCGTCTGCGCCCGCGAGGAGCGCAGCGCCGGCGCAAAGCGGCGTGTGCCGCCGCGCGAGGCTGGCCCCGAGCGCCCGCCGCGGGCAAGCGACAGGCGCGGAGCGCGCAGCGGTGCCCAGGCGTCGTTGGTGACCTCGCCCGCCCAGACGAGATCCCAGAGCGCCTCCTGCAGAAGCGGCGTCTCGACCTCGAGCTCGGCGACGAGGTCGCCGAAGAAGCACGGCGCGACTGCGAGCCGCGCGCGGATCAGCTCGTGCTCCTCGCCCTGCGGAGCGTCGATCTTCGCGGCGGCCGCCGGTGGGCCGATCGCGGCGGCGTCGTCTCGGAAGTAGAGCGCCACGCGGCCCGAGCGGCGGGCGATCGCCCCGGCCCCGACCCAGACGACCTCCCCGGCCGCGCAGAGCTGGTCAAGCCAGCTCGTCGAGTAGGCGCCGCAGCGGCGCGGGAGCACGGCGCGCTCCCAGAGCTCAGCGGGCAGGGCGAGGCCCTGCAGCGGGACCAGCACCTCGCGCAACCGCTCGATCCCGGCGCCCGCGGAGGCGTGGCGATCGATGCCCTGCCAGGACGGCAGGAACGTCGCGAGCGCGCGCCGCTCGGCGGGCTCGATCTCGCGCCGAAGCACCGCAAGCGAAGCTCGCCGCAGCCGCCGCAGCACCTCCGGGTCACACCACTCGCGCTCGCCCGCCCGTGCGCGCGCATCGCCGAGCGGGCGAAGCTCGCCGCGCACCAGCTCGCCGGCGGCCTCGAGCTCGCGCAGCGGACTCGACATATCGACGCCGTAGCGCGCGCTCACCTCCGCGGTCGTGAACGGCCCGTTCGAGCGGGCGTGTCGGGCCGCAAGCTCGCGCAGCGCGTCGGGCACGTCCTCGAGGAACGCGTCCGGCAGCCCGGACGGCGGCACGACCCCCAGCGCGTCGCGATAGAGACCGGCGTCCTGCGCGGCGATGTAGCGCTGTTCGCGGGCGACGCGAACGAGGACCGCGCGCCGCTCGGCGACGAGGTCCTCGAGCATCGCGCTCGAATCGAGTCCTTCGAGGACGCGCTCGCGAACCTGTTCCGCCGACAGATCGCCGACGACGCGCAGCACGTCGTGCAGCTCATCGCGCGAGGAGGAGCGGCGAAGCGGCGAGCGGTGCTGGAGGTCGGCCTCGAGCGTCTCGAGCGCCCCGGGGTCGATGAGCTCGCGAAGCTCCTCCTGGCCGAGCAGCTCGCGCAGCAGCTCGCGATCGAGCGACAGCGCCGCGGCACGGCGCTCCGCGTTGGGCGCGTCGCCCTCGTACATGTAGGTCGCGACGTAGTCGAACAGCAGCGAGGAGGCAAACGGCGAGGCGGTCGGCGTCTCGACCTCAACAAGCGAGATCTCGCGCCGCGCCACCGCCCGCAGCAGCGACTCAAGACCCGTCGTGTCAAGAACGTCGCGCAAGCACTCGCGGTAGGTCTCGAGGATCAGCGGGAAGTCCGGGTAGCGCCGGGCGACCTCGAGCAGCGTCTGGGACTTCAGGCGCTGCTGCCAGAGCGGCGTCCGCCGGCCGGGGTAGGCGCGCGGGATCAGGAGCGCCCGCGCCGCGTTCTCGCGAAAGCGCGCCCCGAACAGCGCCGAGGAGGCCAGCTCGCCGACGACCAGCTCCTCGATGTCCTCTGGCTCGGGCAGCACGAGCTCCGCGGCCGGCGGCTCGTCGGTGTCGGGCAGGTGGATGATGATCCCGTCGTCTGACCAGATCGCGTCCGACTCAAGCCCGAAGCGCTCGCGGATCCGCGCCGACAGGGCCAGCCCCCACGCGGCATGGATGCGCCCGCCGAACGGCGTCAGCACGCACAGGCGCCAGTCGCCGATCTCATCGCGGAAGCGCTCGACGACGATCGTCCTGTCCGACGGCACGACCCCCGTCGCGGCCTGCTGCTCGCGCAGGTACTCGATCAGGTTCGCCGCCGCGAGCGGGTCGAGGTCGTAGTCGCGTTCGAGCACCTCGGCGGGCTGCTCGACCGCCCAGCGCGAGAACGCGCCGATCGCCTCGCCGAGCTCGCGCGGGCGCCCGACGGAGTCGCCCTTCCAGAACGGCACCGCGCCGGGCGCGCCGGGCGCCGGCGTGACGACGACGCGGTCGCGCCCGATCTCCTCGATCCGCCAGGCGGTCGCCCCGAGCAGGAACGTCTGGCCGGGGCGGGCTTCATAGACCATCTCCTCATCCAGCTCGCCGACGCGGCGCCCGTCCGGGAGCGTCACGCGGAACAGGCCGCGGTCGGGGATCGTCCCGGCGTTGACGATCGCGAGCTTCGCCGCGCCCTTGCGCGCGCGGATCGTCCCCGCGATGCGATCCCAGGTGATCCGCGGGCGAAGCTCGGCGAACTCACTCGACGGATAGCGCCCGTCGAGCATGTCGAGGACGTGCTCGAGCAGCTCGCGCCGAAGCTCCGAATAGGAGTAGGTGCGCGTGACGAGGGCGTGGAGCTCATCGACCGACACGCTCTCCGCACTCGCGGCGATCGCGACGATCTGCTGGGCGAGGACGTCGAGGGCGTTGCGCGGAACGACGGTCGGCTCGATCGCGCCCTCGCGCATCTGGCGAACGACGACCGCGCATTCGAGCAGATCGGCGCGGAACTTGGGGAAGATGCGGCCCTTGCTGGTCGCGCCGACGCCGTGGCCGGAGCGCCCGATGCGCTGCAGCCCGCGCGCGACCGACTTCGGCGACTCGACCTGGATCACGAGGTCGACGGCGCCCATGTCGATGCCGAGCTCAAGCGATGAGGTCGCGACCAGGCACGGCAGCTCGCCGGCCTTCAAGAGCTCCTCGATCGCCGTTCGCTCCTCGCGTGCGAGCGACCCGTGGTGGGCGCGCGCGATCTCCTGCGGCGCCGCCTCGCCCGGCTCAGCGGACTCCTCGGCCGCCAGCTCGTTGAGGCGCAGCGCGAGCCGCTCGGCGGCGCGGCGGCTGTTGACGAAGATGATCGTCGAGCGGTGCGTCCTGACCAGCTCGAGCAGCTGCGGGTAGATCGCCGGCCAGATCGAGCGCCGCGTCGCCTCGCCGCCGACGAGCGGCTCGAGCGGGTCGGCGTCGACGCCGCGGTCGGGCTCGACCATCGACTCCACGGGCACTCGGATCTCAAGGTCCAGCGGGCGGGTCAATCCGACGTCGACGATCCGCGCCTGCCGCGCCGGCCCGACCATGAAGCGCGCGACCTCTTCGAGCGGGCGCTGCGTCGCCGACAGCCCGATCCGCTGAAGCGGCCCGTCGAGGCCCTCCTCGAGTCGCTCGAGCGTCAGCGCGAGATGCGCGCCGCGCTTGGTGCTGGCCACGGCGTGGATCTCATCGATGATCACCGCCTCGACGCCGCGCAGGATCTCGCGCGCCTGCGAGGTCAGCATCAGATACAGCGACTCGGGCGTCGTGATCAGGATGTCGGGGACGTTTCGCAGCATCGCCGCGCGCTCGCGCTGCGGCGTGTCGCCGGTGCGGATCGCCACGCGCACGTCGTCGCCGAGGCCGAGCCCGCGCAGCGGAGCGCGCAGGTTTCGCTCGACGTCGTAGGAGAGCGCCTTGAGCGGTGAGACGTAGAGGAGTCGCGTCCGGTGCTCCTCCGCGACGCCCTCCGCGACGAAGCGGTCAAGCGCCCACAGGAACGCCGCGAGCGTCTTTCCCGAGCCGGTCGGCGCGCTGATCAGGACGTGCTCGCCGGTCGCGATCGCCGGCCAGGCCTGCTCCTGCGCGGGGGTCGGCGCCTCGAACGCGCGCGCGAACCAGTCGCGCACGAGCGGGGTGAAGGCGGACAGCGGCACAGCCGACGACGTTAGCGCGCCGCGCCCCCGGGGCGCACGATCTCTTTCAGGCGCCGGACGGCGGCGGCGTCTCGGTGACCTCGCTCGCGGGCGGCGGAGCGACGACGGGCTGGGCGCCGTAGGAGAGGAAGTCGATCTTCACCGAAGCGTTGATCGTGACGCCACCCTGTTTGATCGGGATCGAGAGGCTGAGGCGGCGGACCAGATGCGAGCTGTCGATCCAGACGTCGAGCGGGAGCGTCGAGCCGCCGATCTCCTGCTCGAGCGTTGCGATCGTCTGCGGGCTGTCCTGGTCGCCCTCGATCGACGCGAGGCGGCCGAGGTCGGCGAGCGCGTGGTAGTGCTCCGTCGCGACGCCGTTGACGGTTTCCGACCCGAGATCGGTGACGGTGCCGGCGGCTCGCAGGTAGTCGAGCTCGGCGGTCGGGTTCTGCTCCGTCGCCGAGTTTCCAGCGTCGGCCGGGAGGTTCGCGCGGTACCAGCTCGACGGCGCGGTCTGCACGTAGATGTAGGAGCCGGAGAAGATCTCATCGACCGTGTTGCCGAGCAGGCTCATGTTCATCGATCCCGAGACGCTCGGGCGCACGTTGAGCGCGCCCGACCCGTTCAACGAGAAGTTGAACCCGCTGGCGGAGGCTCCGATCGTGATGTCGAAGCGGTAGCCGAGCTGCTGGGTGCTCGTGTCGGCGGCGAGCGTGACCGGCGTCGAGGAGCTCGACCCACCCCCCGCGGTCAGAAGCAGCGCACCGCCGGCGACGACGACGGCCAGCAGCGCGAAGGCGACGTCCCAGGCGCGCAGCGAGATTCCACGCGCCACCGGGGGCGGCCCGGCAGGGTCGGCGATCGGCTGCGAGCCTTCCCAGGCGAATCCCTGCTCGTCCATCAGCAGCAGATCGGTCCGCGTGGCGGCCTTCTTTATTTATAAAGGGGAAGCTGAGCCATCCGTTTAGCGCGCTCGAGCACCTCGTCGAGCATCGCCTCGGTGAGCCGGCCGGTGAAGGTGTTCTGCTGGCTGACGTGAAAGCAGGCGAGCAGCGCCGGCGAGCCAGGATGCTCGGCGCCGTGGGCAAAGCGCGGGCGCGGGCGGATCTCGAGCAGCCTTGTCGCGGCCTCCCAGGCGAACGCGCCGAGGCAGACGATCACGCGCAGATCGCCGAGCAGAGCGAACTCCTGGCGCGTGTAAGGGAGGCAGCTGTCGCGCTCGGTCGGGGTCGGGCGGTTCGCCGGCGGCGCGCAGCGGACCGCGGCGCAGATCCATACGCCCGTGACGCTTAGGCCGTCGTCGCGGTGGATCGACTCGGGCCGGTTGGCGAGCCCGGCACGATGCAGCCCCGCGAACAGGAAGTCGCCCGAGCGGTCGCCCGTGAAGACGCGGCCGGTGCGGTTCCCGCCGTGGGCCGCGGGCGCGAGTCCGAAGATCGCGATCCGCGCCGCCGCGTCCCCGAAGCCGGCCAGCGGGCGTCCCCAATAGTCCTCGCCGGCGTATGCCGCGCGCTTCTCGCGCGCGACCTGCTCGCGCCACGCCACCAGGCGCGGGCAGCGCCGGCAGGACTCGATCTCGGCGGCGAGCTTCGCAAGCCGCCTCTCGCGTAGGCTCTGCTCCATGCTCTCCCGCCGGTTGCTGCTCATCGCCGGAGCGTCGCTGTCGCTGCTGCTCGGCGGATGCTCGCTCGCGGGCGGAAGCACGACGGGCTCAAGCGGCGGTTTCACCGGCACGAAGGCGCTCGTCGCCTCGACGCTCAACCTGCTCGCGAGCGATTCCTCCTCGACCTCCAACGGCCCGGACATCTGCAGCCACGTACTCTCGACGCAGCTTCAAGGCCGGCTCAACAAGGTCGGGAAGTGCTCGACGATCATCGACAACCAGCTCAAGACGATCGACGACACGACCTTGACGGTCAAGTCGATCTCGATCAACGGCTCGAACGCCACTGCGCGCGTGCAGACGGTGAACCTCGGCAAGAAGGTCATCTCGACGCTGACGCTTCACAACGAGACCGCGGGCTGGCGCATCACCGGCCTCGGCGGCTGATTCAGCTCTCGATCGCGCGGCCGTACTGGCGTTCGTAGTACTCGCGGTAGGCGCCGGTCCGGATCGGCTCCCACCACCAGGCGTTGTCGCGGTACCAGGCGACGGTCCGCTCGAGACCCTCCTCGAAGCGCGTCGCCGGCGACCATCCGAGCGAGCGCACCTTCTCCGACCCGAGCGAGTAGCGGCGGTCGTGGCCCGGGCGGTCGGCGACGAACTCGATCTGCGTCTCGTCGCGCCCGCAGAGCTCGAGGATCCGCCGCACGACCTCGATGTTCTCGCACTCGTCCGGACCGCCGACGTTGTAGGCCTCGCCGGGCGTGCCGTGCGCGAGGACGTGCCCGATCGCGCTCGCGAAATCCTCGACGTAGAGCCAGTTGCGGACGTTGCGCCCGTCGCCGTAGACCGGCAGACGGTCGCCGGCGATCGCGTTCAGCACCATCAGCGGGATCAGCTTCTCGGGGTACTGGTAGGGGCCGTAGTTGTTGGAGCCGCGACAGATCACGCTCTGCAGGCCGAACGTGTGGTGGTAGGCGGCGACCAGCAGATCGGCGCCGGCCTTCGTCGCGCTGTAGGGGCTTGATGGATCCAGCGGCGAGGTCTCGCTGAAGGAGCCCTCGGCGATCGAACCGTAGACCTCATCGGTTGAGACCTGGAGCATCCGAACGCCCCGTTCGCGGGCGGCCTCCAACAGCACGAACGTGCCGACGGCGTGCGTCTTGACGAATGCGTCGGGCTCTGCGATCGAGCGGTCGACGTGGGTCTCGGCGGCGAAGTTGACGATCGCCTGCACCCCGTCGAGTGACGCGGCGACCGCCGCGGGGTCCTCGATCGCGCCGTGGATAAAACGAAAACGCTCGTCCTGCTCGACGTCGCGGAGGTTCTCGCGCCGGCCGGCGTAGGTCAGCTTGTCGAGGACCACCACCTCGTCCTCGCTTGTTGAGAGCCGATGGCGGACGAAGCTCGAGCCGATGAAGCCCGCTCCCCCGCACACCAGGAGCTTCACGCCGCGGAGCCGCCGTTTCGCGAGAGGTAGGCGCTCAGCCCGTCCTGCCAGGACGGCAGCACGACATCGCTTCGCTCCGAGGCGAGCACGCTCCAGGCCGGCCGCTGCGCCGGGCGCCCGAGCGTCTCGCTGGTCGTGTCGGTCACCTCGATCTCGACGTCGGCGGCGGCGAAGATCGCTCGCGCGAACTCGTTCCAGGAGCACTGCCCGGAGCCGGCGGCGTGAAAGACGCCGCCGCGCCCGGAGGCCGCGATGTCAAGCAGCCGCTCGGCGAGGTGCGCGGTGTAGGTAGGGCAGCCGACCTGGTCGGTGACGACCGCGACCTCGCGGCGCCCGTTGCCAGCCAGGCCGAGCATCGTCGCGACGAAGTTGCGCCCGCTCGGCCCGAACAGCCACGCCGAGCGAACGACGGCATGGGCGGTCGATGTTGCGAGAACGGCGTGCTCGCCGCCGAGCTTCGTTCGCCCATAGGCGCTGCGCGGGTCGGTGCGGTCGGACTCGACATAGGGCGCCGTCGCCGTGCCGTCGAAGACGTAGTCGGTCGAGACGTGCACGAGGCGCGTCCCCGAACGTGACGCGGCGCGTGCGAGGTTGCCGGCACCGTGCGCGTTGACGGCGAACGCGCTGACCTCGTCCGCCTCGGCGCCGTCGACATCGGTGAAGGCGGCGCAGTTGATGATCACATCCGCCGCCGCGACGGCGACCGCCTCATCGACCGCCGCGTCGTCGGTGACGTCGAGCTCCGAGCGCTTCAGCGCCACGACGTCGTGCCCGCGCGCGGCGGCGACAGCGGCGAGATCGCTTCCGAGCATGCCGGCAGCCCCGGGCACGAGCACCCGCATCAGGGCATCCTCACTTCCGAGCTGTCGCCGAGCATGAAACGGTAGGCGCGGGGCTGGCGGCCGTCGCGGGTGATCCGCACGTCGCGCCCGAGCAGCGAGGACTCTACGCGGCCATCCAGTCGGCGTACCTCGCAGCC
>DATAWT010000004.1:0-10258 GCA_036267075.1 Solirubrobacteraceae bacterium
ACCGTTGAGCGCGTCCGCGGGCAGGTCGTGCGGATCGTCGGCTCCGGCGAGGAGGTCACCTCCGGGCAGATCCCGTTCACCCCGCGTGCCAAGAAGGTCCTCGAGCTCGCCCTGCGCGAGGCGCTCAGCCTCGGCCACAACTACATCGGCACCGAGCACATCCTGCTCGGCTTGGTGCGCGAGAACGAGGGCGTCGCAGCCCGCATCCTGCTCGACTTCGACGCCGACTCCGAGAAGATTCGCAACGAGGTCATCCGCATGCTGTCCGGCCCGAGCGGCCGCGGCCGCGGCGGCCCGGGAGCCGTCGCCGGCGCCTCCGGCGTCGCGGACGCCAAGAAGTCCTCGAAGCTGCTCGACCAGTTCGGGCGTAACCTGACGAAGCTGGCCGCCGACGGCAAGCTCGACCCCGTCGTCGGTCGCGAGACCGAGATCGAGCGGATCATGCAGATCCTCTCGCGGCGCACGAAGAACAACCCCGTCCTGATCGGCGAGCCGGGCGTCGGCAAGACCGCGGTCGTCGAGGGCCTCGCCCAGCGCATCACGAACTCCGAGGTTCCGGAGCTGCTCAAGAACAAGCAGATCTACACGCTCGACCTGGCTGCGCTGGTGGCCGGCTCGAAGTACCGCGGCGAGTTCGAGGAGCGCCTCAAGAAGGTGATGAAGGAGATCACCCAGCGCGGCGACATCATCCTTTTCATCGACGAGCTCCACAACCTCGTCGGTGCCGGCGCGGCCGAGGGCGCGATCGACGCGGCGTCGATCCTCAAGCCCGCCCTTGCGCGCGGCGAGCTGCAGACGATCGGCGCGACGACGCTCGATGAGTACCGCAAGTATCTCGAGCGCGACTCGGCACTCGAGCGGCGCTTCCAGCAGATCCGCGTCGATGAGCCGACGGTCGAGCAGACCGTCGAGATCCTGCGCGGGCTGCGCGACCGTTACGAGCAGCACCACAAGGTGACGATCAGCGACGACGCCCTGAAGGCCGCGGGCGAGCTCGCCGACCGCTACATCGCCGACCGCTTCCTGCCCGACAAGGCGATCGACCTGATCGATGAGGCAGCGTCGCGGATGCGGATCAAGTCGATGACCGCCCCGCCCGCCAACCGCGAGCTCGAGCAGGAGATCGAGACGACGCGGCGCGAGAAGGAGGCCGCGATCGAGGCCCAGGAGTTCGAGAACGCCGCGAGTCTGCGCGACAAGGAGCGCAAGCTGACGACGAAGAAGCGCGAGCTCGAAGAGCAGTGGGAATCCGGCGAGACCGGCGGCGAGCGCCCGTCGATCGGCGAGGAGGAGATCGCCGACATCGTCTCGATGTGGACAGGTATTCCGGTCTTCAAGCTGACCGAGGCCGAGACCGCGAAGCTGATGCGCATGGAGGAGGAGCTCCACAAGCGCGTCATCGGCCAGCATCCGGCGATCGAGGTCATCTCCAAGGCGATCCGCCGTTCGCGCGCCGGCCTCAAGGACCCCAAGCGCCCGACCGGCTCGTTCGTCTTCCTCGGGCCGTCCGGCGTCGGCAAGACGGAGCTCGCGCGGACGCTCGCCGAGTTCCTCTTCGGCGACGAGGAGTCGATGGTGCGCATCGACATGTCCGAGTACATGGAGAAGCACGCCGTGTCGCGCCTCGTCGGCTCGCCCCCCGGCTACATCGGTTACGACGAGGGCGGCCAGCTCACCGAGGCCGTGCGGCGCAAGCCCTACTGCGTGCTGCTGCTCGACGAGATCGAGAAGGCCCACGCCGACGTCTTCAACATCCTGCTGCAGATCCTCGAGGACGGGCGTCTGACGGACTCGCAGGGGCGGACCGTCGATTTCCGCCACGCGATCGTGATCATGACCTCCAACATCGGGGCGCAGGAGATCGCGCGCAACACGCCGCTCGGCTTCGCGATCTCAGACGATGAGACGGGGATCACCTACGACGACATGAAGAACCGGATCATGGGAGAGCTGAAGAAGGTCTTCCGGCCCGAGTTCCTCAACCGCATCGACGACGTGATCGTCTTCCACAAGCTGCAGAAGGACGAGATCAAGCAGATCGTCGAACTGCTGCTGACGCGGATCCGCCACTCGATGGCCGAACGCGAGCTGGTGCTAGACCTGACCGACGAGGCCAAAGATCTGCTCGTCGAGAAGGGCTGGGATCCCGCGATGGGGGCGCGGCCGCTGCGCCGTGCGATCCAGCGCTACATCGAGGACCCGCTCGCCGACTTCGTGCTCCAGTCCAAGCTCCAGCCTGGCTCGACGGTTGTCGTAGATCCGGCCGGCGAAGGCGACGAGCGCGAGGTTCGCCTGACGATCGTCAAGCCGAAGAAGGCCAAGACGCCGGTCGCCGTGGGCGCCGGCGGCGCCGAGGGCGAGCTCGAAAGCGACGTCACCGACGAAGGATCGAGCGGTCCTGTCGACGACGATCTGCTCGGGGATGAAGGCGACGGCGTGCACGACGTCCTCGCCGACGACGCCGACGACGCACCGGCTGAAGACTGATCACCCGCCGCGGGGCGTTTCGGCGTCGTTCTCGCTGAGGATCTCGGCGCAGAGCGCGACGCACTCGTTACATATGCCGACTCTCGGACTGCCGCTGCCACCTCCGGCGACCCAGCCTTTGACCTGATCGCGCCGCTTGCCGCAGAAGGAGCAGCGCAGCGAGGCCAGCTCGGGGGACAGCGGCGGTCGGCGCGCGTCGTTCACGCAGCGACGATAGCGCCGCGAGTAACGTCCCCGTCGCCGCGTAGAGTCGCCGCGATGGCGCGATCGGCGACTGTTCACGTCTGTTCTGAGTGCGGCCACGAGGAGCCGCGCTGGCATGGGCGCTGCCCGGGCTGTGGCGAGTGGAACACGCTCGTCGAGGAGGCCCGCGTCGCCGCGGGCGCACGGGCAAGCGAGCCGCGCTCGCGCGTCGCCCAGCCGGTGGCGCTGCGCGACGTGAGCGCTCCGGAGGTGCCGCGCCTTGAGACCGGGATCGGTGAGCTCGACCGCGTCCTCGGCGGAGGGATCGTGCCGGGCTCCGTCGTGCTCCTCGGCGGCGCTCCCGGGATCGGCAAGTCGACGCTCACGAACATGGTTCTCGGCAACCTCGCGGCAGCGGGACGGCGCACTCTCTACGTCTCCGGCGAGGAGTCGACGGCGCAGATCGCGATGCGCGCGCAGCGGCTTGCCGGCGAGGCGCTGTCGGTCCCGGCGATCGCCGAAACCGACCTCGACACGGTCCTCGCGACGCTCGAGCGAGACCAGCCCGAGGTCTGCGTGATCGATTCCGTCCAGACGCTCGACGCGCGCGAGCTGTCTGGCGTCCCCGGCTCGGTCGGTCAGGTTCGCGAGGTCGCGGCGCGGATCGTCTCGGTCGCCAAGCGCCGGCGGATCGCGGTCCTCCTGGTCGGCCACGTCACCAAGGACGGGGCGCTCGCCGGCCCACGCGTGCTCGAGCACCTTGTCGACTGCGTGCTGGCCTTCGAAGGCGAGCGTGAGCGCAGCTACCGCACGGTGCGCGCGACCAAGAACCGCTTCGGCTCAACCGCCGAGGCCGGCGTCTTCGAAATGAGCCACTCCGGTCTCGTCGAGGTCCTCGACGCCTCGGCGCGCTTCGTCAAGGACGCGGTCCGCGCTCCCGGCAGCGTCGTGCTCGCCTCGATGGAGGGCACGCGCCCGCTGCTGGTCGAGATCCAAGCCCTCGTCACGCCGTCCGAGATCGTCCCGCCGCGGCGGGTCTGTAACGGCCTCGACCGAAACCGCCTCGCGCTCGTGCTGGCCGTGCTCACGCGGCACGGCGGCGTGGCGCTCGGCGCCTCCGACGTGTTCGTCAACGTCGTCGGCGGCGTGCGCGTCGAGGAGCCCGGCGCCGACCTCGCCGTGGCGCTCGCGGTCGCGAGCGCGGCGCGCGGCGTGACGCTCGGGTGTGACGAGGACGGGCCTCCGCTCGCGGCCTTCGGCGAGCTCGGGCTGACCGGAGAGCTGCGCTGGGTCGCTCATCCGGAGCGGCGGATCACCGAGGCCCGCCGCTTCGGACTCGACACGGTCCTCGCCCCGCGCGGCGGCGGCGCGACCGACGTTGCGACGCTGCGCGAAGCGCTGTCAGCAGCCTCGGTGACGCGCCGCCACGCCGCCGCGGTCGCCGCCTGAGCGCTCGCTCACTTTCGCCCGCCGCGACCGCTGTGGAGCCCCAAAACGCCGGTCGCGGAGAGCCCGCCAGGCCTGCGAATGCGGCGAAAATGCCTGAACACGCGGCGTTTTTCGAGGCCACGCGCTAGAATGCGTTAAGCATGGCAGCGACTCGATCTGAAGATGTACACGACATCGAGTCGCGACAGGAACCAAGACTGGTCCGGGCGCTCGAGATGGTGGCCCCGGGCACGGCGCTTCGCGAGGGGATCGAGAACATCCTCCACGCGCGCACCGGCGGTCTGCTGCTGATCGGGGATCCCGACGAACTGGCGTTCCTTTTTTCCGGAGGCATCAAGGTCGACGTCGACTACACGCCGGCGCTGCTCTACCAGCTCGCGAAGATGGACGGCGCGATCACTCTCAACGCCAACGCCACGCGGATCGCGATGGCCAACGTGCAGCTGATGCCGGACCCGACGATCCTGTCCGTCGAGACGGGCACCCGTCACCGCACGGCTGAGCGCGTCGCCAAGCAGACCGACGCGCTGGTGATCGCCATCTCGCAGCGCCGCGAGGTGATCTCCCTCTACGTCGACGGCATGAAGTACATCCTCGAGGACATCCCGATCGTCCTCGCGAAGGCCAACCAGGCGCTTCTGACGCTTGACAAGTACCGCGCCCGCCTCGACCAGGTGTCGACGCGCCTGACGGCGCTCGAGTTCGAGGGCGGAGGCACGCTGCACGACGTCTTGACCGTGCTCCAGCGCGCCGAGCTGGTGACGCGGATGGCGGTTGAGATCGAGCGCCATATCGTGGAGCTGGGCAGCGAGGGCCGTCTGATCGAGATGCACCTCGAGGAGACGATGCTCGGCACCGCAGCCGAGAAGGCCGCGCTCGTGCGCGACTACATCTCCGTCGACAGCGACGAGGAGTTCGCCGTCGTGCTCGACGCGATCGGCCGCCTCGGCCACCAGGATCTGCTCGACTTCGGCCGCCTCGCCGAGCTGTTGGGCTACGACCGCAAACTGAACACGCTCGACTATCCGGTCGCCCCGCGCGGCTACCGGATCCTCGGGCGGATACCGCGCCTGCCGAAGCTGATCGTCGCGAACATCGTTCGCGCGTTCGGCGGGCTTGACGAGCTTCTTGCCGCTAGCGACCCCGAGCTTGAATCGGTCGAGGGGGTCGGTGACATCCGAGCGAAGGACATCCGCGAGGGCCTTCGGCGGCTGCAGGAAATCAACCTCGTGGACCGCTACTTGCAAACGTGACGACGCCGCGCCCCGCCACGACGGCCGGGGCGTGCATGCCAAGGAGGACACCATTCCCGGAACTGCCGAAGCAAGACAGCTGGACGACGAATTGGACCCTGACACGGAACTCGACGTAGACGACGACGTCGACGCCCATGCCGACGCCGAGGTCGATGTGGACGCCGATGACGACGAGGATGTCGAGGCCTCGAGGCAGGCGGAGTACATCGAGTTTGAGCTTGGCGACAACGTGGTCTATCCGCACCACGGCGCCGGGCAGGTCCAGGCGAAGGAGATCAAGGAGATCTTCGGCGAGCGCCGTGAGTACCTGACGATCAAGATCCTTCACAACGACATGACCGTGATGGTGCCGACGGAGAACGCTGCGCTGGCGGGCCTGCGGCGCGTGATCGACGAGGAGACCGTCGAGAAGGTTCTCAACGTGCTCCGCGACGACGTCTCGGAGATGCCCAAGAACTGGAACCGCCGCTTCAAGCACAACCGCGACAAGATCAAGACGGGCGACATCTACGAGCTCGCCGAGGTCGTGCGCAACCTTGCGCTGCGCGAGAACGAGAAGGGCCTCTCGAGCGGTGAGAAGCAGATGTACACGCGCGCCAAGAAGATCCTCGCGTCGGAGCTGATGTACGCGCTCGACAAGGACGAGGATGAGGCCGAGCAGTACCTCGACGAGCTGCTCTCGCGAGCCCCTGCGGGCGACGCGGTGGTCGGCGGGCGCTGAGCGCCGGAGGTCTGTGAAGCGTGGCGGTCGCGCTGGTCGTGGCCGCCGGACGGGGGGAGCGTCTTGGGTCTGCGGGACCCAAGACGCTGGTCGAGCTCGCCGGCCGCCCGATGCTCGAATGGAGCATCGACGCACTGCGCTCGGTGCCGGCGATCGAGCAGATCGTCGTCGCGCTGCCTGACGGAGTGAGCGCTCCGGAGGGCTGTGTCGGGGTTCTCGGCGGCGACGTGCGCTCAGCCTCGGTGCAGGCGGCGCTTGCCGGCGCCGGCGCCGCCGAGGTGGTCCTCGTCCACGACGCGGCGCGGCCGCTCGTGACCGCGGCGCTGATCGAGGCCGTCCTTGAGGGCCTCGGCGACTCCGACTGCGCCGTGGCGGCCACCGCGGTGAGCGACACGATCAAGGAGGCAGGCCCGGACGGGAGCGTCGTCGCGACTCTTGACCGCTCGCGCCTGTGGTCGGTGCAGACGCCACAGGTCTTTCGGCGCGACGCGCTCGAGCGTGCCCTGGCGCTTCCGCGTGCGCTCGTCGCGGCGGCGACCGATGAGGCATGGCTCGTCGAGCAGGGCGGAGGCCGCGTGCGCGTCGTCGCGGCCCCGGCGGAGAACATCAAGGTCACGACGCCCCGCGATCTCGCTCTCGCCGAGCTTCTGCTCGCCGCGCGAGTTGATTGAATCGCGAGCGTGCTGACCGACTACCACCTCCACCTGCGCCCCGACGACGCCGCGGCGACGGCGAGCGAGTATTTCACCGCCGCCAACGTCGCGACCTATCGCGAGGCGGCGCAGGAGGCGGGCATCGAGGAGCTCGGTGTCTCCGAGCACATCCACCGCTTCGAGCAGTCGCTCGACATCTGGGACCACCCGTTCTGGCGCGAGTCCGCAGTCGATGACATAGACGACTACTGCGCGTTCGTGCGCGAGCAGACCGACCTGCGCCTCGGCATCGAGATGGACTTCGTCCCGGGGCGCGAGGACCGCACGCAGAACATCATCGAACGCGGCGACTTCGACTACGTGATCGGCTCGGTGCACTTCCTCGGCGACCTCGCCGTCGACTGGGAGCGCTTCGACATCTGGGATAGGGCGCGCAACGCCGAAGAGGTATGGCGGCGCTACTTCGAGACTCTCGCCGAGGCCGCGCGGAGCGGTCTCTTCGACATCCTCGCCCACCCCGACCTGGTCAAGATGTGGGGCGCCGCGCGGCCGGTGCCGGATGGTGACCCGCGCCGCTACTACGAGCCGGCGCTCGAGGCGATCGCCGAGAGCGGGGTGGCGATCGAGGTCTCGACCGCCGGACTTCGCAAGCCGGTCGGTGAGATCTACCCGGCGCGCGCCTTCCTCGAGGAGGCGCTCGAGGCGGGCTCGGTCGTCGCGCTCTCAAGCGACGCCCACGTTCCGGCCCAGATCGGCTTCGGCTACGAGCAGGCGCTCGCGCTGCTGCGCGAGGTCGGCGTGGACGAGCTCGCCGTCTTCGAGCGGCGGACGCGGCGCATGGAGCCGATCGGGTGATCGCGCCGCGCGCGAAGATCAGGCTCGCGTGATGGCGCTGCGAAGCGGGATCGGTTACGACGTCCACCGGCTCGCGGCTGGCCGGCGTCTCGTGCTCGGCGGCGTCGAGCTCTCGAGCGAGACGGGTCTCGACGGTCATTCTGACGCCGACGTCCTGACCCACGCCGTGATCGACGCCGTTCTCGGGGCCGCGGGCCTTGGCGACATCGGCATGCACTTTCCGGACACCGACGAGCGCTACCGCGATGCGGACTCGATCGAGCTCCTGCGCCAGGCCGCCGGGCGCGTGCGCGATGGCGGCCTGCGGATCGTCAACGTCGACACGACCGTCCTGCTCGAGGCGCCGAAGCTCGGCGCCGCGCGTGAGCAGATGCGCGAGCGCCTAGCCGAGGCGCTCGGCATCGAGGCTTCGGCGGTAAACGTCAAGGCCACCACCGGTGAGGCGCTCGGCTTCGTCGGCCGCGGCGAGGGCGCCGCCGCGCTCGCGATCGCGACCCTCGATGGCTGAGCTGCGCCTCTACGACACGCGCACGCGCGAGGTGCGCGGCTTCGAGCCGCGCGAGCCCGGCCGCGTGGCGATGTATGTCTGCGGGCCGACGGTCTACGGGCGCATCCACATCGGCAACGCGCGGCCGTTCGTCGTCTTCAGCCTCCTGAAGCGGTTCTTGCAGCACGAGGGCTTCGCGGTGCGCTTCGTCAACAACGTCACCGACGTCAACGACAAGATCTACGCCGCCGCGCGAGGCGGATCGAGCGCGGAGCTCGCCGCGGCGATGACCGCTGCCTACCGCGCCGATACCGACCGCCTCGAGCTCGGCCGCCCCGACGATGAGCCGCTTGCGAGCGAGTGGATCGAGGGGATCGTCGAGGAGATCCAGGCTTTGCTCGACTCAGACCACGCCTACGTGGCCGCCGGCGATGTCTACTTCCGCGTCCGCAGCGACGACGGCTACGGCTCGCTCTCGCGCCGCGATGTCGATGAGATGGATCAGGGGGAGGGCGTCGATGGCGCCGATCGCAAGGAGGACCCGCTCGACTTCGCCCTCTGGAAGGCCCACAAGTCAAGCGAGGACACGGCTTGGGAAGCGCCCTGGGGCCGCGGTCGCCCGGGCTGGCACATCGAGTGCTCGGCCATGTCAGAGGGCCTGCTCGGCGCCGGATTCGACATCCACGGCGGCGGGCTCGACCTGCTGTTCCCCCACCATGAGAACGAGGCCGCGCAGACGCGCAGCGCCCGAAGCGACGAGCTCGCCCGCTTCTGGCTGCACAACGGGATGCTTGCGAGCGTCGGCGGGGAGAAGATGTCGAAGTCGCTCGGCAACATCGACCCGCTGCACGAGGTGCTCGACCGCCACGGTCGCGATGCGGTGATCCTCTACTTCGCCTCGGCGCATTACCGCCAGCCGATCGCCTGGGGCGAGGAGCCGATCGCCGCGGCGGCCGCCGGGATACAGCGCATTCGCGACGTCGCGCGGCGCTGCAGCGACGGTCCTTCGCCGCCCGCCCTGCGGCCGCTGCGCGAGCGTTTCTTCGAGGCCCTCGCCGAGGACTTCAACACCCCGGCGGCACTCGCCGCGATGTGGGAGTGGATCCGCGGCGCGAACCGCCACGATGGCGAGGTCGGCGACGGCGACCTGCGCGAGATGCTCGGCGTGCTGGGGCTTGCGAACCTGTTCACGCTCACGCAGGCGCCGGCCGAGGTCGTCGCCCTCGCCGTCGCCCGCCAGCAGGCGCGCGCCGCGCGCGACTTCGCACGCGGCGATGAGCTGCGCGCGCGGATCGAGGCGCTCGGCTGGTCGGTTCGCGACACCGCGGGTGGTTTTGAGCTGACGCCGCTTCCGTGATCGTCTACGGCCGAAATGCGGTGCGCGAGGCGCTCCGAGGGCGGCGGTCGAAGAGCGCCGGCGAGATCCTTGCCGTGGCGACGCTCGCGAACGAGCCCTGGCTCGGCGGCCAAGCTGTGCGCGTGGCGAGCGCCGAGGAGATCGAGCGGGCCTGCGGATCAGGCGAGCACCAGGGAGTCTGCGTCCAGCTCGCCGGGTACCCGTATGTCTCGGCCGCTGAGATCCTCGCCGAGAGCGACCCGTTGATCGTCGCCCTCGACGAGGTGCAGGATCCACAGAACCTCGGCGCGATCTGCCGCACCGCCGAATGCGTCGGGGCAAGCGGCGTCGTGATCTGCGAGCGCCGCGCGGCCGAGGTGACCGCGGCCGTCTGCCGCGCCTCGGCAGGGGCGGTCGAACACCTGCGGATCGCGCGCGTCGCGAACCTCTCGTCGTTTCTGCTCGCGGCGCGCAAGGCGGGCTGCTGGTCATACGGCGCCGCCGGCGTGGAGGGCGCTGTCGACTACGCCGCGCCGGACTATCACGGCGGCGTGGTCGTCGTGTTCGGCGCCGAGGGACGGGGCCTGCGCCGGCGTGTCGCAGCGACGTGTGATGCCCTGATCGCGCTCCCGCTACGGGGGCGGATCGAGTCGCTCAACGTGAGCGCTGCGGCCGGCGCGATCCTGTACGCGGTGTTGCAGCGGCGTGGGGCACTTGACAGGGCTCCATAACTGCGGTTACTCTTCCGCGAAATCAAGGCTAAACCTTAGGTTAAGGTCTTGAACTGAATATCCGCAGTCGGCGCCAGGGGAGGAGTGCGCCACTGAGCAA
>DATAWT010000005.1:0-9760 GCA_036267075.1 Solirubrobacteraceae bacterium
GATCAGAGGCCGTGTTCGAGGGCGCCCTTGACGCTCGCATCGAGCGTGTTCAGGCGGTACAGCGCGAGCGCCTCGACGCTCTGAAAGCGGCCGTCTGGGCCATGGTGGAGCAGCACGCAATGCTCGAGCGCGAGCAGGCCCTGCTCGTCGAGCTCGCGCGCTCGCTCGTGCAGCATCCGCAGACCGAGCTGGATGTGACCGAGCAGACGCCCTTCGTTGCTGCGCTCGATCGCGGCGCCGTAGGTGAACTCGCGGGTCTTACCGATGTCGTGGACGATCGCGGCGGTCATCAGCAGGTCGCTGTCAAGGCGCGGGTGCCCGAGCGCGAGCTCCTGCGCCAGCGTCGCGACCGCGACGGTGTGCTCGAGCAGGCCACCGAGGTAGGCATGGTGGCCGTCGCGGGTGCACGCCGCGCGGCGGAACTCGGTTCGGAACTCCTGATCACCCAGAAACGAGTCGAGCAGCCGCACGTAACCGGGGTCCGCCACCTCGCGCGCGAGGTGCTCGAGGAATCCGTCGAGCTCATCGAGGTCGCGGTAGGAGACCGGCAGGAACGCGGCCGGGTCGGCCTCCTCGGCGGAAGCTCGCGCGATCCACTCGAGCTCGATCTGGGTCTGCTCGCGGAAGCGGACGACGCGGCCCTTCGCGCAGACGAGGTCGCCGGCGTCGAAGCGCCCGCCGTGCAGGTCGGCGTCACGGAAGACGCGCGCCTGGACGCTGGCGGTGCGGTCGCGGAGCTCGACGGCGAGATAGGGCAGGCCCGTGCGCGTGACGAGCCGCTGCTTGCGGGTGCACGCATAGATGCCGTCCACCGCCTCACCGGGGCGAAGCGTGGCCAGCGTGCCTTCGCGCGGGAGGGCGGTAAGGACGGCGGGCGGCATTACTCTCATCATGTACGGTGAAGCGGATGCAGCCGCTGATCTGGGATCACCGTCCGGATGGCCTGAGGGCCCCGGCGCTGGTCTGCGCTTTCACCGGCTGGAACGACGCGGGCGACGCCGCCTCCTCGGCGCTGTCGTTCGTCGGGGCGTCGCTTGGTGCGGAGCGCTTCGCCCACATCGACCCCGAGGAGTTCTACGACTTCCAGACCGTGCGGCCGAAGGTCCGGATCGTCGACGGCGGGGTGCGTGAGATCGTCTGGCCGGCCGTCGAGCTCTACGTCGCCCGCGTGCCGCGCGCGCCGCGCGATCTGGTCCTGCTCGGCGGCCCCGAGCCGTCGATGCACTGGCGCACCTTCGCGGCCGTGATCATCGAGCTCGCCGAGGCGCTCGGCGTGCAGATCGTCTGCTCACTCGGCGCACTGCTCGCCGACGTCCCGCACAGCCTCCCGGTACCGGTCTCAGGCGGCGCCTCAGACCCCGACACCGCCGAGCGGCTCGGCCTGCACGGCACCGGTTACGAGGGCCCGACGGGGATCGTCGGCGTGCTCTCCTCGGCGTGCCTTGAACGCGGCATCCCGTCAGCGAGCCTGTGGGCGAGCGTGCCCCACTACGTCGCGGCGGCGCCGAACCCCAAGGCTGCGCTGGCGCTGGTGCGAAAGCTCGAGAGCCTCGTCGGCGTGTCGGTCGACGCGAGCGAGCTTGAGTCGGCGGCCGCCGACTACGAGCGCCAGGTCGGCCTAGCCGTGCAGAGCGACCCCGACGTCCAGGCCTTCGTCGAGCGCCTCGAGCAGCTCGCGGCCGACGAGGCGGTCGAGGAGACGCCGCCCGAGATCAGCGGCGATCGGATCGCGCGCGAGTTCCAGCGCTTCCTGCGCCAGCGCGGCAGCGACGAGGACTAGCAGCCGCTAGGACGTGCTCAGCTCGCGGCGCAGGCGCGCGGCGAGCGCCTCGTCCTTGTAACCGTTGGCGATCGACACGACGTCGCCGTTGGTGACGCGGTTACAGCCGGTGCTGTCGTAGGAGACGGTGACGCGCTGAGCGCCCGGGAAGGCGGCGAGGACATCGACCTGCGCGCCGTTGTCGAGCGGGCAGGGCAACGCGAGCTTCGGGTAGGGCGGCAGCGCGTCGAGGTCGTGGGTCAGCTGCGCGATCTGCGCGGCGGAGCTGATCTCGCGCGAGCCGGCCAGCTTCGGCCGGCTCGTGCCGACCAGGCCGTTGTAGCGGCACAGGCGCAGCGCGCCGGCGCCTGCCGGCAGGAGCTTGCGCCGCGCCGGCGTCCAGCTGTTGGGCGCCACGGTCGCGATCGAGTGGGCCGGGCAGCGCGGCGCCGCCGGTGCCGCCGGCGCGGCTGCCGCGGCGGCACCGGCCACCGCGAGCGCGGCGAGCGAGACGGCGATCAGGTGGTGGCGGCGCATCGTGTCCTCACTACCCACTACGCGCGAGACGCGCGTTCGTCACTTCTCGGCGGCCGGACAGGCGATCCGGTACTCGCACATCGAGCAGGTCGCAAACGACGGCGTCGGCTCGAAGGCCTGCGCCTGGATGCCTGCCGCCACCTCGGCGACCGTCTCCTCGATCCACGGCGCCGCGCCGTCGTCGATCCCGAGCCGCACGCGCGTGTCGTCGAGCACGTAGTAGTAGGTGCGCTCGGTTGCGTCGATCTGCCAGGCCTCGCGCGCGGCGACGGCGTAGAGGGCGAGCTGGACGTCCTCGCGCAGCTGCTCGGCGCGCTTGGGAAGGCCGGTCTTGTAATCGATCAGCTCGTAGCCTCCGGTGTCGAGCTCGTCGATTCGGTCGACGCGCCCGCGGACGTGGTTTCGGCCAAGCGCGAAGTTGAACGAGCGCTCGAACCAGCGCGGCTGCCCGTCGCCCGACCCGAGCCGTTCCTGGTAGCGAAGCAGCGCCGCGCGCGCCTTCTCGCGAAGCTGGCGCTCCTCGTCTGAGTCGCCAATGCCGCCGCGGCGCCAGGCCGCGTCAAGGAGGCGCAGCATCTGCTCGCCGTCGCCGCCGCCCGAGCCGTGGAAGCGCTCGAGAACATGGTGCACGACGATCCCGAAGCGCTGGTTGAGCGTCGGTTCGCGCGGGATCCGAAGGACGCGCGCGAACTTGTAGCGCAGCGGGCAGGTCAGGTAGCTCTCGACGTCTGAGGCCGACAGCACGAGGCCGTCACCGCGGCGCGGCAGGAACGCCGCGAGCGTCGGCTCCTCGCGCGCGGCGAGCGCCGCCGCCCGCGCGCGCGACTCAGACGCCGTTCCGAGCAGGTGCTCGTCGAGCGGCGAGCTCAACAGGACCTCGCGCTGAAGCGGCGTGAGCGAGGCGGCCAGGCGCGCGTTGACATCATCGATCGCCTCAGCGACGGGCTCTGAGTCGCGGCGCTGCAGCAGTGCCGCGAGCTTGACGAGCTCGGCGAAGCGGACGACGCCGTGCGCGATGTCCAGATCGGTGTCGAAGCGCAGCTCGCCGAGGCGGCCAGCGAGCCGCGCGATGCTCGCGAGCAGCTCGTCGCGATGCTCGCGGAAGATCGAGTGAAGCGCCTCGGCCGGCCCGAACAGCTCCTCGTCGCGCAGCTCCCATTCCGCGCCGAGCGCCGCGCGCGCCTCCTCAAGCGCCGGCGACGGCGCGCGGCCCGAGCCGCGCGGAGAGCTTGCCGAGTAGGCCAGCACGAGGCTTCGCCGGGCGCGCGTCATCGCGACATAGAGGAGACGGCGTGCTCGCTCCTGCGGCGTCTGCTCGTGGAGGTCGCTCGCCGCGAGCTCGCCGGGCACGCCGTCCTGGGATGCCCAGCGCCCCGCGAGGACGCCGCCGCCGCCGCGCGCGGCGTGCAGGCCGAGGGCGAAGACATGGTCGAAGGAGAGCCCGCCGGCCGACTCGAGGCCCATCACCGTGACGAGGCCGGTCCGCCCCGGCAGCTGCGCCTCCTTCTCGCCGAGACCGGCGTCGGCGAGCATCGCGATGTGGCGCGCGAACTCGCGCGCGCCGGCGCCCGGCGAGCGCCGCTCGTAGGCGGCTGCCAGATCGCCGACCTTGGCGAGGTTCAGGAGCCGCTCGACGACGTCGGCGCGCGCCGTGAAGAGCTGCTGGCGACGGAGCCCGAGTCGCTCGATCAGGTGATGGACGAACAGGTCGGCGCGCGTGTTCTCAAAGCTCTCCGCCGCGGCGCGCTGGATCTTCAGGATACGGCCGATCCGCTCGCGGGCCTCAGGCGCGAGCTGCGGGGACTCCGTCGCGGCGTGCAGTGCCGCGACCATGTCGATCTTGCGCCGTCGCGAGATCTGGACGACGCGCGCGATATCGGCGGAGGGGAGCTCGATCGGCGGCCGGGCGAGCGCTCGCACGACCGCCGAGGCGTCGCGCGGGTCAAGCAGCAGCCGAAGCCAGGCCAGGACGTCGCGGACCTCGGCCCGATCGAAGAACGCGTCGGCGCCGAGCAGGCGGCACGGCACGCCGTGCTCGGCAAGCGCGACGGCGACCGCCTGGCCCTCCTCGGCGATGTTTCGAACGAGCACCGCGCAGGCCTCGGGCTTGACCGATTCGAGATCGATCAGCCGCTCGAGCTCGGCGGCGACGCGCTGTGCCTGCGCGCGCTCGTTGGCAGCCCGCCAGAAGCGCACCTCGCCCCCCTGGCCGCCGCGCAGCTCCTTGCCTAGGCGCGGGCCGGCGCCCTGGACGACCGCGTGCGCCGCGTCGAGCATCACCTGCGGGCAGCGCAGGCTCTCGGTCAGATTGATCACGCGCGCGTTGCGCCGCTCGCTGGTGAAGCCGAGCATGTTCCCCGCACCGGCGCCGCGCGATCGCGCGAGCGCCTGATCGTCGTCGCCGGCCGCGGCGAGCGTCGTTCCGGCCGCCTCGAGCGCCTCGACGAGCGCACGCTCGGCGCGCGAGCGGTTCTGCCAGTCATCGACCAGCGCCTGGGGGTAGCGGGCCGCCGTCCGCGCGGCGACTTCAGAGTCGGTTCCAAGCAGGGTGACGGCGTGCTGCAGGACGCCGCCGTCGTCAAAGACGCCACGCGCCTCGAGCATCGCCTCGTGGGCGGCGAAGATGGTCGCGAACTCGCGCTCGCGGTCGGCGCTCGGGCCGTCGAGCGCGCTTGCCCAGGCGGCGTAGGCGCGGTGGTCGATCAGCTCGGCCTTGAGCGCGTCGATGCGGCGGATGAAGCTCGCGAACAGCGCGAGCGGGCGACCACGGAAATCGTGGTGGGAGAGCTCGAGGTCGTCGGGGCGGTCGAGCAGCATCGCTAGACGCTCAGCGGGACTGACGACGTCGATGAACGGATCGATGCCGGCGTGGCGCCCCTCGGCGCCGAGCAGCGCGATGCAGAAGTCCGGAAAGGCGTGTAGCGAGAGGTCCTCGTGGGGGCGCGTGGCGAGCGCCTGCTCGACACGCTCGCGGAGATCCTCCTGAGCGCTCAGGAACAGCACGCGGTGGGGCTCGGCGCCGCGCTCGACCGCGTGGAGGAGGCGGCGGACGAGGACCTCCGTCTTGCCGCTTCCCGGTCCGCCGATCACAAGCAGCGCGTCGCGGGTACTGTGGACGACCGCCTCGCGCTGGTGGTCGGTTAGGCCTACGAGCGGATCAGCCATCAAGTCAAGGATATGCCCGTCCTGAAAGGCAGGCGCACGAGCTGACCACAACGCCTCAGCCCGACTGGCTTGGCGCGTGCCGGCGCATCGCCGCCGGCGTTGAAGCGCTGCTCGCCGCCGCGCCCACCACGAGCGAGCGGGCCGTCGTGGTCGGTGAGGGCGCGGGCGGAGACCGCACGCTCGCGATCGATCAGGCGGCCGAGGAGGTCGTGTTCGAAGAGCTTGATCGCCTGCACGCTCTGGGCACGCGCTTCGTCGCGGTCTCCGAGGAGCGCGGCGAGGTGGACTTCGGCGGCGGCCCGCTGCGCGTCGTGATCGACCCGATCGACGGATCGATGAACGCCAAGCGAGGGCTCGCCCCGTACGCCGTGTCGATCGCGGTCGCCGACGGCGAGACGATGGCCGACGTCACGTTCGGCTTCGTCGCCGACCTCGCAAGCGGCGAGCAGTGGCACGCGACGCTCGGCGGCGGCGCGCGACTCGGGGAAATACCTCTCGTCGGTCCGCCGGCAGAGCGGCGCGGGCGCGACGGCCGGCTCGAGCTGGTCTGCGTCGAGTCGGCCTACCCCGCACGGCTCGGCGACCGCGGCCCGGCGATCGCCGCCGTCGCCCACCGCGTGCGCATGATCGGCTCGATGGCGCTGGCGCTGTGCCAGCTCGCGGGCGGGCGCGTCGACGGCATGGCGGCGCTGTGGCGCTGCCGCGCGGTCGACGTCGCAGCGGCGCAGCTGATCGTGCGCGAGAGCGGCGGCGTGGTGGCGTTCACGGCGTTCGATGACCCGCTCGGGGCACCGCTTGACGTCATCTCACACTCGCCGATCGTGGCGGCGCGAACGGCCACCGCCCTTGCGGAGCTCGCGACGCTGCCATCATCCCTTCAGTGATCGATTGGGATCTGGTCCGGCGCATCGCCGAGGCGATCGGCGGACAGGCCGGCAGCGCGGACGCGCCGCCCGGCGACATCGCCGCAATCGCGGCCGACGCGCAGACGCGCGTGCTGGCCTACAGCCGACTGACACCGTTCGCGCCCCTGCCCGAGCCGGAGATGGTTTCGCGCCAGCAGTGGATCGAATCCAACATCCGCTCGATGCGGCCCGTCCTCGACCGCGTCGGCGCTCGCGTCGGCGGCGGCATGGGCGTGCTCGGACGCCCGACCCGCGCGATCACGCGCGCGCTCTTCTCAGCGCAGGTCGGCGGGCTGACCGGCTTTCTCGCACAGCGCGTGCTCGGGCAGTACGACATGCCGCTGCTTGACACCAGTGGCCCGGCGCGCCTTCTGCTCGTCGCGCCGAACCTCGGCGGGGCCGCCGAGCGCCTCGAGGTCGATAGCGCGCAGCTGCTTCAGTGGGTGACGCTCCACGAGATGACGCACGCCGCGCAGTTCGGCTCGGTGCCGTGGCTTCGGCTGCACCTCGCCTCGCTGGTGCGCGAGGTCGTCGACACGCTCGAGGTCAAGGTCGACGCCTCGAAGGGGTTTCGCCTCCCGAGCGGCGACGATCTGCGCGGCTGGATCGAATCGATCCGCCACGGCGAGCTGGTGACGCTCGTGATCGGGCGCGAGCGCCGGGTCCTCGTCGACCGCATCCAGGCCACGATGGCCGTCGTCGAGGGGCACGCCGAGCACGTGATGGACGCCGTCGGCGCCGAGGTGATCCCGACGCAAGCCGAATTGCGGGCCGCGCTCGAGCGGCGGCGGATGGCGCGATCGGGACCGATGCGGCTGCTCGAGCGCGTCCTCGGGTTCGAGCTGAAGCTGCGCCAGTATCGCGACGGGAAGCGCTTCTGCGACGCCGTCGTCGAGCAGATCGGCATCGAGGGGCTCAATCGGGTCTGGTCGGGCCCCCATGCGCTTCCGACGCTTGCCGAACTGACCGATCCACAGGCCTGGATCGCCCGCACAACTGTTCCGTTTGTCACAAAGTAAGGCCGGGTATCACCCGAAACGGTGGGCCAGACCGGGCGACAGCGGACCGACTTGTTACAATCTTGGACGACGCCTTGGCAAACAGATGTTCGCTGCTATGATATATTAAGCTGGTGTTGAGTTGGACGTTGTAGGGTTGGCTTCGCAAGCCAAGAGAGAGCGCCAGATGGTTGGCAGCGAGACAAATAGGGGGCGATCGCAGAGCCCGCTCGAGCGGCGCGCCAAGCGTGTGCGCGGCCTGGGTGGGGGATCGACCCGAGACAGAAGCGTCGAGCGCGCCCGCCAGGCCCGGCGTGGCCTCGTAACGGAAGACTCAAGGAAACACCAGCAGCTGCCGAAGGCTTCTTCATAGAACTTCCCCCGCCGGCCGCAGGAGACGGCCGAACCGGGAAAGTCTGCCGGCCACATACCCCGCCGGCAGGTAGGACCCTCTCCTCCCTCGACTTCCGGGGCGTCTTGAAAAGGGCGTCCCGGAGGTCTTTTAAAGGGTCGTTGCCGGTGCAAAACGACGCCGGCCGCCGGCGTCGGACCGACCTCTCAGTGCCAGGCGACGGCTTTCAGCTCGGGCCAGCTTTGGCGTTGAGCGGGGCACGCGCCACCTTTTGTGGCTTGGCATGAGGCGAGTTCGCGTCGATAAGGGGCGTATGCCATGGAGCCTCTTTGTCGGGCTTAGCCTCCTCAGCGGCGTGATGTTCGCGCCTCGCTGGACCGTCGCCGTCTGGCCGGCGGCCGCCATCTCAGCCGGGGCCACGGCGGTGCTGACCTCCCAGCCCCGCTACGACGTCCACGGCTTTGGCTACTTCGTCGGTGTCGCCGTGGCGCTTCTGTGCATCGCGGCATGGCTCCTCGCGCGCCTCGTCCGCGCGGCGGCGCTGCGCGGAATGCACCGCATCTAGACCTTCTCGGCGAGAAACCCGAGCGTGAGGCTGCGAAACGCCTCGGGCGCCTCAAGCGGCGCCAGGTGTCCGGCTCCGCGAATCGTCTCGTGGCGCGCGTCGGGAAGCGAGTCGGCCAGGAACTGCGCGCCCTGGATGAAGTCCGTCATGTCGCGGTCACCGGCGGCGACCAGCGTTGGCGTGGTGATCCGCGAGAGCGACGCCGCGTCATCCTCGATCGGGTCGGCAACCAGCGGGCCGGGCGGCTCGCCGTGCTGGAGCTCGAACGCGCGGCGCTGCATCGTCGCGATGAGCGCGCGCAGCTCGCTCGGCGCACCCGGCTGCGTCCAGGCGTCGACGACGACCCGCACCGCTGCCTCGACGTCGCCTTGGTCCAGCGCGGCCTGCTCCTCGTGCCAGACGTGCAGCAGCTCGCGGCTGGCCTTCATCCACGGCGGCCCCGCGGAGATCAAGACGAGCGCCGATACCCGCTCGGGCGCCACCAGCGCGGCGCGCAGGGCGACGGCTCCGCCGAAGGAGTTGCCGACGAGCGCCGCGCGCTCGATCGCGAGCTCATCGAGCGTCTGGAGAACGTCGGCCCACGGCGCCTGCGGCTCCTCGGGCAGCTCGGCGTCACCGTAGCCGGGCAGGTCGACGGCGATCGTTCGATAGCCGGCCGCGGCGAACGGCTCGAGCTGATCGCGCCACATCCGGCGGTCGGCGATGCCCGCGTGGAGCAGGACAACCGCCTGTCCGCTTCCTGCCTCATCGTGGGGAAGCATCAGGCACGGAGGGTAGCGGTCACCTTCTCTCTGCGAGAATGTGGGCGTGCCCACCGTCGAGGAGATCCGCAAGGCGCTCGAGGTCGTGATCGACCCCGAGCTGCACCGCTCGATCGTAGAGCTGGACATGGTCCGCACCATCGACCCGCGCCCAGGCGGCGAGGTCGCGGTGACCGTGTCGCTGACGACCGCGGGCTGCCCGATTCGAAGCCATTTCCAGACCGGCGTGCGCGACGCCGTGATGAGCCTCGAGGGCGTGACGTCGGTGAGCGTTGACTTCGACGTGCTGAGCGAGGAGCAGAAGGTCGCGCTGCGGCGCACGCTCGGCCGCGACGAGCTGCCCGAGGGCGCGCTCGCGCTGGTCGAGAACGTCGTATGCATCGGCTCCGGCAAGGGCGGCGTCGGCAAGTCCACGCTGACCGCCGAGCTGGCGGCTGCGCTGACCGCCGAAGGCCGCCGCGTCGGCGTTCTCGACGCCGACGTCTGGGGCTATTCGATCCCGCGGATGCTCGGCCTGGGCGCCCAGCGTCCGTCGGTCTCCGCGGAGCGAAAGATCATTCCGCTTGACGCGGGCGGCATCAGCGTGATGTCGATCGGCTTCTTCGTCGAGGAGGACTCGGCCGTCGTCTGGCGCGGGCCGATGCTCCACAAGGCGCTCAAGCAGTTCCTCGAGGACGTCGACTGGGGCGCGCTCGACTTCCTCTTGATCGACCTTCCG
>DATAWT010000006.1:0-47192 GCA_036267075.1 Solirubrobacteraceae bacterium
TGTCGCTGATGGCACAGATGACCTTTCCGAGCGCGTTCGTCTGGGGCGACATGGCGGCGATCAGCCGCAGCGACGCCACCGACGCGAAACACTTCTTCGCGTCGGGCGCAGGCCGCGGATCGCTAATCGGTTCTCCCGGCAACGACCTGATCTGGGACGGCGGCCTCCTCGTCAACGCCTGGCCGGCGAACCCGGACGAGAACGAGTACACCCGCGTGCAGAACTCGAACATCCCGACGTTGCTGATCAGCGGCAACCTCGACTTCGCAACGCCGCCCGAGAATGCGACCCGCGAGCTCCTGCCTCACCTCGCGAACGGCCGTCAGGTCGTGCTCTCGAACCTCGGCCACTCCGACGACTTCTGGCCCTACGAACCGGCAGCCGGCACTCGTCTGATCAACACCTACCTCGACACCGGCAAGGTCGACACGTCCCTCTACACCCACAACAAGGTCGAATTCAGCCCAAGCCAAAGCCAAGGCGCATTCGCCAAGGACATCCTCGGCGCGATGATGGGCTTCGGACTCCTCATGATCGTGTCACTGCTACTGATGTGGCGCCGGGCGCACAAGCGCGGCGGCTTCGGGCACAAGGCGAGCGCGATTCTGCGCTCCGTCTACCTGGTGGTGCTCGGCCTCGGCGGATGGTTCACCGGCCTCATCATCGTGCTGGTGGCTTTGCCGACAGTGCCCCTCGACAGCGAACTCATGGCTGTTCTCTCCATCGGCACGCCGATCGGCCTCGGCACCTACTGGGCCTGGGTCGACCGCGACCGGCCCGCCAGGGCCACGACGATCGGCATCTGGGTCGCACTGACGAGCGCCCTCGTCGGCGCGCTGCTGGGATTCAACGCAACAGCCGGGCTCATGGCGGTCATCACCACGATCGTCGGAGCAGCTGCCGGTGCGAACCTCGGCCTGATCGCCCTCGACGTCGCACGAATCGGCGAGCAGCCGGAGACCGTTACGCCCATCGCCATTCCAGCGCCCATCGCCATTTCAGCGGTCGAACACTGACCCCCGGAGTCCGTTCGCGCAGAGCATGTGGCGGTGTGCTGGTTGCCGCCACATGCTCTGCTGACGTACGTGCGCGCTCGGTGCTCTGAACGACATAATCAAGTTACGGTCCGCCTCGAGCTCTCTCCGAGCGCGAGCTAGAGGCGCTGGGTGAAGAGCTTCCACCGGATCACGGTTCGCCGCAGCCACCGAGTCCCCGCGCGGCGCCGCGCGTAACGAGGCCGTACACGATCGGGGCCGGGCGTCCAGCGACTCACGAGGGCTGTACGGGTTGTGAAGGGGCAAACGACGACGACGCGCCGTGTGGCTCCACGCTCGTTCTCCGAACAGGCCGCCCTGGCTGCATGTCGTGGGTGGAAGCGGCATGGAAGCCTCAGCCGCCACGAGCCCGCGCGCAAACGGCCGCAGCGCGACATGCGTATCGCCTATCTAGCGAGCAGAATCCGCAAACGCCCCTCATCCGCCCGGATCCGCTGGCTCCTGATAAGGAAGAGGTCCCTGGTTCGAGTCCAGGATCGCCCATGAAGCGCCGGTCGGATCGAGCGGCTCGGCGCGAAGGGCAGCTCGCAGGGATCGAGGCGGATGAATTGCGCATGCTGCTGCTCGGACCGGTTGACGCCGGCGCTGCGTCGCGAACGAGGAACTGACGACGCGTCTGCGCGTCAGCTGTCCTCGCAGCGCGACGCCGCAGAACGCGCGCTCGTGGCGGCGCTGGCCAAGAGGTCCGATGGGAAGACCGGAGCGGTCATCCAGACCGAACTCGGCGCGATCGGAATCACGGTCGATGTGATCTCGCGCCTATCGACGCCATGTCGACTCGAATCGCGACTGACAGCAGCCCGTGGGACATCGGCTGGGTGAGCTGGTCGATGGACTACGCGGACCCTTCGGACTATCTCTCGGGGATGTTCGACCCCGCGTTGCAGCTGGGCCTGGGGAGCTTCGACGAACCCTTCTGGATTGCCGCCATTCGCCACGCTCGCACGCTGACGGGCGCGCGGCGGCTACGAGCCTACGGCCGCCTTGACGATGCGCTGGCCCGCGACGCGGCACCAGCGCTCGCGTGGTCCGTCCTCGCCGCGTGCGTCGGCTGCGAGACCTAGCAGCCGATCTACGACCTGGACCTTGGACGGCTTTGCCTGCGAGGATGAAGGGGTCCCCCGACCGAGTCCGCGATTGCCCACTCGCATGGGTACCAGCGCGCCAGGTGCCTAGCAACAGCGAACCCTTGTCGGCCGCCTGGTCGCGTGTGAATGGCGCACCACCGTTAGTCCTCGAGGCCCGCCAACGCCGTCCTCAGCCGGGCGACGGTGTCGTATGTGAGGCTCAGCACGTTGTCGTGGCGATAGCGGATCACGCCGGCCCTGTCGATCACGAACGTCGCGCGCTTTGTCCCAATCAGGCGTGAATGGACGTCGTAGGTTTTTGACACGAGCAGTTGTGTGTCTGACAGGAGGGGCACCGTCAGCGCGTGCTCGGCGATGAAGCTCTGATGGGATGCGACGTTCTGGGGCGAAATGCCTGCCGCGAGAATCTCGAGATCGTCGAATTGGTCGACCTGGTCGCGGTAGGCGCAGAACTGGCGGGTGCAGACGAGGTTGTTGTCGCCCGGGTAGAAGAACAGCACGACGCGCCTGCCGCGGTGCTCGGAGAGACGGAAGCGACCCTCCGACCCGTCTAGCTCGAAGTCAGGCGCGAGATCTCCGACGCGAGGGCGCTGTTGGGCCGAGCGCTCGGCATCCTCGGCCACGTCACCGACCGTTCGTCGGGTGTGGCTCTTGTCCGGCGCTGAGCTCGTCGGCCCATTGTGCAGCGAGTTCCTCTGCGTCGGTCATCGGCATGCCGGTCACGCGTGCTTCTCGATGGGCGTCGGCGGCGGTCCATCGTGCGGTGACCGATACCTGGCGCTCTGCGACGTCGGCCTCGAGCATGACGTCACCGCCGAGCGGCCCGCCGACGTGGATCGTCATATACAAGCCTGAGTCGTCGAGCTCGGCGCGGCTCAACTCTCGTCCAAGCAGCTGCGACTGTGCCCATCCGGTTTGATCTGTCATCGTCGGCTCGCTCGTCGAGTGGCGGGTGCCTGCCGGCCGCCGGGGCCATCGGCAGTGATTCCGATATCGACGGGACACAAGCGAAGCTGAAGTTCGCGTCGCCGACATCGCACGGCGTGTTCGGCGGGTTCGAACTCGCTCGGGCTGTGGGATTGGGAGCGCTCGCGCGGGCTTATGGCGCCTTCTAAATCGACCGATGTACGAGTGCATGGACCAGTCCGAGCCACGGTCGCTCTCGCCCGCATCGCCGCCCCCGCGCGGAATGTCGCCGTTACGCGAAAGCGAGGAGCGGTTCAGGCTCCTTGTCGAGGCGGTCGAGGACTACGCGATTCTCGCTCTTGACGTCGACGGTCACGTAACCAGCTGGAACGCTGGAGCAGAGAAGATCAAGGGCTACTCCGCGAGCGAGATCATCGGCCGCCACTACTCCGTGTTCTATCCGCCTGACGACGTGCGCGCCGGAACGCCTGACAGCCAGCTCGTGACTGCCGCCGCCAAGGGACGGTTCGAGGCCGAGGGATGGCGAATCCGCAAGGATGGGTCGCGCTTTTGGGCGAATGTGGTGATCACAGCGCTCGTCGACGACGGCGGTGTGCTTCATGGCTTCGTGAAGGTCACGCGCGACATCACGGAGCGCAATGACGCCGATCAGGCTCAGCGCAAGGCGGCGAGAGATCTTGCGGTCGCCAACGGCGTGCTTCGTCGCCAAGCCGAGGAGCTGGTGCGCACCGCCCAGCGCGAGCGGCAGGCCGCGCTCGAGGCCAAAGCGGCGTCTAGTGCGAAGTCGGTGTTCCTGGCGACGATGAGCCACGAGTTGCGGACGCCGCTGAACGGCTTGGTCGGCATGACCGAGTTGCTCGCGGGAACCGAGCTGAGCGAGGAGCAAGCCGACTACGCCAGGACGATCGACGGTTGCGCAAAGGGATTGCTGAACGTCATCAGCGACGTCCTCGACTTCTCGACGATCGAGGCGGGGCGCATGGACGTCGCACTCGCTGACGTCGATCCCTATGCCGAGGCTGAGGAGTGCGCGAAGCTCGTCGGGGTCAACGCGCGCGCAAAGTCACTCGAGCTGATCGTCGAGCCGCCGGAGGAGCCGGCCCATGTCCGTGCCGACTCCCGACGCATTCGACAGGTGCTCCTGAACCTGCTTGGCAACGCCGTCAAGTTCACCCACCACGGCAGCATCGTCGTCCGCTTCGCCCCGCAGCACAGCGAGGACGCTGGTCCTCGGGTGCGGGTCGAAATCGTCGACACGGGAATAGGAATTGACCCCGACGCGCTCGATCGCCTGTTCGGCGCCTTTACGCAACTCGACGCATCGTTTACGCGCGAGTACGGTGGCAGCGGCCTCGGCCTCGCAATCTCCAAACAACTCGTCGAGCTGATGGGCGGCGAGATAGGTGCACAGAGCAGTCCGGGATCGGGCAGTACGTTCTGGTTCACTCTTCCGGCCAGCCCCTAGCCGCATCTGCCGGCGGGCCGGCTGATGCGGTGACGCTTCGCGGTCCGGCGGGCTCAGCCTGAGGCTGCTGACGAACGCTCGAGGACAGGTTGGCAACGAGCCAGCCGGCGAGATCCTCCTCGAGCGTCGGCTAGCGAGGTGTACCCTCAGCTGACCGGCGAGGCGCAGATGACCGCGATCGTGAGGAGCGCTGTGAGATCGGGGCGCGCGCAGGAGGGGGACCACACGGCGGGAGGTGCTTCTCGGGAGATCGACGCCATCATCGGCGCGTCAGCTGACTGGCGAGGCGAGATGCTGTCACGCCTACGCGAGGTAGTTCTGGGCGCCGGCCCGGCCATCGTCGAGGAAGTGAAGTGGAAGAAGCCCTCTCGGCCGGAGGGCGTGCCGGTGTGGTCTTTGGACGGCATCCTCTGCCTCGGCGAAATGCTCAAGAACGCCGTGCGGCTGACGTTCCCGAAGGGCGCCCACGTCAAGGACCCGAAGAAGCTCTTCAACACGCGTCTGGACAGCAGCAGCGTCCGCGCCATCGACTTTCGCGAGGGCGGCAAGGTTCCCGCGACCGCCTTGCGCGTTCTCGTAGTCGAGGCCGCGCGTTTGAACGGTCTAAGCCGTCAGGCGCGCGCCGCGCGATAGCGCTCAGATCGCTCGGGTTTCGCACCCCCGTGCGCGGCCTTCGCTCGGCCGGAAGCCTCATCGAAGCGTCGACAGCCCCAATCCCGCTGGCAACGGAGGCCCGGCGGAGAGGCGATTCTCCCCGCGTCCGGGATCGTCAGTTGCCCGATGGGGTTGGTGGAAGCGGGTGCCCGAAGGCGGCTAGCTTGACGGGTTCCGCGTCGGCCGGGCGTAGATCCTTGTTCAGCCTTCGATCTCTGTAGCGGCCGAACAGTTCGTTGATCTCGTTTGCCAACGCCGCCATCTCATCGGCTGTCAGATAGGTGATCGAGTCGGAGATGAAGGCCGCGTCCTGCCAGGCCTTGGGATAGGAGGCTCTTCTCGACCACCATTCGCGTAGACGCGCGTAGGACCGCTCGACGAAGAGCGACGCGAGAGCGTCGCCGGCCGCCGCTGACTGTGGATCCTCCTCGACGGTCTGGAAGCGATTGGAATCCGCAGTGACCCGCCACGGACGGCTGCGACCCTTGCCGCCGCCCGCCTCTTCAACGTAGCCGTACTTGGCTAGCGTCTGAAGGTGCCACGACATGTTGCCCGGGCTCTCGTCGAGCAGCTCGCTGGCGCGTGTGGCGGTCAGCTCTCCTTCGCGAAGGAGTGCCTCCAGAAGAGCCAGGCGGACCGGATGCGCCAGGGCGCGCATCGTCCGCGGGTCGGTGATGACCCTCAGGGGAGCGTCGGTCCCCGCCGCGTCACCCGTGAGCTCGCCGTCTCGCGGCGGAGCGCTCCTGGCGGCGTGAGAGGGTTTCTTCGCGGTCATCGGGTTGAGCCTGCACGGGACCGAGGCAGGGCGAGACGCAGGCCGACACTGACGAGGAACCAGCCGAGCGCTTGCTGGGGGTTGGCTCGAGGAGTCCGTCGCGGCCGGGCGACTCGGGCATGGGTGTCTTCGATGGCGGGGTAGTCCCGAGCGACGAACGATCGATTCGGGCGCCCTCTGCCCATCTGGGCGATTCGATCGCGAGCCGCCATCTCCGTCAGTACGGGGTTCAACATGCTGCCGCCTCCTTCGCAAGACCTCTTGCCACAAGAATAGTTGTCACAAGAACACTTGTCAAGCGCCGCGAGTAAACCGAGTTCGACGGTCGCGCTCGGTTCCCGCACCTGACTCAGAAAACAACCCTGCGCAAGAACCGCAGCGGGCGGCCCGTTGATCCCCGATGGGCACGCTGACCGAGGTGCTAGAGGACGCTCTCGCCGGCGAAAACGCTTGCGTCAGCTGCAACGGCGTCGTGCCGGTCACCGCAGCCTCGGTCGCCTTCGTGACCCAGCTCCACGCCGATGGACAGCTTGATGGGATCGAGTCGGAGGGGGTGCGCATGTTGCTTCTGCTGGGGTCGGTCGACGCTGGCTGCGGCGTCTCGACCGAAGAGTTTGGGACACGCCCGCGCGTCAGCTGCCCGAGCTGCGCAACGGCGCCTGAGCGCGCGCTCGCCGCCGCGATTGCGGGCGCCTTTGGTCCGCGCGCCGACGAGCCCGTCTCGCGCTAAACAAACCTGCTGTTCGCGGATCCCACGGAGACCGATGCCGCCGCCCGGCTCGAGGCGGGCGACAACGCCGGAGGGCGCGGGCGCGGCGCACCCGAACTCGCGATTGCTGACCGCAGGAGCGCACCGTGCCAAATCTGGCGCATCCGCCGAACGCGATCCAAAGGGCGGACGCCCCGCTGGATTCACATGTCTGGATCCTCAGAAGCGGGTCCTCGACGGACCCACTGCCGGGTGAATTGCGAGCGGCGGTTACGGCGCCCTGTAGGCCACTATCTGTGGCTCTCCCGCGCCCTTGCTCGTCGTGGCGCCGCCCGCGGGAACGATCACAGTGTTGCCGGCGATCGCGATCGGCGAATTCTCCGACGTCGGTAGCTGACGGCGGTAGATGATCTTGCCGGTCGTGCGGTTCAACGCGATCAGTTCGCCGTCGTAGAGCGTCGTGAAGACGAGGTCGTTCGAGACCGTCGCGGCACCGAGCGGAAGCTGCGGCACCTTGGTGTCCCATTCGACCTTTCCGGTCACGAGGTTAAGCGCCTCGATCTCGCCGGTGGCGGGGCCGCTTCCCTGGGTCGCGACGGGCTCATTGAGGTTCGAATATCTGAGCGCCAGGTCGCAGGTGGCCACGTAGAGGCTGTCTCCGCCGAGTGCGAGATTCGTCAATACGCCGCCCAGACTTCCCGGCAGAATCGTGTAGGACGCCTTCAGTTTGCTCTTGTGCTCGAGTGCCAGGAGGGAGTCGTTGTCGTGACCGTCGTGCTCGCCAACCGGTGTCTTCCACAGCAGCTTGCCGGTGCGGGCGTTCATCTCGTAGACGTCGCCCATTTTGCCGGAGCCGACCACGACAGAGACGCCGCTGGCACTGGCCGAAATCGGCGATGTCTGCATGTCCCAGTCCTTGAAATCGTCGGGAACGCCCTGGTAGTACCAGCGCAGCTTGCCGGTCGCCGCGTCGATATTCACGTCACTGTCTGTGTACAGCTGCACGGCGGGGTGGGCAATTGCCTCGGCGGGTGACTGGTAGGGATTCCCGATGCCGAAGGTCACCGACCCGTCAGTGCTCACAAGGGGTGTCTCCCATGCGCCGCCAGCGCCGACGCCCAGGGCCCTCACGCCAACCTGCGCGCCGACGACGGTGTTGAACTTCCAGAGCACCGCGCCGTCGGAGGCCTTCAGCGCCAGGAGCACCCCGCCGCCCGGTCCCGAGCCGTATTGGCTGGCGAGATAGACCCGGCCGTTTGCCACCTGCGGCTGGATGCCAAAGGTGCCCTGGCCTTTGCCGAGGAGCTTGCTGTTGACCCAGATGGTGCGACCGGTGGCTGCCTCCAGAGCGAACGCGGAGGTTGGTGTCTGTGCGTAGAGCGCGCCATTCACCACGGCGACGCCGTTTGGCCCGGGTCCGCTCTGCTCCGGCTGATTGCAGAGCAACTCCCAGCGGAGCTTCCCGGTGGCAAGCGCGAGCGCGTATACGTTCGACTCGAGATCCTGCAGATAGACGGTGCCGTTGGAGACGATCGGGGATGCGGTCAACGCCCCATACGGACGTATTCCCTGGGCCGCCTTGCCGGTCAGCTTGAAGGTCCACGCCGGCACGAGTCGGGAAACGTTCGCCGACGAGATCACCGAACCGGGCGCGTCCCTGGTGTTGGCGAGATCTCCATTTGAGTACGGCCAGGAACCGGCCGCCCCGCCTTTCACGGGACTTGTTCCGCTCGCCGCGTTGGCGCCTGTTTTGAGAACGCAGCCGGTGGTCATCGTGCTTCCGCCGCTCGCCGCGATCAGCAACGCTGTGGTGAGCACCACCCCGAGACCGAGCGCTGCGCGACGGCGGGATTTCCCGCGTCGCCAAGTTTGGGCAGGACGGTCAGTGGCGTAGTCAAGTGTCCTGCGGCTGCCACGCCACGGGAGCCCACGATCAGAGCGAGGAGCGCAAATGATGCGCACCGTTGAAGCATCCTCGCCTTGACCGACGGTGGCAAGCAGCAGGTCAGGTCATCGTTGTCGCATCCCACGATCACGAGGGGGGCGCCGGCCACCGCTGCGTTTCTGCACTGACATCGGCTGCGCCGCCGCGTGGTCTGGACCGCTAAGGTTCCACAGGTATGCGGCTCTTGCTTCGCATTTCCGCCACGGACGCCTAACCAACCCGCCGCGCGCACAGCGTGTGCGGCGGGCCGAGCGTCCGTTTCCCTTCGAAGTAGGAGCTTTCAAAATGGAATATTCGGATGTCGGCTTCGGCCGACGGACCGATCTCGACGCCGAGTTGAGCGCACTCGGCATGGACAACTTGACGGCGGCCCGCGTACTCGCCCAGTACACGGAACGATGGCTGGTCGCCTCGCCCGGCCCGCAGCAGCACGTCCGGCTTGTTCCGGCCCGCGGACGCCTGCGCCGCGTGACGGACGGCGCGCCCGTCACGGGCGACTGGGTCGCGCTCGACGCCGATGATGCGATCGTCGCCGTGCTGGAGCGGCGGGGCTCGATCGTGCGACGCGCTGCCGGGCCGGCGAGCGACGGACAAGTGCTCGCGGCGAACGTCGATCTCGCGCTGATCGTCGAGCCTCTGCCGAACCCGAACGCCCGGCGGATCGAGCGCTTCGCTGCTCTGGCCGCCGCCGGAGGCGTCTCAGCCGCACTCATCCTCACCAAGGCAGACCTCGATCCAGACGCCTGGCAAGCGGCGACACCGCTGGCGCGACGGGCCGGCCTGGTCGACTCGTTTGCCGTCAGCGCGACCACCGATGAAGGGCTCGGCGGCCTGCGCTCGATACTGACGTCCGGGGCGACAGCGGTGCTCTTGGGCCCGTCTGGAGCCGGCAAGTCAACGCTTGCCAACTCGCTGCTCGGCGTCGAGCGGCAAGCCACCGCCGAGGTGCGCGCGGACGACGGTCGCGGGCGCCACACGACGGTCACCCGCGAACTGCTCGCTCTGCCGGACGGTGCTCTGCTGATCGACACGCCGGGAATACGCGAGGTCGGTCTTTGGGATGGCGCCGGCGGGGCGTTCGCGGACATCGAGTCCGCAGCCGCCAGCTGTCGCTTCGCCGATTGCGCCCACGACTCCGAGCCAGGCTGCGCGGTGCGAAACGCCGTCGACCGGGAGCGAATCGCCGCGTGGCGGAAGCTCGCGCGAGAGCAGGCATGGATCGAGGATCGAAGGGCCGCCGCCCGAGCAAGGCAGGACTTCGGACGAAAGCTCGCCCGCCAGCAGCGCGCGAAGGGCGACGTTCCCAAGCCCGGCGCGGGGTCGCGCCCCGACGACTAGACCCATGTGAGGGAACTCAGGGCGCCGAGCGACCCCAATGGTTGAGGGCTTCCGATATTGCCCCGGTATTCGCAGCGCCGCGGTAGCTACGTCAACCGCGGTCAGCCGCCCCTCACCGCTAGGGGTAGACCTGCTCGCCGGTCTCGGAGTCCGTGACGCGGATCGCGGTCGCGGGGCACGCCTCCGCCGCCTTCATGACGAGTTCGTCCGGGCCGGTGCCGATCACGACGGCGACGGCCTCGACGCGGAAGATCTCTGGGGCGATCGTCTCGCACTGGGCGTGCAGTGAGCAGGCGTCCTCGTCGATTTCGGGGATGAATGCCATTTGCGGTCCCTCCTCGTGGTGTCGGGCGCAGACTACTTCTCGCGTCAGAGGGCCTCGCGTTCTTTCTTTGGCGCGAATTTCGCGCGCGTTTAGCGCTCCTGAAGCGTTCACGTCTTCAATGGGTGTCGATCGGCAGCCGAGACGGGAGTACGCATGAACGACACAGCCGTGACGCTTGGTGACGCAGATGTGATCGAGAGGCTTGCACGCCTGCGCGCGCTGCTTCCCGTCATGGCCGAGGATCTCGCGATCGCCCGGCGCCGTGCCGCGACGCTGGCCGCGGAGAATGAGCGCCTCGCCGCGAGAGTGCGCGAGCTTGAGACACGCCCCGCGGGCGCGCGCGCGACCACCTCGCGTCGTCGCCGCGAGCGCGTCCGCGAGAGCTCCTAACGCCGCGCCCGTCGATCGGGTAGGGTTCCCGCCCGGGAGCGGTGCATAGGCGTTGCACCACTTCCGGTCCCGGTCAACCTCTATCCCTCACGCGCGCCATGACCCTGACTCGCAGTCAATTCTTCGGTACCGGCTTTGCCCTGGTCGCAGGCGCAACGGCACTTAGCCTCGAACCAGCGACTGCGTTGGCGCAGCCTCCGACTGGTGCCACCGGGGCTGTCTCGGTCGCCGATCTTGCATATGTACGGATGCTCATCGGTGTCGAGCTGCTCGCCGCGGACTTCTATGCCGAGGCGATCGCGTCCAAGCACCTGCGTGGGCGTACTAACGAGGACGCCGTGACCGCCCTCGTCAATGAGACCGAGCACTACAACTACCTCGGCTTCGTCGTGAAGTCCGCAGGCGGCATCCCACTGACCGCTGCCGATGTGAACTTCACCTACCCGACCGGCGCCTTCTACACGGCGAAGTCGGTTCTCGCTCTGGCGACGACGCTCGAGCAGCTCTCTCTCGGCGCCTACCTCGGCGCCGCGGGCAACGTCGCGAACCCGGTCGTGCAGAGCGCGATCGCGCAGATCACGGCGACTGAGGCGCAGCACCTGAGCGCGTTCTCGCTGCGCTCCGGCGGCACGGCCTTCCAGGACGCCTTCCCCCAGGCAATGACGATCCAGGAGGCCTCAGATGCGCTTGGCGCCTACACCAGCTAGGGCATTCCTTGCCGCCGCGGTCCTCGCGGCCCTGGTCGCCGTCGGCGGCTCCGCTCCCGCCACCGCAGGCGCCAACATCCCCGGGATCACGGTCTACGCCGCGGCGTCGCTGACCGACGTCTTTCCGGCCATCGACTCCGGTCCCACCTACTCCTTTGCGGGCTCCAACACGCTCGCCGCCCAGATCACACTCGGTGCTCCGGCGGATGTCTTTGCCTCCGCCAACACGACGATCCCCGCCCAGCTGTTCGCCAAGGGCCTCGTCGAGCAACCCGTCAACTTCACGCGCAACACTCTCGTGATCGTCGTCCCGAAGTCCAACCCCGCGGGGATCAAGTCGATCTATGACCTCGCCAATCCCGGCGTCACGATCGACATCGCGAACTCCGGCGTGCCGGTTGGTTCCTACACGCTCCAGATCCTCAACCAGATGAACCTCACCAAGCCGGTCCTCAAGAACGTCGTGAGCCAGGAGACAGATGTCCGCGAGGTCCTCTCCAAGGTCGCGCTTGGTCAGGTCGACGCCGGCTTCGTCTACTCGACCGACGCACAGACGGTTCCTGGCCAGGTGACGGTCGTCGGCGTGCCGGCCTGGGCGCAGCCGAAGGTCACCTACGCGATGGCGGTCGTCAAGAACAGCCCGCACCAGGCGCAGGCCGAGGCCTTCGTCAAGGAGATCCTGAGCAAGGCCGGACAGGCGAAGATGCTCTCCTACGGCTTCCTGCCGCTCGTCAAGCCCAAGCAGAAGATCGCGACGAAGCCGCCGACTAAGAAGCACAGGAAGAAATGAGCCGCGCGGCGGCGGCCGTGCTTTTCTTTCTGGCGAGCGCGATCGCCCTCGCCTTCTTGGTGTTTCCGCTCGCGGCGCTGCTGACACACAGTTCGCCCGCGGCGCTCTTCAACCAGCTCTCAGACCCCCTTGTAACCAAGGCGCTCGTCGTCAGCATCGAAACGAGCGCCTTGGCGCAGGCGGCGATCCTCCTGTTTGGAACGCCGCTCGCCTACCTGCTGGCGACGCGACGCTTCCGCGGGCGCGCCGTGGTCGTGACGCTCGTCGAGCTGCCGATCGTCCTCCCGCCTGCGGTCGCCGGGATTGGCCTGATCGTCGCCTTCGGCCGCTTCGGCCTGCTCGGGGGCACCTTCTCGGCGCTCGGGATCAACGTCGGCTTCGATAAGGCGGCCGTCGTCCTCGCCGTCACCTTCGTCGCCGGGCCGCTCTACGTCCGCACCGCGATTGCGGCCTTCGAGGCGATCGATCCGAAGCTCGTCGCCGCCTCGCGCACGCTCGGCGCCGGTCCGACCAGAACGTTCTTCCGGGTTGCGCTGCCGCTCGCCGCGGGCGGCCTGGCCGCCGGAGGAGCGCTCGCCCTCGCCCGCGGGCTTGGCGAGTTCGGCGCGACGATCATGTTCGCCGGGAGTCTGTCGGGGATCACGCAGACGCTGCCGCTGGCGATCTACCAGGCATTCGACACCAACCTCGACGCGGCGCTTGCCATCTCCGCCCTCTTCGTGATCATGACCGCTGCCGTCCTCATGTCGCTCAAACTGACGAGCCATTGGCACTCCTCTCGGTCGCGCTCGCGCACCCGCTCCGCGATTTTCGCCTCGAACTAGAGCTCGAGCTCGACGGCGTCGTCGCGCTGGTCGGGCCGTCGGGCGCCGGCAAGACGACGCTGTTGTCGGCGATCACCGGCCTGCTCGCTCCACGCGAGGGCCGCGTCGCCCTCGGCGAAGAGGTGTGGTTTGACTCGCGGCTCCGCGTGAACCTGCCGCCGCACCGCCGCCGGGTCGGCCTCGTATTCCAGGACTTCGCCCTGTTCCCCCACATGACGGTCCGCCAGAACGTCGCCTACGGCGCGCCTGGCGGCGTCGATGAGATTCTCGCGCGCTTTCGAATCGCTCGCCTCGCCGAGCAGCGGCCGGGCGAGATCTCCGGCGGCGAGCGCCAGCGCGTCGCGCTCGCGCGTGCACTGGCCCGCGAGCCGGGCGTGCTGCTGCTCGACGAGCCGCTCGCGTCACTGGACGCACACACAAAGACCGCGATCCGCGCCGAGCTCTCACGGACTCTCGCCGACACCGGGCTGCCGACGATCGTCGTCACGCATGACTACGAGGACGCCGTGGCGATCGCATCGCGGGTCGGCGTGCTGGTCGAGGGGCGCCTTCGTCAGCTCGGACCGCCGGAGGAGCTGGTCACGGCGCCCGCCGACGCGTTCGTCGCGGCGTTCACGGGCGCCAACCTGCTACGCGGCCAGGCCACCGCGCGCCCAGGCGCGCCGACCGAGGTGACGCTTGAAAGCGGCGAGCGGATCGCCTCGCAGACGCCCGCGGAGGGCTCGGTCGACGTCGTCGTGCATCCCTGGGATGTGTCGATCTCGCGCGACGCGGCGCCGGCCGGGGTGAACGCGCTGCGCTGCGAGGTCGCGGCGCTGACGCGCGCCGGCGGTCGCGTCCGCGTCCTGCTCGCCGGCCCGCTCATCGCCGAGCTCGCCGAGCGTCAGGCGGCGGAGCTGGCGCTCGTGCCTGGAGATTTCGTCACCGCGCTGTTTGAGCCGGCGGCAACGCGTCTGATCACGCGACGCTGACGCCCTGGGCGGCGGGTTCATCGGAGGCGGCGAGCTCCGAAAGGCGGCCCAGCCTCGCAAGGTCCGGGAAGAGGCGCGTCCAGCCCAGCGCGATCAGAATCGTCACGGCGCCGCCGGCGACGACCGCCGGCACGGCGCCGATCAGCGCGGCGGCGGTGCCCGACTCAAACGCCCCCAGCTGATTGGACGCGCCGACGAACACCGCCTCCACGGCACCGACTCGTCCGCGGACCTCATCGGGGGTGATCATCGTCGCCGCCGTGGTGCGGATGTTGACGCTGACGATGTCGGCCGCGCCGCTGATCGCGAGCGCCGCCAGCGACAGCACCATCCAGTGCGAGAGGCCGAACGCGATCATGCTCGCCCCGAACAGGCTGACGACGAAGATCATCGTCGGCCCGGCGGCCGTAGGCAGCGGGCGGCGGATCAGCAGGATCCCGCCGGCGACCGCGCCCACGGCTGGTGCGCTGCGCAACAGCCCGAGGCCGGCCGGCCCGGTGTGGAGGATCGTCTGGGCGAAGACCGGGAGCAGCGCGACCGCCCCACCGAAGAGGACGGCGAAGAGGTCGAGCAGGATCACGCCGAGCAGGATCGGGGTGCGGCCGATGAAGCGGATGCCGCCGAGCAGGCGCTCCAGTTGTGGCGCCGCGACGAGCGGCTGGTTGGCTCGCACGCGCATCGCGAGCAGGCCGAGGACGGAGACGACGAACAGGCCGAGCGCCGTGCCGTAGACGACCTCGGGCGAGAGCGTGAAGAGGACGCCGCCGATCGCCGGACCGGCGACCATCGCCGTCTGGGCGCTGACCGAGCGGATCGCGAGAGCGCTCGGCAAGAGCTCGCGGCCGACGAGCATCCCCGGCAGGGCCCGCGTCGCCGGGAAGTTGAGCGCGGTCGCAGTTCCGCTCGCCGCCGCGAGCGCCAGGAACGGCCACAGCTCGTGGGCGCCCGACGCGCTGACAACGATCAGCGAGGCGGCCACGGCGACGAGCAGCACCGCCGCCATGCCGAGAACAAGCCGCCGGGGGGCGCGGTCGGTGAGCGTTCCCGCCGGTAGCGCCAGGAGGAATACCGGAGCGAACTCGAGTAGTCCGATCAGACCGAGGTCAAAGGCGCGATGACGGATGTCATAGACCTGCCAGCCGATCGCCACGGCGATCATCTGGCTCGCGAGGTTCATCGCCAGGACGACGAGGATGAAGAGCGCGAAGTCGCGATCCTGCATCGCCTCGGGCAGTCGGCGCCGAACGCCGGGGACGCCGAACATCGTCACATTCTCCCAGCGGCGCTACCCGCGGGAAGGAATGCTCAGCGCCGGAGTCTTCAGTGGGACACAGATCCCTCTGGAAGGAGACCCCCATAGTGCTTCGTTTCCCGCGCATCGGCGCGGCCGTCACCGGCCTCGCTCTCGCGGCTGTCTTGGCGTGGGCCACCGTCGCGTTCTCGGCTTCACCCGCTCCATTCCTCTCGACGGTCCATTCGATCTCGACGATCGGTTCGACGGTTCCGTCGAACGGTGACGTCAACCCCTACGGCCTCTCTCTCGTTGCGCGCAGCGCCGGCGCTCTGAAGGCCGGGGATTACCTCGTCAGCAACTTCAACGCGAAGTCGAACAACCAGGGCACAGGTACGACGCTCGTGCAGCTCAGCCCGTCGGGCAAACTCTCGGTGTTCGCGACGATCGACGCCCATTCGCTTCCCGGCTCCTGCCCGGGCGGGGTGGGGCTCACGACCGCGCTCGCGATCCTGCCTGACAACTACGTCGTCGTCGGAAGCCTGCCGACAACGAACGGCATGTCGGCGACCGCGCGGTACGGCTGCCTGATCGTCGTCAGCGACACGGGCAAAGCCGTCGCGACGATCGCCGGCGGCCAGATCCAGGGCCCCTGGGACATGGCCTCGGTCTCCAACGGTTCAACGACGACGCTATTCGTGAGCAACGTGCTCAACGGGGGCGCAAAGGCCGGCCTGAAGACCATCGACAACTCGACCGTCCTGCGAATCCGGCTCAACACGTCGGGAACGGCCGCACCGAAGGTCATCGATCAGCAGCTCGTGGCGACCGACATTCCCTGGCGCGACGACAAGGCTGCACTGGCGATCGGCCCGACCGGCGCGGCGCTCGGCTCCAACGGCACGCTGTATGTCGCCGATACGCTCGCGAGCCGGATCATCGCCATCCCGAAGGCGATGACGCGCACGAGCCCGCTGCCCGACAAGGGGCTCGCGATCTCGACCGGCGGGCATCTCAACCAGCCGCTCGGTCTCGTGATTGCCCCCAATGGGGACATCCTCACGACCAATGCCGGCGACGGAAACATCGTCGAGACGACCACCTTTGGCCACCAGGTCGCGACGACGGGCGGGGATGCCAAGGCCGGCGCCGGATCGCTGTTCGGGCTGGTCGTGGCCGCCAACGGTCGCTCGCTCGCCTACGTGGACGACGCAGCGAACACGCTGCGACTGCTGCACTGACGCGGCGGCTCCCCTTTAACAAAGTGCGGCCCCGGAGATTCCGGGGCCGCACTGGGAGCTGTGACCTGGGGCCGCCCTGCGAAGGCGGCTTTGGGCGGAGTGCTCTAGACGAGTACGTCAGCGCGCATGATCGAAGCCGCCTCGACGGCAGCGGCGCGCGAGTGGACGCCCAGCTTCTTCAGGACGTTCTTGACGTGGCTGTTGACGGTCTCGGGGGACAGGAACAGTGAGTCGGCGATGTCGCGCGTGCCCATCTGACCGCACATGAGATCGAGGATCTCCCATTCGCGGTTGGTCAGGGCGCTCTTGACGGGGCGGGTGCCGGTGCCATCGGCGGGCGTCTTGCGCAGGCGCTCGACGAGCACGCCGGTGAGCTCGGGAGAGATGATCGCGTGGCCGGAGGAGACGATCGAAAGCGAGTGCTTGATTGCCTCCACCTCGTCGCTCTTGATCACGAAGCCGCTCGCGCCGGCGCGCACCGCGCGCATCTCGAGTTCGAGATCAGCGGCGGTCGCCAGCATCACGACGCGCGTGTTCTCGGTGGCGGACACGATCTTCTCGCACGCGGTGATCGCGTCCATGCCGCTCAGCGTGGTCGCGACGAGCACGAGATCGGGGCGGTAGTGGCGGGCCAGCTCGACGGCTTCGACGCCGTCGGAGGCCTGGCCGATGACGGCAAAGTCGCCGTCGGCGCGCAGCGAGTCGGTTAGGGCGCGGCGCGCGAGTCGGTCAGGGTCCGCGACGAGGACGCGAGGCCGCTCGGTCGAAGTCGAAGCAGCCTTCGCAGCGCCGCTTCCCTCATCTGCGTTATTCACGAAATCCATTTCTAGGTCACAGTCCAGGTAGCTCATGTCAGGCATTGTGGGTAGGTTGGCCATTTGGGTCAAGTAGGAAACTGCCTATTTGGACGCCTGTTCTAGCCGCCTGATCCCGGACCTTCCTATCCCCAAAACAGCCTGAAACGGCGGGCTTTCGCGACCTGGCCCGTCGTTGCTGGGACGTTCACAAAAGGTGTATCGGGAGCTCACCCATGACCCCAAAATCACCCTCTGGCCGTTCGTACGACCACCGGGACCCCCTGCTTCACCCAGTTCACCTACGGTAGTGCGCGAGGGGTGCCGAAACAGCCTGCAAGAAGGCTGCGACTGACTCACCCGGTACCGCCACGGGGGCGGGACGACACCAGGAAGGTACGACAGACATGCTCGAGGGGACGCGCAACACAACCAACACGGTGGATCCGGTCACCGTCCTGGCGACCGAGGTTCTCAAGGACCTCTACCGCGCGGTGTGCGGCAGCGAGCCGCTGGCCGTGCGCGCGTACCAGGACGAGGACGCGATCCTTCTGCTGCTGCGCTTTGAGACGGGCGAGACCGACTCCCGCGGCCGCGAGCCGCGCCTCGACACCGCCTTCCTCGCCATGCCCGGCATGATCGCCTCGGCGGTCGAGGCCCGGGTCGGCCGCCGGCTGATGCCTGGCAACCTCTCGATCTGCGCCGAGCGCGGCCTCGCGGTGCTGGCATTCAGCGCGCTGGAGACGGCCGTCGACGAAGACCCGGGCGACGATCCGTTCCGGATCGACGATTCGCGCCCCCAGCGCCCGCAGCTGCGGCTCGCTTCTTAACGCCGCGAGCCGGACCTTAGGCCCGGCTCGCAGAACCCCCCCAGGGGTGGGACGGAATGAGCTTGTCTAGTCGCGGATCCGCGCCCTGACGGTGCCGCGACCGGGAAGTTCAAAGGAGATGGCCGTCGGCGCGAACATCTCCGTCGCATATACGTTGCGGCGAACCGGCACTTTGTGACCGCTCCCGCCAAAACTGGTGATCGTCACGCTGCGGACCCCGTCCGGGACGAGGCCGACGACGAACTGGCGCGTGCGCTGATTCGGCAGCGGCCCGGCGGGCAGGAGCGCGACGGTCAGCGCGCCGCGGCTCGCAGCGGCCTCTGCGGCGCACCACCAGCGCGACTCCCGCGAGGTGATCAGAAGGCGCAGGCAGACCGCGCCGCCGGCTGGCACGACAGAGACCAGGAGCGGCGCGAGACCGTCGTGAGTCGCTGGCCGCAGGGCCGTCCGCGCCAGCGACGGGTTTGCGCCGAGCGGCCCGGCACCCGGGCGGATCGAGCGGAAGTCGTCGGCTGCGGTGCGCGGCGCGCGCAGGATGGCGAACGCAGTCGCTTCAGCCGCGGGAACCGCGGAGATCTCGCCCGGCGCCAATCGAGAAGCCGTCGATCGCGACGCGTTCGCCTCGCTGGCGAGCGGTCGCGACGAATTGCTCAGCGTCGCCACCGCGCCAGAGGCGGCCGCCGAGACGGCCAGCACTGCCGCGGCGCGCAGCGCAAGCGAACGTCTCGACCCCGCGGTGGATGCGACCCGCGGGGCCGAGCTGACGCTCGTTATGGGCACCCCTGTGAATAGAACTCGGTGCCGTTCATGTACAACCAGTACACGGAGTCGTTGTAGATCTCGCCCTTGAGCAGCGTGTTGCCGGCGTAGCAGGTCTCGGACTCGCCGTAGCCGCAACCCCAGCCGCCGTAGTACCCGCCGCCCGGGTACTGCGCGATGTCGCAGACGAGCGCGTCGCTGCCGGTGTCGTCGTAGACGATGTTGGCCGTCAGTGTGTGTTCGGGGCCGACGCAGCTTCCGCCGCTCGGCTGCCAGCCGGTGCAATAGGTGGTGCCGTATGCGGCGGCGTGCTGGCTGGCGAAGAGAACTCCGACCAGCGCGCCGGCGACCGCCATGGCCACAAAGAGCGCTCGCGCGCTTCGAAGGTGATGAATTTGCAGGCGCATTTTCCTGTCCGTAGTGAGTGCGTCGTTGAGTGGAGGCGCGCCGGCAACGTTGACGTGCCACCCAGGGCCCGTCCAACACCGATCACGTATCGAAAGCCGCCGCGCGCGTATGGGTTCAGCGCGACGGGCGAGAAGCCCTGCTTGGCACTTCCAGCCGCAAGAAATGCGTCAGTGCGTGAACGTCACGGTCGAGCCCCGGCCCAACGGCGGCGGACCGGCGGTCTGCGACAGCGAAATGTCGAAGAAGTTGTTGCGGACTGGCGCGGAGAGCGGTGCCGCGCCCGGCGATGACAGCGTCGCGCTGGTTGCGCCGTCCGGCGCGAGACCGAAGAACTGGCTTTCGAACGCCTGACTTGCTCGACCGGCGTTTACATCCGCGACTGACCAGCAGCCGCCGTTGATCGCGAAGACCCCCACCGTCTCGATCGAATACAGGCACAGCGCGTTCGCCAGCGGCTGCGAGGTTCCCGGCGCGCCGCCGGTCGAGGCGGTCGCGTCACGCTCCTCGACCGGCACGAGCACGAACGCCTCGCCGTCAACGCTCGCGAGCAGCCGCACCCAGGCCGTTCGCACGCCCTTCGTGTAGTCGTTGATGTAGGTCAGGGCCTCCTGCGAGAGCGCGCCGCGATCGGCGTCGGTCTGCGGGCGGCGCAGCACCGCGAGCGCGGCGAGCTGGTCGCCAGGGGGCGGGCTCGTCGCCGCGCCGGGGTTGTAGCCGTACTGGCTGGTGCCGAGCAGCGGCGTCCAGATCGCGACAGCCGCGAACGCGGTGCCGGCGAACGCCACGAGCGCCAGCGCGATCGCGACCGGGCGAGCGACCCAGCGCCCGCGCACGCTGAACCCGCGCCGCCGCCGCGCGGGGGGTACGCCGACCAGGCCACCGTGCCGCCGCCCCGCCGCAAGCTCAGCCGCCGCCGCACCGAGCGACACGCCGAAGCGCACGCGGAAGTCCTCGGCTGCGCCCGCCGCCGCGAGCGCCGCTGACGCGCGCGCCAGCTCGACGCCGAAGCGGTCCCGGAAGTCGCCCGCACCGGTCACTGGTCGCCGCCCTCCTGGAGCGAGCGCCCGCGCAGCGTGCTGAGCGCCCGGCTGACCCGCTTTCGCACGACGGCCTCCGAGCACTGCAGATCGCGCGCGATGTCCTCGTAGTCGCGTTCGTCGATGACCCGCGCCCGGAGCGCCTCGAGCTGCTCGGGCGGCAGGAGCTCCGCGAGCTGGCGGACGATGTCGCGCTCGCTCAGCTCGTCGACCAGCGCCAGGTCGGAATCGTCCAGCGACAGCGGCTCGAGCCCGAGCTTCTCCCGCGCTGCCGCCTCGACCCGGCCGCGGCGGTAGCTCTCAAACAGCTTGTTGCGGGCGATCCCGAGCAGCCAGGCGACCGGGACGTCGATCTCGAGCGGATCCTTGCTCGCGTGCAGCGCCAGCAGCGCCGCGGCGAACGTCTCGGCCATGAGGTCGGCGGCGGTTTCGGGATTTGGGGTGCGCCGGCGCAGGAAGCCCAGCACGACGTCGACGTGGCGCTCGTAGAAGACCGTGAACGCCTCCGGCTCGCTGCCGACCGCCAGCTCGAGCAGAGTGCGGTCGCTGCGCGCGTCCGGGCGGCGGCTAGCCATCGCGCAGCCGCGCACGCGCCCGACGGCGCCGCGGCGCTTCAGTCGCGCCGCGCCGCGGCGGTCCCGTCGCGGCCGGCACACCGGGATCGGCCGCCCGCAGCGGGAAAGACGGGCCGCGGCGGCGGCCGTTACATGCGGTGGCGACGCCATCAGCCGACCGCTCGTTGATCGTCACCGCTGACATCGAGCGCAGTCTGCACGAAGCGGCGCACCGGTGTGGCGGCGCCGCTGCGGCGCCAAACCAGGCCCGCCTCGCTTGGGGGAGCGTCCGTGATGGGTAGGCAGATGAGGCCCGCTTCCGTGCAAATGGCCGCTGCGAGCGAGTCCGGGGCGACGCCGATGACCTGTCCCGCCGCCACGCGCACAACAAGTTCGCCGCGGGCGGCGACGGGACTGTCGCGGCCCGGCCAACCCGGTTCGCTGCCGCGCAGGAGCACCGCCCCCGCGGCGATCGCCTCGCTCAGCGCCAGATACGAGCGGGCGGCCAGCGGGTGCGTGCTCGCGAGCAGCGCCACGCGGCGCTCCGACTCAACCACCGCCGAGCTGAGCGTGACATCGGCCGACGGCAGTCGCACCACCGCGACATCGGCCGCCGGGCCGTCCTCGCCGTCGCCGATCGAGCGCAGATCGAGCTCCACGTCCGGCGCGGCCGCGGCGAACGCGCCGACGAGTCTCGTCGCCAACAGCGCCGTGGTCTCGTCGAATCCGACGCTCAGCCGGCCCTGCTCGACACGCGCCCGTGCCGCGACCTCGCCGATCGTCTCGCCGTAGAGCGCGAGCACGCGGCGTCCGCCGCGCAGAAGCGTCTCACCGGCCGCCGTCAGCTCGACGTTGCGCGAGCTGCGCCGGAACAGCTCGACGCCGAGCTGGCGCTCGAAGGTGCGGATCGCGGTCGAGAGAGGCGGCTGAGCGATCCCCAGCCGCAGCGCGGCGCGCCCGAAATGGAGCTCCTCCGCGACCGCGACGAAATAACGCAGCAGCCGCAGCTCCCCGGTGACGGGGACTGCAGTTCTGCTGCGCTCGGTCGCCTGGACGGCGGGGCCGGCGGCCGCCCCGCGCGCCCGGGCATCTGCCCGAGCAACGCCTTCCATTAACCCCTACGTAGCGCCGCGCACGCCGTTTGTGACCGTCGCGGGGCGCCCCTCGATCAGTCGTCCCGACGCCGCTCGCGGAAGACGTAGTACCAAAGCGCCCAGCATGTTCCGTAGCCGACTGCGAGCACCAAGAAGCCGCCCACAGCCTCGAGTGCCGCTGACACGGCGAGCACGTCCATCGTGACCTACAACGGTAGCGCTTGCTGCTAAAGCCCCGCCGCCGTCCGATAGGCTCGCTCGCAGTGAGCGAGGCCGCAGGACATCGGGCCACGGCGGCGCCGCCGGGTCTGCGCGAGCACTCAGCGAGGACCGGGCGCCGCCGACCGGGAAGGCGCGCGATCGCGCTGAGCGCGACGCTGCTGCTCGCCGCCCTGTTCACCTATCTCGCCGTCCGCGGCGTCGACTGGCACAAGGCGTGGCTCGCGCTCGAGCACTGCGACGCGTGGTGGCTCCTGCCCGGGATGGCCGCCTTCGCCGCCCAGATCCTGATGCGCGCGATGCGCTGGCGCTCGCTGTTCGCGCCGTCGCGGCGGCCGCCGCGCGGCCCGATCGTCGCCGCCACGCTGATCGGCTACCTCTTCAACAACATCATGCCCGCGCGCGCCGGCGAGGCGGCGCGGGTCGTCGCGCTGACACAGCGAACCGAAACTCCGGCCGCTGAGATCGTCGGAACGGCACTGGTTGAGCGCGCCTACGACGTGCTGTCGATCCTGATCGTCTTCTTTGTCGCCTCGCCGTGGCTGCCGCACGAGAGCTGGTTCCAGGCGGCCGCGATCCTCGCGGGCGTCGCGGCCGCGGCACTCGCGGTCGTGATCTGGGTCCTCGCCGTGCACGGCGACCGGCCGCTGTTGTGGCTGGTGCGCCCGCTGGCGCGCATCCCCGGGCTGACCCAGGAGCGCGTCCAGCGGGAGGCCGCGCTCCTGCATGAGGGCCTCACCGGGCTTCGCGAGCATCGCGTCGCGCTCGAGGCGTTGCTGTGGAGCATCGCGGCGTGGCTCACATCGGCGGTCTGGGCGTGGTGCGTTCTGCTCGCCTTCGAGCCCTCTCGCGGCTTTGGCGCGGGCGTGCTCGTGACCGTCGTGATCGGTCTTTCGATGATCATCCCCTCGCCACCGGCGGCCGTCGGGGTCTTCGAGGCGGCGGGTGTCGCGGCCCTCGCCGCCTACCACGTTCACGCCAGCGCGGCCCTTCCTTACGCGCTCGTCCTGCACGTCTCGAACTTCGTCCCGCTCGTCATCGCGGGCGTTCTGACGCTTCGCTACGCGGCCCGGCGACCCGCGAACCCGCCGTCAGGCGCGACCTATACTTGAAAAGTCCCCGGCTCGACGGAGCGCGCGCGTGCAGGAAATGGTCATCTATGGCGTCAGCTTCGACATGGTCGGCAAGCAGCCGATCGTCCTGCTGAAAACCGCTGACGGCAACAAGTTCCTGCCGATCTGGATCGGCCACCCCGAGGCCGCGTCGATCCTGATGAAGCTCCAGGGAGCGACGACGCCGCGGCCGATGACGCACGACCTCCTCTGCGACGTCCTCGGCGAGCTGGACGTCCGTTGCACCCAGGTCGCCGTCACCGAGCTGCGCGACAACACCTTCTTCGCCCAGATCACCCTCCAGGTGGCCGGGCGCGAGCTCGAGATCGACTCTCGCCCGAGCGACGCGATCGCCCTCGCCGTTCGCGTCGGGGCGCCGATCTTCGCCGCCGAAGAGGTGATCGCCGACTCGGCGATCGAGTTCGAGCACGAGGTCGAGGACACCGACGACGTCGTCGAGAAGTTCAAGGAGTTCCTCGACCAGGTCACGCCCGAGGACTTCGCCGCCGGCGACAGCTGAAGCCGCGCCGAGCGCCGGACGCGCCACGCGGCAACCGGCGCACCCACGCCGCAACCGGCGCGCCACGCCGCGCCACCGCCCCCTCAGCGCGCCAGCGCCTCCGCGAGCACCCGCTCGACGACCTGATCGAAGGAGACCCCGGCCGCGTCGGCGGCCTGCGGCAACAGGCTCGTCTCGGTCAGCCCGGGAATCGGGTTGACCTCGAGCACCGTCGGCCCGTCGGCGCCGAGGATCATGTCCACCCGCGCGAAGCCGCGCGCGCCCATCAGCCGCCACGCCGACAGCGCGATCTCGCGCACCCGATCAGCGACGTCGTCGTCCAACTCGGCGGGGCAGACGAAGTCCGTCTCGCCGATCTCATAGCGCGCCGCGAAGTCGTACTCGGGGCCGCGCGGCAGCGCCTCGACGATCGGGAGCGCCTCGACGTCCGAATCCCCGTCGCCGCGCGCCAGAAGCGAAACCGCCAGCTCGCGGCCCTCGATGTGGTGTTCGAGGAGCACGCGCGCGCCGTAGGAGAGCGCGCCGACGAGCGCCGCCGGCAGCTCCGCGGCGGTCGGAGCGTGCTTGACGCCGAGCGAGGAGCCCTGCGAGACCGGCTTGACGACGAGCGGGAAGCGCAGCCGCTCGGCGATCCCGCCGAGCACGTCAGCCGCGCCGAGGTCCTGGAAGCCGATCTCCGACAGCGACACCCAGTCGGGCGTCGGCAGCCCGCCCTCCCGCAGCGCGTACTTCGTCAGCACCTTGTCGAAGCAGCGCATGCAGGCATGCACCCCCGAACCGGTGTAGGGGATCTCCAACACCTCAAGCAGCTCCTGCACCGTCCCGTCCTCACCGCCGCGGCCGTGCAACGCCACGAAGGCGACGCTCGCCTCCGATCTGCGCAGCTGCGCGACCAGATCGCCGCCGACGTCGATCGCCGCGACGTCGTGGCCGAGGCGCTCGAGCGCGTCCTCGACGCGGGCCCCCGACGCAAGCGACACCTGGCGCTCGAGCGAGCGCCCGCCCTTCAGCACCGCTACGCGCGTCATGCCTCGCGCGAGCGCCGGCCCCCCATCGCCCCGCGGCGCGGCAGCTGGAGGATGTGCGCCATCCCCTCACCGTCATCCGCCGCGGCGGGCGCGGGCGCCTCGATCTCGGGCTCGGCCACGACCACCGGCGCCGCCGGCGGCTGCCTGCGCCGCCCGGTCAGCGTGTCGTAGAGCGCGAGCTGCTCGGCGATGATCTTGCCGATCCGCCGCACCCCCTCGCGGATGTCCTCATCGCTCGAGCTCGAGAAGTTGAGCCGCATCGAGTGGCGCCCGCGACCGTCGGCGAACGCCGCCTCGCCCGGTACGAACGCGACGTTGTCGGCGAGCGCCCGCGCGAGCATGTCGGTCGTGTCGATGTAGTCGGGCAGGGTGACCCAGATGAACAGTCCGCCGTGCGGGCGCGTCCACGTCGCCTCGGGCGGCAGATTCTCGGCGAGCGCGTCGAGGATCACGTCGCGGCGGCGGTGGTAGAGGTCGCACAGCGACTCGACGTAGGGACGCCAGTCGGTTGAGGCGAAGTAGGCAGCGACGAAATGCTGCGCCAGCGTCGAGGAGCACAGATCGGTCGACTGCTTGCCGAGCACGAGCTTGGCGAGCAGCGGTCGCGGCGCGACGAGCCAGCCGACGCGCACGCCGGGGGAGAGGATCTTCGACATCGTCCCGGCGTAGATCACGAAGTCGTTCTCGCCGGGAGCGCCGGTCGGCCCCTCGATCGTGCGCAGCGTCGGCAGCCCCTCGCCCTCGAAGCGGAGCATCCCGTAGGGGTTGTCCTCGAGCACGAGCAGCTCGCGCTCGCGCGCGATCTCGACGAGCCGCCGGCGGCGCTCGAGCGACATCGTCACGCCCGCCGGGTTCTGGAAGTTCGGGATCGTGTAGATGAACTTGGGACGGCGCCCCTGCGCGTCGAGCCGCGCGAGCGTCTCCTCGAGCGAGGCGATGATCATCCCGTCGGAGTCCATCTCGATCTGGATGACGTCGGCCTCATAGGAGCAGAACGTCGGCACCGCGCCGGGGTAGGTCGGCGCCTCGGCGATCACGACATCGCCGGGATCGACGAGCGTCTTGGTCACGAGGTCGATCGCCTGCTGCCCGCCGGTCGTCACGATCACCTCGTCGGGATCGACGTGCATGTCCTCGGCGGCCATCACGAGGGCGATCGCCTCGCGGACCCCCTCGAGTCCTTCGCTGGGCCCATACTGGAGCGCCGCGGCGGGCGCCATCTCGCTCATCAGCTGCACGAACAGGGCGGGATCGAAGGTCGAGGTGTCGGGCAGGCCGCCGGCCAGCGAGATCACCTCGGGGCGCACCGTGACCGCCATCAGGTCGCGCATCGCCGAGCTGCGCATGACCCGCGTGCGCGCCGAGAACAGCCCCGCGTACCGCTCGAGCTCGTGTGCCGCGCCGCGTGTGGGCCGACGCTCCGTCATCGGTCAACTATCGTCATGGGCCACCTGCACGCTAGCGCACGATGACTCTGGCCCCCACAGATGCAGCGCTTCGCTCGTCGGGGCTGGCTTGGCGGAGCGCGGCGCTCGCGATGTTGAGAGCAACGTGAAGAAGCTCCTCCTGGCGGTGATCGACGGCGCGCGCCCGGCGATGCTCGAGCAGGCCGCCTCCGACGGTCACGCACCGGCGCTCGCGGCGCTGCTTGAGCGCGGCAGCTATGAGCCGCGGGCGGTCTCCGCCTTCCCGTCGGTCACGCCGGTCTGCGCGGCGACGATCGCCACCGGCCTCGGCCCGGACCGCCATCTCGTCCCGTCGATGAACTGGTACGACCGCGCGCAGGCGCGCTACGTCGAGTACGGCTCGAGCTTCCGCGCCTCGCTTCGCTTCGGTCTCGGCCGCCAGCTCACCGACCTCGTCTACAACATGAACGGCGAGCACCTCGCGTCCGATGCGCTGACGATCTTCGAGCGCCTCGACGACGCGGGCCTTCGCACCGCCTGCACGACCTACCTGATCTTCCGCGGCCGCCACAGCCACCAGCCGGCACAGGATTCGGCGCTGACGCGGATCGCCGCGCTCTCGCTGATCCGCCGGCCGGTGATGGGGCCGGGCGAGCTCTTCTACGCCGACATCTTCTCGAGCCGCGACACCGGCTGCCGCAGCACGCTCGGGCTGCCCGGCGTGCGCGACCGCCACGCCGGTTGCGTGGGGGAGTACCTCGTCGCAAACGACCTCTTCGACTTCCTGCTCCTGTCGCTGCCCGACAACGACAACCACTCCCACAAGCAGGGCCCCGACGCCCAGGTCGCGGCGATCGCCCAGGCCGACCGCGCGATCGCGCGCGTCTTCGACGCGGCCGGGGGAGCCGAGCAGTTCCTCGCCTCCCACGCGGTGATCGTCGTCGCCGATCACGCCCACACGCTCGTCGAGCGCTCGGTCTCGCTGGCGCGGGCGCTGGGGAGCTTCGACGTCCGCCGCCCGACCGACATGCGCGCGCTCGAGGCTTCGCAGATCGCCGTCTGCCCGGCCCAGCGCGCGGCGATGATCTACGTCTTCGGCGGCGCTGAGATGCTCGAGCGCGTGCTCGCCCGCGCGCGAGCGCTCGACGGCGTCGACCACGTCATCTGGCGCGAGGACGGCCAGGCCTGCGTCGCGCGCGGGCCACTCGAGCTGCGCTTCGAGCCCGGCGATGAGGCGGCCGACCTGCGCGGGCGAAGCTGGCGCCTGCACGGCGACCTCGACGCGCTCGGTCTGACGCTGCTCCACGGCGTCGTCTCAAGCGACGAGTTCCCCGACGCGCTCGGACGCGTCTGGGACGCGACCGGCTGCGCCACGGCGGGGGAGGTCCTGCTGACCGCGGCCGAGGGCGTCGAGTTCAGCGACTGGGGCGGCGCCGACCACGTTGGCGGCGGAAGCCACGGCTCGCTCTCGGCGGGCGACTCCTACGCGCCGCTGATCCGCTGCGGCCTCGACGGTCAGCAGCAGCGGACGCACCCCGAAGGGCACGGGCAGTGGTCGATCGCCGACGTCGCGCCGCTGATCACGGCGCACTTCGGCGTGTCATGAAACGCGCGCTCGCCGCCGCGCTGGCGATCCTCGGCGTCGCCGCCTCGCCCGCCGCAGCGGCGACCAGCACGAGTCCGCTCGGGCCGCCGCTGACCCCGCCGCCGCCCGTCTCGAGCGCGCGCGCCGAGGCGATCGCGCAGCGGCTGCCCACTGTGAGGGCGGCTGAGCGCGCGCACCCCAAGCACTTCGCGCAGGTCACGAGTCCCGTCAGCGGTCAGTGGCAGGTCGCCTTCTACTCCCACGACCAGGAGTTCATCCAGGTCCTCGTCAGCCAGAGCGACGGCCGCGTGCTCGGCGTCTACACCGGCTTGAAGATCGCCTGGACGATGGCCCGCGGCTACCCGGGCGCGTTCGGCCGCCACGTCAACTCGCTCTTCGTCTGGCTGCCGCTGTGCTTCCTGTTCCTCGCGCCGTTCTTCGATTGGCGGCGCCCCTGGGCGCTCCGCAACGTCGACCTGCTCGCCCTGACGTCGCTCTCAATATCGCTCGCCTTCTTCAACCACGCCGACATCAACGCATCCGTGCCGATCGCCTATCCGCCGCTCGTCTACCTGCTCGCCCGGCTGCTGTGGGGGCTTCGCCCGCGCGCCGCGCGCCAGCCGCCGCTGCGGCTGAACCTGCCCCCGCGCGTGCTGCTGCTTCTGCTGATCGGCCTGATCGGCTTTCGCGTCGCGCTGAACGTCTATGACTCAAACGTCATCGACGTCGGCTACGCCAACGTCGTCGGCGCCCACAAGGTGCTCCACGGCGGCGCGCTCTACGGCGGCTTCCCGTCGGAGATCTCGCGCGGGGACACCTACGGTCCGGTCTCCTACGAGGCCTACGCGCCGTTCGTCGCGGCGTTCGGCTTCAGCGGCGCCTGGGACTCGCTGCCCGCGGCGCACGCGGCGGCGATCTTCTTCGACCTGCTGACGATCGCGCTGCTGCTCCTGCTGGGCTGGCGGATCCGCGGCCCGGCGACGGGGATCGTGCTCGCCTACGCCTGGGCGGCGTTTCCCTTCACCGCCTTCGCCCTGGAGTCGAACTCCAACGACGCGCTGGTCGCCGCACTCGTCCTCGCCGCGCTGCTCGCGGCCTCCTCGCCGCCGGCGCGCGGCGTGTTCGCCGCGCTCGCGGGGCTGACGAAGTTCGCGCCGCTGGCGCTCGCGCCGCTGCTGGCGACGCACCGCCGGCCGGGCCTGCGCGGGCTGGCCGCGTTCACGCTCTGCTTCGCGGCCGCCGCGGCGCTCGCCCTCTACCCGGCGCTCGCCCACAACTCGCTGTCTGAGATCTTCAACCGCACCGTCACCTACCAGGCTGACCGAAGCGCCCCGTTCTCGATCTGGGGCCTCTACGGCGGACTGGGCGGCGAGCAGGCCATCGTCCAGGTCGCCGCCGTGGTGCTGGCGCTGGCGCTCGCGTTCGTTCCGCGCCGCGACGATCTCGTCGGCCTCTGCGCGGCGGCGGCGGCCGTGCTGATCGCCGTCCAGCTCGGCGTCAGCTACTGGTTCTACCTCTACATCCCGTGGTTCTTCGCGCCGGCGATCGTCGCGCTCCTGGCCGGGTCGGGCCTGACGGCGCCGCGCGGCCGCGGCCGGGTCGGCGGCCGCGGCGGCTGGATCACCTGGGACGGCGTGCGCGGCGCCTGGCTGATCTGGCGCGAGAAGCGGCTGCTCAGCGGCGGGCGTGCGCGGGCGGTCCGCTAGGGCGGTGGGCCCTGGTTCGCGCCGCCGGGCGCGTGTGGGCGCGGCTCGCGGCTGGGCGGGTGGGCTAGTTTGGCTCCCAGCGCCAGCCGTTGTCGTCCTCGCAGATGATCGCCTCGCCGTCGCCGGCGACGCCGGTCAGTCTGTGGTCCGCGTCGGAGCAGTCCTCGCCCGGCTCGTAGCAGTTACCGGCGCGGCTCAGCGGGTGGCAGGCCGCCGTCGTCGGTGCCGGCTGGGGGCTCGGCGTGCGGCTCGACGCCATCCAGGGCGACGCGTTCGCGAAGTCGGAATCGAAGGTCGCGCCGGCGCTTGCGATGACCGCGGCTCCGCCGTGCGCGCGGGTCAGCAGGACGCCGAGCTCGCGGTTGCGCGTCAGCGAGGTCACGCTCGCGTTCTGGGAGCCGATCAGTAGCGATTCTCCGGCGGTTCCCCGGTCATCGAGAATCAGCTTCTCGTGGATGTAGAGGGCAGTCGAGCTGTCGGGGAAGACGTGGACGTGACAGCCGGCCGCGGTGACCGCGGCGAACGCCGTGTCCCACTCCGAGGAGTTCGTCATCACGACCCGGCAGCTGAGGCCCCGGCGCGCATCGGCCGCGAGCGCCCCGTAGATCGCCGCGTCCGAGAGCTCCTCGGACTCGAAGTCGATCCTCTTCTTCGCCGCGCCGATCTCGCTCGCCAGCGCGTTCTCCGCGGTGCCCGAGCCGGTGTTCGGCGACCAGACCAGGCCGCTCGCCTGGACGGTCTGCGATCGCGGCGCACCCGCCGGTGCGGCCGACCAGTCGTTTGCGAACGTCTGCTCGATCGCGCGCACCTGCGCCGGGTTGGTGTCGATGATCTCGGCGTCGCGGGTGCCGGCGTAGTACTTGGAGACGAGGTTCGCGGTCGAGACGTCCGAGGTCGCGGCGTCGAAGCTGGTCGCCTTGATGTGGAAGATGTAGCCCGCCGGCGCCGAGCGGACGGCGACGCCGTGGGCGGTGAGGTAGGCCGCGGCGCTGTTGTTGACCGCGGCACCGCTGAAGGCGCTGTCGAGCAGCACGCGGACGCGCACGCCGCGCGCGGCGGCCGCCGCGAGGTCCTGCTCGGCGATCGGATCTGCGAGCTCGTACATCTCCATGTCGATCGTGTGGCGCGCCCGCGCGATCTGGCTGTAGAAGCCCGAGAAGCCCGCACCCGGGTACTGGACGAGGCGGTAGTAGGTGCTTGCCGCTGCGCGAGCGCCCGCTCCCGAGGCGAGCGCCGAGGTGGCGCTCAGCGCGACCGCCGCGGCGCACATGGCGGCCAGGGCGAGCCGCCCCGCCAGGGGTGCGGTTGCGCGGTGGGTGAGCCGGGCGCTCAGCTGCCGGCGGCCTGAAGCCGCGCCGGTCGGGGGCGCCGCACCGCCGTCACGAGGAGGGCGGTGACGGGGAGCCAGAGGACGCCGATCGAGAGCGGGGCCGCCAGGTTGGCGATCGCCAGGCCCACGACGAGCACCGCTGCGAGTCGTTGCGCGGCGAGGCTGTTGCGGCGCTCGCCGAGCTCGAGCACGGCGGCGACGAGCAGCGTGATCAGCGCCGGCAGCGCGGCGATCAGGAGAACCCGCGGACCGTTGACGCCGACCAGCGTCGCGGTGCCGGAGCGGACGACGCCCGGGCTGGCCTGCGACTGCGTGTCATAGACCGGCAGGGCGAGTGCCGCGACGATCACCAGCAGCGCCCAGGAGAACGCCGTCAACAGAAGCCGCCGCGTACGCCGTGCCATCGCCGCCGATTTTACCCCTCCAGGGCCAGTTCCAGCTCGATCTCGTCGTGGATCTCGATCCCGTTATCGCCCTCGAGCGGTATCCCCGGCTTGATCTTGCGAGCCTCGTCGACAGCGCCGCGGTGGACGGCCACGAGCCGCAGCCCGCGGCGCTGGTAGAAGCGCAGCGCGGCGAGGTTGTCGTTGGTCGTGATCAGCCACAGCCGCGCGCAGCCGCCCGCGCGCGCCACCGTCGCGACCGCGTCGAGCAGCGCCGTGCCCGTGCCGCGAGCCCGCTCGAAGGCCTCGATCGTGACGAGCTCGCACTCGCCCTCCTCGATCGCGTAGGTCGCAAGCCCCGTCAGCGCGTCGCCGTCGGTCGCCACGATCGCCGGCAAAGCGGCGCCGTCGTGCGCTCGCCCGCCGCTGACGAGCGTGGTCGATCCCCAGCTCAGGCGCAGGTGCTCGGCGAGCCAGTCGCGCTCGTCCTCGCGCAGCGGGCGGACCTCCATCGCCCGCTCAGGCCTCGAGCAGGATCTGCTCGATCGAGTCGGCGCGCCGCGGGGCGCTGGCGGTGACGAGCACGGCGTTCAGCCACGGGTCGACGTCTGAGGGCGCGAAGCGGACCGGCATCTGCGTCGCCATCGCCTCGACGGCGAGCTCGCGCTTGACGCCGAGCACGCCGCCGCGGGCGCCGGTCATGCCGACGTCGGTGACGTAGGCGGTCCCGCCCGGCAGGACCCGCGCGTCGGCGGTCGCCACGTGGGTGTGGGTGCCGAGCACGGCGGTCACGCGCCCGTCGAGGTGCCAGCCCATCGCGACCTTCTCGCTGGTCGCCTCGGCGTGCATGTCGACGAGGATGTGGTCGGCGTGCTTTGAGAGCTCGGCGACGAGCGCGTCGGCCTCCGCGAAGGCCGAGCGGCCGGCCTTCATGAAGACGTTGCCGGACAGGTTGACGACGGCCAGCGAGACGCCGTCGCGCTCCACCACGCAGTGGCCGTGCCCCGGCTGGCCGCGCAGGTAGTTGGCGGGGCGCAGGATGCGCGGCTGCTCGTCGAGGTAGGGGTAGATCTCGCGGTGGCGGTAGGCGTGGTTGCCGAGCGTGATCGCGTCGACCCCCTCCGCCAGCAGCTCGTCGGCGATCCGCGGCGTGATCCCGAAGCCGCCGGCGACGTTCTCGCCGTTGACGACGACGAACGTCGGGTCGTGGCGCTCGCGCAGCTCCGGCAGCAGGCGCAGCAGCGCGCGGCGCCCCGCCGGGCCGACGAGGTCGCCGCAGAAGAGGATCCGCGCGTTCGCTGACACGTGCGGCGAGACTAGATGATCAGCTCATGTGAACGACAGCGCGACGGGCCATACTGAGCCGATGCGTGGGTGCCGGGATGGCGTCTAGGCCGACCCTCGAGGAGGAAGCGGAGCGCGAGCAGCTGCCGCTCGCGCCGCCTGCCCCGCTGATCATCCCGCGCGGGATCCAGCTCGTCCTGCTGCTCGTCGCGCTGCTCGCGCTGTGGGTCGCCGCGCGCGCCGCCCGCCACGTCGTCGAGATCGTCGTCGTCGCCTCGTTCATCGCGCTCGTGCTGAACCCGTTCATCGAGTTCCTCGGGCGCCGCGGGATCCGCCGGCCGCTCGCGATCCCGCTCGCCTACATCTCGCTGCTGGTCGTCATCGGCGGGATCGGCCTGGCCCTCGCGCAGCCGATCTCAGACCAGATCAACACCTTCCAGCACAACTTCCCTCACATCGTCAAGGAGGCCAACCGGCGCCTTGCGGAGTGGCAGCGCTTCTTCAACAAGCACAGCATCCACATCCAGCTTCAGAAACAGGGCCACACCGCGCTCGACACGATCCAGTCCAAGGTCCTGAAGAGCTCGAGCTCGATCCTGTCGTTCACGACGAGCCTGCTCAAGAGCGCCGCCGACGCGGCGATCTCGCTCGTGCTGATCTTCGTGATGTCGGTCTACCTGCTGATCTACGCCCGCACGATCGGCGCGCTCGTGCGCCGCTGGCTGCCCGCCGGCGACGGGACGCCCGAGGACGACTACCCAACCCGCGTGCAGCGCGCCGTCGCGGGCTACGTCCGCGGACAGCTCTTCTTCTGCGTCGTGATGGGCACGACCGCCGGCTTCAGCCTGTGGGTCTTCGGCACGCTCGGGATCTTTGGAAGCGGGCGCGCCTACGCATTCGCCTTCGGCGCCTTCTTCGGGGTGATGGAGCTCGTGCCGTTCATCGGGCCCGTGCTCGGCGCGATCCCGCCGGTCGTCGTCGCGCTGTTTGAGAACCCGCTGACCGCGCTGTGGGTCGTGCTGCTGTTCATCGCGCTGCAGCAGCTCGAAGGGCACATCGTCGCGCCGCAGATCTTCGGCCACGCGCTTCGGATCAACCCGCTGCTGGTGATCCTCGCGCTGCTCTTCGGCGACGCGATCTACGGGATCATCGGCGCCCTGATGGCGCTCCCGGTCGCCGCCGTCCTGCGCGAGACGATCCTCTACCTGCGCCGCCACGTCGTGCTCGAACCGTGGCGCCCGCAGCCGCCGCCACCGACCTGATGACGGCGCTCTCCGCGCGCTCGCTCTCCAAGCGCTTCGGGGAGCGCGTCGCGCTCTCCGAGGTCAGCTTCGAGCTCGAGGCGGGAGAGGTGCTGGCGGTGATCGGGCCAAACGGCGCCGGCAAGACGACGCTGCTGACGCTTCTCGCCGGGGCCGCCGAGCCGAGCTCGGGGTCCGTGGCGCTCGCCGGCGGCGGGCGGATCGGCTGGGTGCCGCAGCAGACGGCCGTCTACTCGAAGCTCTCCGTCGCCGAGAACCTGCGCCTCTTCGCGCGCCTAGAACGCGTCGGCGACGTCGAGCAGGCGGTCGCGGCGATGCTCGAGCAGACCGGGCTCGAAGACCGCGCGGGAGAGCAGCTCGGGCGCCTCTCGGGCGGTAACCGCCAGCGCGTCAATATCGCCGTCGGCCTGCTCGCCCGGCCCGCCGTCGCGCTGCTCGACGAGCCCTCGGCTTCGCTTGATCCACGCCAGCGCGAGCGGCTGTGGTCGTTCATCGGCGCGCAGGCGCAGGCCGGGACCGGAATCGTCTTCGCCACGCACGACATCGCCGAGGCCGAGCGCCACGCGGGCCGCGTGCTCGTGCTGGCCGACGGCGAGCTTCTCTACAGCGGGCCGACCGAGGGCCTGCGCGAGGCGAGCGCGGGGGAGGGCGACCTCGAGAGCGCGTTCGTGGAGTTCCTGCGCGAGCGGGGCCACTAGCGATGGTCGCGCTGCGCTGGCTGATCGGGAAGGACCTTCGCATCCTGCGCCGCTCGCCGGTCCTCGCGACGCTGCTGATCCTCTACCCGGCGGTCGTCGCCGTCCTGATCGGCCTGGCGCTGTCGCGCTCGCCGGGGATGCCGCGCGTCGCCTTCCTCAACGAGATCCCGCCCAGCGCGGCGACGATCACGCTCGGCAAGACCGTCATCCACACCACGACCTATGAGCGCCAGCTCTTCCAGGCGATCGATCCGGTCGTCGTCCACAGCCGCGCGCAGGCACTGGCCGACGTCCGCGACGGAACGACGCTCGCCGCGCTGATCATCCCCGCCAACCTGCCGCGGCGCCTTGCCACGGCCGACGAGTCGGCCTACGTCCAGGTCATCTACAACGGCTCGGCGATCAATCAGTCGCTCGTGCAGACCGCGCTGGAATCAAAGCTCGCGAAGGCCAACGCCGAGCTCGCCTCGCAGCTGCAGCGCGTCGCTGACGGATACATCAACCTGCTGCTCTCCGGCGGGCGCCTGGGCTTCCTCGGGCTGACGGTCGACGTGCTCGGCCTGAAGGCCTCGGCGCGGATCCTGCGCTCCGTCCTCGCGACGCTGCCCGCGCACTCGCCGCTTCGCACCCGCCTCGCGCCGGTCGCGAGCTTCGCGCAGGTCGCCGTCAACAACCTCGCGAGCTCGAAGGCCGTGGTCGGGGCGGTCGCCGCGCCGATCGTCGCGCGAAGTACGTTCGTCGACGGCGCCAAGACGCCGCTTGACCTCTTCGCCGTCGCGGTCGCTGTCGCCGTCTCGCTGATGTTCGTCGGCCTGCTTCTGGCGTCGGGGATGCTCGCCCTCGAGCGTGAGGAGAACACGTTCGCCCGCCTGCGCCGCGGACTCGTCGCACCCTCGGCGCTGCTCGGCGCGAAGGCGCTGCTGGCCGCGGCGTGCGCGTTCTGCGTCGGCGTTGCGATGCTCGCCGGGATCTCGGCCTTCGTGCCGCTTGACTGGGGCCGCGCCGGGCTGTGGCTCGCGGCGATCGCCGGCGGCGCGCTCGGCTTCGCGGCGCTCGGCGTGGCGCTCGGCGCGCTCGTCCGCGACGTCCGTGCGGCGTCGCTGCTCGCGCTGCTCGTCTCGCTGCCCTTGGTCTTCCTCGCGCTGGTCCCCTCGGGAGCCGTCGCCGGCGGCCTCTATGACGCGATCCGCGTCATCTCGGCGGTGTTCCCGTTCAAGCCGGCGTTTGAGGCGATCGATGCCGCCGTGAACCGCTCGAGCCCCGGAATATGGGAGTCGCTCGGCCATCTGGCGCTGCTGATCGTCGCCTTCGGCGCGCTCGCGCGCGCCGGCCTGCGGGCCTGACGGCGCTACCATCGTCTGTCGATGGCGTTCCCCGACACCCGCCTGCGGCGCCTGCGGCGCACCGCTGCGCTGCGCGATCTCGTCCGCGAGACGGAGCTTCGCCCGCAGCGGCTGATCGCTCCGCTGTTCGTCGCCTCGCAGGGCGGGGAGGTCGAAGCGATGCCCGGCGTCTCGCGCCTGACGATCTCCGCCGCCGTCGCGTCCGCGGAGCGTCTGGAGGCGCTCGGGGTCGGCGGCGTGATCCTGTTCGGAATCCCCGATCACAAGGACGCCGAGGGGTCGGGCGCCTGGGATGACGAGGGCGCGGTGCAGCTCGCCACGCAGGCGATCAAGGCGGCCGTGCCGGGACTGACCGTGCTGACCGACGTCTGCCTCTGCGAATACACGAGCCACGGCCACTGCGGCGTCGTGCGCGACGACGGATCGATCGACAACGACGCGTCGCTTGAGCTGCTCGCGCGGACCGCGGTCAGCCACGCCCGCGCGGGCGCTGACGTGATCGCGCCGAGCGACATGATGGACGGACGCGTCGGCGTGATCCGCGCCGAGCTCGACGGCGAGGGCTTCGCCGAGATCCCGATCCTCGCCTACGCCGCCAAGTACGCCTCCGCCTTCTACGGGCCCTTCCGCGAGGCCGCCGGATCGACCCCCGCCTTCGGCGACCGCCGCAGCTACCAGCTGGACCCGGCGAACCGCCGCGAGGCGCTGCGCGAGACCGAGCTCGACATCGAGGAGGGCGCCGACATCGTGATGGTCAAGCCCGCGCTCGCCTACCTCGACGTGATCGCGGCTGTCCGCGCGATGACCAACCTGCCGCTGGCCGCCTACAACGTCAGCGGCGAGTACGCGATGGTCAAGGCCGCCGTCGCGATGGGCGCCTTCGATGAACGGGCGATCGTGCTCGAGACGCTGACCGCGATCCGCCGGGCGGGGGCCGACATGATCATCACCTACCACGCCGAGGACGCTGCCCAATGGCTGAACTGACCGCTCGGATCAAGGCTCGAAGCCGTCGCGACGGCGCCGCGGTGGCGCTCGATGACTCCGATCGCCGGCTGCTGAACCTGATGCAGGGGAGCTTCCCGCTCCAGCCGCGGCCCTACGCCGCCGTCGCGGCGGAGGCCGGCGTCGGCGAGGAGGAGGTCCTCGCGCGCGTCCAGCGGCTGCTCGATGAGCGGATCATCCGCCAGGTCACGCCGATCTACGACACGCGGGCGCTCGGCTATTCCTCGATGCTCGTCGCCGCGAAGGTCGATCCCGAGCACCCCTGGGCGGCGGCGAAGATCGTCAACTCCCACCCCGGCGTGTCGCACAACTACCTGCGCAACCACGAGTTCAACATGTGGTTCACGATCGCCGTCGAGCGCGATTCCAAGCTCGGCCTCGACGGGACGCTCGACGTCCTTACAAAGCTGACCGGCGCTGAGTCGATCCGCCAGCTGCCGACGCTTCGCCTCTTCAAGATCCGCATGGACCTCGAGATGGAGCGCGGCACCGAGGCGCTCGCCGCGCCGACCGCGCTGACGCAGGAGGCGCCGCTTGAGGCCGTCGACTACGACGAGCGCGACGTCGCCGTGATCCGAGCGACGCAGGGCGACATGCCGGTCATCCCCGAGCCCTACGTCGACGCCGCGGCGTCGCTTGGGATGAGCGTCGCCGAGTTGCTCGAGCACATGGAGGGGATGCGCGAGCGCGGCCTGCTGCGCCGCGTCGCGGCGATCCTCTACCACCGCCGCGCCGGCTTCTCCGCCAACGGGATGGGCGTCTGGAAGGTGCCGCCCGAGCGCGTCGCCGAGCTCGGCCCGCGGATGGCCTCCTTCAGGGGCATCTCGCACTGCTACGAGCGCCCGACCTACGCCGACTGGCCCTATTCGATCTTCACGATGGCCCACGGCCGCTCGAAGGAGGAGTGCGACGCGGTCCTCGATGCGATCGAGCTTGACAGCGGAATCGCCGAGCGCGCGACGCTCTACTCCTCGACGGAGTTCAAGAAGATCCGCCTGCTCTATTTCGACGACGAGTTCCGCCGCTGGGAGGAGCGCAACGGCTGAGCGGCCGCGGCGGCCCATCGTGGGCCTGCGCGCCGGGCGTTATCGTCTGAGGGAGCCGTGGTCGCCTCCCACAACGCGCCCCGCTCGCTAGCCCTCCACGAGCGCGCGTGCGCTGTGCTGGCGGGCGGCGTCAACTCGCCGGTTCGCGCGATGCGCTCGATCGGGCGCGATCCGCTGTTCATCGCAAGCGGCGCGGGAGCCGAGCTGGTCGATGCCGACGGCTCCCGCTACATCGACTACGTCTGCTCGTGGGGTGCTCTGATCGCGGGCCACGCGCACCCGGCGGTGCTCGAGGCGGTCACCGCGGCGGCGGCGCGCGGGACGACCTTCGGAGCCCCCACGCAGGGCGAGGTCGAGCTCGCCGAGGCCGTCGCGGCGCGCGTCCCGGGCGTCGAGATGCTCCGCATGACCTCCTCGGGGACGGAGGCGGCGATGAGCGCGATCCGGATCGCGCGCGCCCACACCGGCCGCGAGCGGATCGTCAAGTTCGCGGGCGCCTACCACGGGCACTCCGACGGGCTGCTCGCCGCCGCGGGGTCGGGGCTCGCGACGCAGGGGATCCCGGCCAGCCCCGGCGTTCCCGCGGCGACCGCCGCGCTGACGACGGTCGTGGCGTGGAACGATCGCGAGGCGCTTGCGGCCGCGACGTCCCGGCCGGATCGGCCGGCGCCCGCGGCGATCATCGCCGAGCCCTATCCCGCCAACATGGGACTCGTCCCGCCGGCGGCGGGCTTCCTTGAGTTCCTGCGCGAGCGCGCCGACGCCTGCGGCGCGCTGCTGATCCTCGACGAGGTGATCAGCGGGTTTCGCGTCGCGCGCGGCGGCGCGAGCGAGCGAAGCGGTCTGCGCGGCGATCTGGTCGTCCTCGGCAAGGTGCTGGGCGGGGGCCTTCCGGCCGCCGCGGTGGGCGGGCCGCGCGAGCTGATCGAGCTTCTGGCGCCGGCCGGCGAGGTCTACCAGGCCGGCACCCTGTCGGGCAACCCGCTCGCGGTCGCGGCGGGCCTTGCAACGCTTGAGCTGCTCGACGGCGCCGCCTACACGCGCCTCGAGTCCGCGACGCGGGCGCTCGCCGAGGGGATCGCCGAGGCGGCGGGCGAGCGCGAGGTCAGCGTCAGCTGGCTCCCGGGCCTTCTGACGGTCTTCTTCGCGGCCACCGTGCCCGGCGACTTCGCGGCCGCGATGCGCTGCGACACCGCGGCATTCGGCGCCTGGTGCCGCGCGCTGCTCGAGCGCGGCGTCTACCCGCCGCCGTCGCAGTTCGAGGCCTGGTTTCCCTCGCTCGCCCACAGCGACGAGCAGATCGAGCGAACGATCGAGGCCGCCTTCGGCGCCTTCGAGACGATCTCGTGAACACCCTCGCGCGCCTTCGCGAGCTGGTCGAGGCGGAGGGCGAGCCGCTCGCCGGCGAGCTCCACACATCGGTTCCCGCCGGCGTCGTGCCGACGCTCGGGGCGATCGCCGCGCGCGGCCCGCGCGCGGCGGAGGATCCCGGCGAGTACGAATTCCTCTTCGAGACGATCTATGAGGGGTTTCTCCTTCACTACGGGCGCTCGCGCCTGCTCGTCGAGGGCGACGAGGACCTCTCGCTCCTTGCCGGCGACCGCCTTTACGCGCTGGGCCTCGAGCGCCTTGTCGCGCTCGGCGACCTCGAGTCCGTGCAGGAGCTCGCCGACGTGATCTCGCTGTGCGCGCTGCTGGTCGGGCGCGGCGAGGATGAAACCTGCGAGCCGCTCTGGCGGGCCGCCGCCCAGGCCGTCGGCTGGGGGGCCGGCGAGCCCTACCGCGCCGCCAAAGCGCTGGCCCGCGCGGGCGACGCGAGCGCTCGCGCGGCGCTGCTGGCGCTCGATGCACCCCGCGCCATGGCATGACGATATTGTTCGCCCCCGCCGGGTTCGGAAGGAGCGTCATTGGCATCGAAGCGACCGCCCAGCAAGTCTAAGTACACCGCTGATCGCGGAATGCCCGGCGCCTTCGATGGCGAGACCGTCACGCGCCGGCGCTTCATGACGGGCACCGCGCACGCCGGCGGCGCCCTCGTCGTGATGGGCGCCGCGCTGCCCGCGCTCGCCTTCGCGATCGGCCCGATCTTCAAGAACCAGTCGCTGCCCTGGCAGACCGTCGGGACGCCTGACATGTTCCCCGACGACAACTACATCCCGGCCGTGATGACGATCGCGCCGGGGATCGGCGAGGCTGGCAAGAGCACCGTCTACATCCGCAAGCGCAACCCGTCGATCGACACGCAGCCGGCGACGCAGTTCAACCGCTTCATCGCGATCACGTCGCGCTGCGCGCACCTCGGCTGCCCGGTCCGCTGGGTGCCCGCCTCGGAGCGCTTCATCTGCCCCTGTCACGGCGGCGTCTACGACCTCCAGGGCGTCCGCGTCGGCGGCCCGCCGCCGCGGCCCCTCGATCGCTTCTTCACGCGCGTCGAAGACGGCTTCGTCCAGGTCGGCCGGCGCTTCTCGGTCAACAGCGAGCTGCGCGCGTTCTCGCCACGCGATCCCGGTGAGCCGCTCGACGGCATCGGCCAGTACCTCTATCCGTCGCGGCCGAGCGTGCGCATCTGATGCCGCGCTTCAAGCTCCCGGCGCCGCCGCTCCCGCCGCAGCTGTTGCCCCAGCCGCCGCGGCCGGGCACGCAGCGCGGCCGCCCGCGCACGCCGCTTGAGAAGGGGCTCGAGGGCGGCAAGTCGGCGGTCGACTGGATCGACGAGCGCACGTCGCTGTCGGGCGGGGTGCGCTGGCTGATGTTCCGCAAGGTCCCGAAGGGGACGAACTGGTTCTACACGCTCGGCTCGGCGTCGCTGTTCGCGTTCCTGAACCAGGCGATCACCGGTGTCTTCCTGGCGATGTACTACCGGCCCGACCCGGCCGGCGGGGCGTATGAGTCGGTCCGCTACATCACCAACGACGTCTTCCTCGGCCAGTTCGTCCGCGGCATGCACAAGTGGGGATCGTCGGTGATGGTGATCCTCGTCTTCCTGCACATGGGGCGCACGTTCTTCTTCGGCGCCTACAAGTACCCGCGCGAGCTCAACTGGGTGATCGGCGTCGTCCTGCTGATCCTGACGATGACGATGTCCTTCACCGGCTACCTGCTGCCGTTCGACCAGCGCTCCTACTGGGCGACGATCGTCGGCGTCAACATCAACGGCACGGGGCCACTGCTGGGGCCCTACCTGAGTGACTTCCTGCGCGGGGGACCCGAGTTCTCGGCGACGACCCTGTCGCGCTTCTACTCGATCCACATGCTGCTGGTGCCGGGCGCCATCGTCGCGATGATCGGCGCGCACCTCTACCTCGTAACCAAGCTCGGCACGACGGCCCCGCCGTGGCAGCGCGCCAACGTGCAAACGGAGCTCGTCGAGGAAGTGCTGTGAATCAGCGCGAGAAGGAGGCCTACCTCCGCGAGTACTCGGTCCTGAAGTCCCAGGGCAAGCCGTTCTTCCCCTACGCGGTCGCGAAGGACGGCCTGATGGGGTGCCTCGTCATCGCCATCATCATCGCGCTGTCGATCATCTTCGGCGCGGAGCTCGGGCCGAAGGCAAACGCGGCGACCACCACCTACACGCCGCGCCCCGAGTGGTACTTCTTCTTTCTCTTCGAGCTGCTGCGTGTCATCAAGCCGCCGAACTTCGTCGGATTCGCGACGCTCGGCGTGCCGACGCTGGCGATGATCCTGCTCTTTTTGCTGCCGTTCTACGACCGCGGCCCGGAGCGCCACCCGCTGCGGCGCCCAATCGCGACGACGACCGGGGTCCTGGTGATCCTCGCGATGGCCTATCTCACCTTCCTCGGCGCGACAGCCGGCCCGCCGTCTGAGAACGACATCAAGGCGCCGGCGCTCGTCGTCGCGCAGGGCAAGGGTGCGGTAAGCCAGTTCTACCTCGGCCGCTCGATCGTCGCGCAGTCGGAGTGCGAGGCCTGCCACAAGATCGGCGACAACGGCAACGACGGCCCGGGACCGGAACTGACGCACGTCGGCTCGCGGATCCCGGCGCAGGGCATCGCCCGCACGCTCGTGAACCCGACGCAGCCGATGCCCTCCTACGGCAGCGGCCCGTTCAAGCTGCCGCCGAAGCAGTTCAACGCCGTCGTCGACTTCCTCTCCGCGCTGAAGTAGCCATGTCCGGCGGCTCGTCCGGGACGCTCGAGGCGCCCGCGGTCGCCGCGATGTTCGACCGCATCGCGTGGCTGTATGACGCGATGAACACCGTCATGACGGCGGGCCTTCACCACCGCTGGCGCACGCGCACCGTCGAGCTGGCCGCGGTCGGCCCGGGCAGCCGCGTGCTCGACGTCGCGACCGGTACCGGCGATCTCGCGCTCGAGCTGTGGCGCGCGGTCTGCGACGGAGGGGAGGTCGTCGGCTGCGACTTCTCCGCGGCGATGCTCGCCCGCGCGCGCGCCAAGGCGCCCGAGCTTCGCTTCGACTGGGCCGACGCGCTCGCGCTGCCCTACGCAAGCGACTCCTTCGACGCCGCGACCGTCGGCTTTGGGGTGCGCAACTTCTCGGACCTGCGCGCCGGCATTGCCGAGATGGCGCGCGTCGTCACGCCGGGCGGACGCGTCGCGATCCTCGAGATCACCAGGCCGACGCGTGAGCCGCTCGCGACCTTCTATAGGACCTGGTTCGACCGGCTCGTGCCCGCGCTCGGCCGACTCGCCGGAGATGAGGCCGCCTACAGCTATCTGCCGAACTCCGTGCGGCGCTTCCCGGCACCGCGCGAGCTGGCGGCGGTGATGGACGGCTGCGGACTTCGCTCGGTCCGCTGGACCCTGCTCGCGGGCGGCATCATCGCCATCCACACCGGCGAGGTGTCCTGATCGGCGCGTTGAGCGACCCCTTCGACGCGATCCTCACGCTCGGAGGAGCCCCGCTTGCGAGCGCGATGGCCGGTGTCGAGACGCGCCTTCGCGAGATCACGGCGGTCGAGCAGCACTCGCTGGCGACCGTCGCGGCCGGCGGCAAGCGGCTTCGCCCGCTGATGGTCTTCGTCGCCGGGCTCGGCTCGAGCTCCGGCGAGGCGCTGTCGCGCGCCGCAGCGGCCGTAGAGCTGATCCACTCGGCGACGCTGGTCCACGACGACGTCCTCGACGACGCGCCGCTGCGCCGCGGTCGCCAGACCGTGTTCGCCGCCGCCGGCCGCCGCGCGGCAACCGCGACCGGCGACCTGCTCTTCTCAAGCGCCTTTGCCGAGCTCGCGCGAAACGGGGTCATCGCCCAGCTGCGAGCCCTGTCGGCGGCCAGCGCGGCGCTCGCTCGCGGTGAGCTGATGCAGCGCGCGGACGCCTGGAGCGCCGACGTGACCCTCGAGCGCTACCTCAAGCGCTGCGAACTGAAGACGGCACGGCTGTTCGCCGCCGCCGGCGAACTCGGCGCGCTCGTCGGGGGAGGACCACCGCTCGGGCCGTTCGGCCACGCCGTCGGCCTCGCCTTCCAGCTGCTCGACGACGTGCTCGACATCACCGGCCCCGCCGAGCGAACCGGGAAGCGGCGCGGGACCGACCTCCTTGACGGCACGGTCACGCTGCCGCTGATCCTCGCGCGCGAGCGCTCGGAGGAGCTACGCGTGCTCGACCTGCGCACGATCGCCGATTCCGCCGCCGCCGAGCGCGTCTGCTCGGCGATCGAGGCGACCGGGGCCGGCGAGGAAGCTCGCTCGATTGCGCTCGAGCTCGTGGCCTCCGCGAAGCGCGAGCTGCCCGCGGAGCTGCCGCTGACCCAGCGCGAGGCGCTCTGCCTGATGGCCGACGGGCTCGTCGACCGCTACGCCTAGCCGGCCGGCTGACTAGATCCGGTGAGTGAAGTCGAAGGGGACGATCAGCTCGTCCTCGAGCGCCCGCGCAAAGGTGGCGATCTCAGCCTCCATGCACGCGCGCGAGACCCGCGTCAGCGTCGACTGCAGCTCGCGCATGCCGCGATCAAGCTCGCGATCGAAGCGATCGACCGCCTCCTGGGTGAAGACGCCGGTGCCACTCCATTCGCAGTTGGGGCAGCAGAGCGTGACGCGCCAGTGGCTGCGACCGACGAGCGACCAGTCGATCGGCTGGACGAGGCTCGAACCGCAGCCGCCGCACAGCGAAAGGTCGGGATCGCCGGTCGTCTCGCCGCCCTGATCGTCGGGGCTGACCTCGACGCCGAGCGGGCCCGGAAGAGCGAGATGCGCTTCGCCTGAAGTGTGGCCGCGACGCTGTTTCACACCCCCCTCATCGGCTGCAACCGCCAGGCTCTTGAGCCCCTGGCCGGTAGCCTGTGCGAGCCATGCGTAGAGTGATTCGGCCGGTCGGCCACCACGATCACCTGAGTCTCGTCGACCACCTCGACGAGCTCAGAACGCGGCTGATCATCTCGCTCGCCGCGCTGCTCGTCGCCTTCGGCGTCTGCTTCTGGCAGAACCACGCCCTGCTGAAGCTGATCGGCAACCCCTACGCCAAGGAGACGCGCGGCCAGGTCAAGAAGTGCCAGGGCGAGCTTGGGCAGATCTGGTGCGCCGACAAGTTCGGGCGCACGCAGGCGGTCGTGATCCGCGAGCTTGCGGGAACGAACCAGGGACCGGCGCTGAAAGCAGCAATCGCGGCGATGAATGGGGCGGAGAAGGACATTCCGCGCAGCGCACCCGGCAACAACCTCGTCACGATCGGGATCGGCGAGCCGTTCACGGCGACGATCACCGTGACCTTCTACTTCGCGCTGCTGATCGCCTTACCAATCCTCCTGTTTGAGCTCTACAGCTTCGTGATACCCGCCTTCAGCCCGACCGAGCGGCGCGTCGCGCTGCCGGTCATGCTGTCGATCCCCGGGCTGTTCGCGTGCGGGGTGCTGTTCGGGTACTTCGTAGTGCTGCCCGCGGCGGTGCACTTCCTGCAGAACTTCAACAGCGGCTCTTTCGAACAGTTCGTACAAGCGTCCAGCTACTACTCGTTCGCGGCGCTGATCATGCTCGCGATGGGGGTCATCTTCCAGGTCCCCCTGGCCGTCATCGCGGTCGCTCGCGCGGGAATCGTTACGACGCGCCAGCTGCGCAAGAACCGGCGCTACGCAATCGTCGTTGCGGCGTTGATCGCGGCGATCCTGCCTGGCGATGTCGTGACGATGCTGCTTGAGACGCTGCCGATCATCGTGCTCTATGAGGTCGGTATCCTGGTCGTCGCGGTCATGGACCGCCGCGATGCTCGACGGGCGCGAACGAAGGAGCGCCTTGCCGCAGCGGCGAACACCATGCCACCACCCGCACCACCTCCGATTCCCTAGCCAATGCTCTTTGATCTGCGCAGCCCCGGCCGCCGCCGGGTAATCAAGACCGTCTACCTGTTCCTGGCGCTCCTGATCGGCGTCGGCCTGATCGGCTTTGGCGTCGGAACCGGCGGCAACTTCGGCGGTCTGTTCTCCGCCGCGGCAAACGGTGGCGGCGGGTCGGGAACCGGCAACGTCACGGCCCAGCGCGCGCTCAAGCGGGCCGAGCGGGCGGCGAAGGCGTCGCCCAACAGCGCCTCGGCATGGGCCAACGCCGGCCAGGCCGCCTTCAACGTCGCCACGCTACCGACGAACTACGACTCGAGCGTCGGCTTCACCACGAAGGGCCATGCCGCGCTCGACAAGCTCAAGGTCGCCTGGACCAACTACCTGCGTGTTCTGCCCCAGCATCCCAACCTGAACTTCGCCGAGGACACCGCGTCGGCGTTCTCGCCCGCGCCGACCGGAGTCGGTGACTACCCGACCGCCGAAAGCGCTCAGGAGGTCGTCGTCCAGCTGCAGCCGAACAGCTACGTCCAGTACGAGTACCTCGCCTACTACGCCTACTACGCCAAGGACATCCACGACGGCGATCTCGCCGCGGCGAAGGCCGTCGCACTGGCGCCCAAGGGCCAGCGCAAGTCGGTCAAGAGCACGCTCGCCTCGATTCGCACCGGCCAGCTCGGAGCGACCGGAGCAACTGGCGCTACGTCGGCGGTCGGGGCGACCGGCTGACCCGCCGCACGCGCCTGTAGCGCTAAGATCCGCCGTCGTTTCTCGGGCCGTTAGCTCAATTGGCAGAGCAGGGGCCTCTTAAGCCCAAGGTTGTTGGTTCGATTCCAACACGGCCCATGAGACCCCTTAGCCCTGTCGCAGGTCCTCCCCGCCGCTTCGGCTAGCTCGCTCCCGGCTCGCCGCGGTAGCCGGGTGGCCCCTGCGGGCGCGCGATCGTCCCGCTGGGCGCTTGGTCCACTCGCGGCGGCGCGAGGCGGCGGTACGCCCTCAAGCGGCGCCTGCAACGGGTCGATATCGACCCTATGTCCGCGACCGCGGAGTCCCGTGTTGCGCATGCACGCGCGAATGCCGCAACGGGCTCGGGCCGAGATCCCGTGCCGCGAGCGGTATCGGTCGCCTTCGCGGGGATGGGAACACTGCTCGTCGCCTACCTCGCGTTCCTCATCCTGCGCTCCTCATGGCAGTTCTCGCCGTGGCTCGACGGCTGGCTGGTCGTGCTCTTCGAGGGCGCCGGCGCAGGCCTGTGCGCCGCGAGCATGGTCCGTCGTGTCCTGCACCCCGGCGTCGCTCTGCTGTTTGGGGTCGCCTGTTTGGCGTGGGCGCTCGGTGACCTGGTCATCACGTTCCAGTCCCTGGGCGGCGGGACTCCGCCCTCCGTGGGCCTCGCCAACGCCTTCTGGTTCGGCTTCTACCCGTTCGCATTCGCAGCGCTCTTCCGTTACATGCGCGCGGAGCGTCGGCTGGGTCATGTGCCGAACTGGCTCGACGGCGCGATCGCGGGGGTCGGCGTAGCGGCCCTGTGCATGGCCTGGGCCGACCACGCGTTGGACAAGTACATCGGCCACGTCACGTTCGCCGCCTCCGTCAACCTCTCCTACGCTTTCCTGGACATCGTGCTGCTCGGTGTCGCCGGCGGAACAGCCGTCGTCGTCGGCGGCCGCAACCGCGCGACGCTGACGATGATCGCCGTCGGGCTGACGGTCAACGCCGCCGGCGACACCTTCGCCTTCACAGGCGCCGGCGGCGTCGGCCCGGTTGTCAACGCGATCGCCTGGCCGATCTCGATCTACCTGATCGCGGTTTCGATGTGGGTCCGCGAGAGCGATTCAGACCGTTTTGCGCTGCACGCGGTCAGCGGGCTTGTGCTGCCGGCGATCGCGACCGTGTCGAGTCTCGTCATCCTGGTCGGAGCAAGCTGGTTTGAGATCGGGCCGGTCGCGATCGGAGCGGCGGCGCTGACCCTGATCCTGCTCGGCATCCGCCTCGCGTTCCGCCCGGCGCTGCGGATCGCCCGTGAGCAGCTTCGTGCGAGCCAGGCGCGTTACCGAACGCTGTTCGAGGGCAACCCCCAGCCGATGGTCGTCTACGACCGGGCGACGC
>DATAWT010000007.1:0-70745 GCA_036267075.1 Solirubrobacteraceae bacterium
GGGGAAACCCGCGGGAAAGTGCCACAGAAACAAACCGCCCAAGCGCGCGGCCACACGTGAGCCGCGTGCCGGCAAGGGTGAAATGGTGCGGTAAGAGCGCACCGGCGTCGCGGTGACGCGGCGGCCAGGCAAACCCCACCCGATGCAAGGCCAAGCAGGACCGCTTGCAGGCTGCCCGCCGAGGTCCAGGTAGGCCGCTCAGATGGATGGCTGCTCACGACAGAATCCGGCTTACAGGCTTGCTACGGAGAAAGCCCTGGTTTCCAGGGCTTTCTCTATTTGTGGCCCATTGCTGGGATACATCGAGCTGTCAGCCGGCCTTGAGCGGTCTCCATCCAACGGCGGACCACGATCTGCCTGGCTGCGCAGGGGGATCAAGCAGACCGACGCGGGCGCGCGGCGGTGCCTGGTGCGCCGTCAGTTGCCCACGGCCGGGTCTGGCGCGAACTCGCGGACCTCTTGAGCGCAGCGGCAGGCAGCGGCGATCTTGGCGGCCCAGCGGAGCGCCTCCTCGCGTGAGGGCACGTCGATGATCGTGGCTCCGCCGATGCCCCCCTTCTCCTCGGTGCCCTCGGCAACCGTTCCATCAGCAGCTACGACGCTAACGGTGACCTCGTCGTGGGGATAGAGACCGCCGGCGAACACCCATACGCCTGCGTCCTGGGCCTCCCGAATGACCGCGTGTGCAGCGTCGGCCACGGCAGGCGCCTCCTCCTCGGGGATTGACTCCATCGCGCCGTCGTCAAACGAAATCAGATACCGCGCCATCTCAAAGCCCCTCTCTGGCCGCCTGCTCCGCCGCTCAGCCCGTTGCGGACACGCCGTCAGCTGGAGGCTGGCAGATCGGCGAGAACTGTGAACGTGCTCGATCTCGCCGAGATGGTTGTGTCAACCGAAAGCGTTGGCCCCGAGCGGGCGGGACCCCGTCCGATTCCGGGTGGGCGGGCGGTCGGGGCCATCGGATAGATTGCGGCGCGTGCTCTATGTAGCGCTCGCGTTCTGGATCGGGATCGGCGGCGCGGTCTTCCTGATCGCGCTCAGCGGCGGGCCGGGGCGCGCCCGCGCGCGCCTGCACTCCGAAAATCCGATCGCAAACCGTCTGCGGCTGCTCGCTTTCACGGTGATCTTCGCCTTCGGGCTCGCGGTCCCGATCGCCGTCGCGATCGCCAACGGGCAGGACAAGGCGAGCCAGGGGCCCGCGGGAATCACCTTGACCAAGCACGAGACGATCGGCCGCCAGTTGTTCGCGCGATCATGCGCGACCTGCCACACGCTCGCCGCAGCCGCCGCGGTCGGGCACGTCGGACCGGACCTCGATCTCGACCCGCAGGTCGCCGGCGGGCCGGCGTCATTCGTTCTGAACGCGATCCAGCTTGGTCGCGCGCGCGGCAACGGCGACATGCCGGCCGGCATCTACACCGGGCAGCAGGCCAAGGACGTCGCGCAGTTCGTAGTCGCCGTAGCCGGCCGCAAATAGCCTGAGACCGCAACTGAGGGCTCGCTCGCGCGTTGGCGGACTAGAACATGCGTACGCAGGGAGACGTTCGATGGTTGTCGAACCTTGCGAACGGGTACCGCGTATTCGCCGTTTTCAGCGCTGCTGCTGCCGCTCATGGACGAACGTGCGATGAGAATCTCGTAAGCGCCGCCGAAGCGTGACTTGCGAATGCGCCGAAATGCAGTATCCTTACAAAACGTAAGTTGTAAGCAGAAGGTAAAGCGATGAAAGCAGCCGTGATGCGATGAAGACGACGATGAGCAGGTTCCAGATCCATGATGACTTGACCGCCCCCGAGGGCTCGCTGCCGGTTCTGCGCGGCGCGCTCGCAACCGGCGGCCAGCTCCCCAATTTCCTCGGCGTGCTCGCGGGTTCACCCGCGGCGCTGCGTGGCTACGCGCGCTTCCGCGCAGAGCTCAAGCGCGGATCGCTCGGACGCGGGACGCTGGAGCGGATCTCTCTGGCCGTCGCCGAGCAGTTCGGCTCGGATCCAGGCATCGCGTTGCACAGCCGCACGGCCCGCTCGGCCGGGCTTGGCCTCGACGAGGTCGCAAAGGCCCGCGAGTTCGACTCCGGTGACCCCAAGCAGGCAGCGCTGCTGCGCTACCTGAAGTCGGCACTCGAGGCCGAGGGCGGGACGCCCGTGTACCTCTTCGAGGAGGCTCGGGAGCTGGGCTGGGACGACGAGCAGCTGCTCGAGGCGATCGCCTTCGCCTCGCTCGAGGTGTTCACAGCGATGGTCAACGTGGCGGGCGACGTGCCGATCGATGGCTCGGTCGAGGATTCGAGGACGCTCCGCGCGGCGTAGGATGCGCCGACGCGATGGTTTCTCAAGCAACCCAAGCTGACCTCGACCCGCCCGCCGCGACCGAACAGCAGGCCGAGCGCCCGACCTGCTGCCCCTACTTTCACCAGGCCGTCGAGCTGATCGGGCGCCGCTGGACCGGCGCGATCCTGGAGACGCTGATGCAGGCCGGCTCGCTGCGCTTCTCCTCGATCGCCGCGGCGGTGCCGGATCTCTCCGACCGGATGCTGTCGGACCGCCTCAAGGAGCTTGAGTCCAACGCCCTCGTGGAGCGCACCGTCATAGCCGGACCGCCCGTACGCGTGCAGTATGCCCTGACGCAGAAGGGCCAGGAGCTCGCCCCGGCGCTCGAGGAGCTCAAGCGCTGGGCCCGCAACTGGCTCGACCGATCGGCATAGTTCCGCGTCGGGTGGCAGACACTCCGACCACAGCCAAGGACGTACTCGCGATCGTCGCCGACCGCGAGATCCGCTTCATCCGCCTGTGGTTCACCGACGTCCTCGGCCAGCTGAAGTCGTTCTCGATCAACGCCTCCGAGCTCGACGGCGCGCTTGAGTCCGGGATGGGCTTCGACGGCTCATCGATCACCGGCTTCAACGCGATCGAGGAGTCCGACATGATCGCGCTGCCCGACCCCGCCACCTTCGCCGTTCTCCCGTGGCGACCGGAGGAGCAGGGCGTCGGGCGGATGTTCTGCGACATCCTGACCCCGGAGCGCACGCCCTACGAGGGCGACCCACGCCACATCCTGCGGCGCGCGCTGGCCCGCGCCGGCGACCTCGGCTTCGACACCTTCAACGTGGGCCCTGAGCTTGAGTACTTCCTGTTTCGCGACAGCTCGGGCACCGAGCCGCTCGACGCCGGGGGCTACTTCGACCTCACCACGCTCGACGCCGGCTCCGACGTGCGCCGCGAGACCTCGATCGCGCTCGAGGCGCTCGGCATCCACGTCGAGTACAGCCACCACGAGGTCGGACCATCCCAGCACGAGATCGACATGCGCTACGCCGACGCGCTCAAGATGGCCGACGACTGCATGACGTACCGGATCACCGTCAAGGAGGTTGCGCTCAAGTACGGCTGGCACGCGACATTCATGCCCAAGCCGCTGTTCGGCCACAACGGGTCCGGGATGCATACCCACCAGTCGCTCTTCGCGGACGGCCGCAACGCCTTCTACGACGGCGACGACCAGTACTTCCTCTCGCCGGTCGGCAAGGCCTTCATCGCCGGGCAGCTGCGCCACGCGCGCGAGATCTGCTCGATCTTCGCGCAGTGGGTCAACTCCTACAAGCGTCTCGTGCCGGGCTACGAGGCGCCGGTCTACGTCGCCTGGTCGCGCCGCAACCGCTCGGCTCTGGTGCGGGTCCCACACTACGAGCCAGGCGATGAATTCGGAACGCGCATGGAGCTGCGCTGCCCCGATCCGGCCTGCAACCCCTACCTGACCTTCGCCGCGCTGCTGCAGGCCGGTCTGGAAGGGATCGAGAAGGGCTATGAGCTTCCGGAGCCGATGGAGAAGAACCTCTACAACCTCTCGCCCGAGGAGCGCCGCCGCCTCGGCATCGAGCAGCTGCCGGAGACGCTCGGCGCCGCGATCGAGCTGACCGCCGACTCCGAGCTTGCACTGCGCACGCTCGGCGAACACACCTTCAACCGCTACGTCGAGATCAAGCGCCGCGAATGGGAGGAGTACCGCATGCAGGTCACACGCTGGGAGCTTGACCGCTATCTCCCGATTCTGTGAGCGGCGCGGGTCGCATCGCCCTCGGCGACCTCGAGGTCGATCGCCTCGGATTCGGCGCGATGCGGATCACCGGCGAGGGTTTGTGGGGCCCGCCGGCCGACCCTGACGGCGCGGTCGCGCTTCTGCATCGTGTCCGCGAGCTCGGCGTCGACTTCATCGACACCGCCGACTCCTACGGGCCCAACGTCAGCGAGGAACTGATCGCGCGGGCGCTGCATCCATACGACGGGCTGGTGATCGCGACCAAGGCGGGCTTCACCCGCGGCGGTCCGGGCAGCTGGACCAGAAACGGGCGCCCCGAACACATCCGCGAGGCGCTCGAGGGGTCGCTGCGGCGCCTCGGCGTCGAGGCGATCGACCTCTACCAGTTTCACTGGCCCGATCCAGCCGTTCCCTTCGAGGAGTCGCTCGGGCCGTTCATCGAGGCTCGCGCGCAGGGCAAGGTCCGCCATATCGGGCTCTCGAACGTCAGCGTTGCGGAGCTCGAGAGCGCGCTTGGGACGACAGAGATCGTCTCAGTCCAGAACGAGTACAGCGCCGCAGACCGCACCCACCAAGACGTCCTCGCCGCCTGCACGCAGCGCGGCATCGCCTTCATCCCCTATGCGCCGATCGCCCAGGGCAAGATTGCGAGCCGCGGCGGCGCGCTCCAGCGGATCGCGCGCCAACATGACGCGAGCACCTCCCAGATCGCGCTCGCCTGGCTGCTCGCCGTCTCGCCGGTGATGCTGCCGATCCCCGGCACCTCGAGCATCGCCCACCTCGAGGAGAACGTCGCGGCCGCGGAGATCGTCCTGAGCGAGTCCGAGCTCGCCGAGCTCAGCGCAGCATGAGGCGCAGCGCGTCCGCCTCGCCAAGCGGCGCTTGGCAGGCGAAGCGCTCGCAGACGTAGGCCGTCGCGGCGCCGCCCACGGCGGTCCGCCCCTCAAGCAGAGGAACTACGCTTTGACCGCCGTCGCCGCAGGCGAGCACGACGTGGGGGCGGTAGCGCTCACGCACGACCTCGAGCAGCCTGGTGGTGTCCGGGCCGACGAGCGCGACCTCGAGCGCGCCCGCGGCGTGCAGGTCGACCGCGCACAGCAGGTGCCCGAAGGCGACCGGGTAGCGCGGCGCGAGCTCGCCGGCAAGACGGATCGCGCCGATCGCCGCCTCTTCGTAACGGATCTCTCCCGTGAGAGCGCCGAGGCGAAGCAGGCCGAGCGCCGCGCTCGATGAACCCGACGGGATCGGTGTGTCCTCGAGATCCTTGCGGCGTGTGATCAGCTGTTCTCCGTCGGACGGGCTGACGAAGAAGCCGCCCCGCGCGGGGTCGGCGAAGCGATCGAGGATCGCCTCGGCGAGCGTGCGAGCACGCTCGAAGAAGCGCTCCTCAAAGCTTGCTTCATAGAGTGCGAGCAGCGCCTCGAGCAGATAGGCGTGGTCCTCGAGGTAGGCGAGCAGGCGCGCGGTGCCGTGGTTGTAGGTGCGAAGCAGGCGCCCCTGCGGATCGCGCATTCGCTCCCAGATGAAGTCCGCCAGGGCGATCGCCTCATCCAGATAGCGCCGCTCCCCGAGCAATGCGCCGGCATCGGCGAGCGCCGCGATCATCAGCGCGTTCCACGAGCACAGCCGCTTGTCGTCGAGTGCGGGACGCTGCCTGCTGGCGCGCGCCGCGAGCAGCAGCGCACGGATCTCCGCACGTGCCGCGGGTTCTGGCCCGCGCGCCTCGAGCACGTTCGCGCCCTCGAAATTGCCCGTCTGCGTCGCTCCGAAGTAGGCGATCGCCGCATCCGCCAGCTCGCCGAGCACCTCGCGCAGCTGATCGAGCGTCCAGACGTAGAAGCGGCCCTCCTCGCCCTCGGAGTCGGCGTCGAGTGAGGAGCAGAAGCCTCCGTCGGTTGCGCGGAGCTCGCGCAGGCAGAACTCGAGCGTCTCGCGTGCCGTGCGCTCGAACAGCGCCTCGCCGGTGTCCTGCCAGGCACGCAGGTAGGCACGTACGAGCAGTGCGTTGTCGTAGAGCATCTTCTCGAAATGGGGGACGGTCCACGTGGCATCGACGGCGTAGCGCGCGAAGCCGCCGCCGACCTGGTCGCAGATCCCGCCGAGCGCCATCGTCCGAAGCGTGGCGTCGGCCATGTCACGCTCGCCGGTTGCGGCGAGTAGCTCGAGGGCGCAGTGCGGCGGAAACTTCGGCGCGCCGCCGAAGCCCGCGCGCAGCGGGTCATAGGTGCTCCGAAGGCCGTCGAGCGCCGCGTCCACGAGCTCGCGGCCGAGTGGCCGCTGCGACTGCTCGAACGCGGCGGCGCCGCCGAGGCGCTCGGTCAGTTGAGCGCTCGCGGCGACCGCCTCCTCGCGGCGCTTCTGCCAGAGCTCGGCGACGGCGTCGAGGACTTGGCCGAAGCTCGGCATGCCGCCGCGCGGACGCGGCGGCCAGTAGGTCCCGCCGTAGAAGGGCCGCCCGTCGGGCGTGAGGAACACGTTCAGCGGCCAGCCGCCGTGGCCGGTCATCGCCTGGACGGCCTCCATGTAGATCCCGTCGATGTCGGGCCGCTCCTCGCGGTCGACCTTGACGCAGACGTAGCGCTCGTTCATCTGCGCGGCGGTGGCGTCATCCTCGAAGGACTCGCGCTCCATCACGTGGCACCAGTGGCAGGCCGCATAGCCGATCGAGACGAGCAGCGGGCGGTCGAGCTCGCGAGCCCGCCGCAGCGCCTCCTCGCCCCACGGCAGCCAGTCGACGGGGTTGTGCGCGTGCGCACGCAGGTACGGGGACGTCTCGTTGGCCAGCGCGTTGGCCACGCCCCGCGCTACCTAGGCGATGAGCGCCGCGAGCCGGGCGGCGCTGATGCGGAAGTGCACCGTCACGCCACCGAGCTTGCCGACGAAGTCGTTGGAGCTGACGGCGGTCAGCGTGCCCCCCGCGGCCGTCGAGCCGCCGACTCGAAGCGTCCCGACGCCCTGCGTGAGGCGGCCTGAAATCGTCAGCCCGGGAACGTAGGAGAAGCCGTGGAAGGTCATCGTGGTGCGCCCGTTCTGCTTCTCCGTGACCTTCGCGAAACCGCTGTAGAGGCCGCCGAGTCCCTTGCTGAAGGCCGGGTTGTAGACCCCGATCAGCGTCTCGAAGTAACTCTCGTCGACCTCGCGGTTGCTCCAGCCGAGCGTCAGCTCGATCGCGTGGGCGGTCCGCCCGGCGCCGGCGGTAGTGCCGGGCAGCGGCGTGACGCTGTGAAGTGACGCAGGCGGCGCCGGTGCGGGCCGCAGGTAGGCGGGCTGGGACCGTGGCTCGCAGACGGTCTCGATCGGCTGGCCGGTGAAGAACGCGTTCACCGCGTCGCGCCCGCACGCACCGAACTCGGTCGTCAGCACCGAGTGACCGGTCTGCGGCACGACGACGACCTTGGCGTCGGGGATCATCGCGGCGACCGCGTCTGCGTTCGCCGTCGGGGTGCGCAGGTCATCGGCACCGCTGATGATCAGCGTCGGCACGTCCGGCAGCGCCGCCAGGTCGGTTTCCGGCGCCGCCGTCGCATTGGGCCAGTAGGCGCAGTCGGGGGCGGTGCTCTCGCGGTAGGCCGTGACGGCGCTGAAGGGGCCGAATGTCCCGGCCGGCATCGCCTTGACGGCCGCGAGGCCGTCGGCGATGCGCTCGGCCGGCGTCGCATCGCGCGGGAACGGGAGCTCCTCGCACTCGGTGTCGAAGTAGAGCGGGTTGTTAATCGTCTTGTCGGGCAGCTGGCCGAGGATCGCGTGCGCATAGAGGATGCCCAGCAGCGCGTAGCGGCCGTCAGCGGCCGCGTGCAGTGCGGCGGGGAAGTCGGCTCGAAGCGAGGGGTCCTCATCGCCGGTGATGAGGATCGAGGCGAGGGCGACGGCGTGGATCTTCAGGTGAAGCTCCTTGCCCGTGCTCTGGCGGTAGATCACGTGAGCCGGCTTCGCAGCGAGCCTGCGAAGGACGGTGCGAAGGTCGGCGACCGGATTGATGCCGTGACAGCCTCCGGCGCAGGCTTCGCGCAGGATGCGCGGCACCGCCTCATAGGTCGTCTGGTCGTAGAGCGGCGGCCCGTTGGGGGGTACCGTCGAGTCGAGGAGAAGGCCGGCGACGTTGTCGGGGTAGATGGCGGCGTAACGGAGCGCCACCTTGGTGCCGTAGGAGGTGCCGTAGAGGATCAGCTTGGTGTAGCCCAGTGCCTTGCGAATCGCCTCGATGTCGGCGACGGTGTCGTCGGTCGTGTAGAAGGCGCGAGCCACGCCGATCTGCGTGGCGCAGTCCGGGATGACCTGACTGATCGGGGCCGTCACGCTGTTCAGCGCGGAGCACTTCAGAGGACCGGAATCGCCTGTGCCGCGCTGGTCGAAGACGACCAGATCGTCGTTCTTGAGCGCCGAGGAGACGACCTGCGAGGCCGTCGTTGCGAACGGCAGAGCGGCCTGGCCCGGTCCGCCGGCGAGCGCCACCACGGCCGTGTTCGCCGTGCCCGTCGCCGACAGCTCGCGGCGGATCGCGAGCGAGATCGTGCCCGGCGTCGCGCCCGAGGGGTCCAGCGGCACGCTCAGCCGCGCGCAGCCGAAGCTCGGCACGTTGGGGCAGGCCTTGAAAGGGATCGAACTTGTCGCGGCGGAGGCGACCGACGGCGAGAGTGCTGCGGCCGCTGCGGCGATGACCGCCACCAGCGATGCGGTCAGGGTGCCCTTGCGGCGCATCTATTTCTGACCTTACAAGATCGACTTAACGGTCCCGCAAGTTCTCGCCCGCCCTAGATAAGGTGTCCATATGAGCTCCGAACGCGAGATCGTCACGGCGTCGGGCGCACCTGCCGCGATCGGCCCCTACAGCCACGCCGTCCGCAGCGGCGGCCTCCTCTACTGCTCCGGTCAGATCCCGCTCGATCCCGACACCGGGGAGCTGGTCGAGGGTTCGGTCGCCGTCCAGGCGCGGCGCTGCCTTGACAACCTCGAGGCCGTGGCCGCCGCGGCAGGGACGACGCTCGCCCGCGCCGTGCGGATCACGATCTACATGACCGACCTCGGCGCCTTCGCCGAAGTCAACGAAGCCTGCGCAGCGGCGTTCCCCAGCGACCCTCCCGCGCGGGCCACGGTCGGTGTCGCGGCGCTCCCGCGCGGAGCAGCCGTCGAGATCGACGCGATCATCGCGGCGTAGACTCACAAGGTGTGAGCGCCACCACCGACGCGAAGGCCCAGATCGAACAGGCGCTCGCGGGGATCATCGAGGAGGTGCCTGCGTTCGCACCGCTGAAGCTCGTCTTCAGTGTCATCCTGCGCGGGCGCGGCGACGTCCAGCAGTTTCGCGTCGAGCTTCCCGAGCGAAAGATCACCAAGGAGGTCGCCGACGACGCGCGCGTCACCGTCGAGATGCCGCGCGCCTTCTTCAACGTGATGGTCAGCGAGGGCGCCCGCATCGCGGACTGGCGCGAGGCCTTCCACTACGGCCAGGCAAAGGCGACCGGCGTGCCGCAGATCCTCAAGCTCGTCACTCGCGTTGCGGAGATGCAGGAAGAGCGCAACCGGCTGCGCCGCGCCAAGCCGCGCTGATCAGGCGGCGGGCGCCGGCAGCGCGCCCAGCACGAGCGCGCAGGATGACTCGACGTCGAGGCACTCTGCGAGCTCGACGTCGGGGTTGCGGGGCGGCTCATATGGGGAGCCGACGCCCGTCAGATCGCCCAGTTCGCCGCCGCGCGCCCGCGCGTACAGGCCCTTGACGTCGCGCCGCGCGCATTCGGCGAGGCTCGTGTTGACGAACACCTCGACGAAATCGATGCCCGCCTCCGCGTGCAGTGCTCGCGCAGCCTGGCGATCGGCGTCGTAGGGCGAGACGAGGCAGGCCAATGCGACCGCGCCCGAGTCTGCGAACAGGAGCGCGAGCTCAGCGACGCGGCGTGCGTTCTCGGCGCGGTCGTCCCTGCTGAACCCGAGATCGCTGCAGACCCCGTGGCGGAGGTTGTCGCCATCGAGGCGGTAGGCCCAACGGCCCGCTTCGATCAGCTGCTGCTCGACCGCCGACGCGATCGTCGACTTGCCCGAGCCCGAGAGGCCCGTGAACCAGATCGTCGCACCGCGCTGGCCGAGCGCCTCCCAGCGCGCGACGCGGTCGAGGTTGCCCTCGTGCCAGCAGACGTTCGCAAGCGGCTGCGGCCTGGTCGGCGCCTCGGCCATGCTCAGAAGTACCCCGCCTTCTTGCGATCCTCCATCGCCGCCTCCGAGGTGCGATCGTCGGCGCGCGTCTGGCCGCGCTCGGTCGTGCGCGTGGCGTTGATCTCGGCCAGGATCTCCGGGATGTTCGCGGCCGTCGAGGCCACGCCGCCGGTACAGGTCATGTCGCCAACGGTGCGGTAGCGCACGGTGCGGGTGCTCGGCGCCTCGCCCGGCAGAAGCTCCTGACCATCCCGGTAGGCGTAGAGCATCCCGTCACGCTCGAAGGTCTCGCGCGAGTGCGCGAAATAGATCGACGGGACCTCGAGGCGCTCGCTCTGGATGTACTCCCAGACATCGAGCTCTGTCCAGTTGGAGATCGGGAACACGCGAACGTTCTCGCCCGCGCGGATCCTGGTGTTGTAGAGGTTCCACAGCTCCGGCCGCTGGCTCTTTGGATCCCACTGGCCGAAGTCGTCGCGGAAGCTGAAGATGCGTTCCTTGGCGCGCGAGCGCTCCTCGTCGCGGCGCGCTCCGCCGATCGCCGCGTCGAAGCGGCGCTCGGCGATCGCGTCGAGCAGCGTGGTCGTCTGGAGTCGGTTGCGCGAGGCGCGCGGCCCGAGCTCCTCGACGACGCGCCCGTCGTCGATCGACTGCTGTACCGAGGCGACGATCAGCCGCTCGCCGAGCTCGGCGATGCGCCGGTCGCGAAAGCCGATCGCTTCGGGGAAGTTGTGACCCGTGTCGACGTGCATGAGCGGGAACGGGAAGCGCGCTGGACGGAACGCCTTCTCGGCGAGGCGCAGCAGGACGATCGAGTCCTTGCCGCCGCTGAACAGGAGCACCGGACGCTCGAATGACGCGGCGACCTCGCGCAGCACATGGATCGCCTCGGCTTCGAGCGCCGCGAGGTGGGGGAGGCGCACGTCGGGGCGACGGTGGGAGTGAAGGGCGACGACCTCGCCGGAGCGGGTCCGCTCCTCTGCTTGGTCGCTCGCGGTTTGGGCGAGTGGCGTGCGCAATGAGTTCATGGGCGCTGGGACACCGCGGCCTCGCAGAGGTTGCGGCCCCAGCATTGTGTTGGATCTTCGTTAAGAGTCTATTAGAGGGCGTGAAGGCGTTTGCTAAGCGCTCGGCGCATCAGCCAGCTGTTCGAGACTCGTCGCGATGTCCCTCCAAGGGGCGCAAGCTGACAGCCGCGATGTGGACGCCGCTCGCTATGGCCCGTTGAAGCGACGCGAGGTGCCGATCACGGCGCCGCCCGAGTCAAGCGCCTGCACTTCGTAGGAGGCGTCGGCGTGCGGGAGCGCGATCGCCGTCTCAAAACCGGAGCGTGGGGCGTGGGCGATCGCCGCAAGCGCCGCCCCGGAGCTGGCGCCGAGCACCCGCCAGGCGGCGACGCGGGTCGCGCCGTTCCAGCTCGCGTAGACGGTCGTTCGCTTACCCGCGGTTCGCGCCGCCCCGACGGGCGGGGTGAGGGGCAGCCCGACCCACGGCTCGATGACGGCGCGGTAGCTGAGGTTGCTGCCGGGCCATACCGCCCCGAGCACCTCGGTCCCGTTCGGTGAGTATTCGGACATGAAGTCGGTCGAACCCCAGCCGACCATCGTGTTGCCGTTCGGCAGCGGCTGCGTCGAGCCCATGTAATCCGAGGCGATCCCCAGGCTCTGGCCGTTGCTCGTAACGTCCGCCGAAAGCATGCGCGTGGTGTGGTTTGCGAGGTTGAGCTTGAGCGTGAGGGGCCGCGAGCTGGCGCTGGGGGCGACGTAGGTTCCCCCGCCGGTCAGCTGGCAGCAGTGGTCGTCGAACATCGTCACGACGTTTCCGGGCTGGAGCTTGACGTCGTGCTGCCACTGGAAGTCCGCACCCTTGGCGATCTGGAAGCTCGAGTGTCGCCCGCCGAGCGTCCAGATGATGTGGCCGCGGCCCTTGCCGGGGCGCAGGTTGACGAGGTAGGCGGCCCACGTGTCTCGCATCGAGACGAGCATCGCGTTGTTGCCCTCGAGTGAGATCGAGTTGACGTGGTAGGTGTCCCAGGGGAACGCGTTGGTCGGCACGGTCGCGTAGGAATCCCCGGGCGGGATGTGGTCGAGGGCGTCCCAGTTGTAGAGCAGCTTGCCGGTACGCAGGTCGTACTCCTGCACCGCGGAGTCGTCGATCGCGCCGTTGTAGGCGCCGCCGAAGCGTGAGAGGTCGTAGGGGACGTCCTTGTTGGCCGTCACCCAGGCGTCGTTGCCAACGATCAGGAACTCATGCAGCGTCAGCTTCCAGCCATCGACGCCGCGCAGCTTCGCCACCTGCTGGTAGTGCTGGTTGAGGACGATGTCCTCGCCGCTCTCGGTGGCGCCGGTGTTGGTCACATAGCCCTCCCAGTAGGAGAGCGCGGGCTTGCCCTGGTAGCTCTGAAGCTCGAGGTTGCCCGCGACGGCGTTCTCCGAGGCGAGCGGCTTGAACCAGACGGGCTGGAGCTTTGAGTCGAGGATCAGCGGGCCGCTCTGGCCGTCGATCGGCGGGTAGTTGAGGTCGTAGAAGTTGGCGGTGAAGATGTAGCCGGGCGCGAGCTTTGAGGTCGCCGGCGCGACATCGGGGATCAGCTTGGGCGGGTGCAGGCCCGGCTCGGTGACGAAGCTCAGCGTGTCCTTCGTCGAGTATTGGCCGATCGGCGCGCCGTGACGGCCGCCGACGCTGTAGTCGATCACCGCGAAGGCACCGACCACCACGACCACCCCGAGCGGCAGCAGCGCGCGGCGGGCGCCGGTGAGGCGGGGAGCGCCGCCGCGGACCATCGTGACGGTCACGATCAGCGCCGCGGCCGTCAGCCCCGCGCCGATCAGGTAGGCGAGCCGGAAGCCGCCCGCGAGCGCCGCGGGGACCTGCTCGCCCGCCCCGATCAGCGTCGAGGTGTGCTGCGTGGCCAGCGTGATCAGAACCGCGAGCCCGAGTCCGCCGCCGACCTGTCGCGAGGTGTTTACGAGGCCGGAGGCAAGGCCCGTCTGTCCCTCCTTGGCGCCGTGGGTCGCCGCGATCGTCGAGGACACGATCGAGAGGCCGATCCCGGCGGCGACCAGAACGCCCGGAATCATCACGAACGTGATCGAGCTGCCCGCGTGGCCGATTCCGGCCAGAAGAAGCATGCCCGCCGTCATCAGCACAAGCCCGCTGGCGAGCACGGTGCGCACGCCGAAGCGCCCGACAAGGCGCCCGGCGCGTGAGGCCACGAGCATGATCGTGAGCGCCATCGGCAGGAACGTGAGGCCGGTGTGCAGCGGCGAGAGCCCCAGCACCTGCTGGAGGTACAGCGAGCCAACGAACCACATCGGGAACAGCGCCGCGCTGAACAGCACGACGATGACGTTGGCGACGTTGAGCTCGCGCGTGAACTCGCGGAAGGGGACGAGCGGGAAGGAGGCAAAACGCGCCTCGATCACGTTGAAGGCGCCAAGCAGTGCCAGGCCGCCGATGATCGGTCCGAGCGCGATCGCCTTCTCCCAGCCCTGTAGTCCCGCCTCGACGACGCCGTAGACGAGCACCATCTGTCCGATCGTCAGCGTCAGCGCGCCGGCGAGGTCGAAGCTCTGTCCCTCGCGGGAGTGGCGGCGGTTGCTGACGACTGCGTAGGCGACTGCCACCGTGACGATGCCGATCGGCGGGTTGATCAGGAGCACCCAGCGCCAGCTGATCTCCTGGGTGATGATTCCTCCGAACAGCACTCCGGCCGCGCCGCCCAGGCCGTTCATCGCCGCCCAGGTGCCGATCGCGCGGTGAAGCCTCGGTCCCGGCGGGAACGACGAGGTCACGATCGCAAGCGACGAGGCAGCCATGAAGGCGCCGGCGAGGCCCTGCAGCGCGCGTGCTGCGATCAGCGTGTTGCGCTCGGGCGCGAGCCCGCCGAGCAGCGAGGCAAGGGCGAACCCGGTCAGCGCCAGCACAAAGATCCGTCTCTGACCAAGCCGGTCTGCGGCGCGCCCGCCGAGCATCAGGAAGCCGGCGAAGGTGATCGAGTAGGCGTCGACGACCCATTGCAGCTCCGGTGAGGAGAACCCCAGCGCGGACTGGATCGAGGGCAGTGCGACGTTGACGATGCTGAGGTCGAGGATGACCATGAACTGCGCCACGCAGCAGACGACGAGGATCCACGTCGAGCGCGAGCCGGGCAGTCGCCACACGCGCCCGCCGTCGTCCTCGGCTACCGCTCCGGCGCCGTTCGCGTCGGCGGCGCGCTCGTCGGTGAAGCCCTCGGCCGGTTCGGTCTCATCGACGGTCACGCCCGCAAGCGCGCCGCCATCGTCGAGCGCGTGCTCGGAGCCCGCGGACTGCGGCGGAGGGGTGGTTTCTTCGTCGGTCATCGGCTCGCCTTCGCGAAGCGCACCGCCTGTTCACCCGCCGGAGCGGCCTGGCACGTTTGGTACGTTGAATCTCGAGATGGCCTCGCCACGTCGCCCCATTTCAGCCCGCCGGCGCCGGCTGTCGAGCGCGCTGATCGCGGTCCTCGCCGCGACCGCCGTCGCGGTGTCGGCATGCGGCAGCAGCCCGCCGAGTTCGTCCACCTCATCGAGCACGAGCACGACGCACTCCTCGAGCTCCGGCCACAAGTTCCACAACAATCCCGGCCACTACTGATCGTCATCGCGACGCTCCGGCGTTGGTGAGGCCGGCGGCGTAGGGCTCGACGGCGACCGTCGCCGAGGTGCCGAGGACGTGGCCCGAGGAGTCGAGGGCCTGGACGGCGACCCAGCCGTGCGAGTGCGTCTTGGCGTCGCCGAAGGCGTTCGGTAGCAGCGTCTCGGTCTCGAAGCCGCCGGCGGAGACGGTCGACCGCGGGCGAAGAGCGCCCCGCTTCGTGGCGGCCAGGACGCGCCAGGAGGCGACGCCGGTCGCGCCGTTCCAGCTCGCGTGAACGATCGTCTCCTCGCCGGTGTTGTTTAGCGAGGCGACGACGGCGGGCGGGTAATAGGGACGGGCGCTCCAGGGGTAGCGATAGCCGCGGTATGAGGCCATGTCGTAGGGCAGGTGCGCGTCGAACAGCAGTGAGCCGCTCTTTGAGTATTCGCTGATCTCCGGCACGCCACCGTAGTCCACGAGCAGGTTGCCGTCGGTGAGCGTCTGCACGTTGCCCTGGCTTGGCGAGAGGATTCCCGGCGCCGGGTGCTCGATCGCCGAGACCAGCTTTGCGGTGTGCGTCTTGAGGTTCAGCGAGACGGTGATCGCCCGCGACTGCGGCTCGACCGGGGGGTCGGATCCGTCGTCGAAGATCGTCATGTCGCCGTCGGGAAGCATGCGGGCGTCGTGCTGCCAGGCCGTCGCAGCGCCTTGCCCGGGTTGGCCGATCTTGAAGGAGCTCTTGATGCCGCCGAGGCGCCACAGGATCTTGCCGGTTCCGGCCTGGAGCTGGTAGACGGCCCATGTGTTGCGCGCCGAGATGAGGACGTTGCCGTCGCGCTCGAGGTCGATCGAGTTGACGTGGATCCAGTCCCACGGGGCCTTGGTGGTCGGCGCCTGAATCTCAGATTCGTCGACGCCGATGTGGTCGAGGCTGTGCCACTCCCAGCGAACGAGTCCGGTGCGCATGTCGATCGCCTCGAGCGCAGTGTCGAGGATCACGCCGTTGCCGGTTCCGCCTGCCGGCTTGAGGTTGCAGCTAATTGGATTGAAGGCGGTGACGTAGGCGATGTCGTGGGGCTCGATCTGGAACTCGTGGAGGTCTGCCTGCAAACCGTTGCCGGCCTTCACGGTCGCAACCGTGCGGTACTGCGAGTTGAGGACAAGGTCCTCACCGTCGCCGAAGCCCCAGTTCAGGACCTTGCCTTGCCAGAGCGTGAGGTCGCGCGCACCGTTGTAGTTCTGAACGTTGAGGTCCTCGGCGACGAGGCCGCCGCTCAGCTGGTGAAACCAGACGAGGTGGCCCTGGGGGGTGTAGATCATCGCGCCGTAGGCGCCGGGTCCCGGACCGTCGCTCGTGAAGAGGTCCCCGGCCGAGGGATCGCGGTCCGCGGTTGTGACCGTTGCCACGGGCGCCCTCAAGCCGGGCACCGAGTAGAAGGTTTGGTAGTCCGCGGGGGCGTCGGTGCGGTTGGGGAATCCGGCGATCTTGGTGGTGGGATACGGCGTGTCGACGTTGAAGGCAAACTTCACCGCCTTGCCGCCGTTCGCGCCGATCACCGCGCGAACGCTGACCTGCTCGCCCGCCACGAACGGCTTCGCGGGGATGAAGCTCGTGCCGTCGCCCTGCGAGTAGGCGCGAAGGCGGCCGGCGTGAGACCCACTGCGGCTGCCCGACACCGAGACCGAGTGGATCTGGCTGGCGGGTGCGCCCAGGAAGCTGATCTGGGTCGCAGGGTTGGCCGTGCCACTACCGGGCATGGGCGAGACCTCGACGTTCGTCCCCTCGAGCCGGGCGCTGTTGTCGCTCGAGATGTCCAGACAGCTTGGGGCCAGCGCGGAGGAGGCGGTGTGCGCCGGAGTCGAAGCGATGCCGGAGCTTGATCCGCACGCGGCGATCACCGGCGCCGCCAGCACGACGAGGCCCGCGGCGCGGGCGCGCCGCGCGGTAATCCAAGCTGTCGCTCTCAGTGTCGGGATCGCATCTTCGGGGGCCCGCAGGGCGCCGCCGCGCCACCCTGGTGAGCGCGGAGCCTAGCGGCAGATCGTAAAGAAACGCTAACCCAAGGACGTTCAACCTTAACGATGGCGCCGGTCGCCGTCTCGCGGCGAGCGTGCCGACGCTCGGTCTGTCGATCCCGGGCAAGCGACGTCGCGGGGAACCACTCCCGCGCGGCGCGCATTCTCACAGCTCGGCGGCGAGACCGCCGAGCGCGGGCTCGCGGCCGTAAAGCTCGTAGGCGAGGAAGCGGCTGAAGAGGCGATGTGCGGGCCCGTGATAGTCCGAGGACGCGCTGCTGAAGAGGCCGATCTCGGCGGCGCGATCGGCGAGCAGCAGGGTCTGGCGGCGATCGTGCGTGACGTAGAAGCACTCGACGCCGTCGAGACCGCCGGCGCGGTAGCGATCGAGCGCCGCGAGCACCTCATCGTCGGCGTCGATGTCCCAGAAGGGGTGCGCCCAGAAGGCGACGCCGCCTGCGTCATGGATCCAGCCGATCGCCTCCTCGACCGTCGGGCGGGTGCGACGCGCGTAGGCCGGCGCGCCGGGAATCAGCATCGCCGGGATGAAGGAGGAGACGTCGTCGTGTCCCTCCTCGCGCAGGCGCTCGGCGTTTGCGGGGTGGGCCAGCACAGCTCCCGCGAGGTGCGGCCGGCCGATCGGCTTGCCCGCGTCGCGGCGCTCCAGCAGCGGCGTGTGATCGATCGCGTAGCCGAGCTTCTCGAGCAGCGCCGCCATGCGCTCTGCGCGCAGCTCGCGGTCGTCGCGTGCGCCGCGCAGGCGCTCGAGCAGCGTCTCGTCGCGGTGGTCGAGCCCGTAGCCGAGGATGTGGAGATCCTCGTAGCCGGCGTCGACGGCCGAGATCTCCGTCGCCGTCAGCAGCCGGATCCCGTGCGTGCGTGCCGCTGCGAGCGCCTCGTCGACGCCGTCGACGGTGTCGTGATCGCTGAGCGCCAGCAACTCCACGCCGGCCGCAGCTGCGGCCGCGACAACATCGGCGGGAGCGAGCTCCCCGTCGGAGTGGCGCGAATGGGACTGGAGGTCGAGTCGCATCTAGCTCGTGTAGCCGGTCTTTGTGAGGAAGCGCTCCAGCGCCGCTATGAACGCGCGCCCACCATGGGAGAAGCCGTCCCCGCTCCGAAGCTGACCGGCCGCGGCGAGGCTGCGCAGTGTCCTCGTCACGTGAGCGTCCTTGCCGAGGAGGGCCTCGTCGGCGGCCCATGCGGCGATGAACCCGAGGCCGAGGCCCTGGCGGCGATTCGCCAGGTAGGCCTTGTACTGACGAGTCGCGTCGGCTTCGACGTGTCCCGGGAAGGCGCGTGTCGCGTCGTCGAAGCGCCCGCCGTGAAGGCGCCAGATCTGAACCGGGAGGCCCGAGAAGGCAAACGACGTGAACTCGTAGGCGAAGCGGTCGTCTGCCGACACGAACGCCCAGGTCCCCTTGAGGCGCGCCAGCCTTGCGCCCGGGTCGCCGAAATCCCGTTGGGCGAGCGCGTAAGAGCCGTCGCCGTAACTGAAGACCTGAACGATCGAGCAGCAGTGCGCTCCGCCGCTGTAGAGGTTGAGCACGACGTCGGCGCCGTGACCGCGTTCGAGCGTCGCGACCCGCAGCACGGGCGTCTGCGGGCTCGCGCTGAGCGGCCAGCACTGCGCGCCGCAGAGGAGGGCCGATACCGGCCGCTGGTAGTGCGTGCGACCGTCGCCGCTGATCGTCAGGCGCAGGTGGCGATAGGGCGTGACCGCTCCCGGGGCGCCGTCGTGGAGGAAGGTGAGGGTCGCGGTGACGCTTGCGCTGGTGGCCGTGATCGACCTCGCGGTCGTGGCTGCCGACGCCGTGGCGGCTGCCGCCGCCAGCACAACCACAAGGCTCAGGTAGAGGGTTCGGCGATGTGAGCGGCGTGGCAAGAAGGCTTCATCCTATGACCAAGCCCGTTTGCCCAGCCCGCCGCCGTGGCTATATGCTTGTGCCGTCGCCGCCGAGCGGCAAGCCCTCCGCGCTCCTCGGGGCGCGTTTTGCGTTGGTTGGAACGAAGTGAACGAGATCGCAGACCACATCCAGGGAACAGGACAGGCGTGATCGAGGCGGAAACCGCCACCAAACACGCGAAGCTCCTCGCCTGGGTCGACGAGGTGGCGGCGCTGACGCAGCCCGACAGGGTGCACTGGTTCGACGGCTCCGCCGAGGACTACGACGCGCTCTGCCGAGCGCTCGTCGAAGCCGGCACATTCGAGACGCTCGATCCGGAGCGTCGCCCCGCCTCCTTCCTGGCGCGCTCCGATCCCGCCGATGTCGCGCGCGTCGAGGACCGGACCTTCATCTGCTGCGAGCGCGAGGAGGACGCCGGGCCGACGAACCACTGGTCGCCGCCGGGTGAGATGCGCGAGCGCCTCCGCGGCCTGTTCGCCGGCTCGATGCGCGGGCGCACGATGTACGTCGTGCCCTTCTCGATGGGCCCGCTCGGGTCGCCGATCGCCCACGTCGGCGTCGAGATCACAGACTCCGCCTACGTCGCGGCGAGCATGGCGATCATGACTCGCGCGGGCCGCGGCCCGCTTGAGGTGATCGGCGAGGACGGGCCGTTCGTGCCGTGCCTGCACTCGGTCGGGGCGCCGCTCGCCGAGGGCGAGACGGACGTGCCATGGCCGTGCAACGCCGACAACAAGTACATCGTGCACTTCCCCGAGACGCGCGAGATCTGGTCGTTCGGATCGGGCTACGGCGGCAATGCGCTGCTCGGCAAGAAGTGCTTCGCGCTGCGCATCGCCTCTGTGATGGCGCGCGACGAGGGCTGGCTCGCCGAGCACATGCTGATCCTCAAGCTGACCTCGCCCGAGGGGCAGGTCAAGTACTTCGCCGGAGCCTTCCCGTCGGCCTGCGGCAAGACGAACCTCGCGATGCTGATCCCGACGATCCCCGGCTGGACGGTCGAGACGATCGGCGACGACATCGCCTGGATGAAGTTCGGCGCCGACGGCCGTCTCTACGCGATCAACCCGGAGGCGGGCTTCTTCGGCGTGGCGCCGGGGACGAGCGAGCTGACCAACCCGAACGCGATCGCGATGACCGGCCGCAACACGGTCTTCACCAACTGCGCGCGAACCGACGACGGCGACGTCTGGTGGGAGGGGATGACCCCGACGCCGCCGGGGCACCTGATCGACTGGCACGGCAACGACTGGACCCCGGACTCCGGCGTCTCCGCCGCGCACCCCAACGCCCGCTTCTGCTGCGCTGCGGCGCAGGATCCGGCGATGGCGCCCGAGTGGGAGGACCCGGCCGGCGTGCCGATCGACGCCTTCCTCTTCGGCGGCCGCCGCTCGGCCGCGGTGCCGCTTGTCAACGAGGCGTTCGACTGGGAGCACGGCGTGTTTCTCGGCGCGACGATGGCGTCGGAGACGACGGCCGCCGCGACGGGGGCCGTCGGGCGGCTGCGCCGCGACCCCTTCGCGATGCTGCCCTTCTGCGGCTACAACATGGGCGACTACTTCGCCTACTGGCTGAAGATCGGCCGCGAGCACGACAACGCCAAGCTGCCAAGGATCTTCTACGTCAACTGGTTCCGCCGTGACTCGGACGGACACTTCCTCTGGCCCGGGTTCGGCGAGAACAGCCGCGTCCTCGAGTGGATCTTCCGCCGCTGCGACGACGCGGCACCGGCGCTCGACACGCCGATCGGCCGCCTGCCCGCGCCCGGTGCGCTCAACGTCGAGGGCACCGACGTGACGAGGGAGGATCTCGAGCAGCTGTTCGCCGTTGACCGCGACGAGTGGCTCGACGAGCTGCCGCCGATCCGCGAGCACCTCGCGACGTTCGGCGATCGCCTTCCGCGCGAGCTGCTCGGGCAGCTCGAGGCGCTCGAAGCTCGACTGCGCTCCTAGCGCGCGGCCAAAGCAATTCCCGGACTGCGCCTGCGCAGCTTCACCGAGGCGGATCTGCCCGCCGTCATGGAGCTTGCCGCCGCGGCGTTCGAGTACGAACTGGCTGACGACACGGCGGCCGCTGCGCGCTGGCGCTCGCGCCTCGCGCATCCGTCCGCGACCGACCCAGAGGGAGCATTCGTCGCCGAGCTCGGCGATGAGATCGTCGGCGTCGCGATGGCGATCGCGCGCGAGCGGCTGTGGTGCCTGTCGCTGCTCGCCGTCGCGCCGTCCGCGCAGAGCGACGGGTCCGGGCGCGCCTTGATGGAGCGAGCCCTGACCTATGCCTCGGCGAGCACCGACATCGGCCTGATCCCGAGCTCGAGCGATCCGCGCGCGCTGCGCCTCTACGCCCTGTCGGGGTTCGATCTGCACCCCACGTTCGAGGCCTCGGGGATCCTCGACCGCAGCGCGCTGCCGCGACCGACGGGCTCGATCCGGGCGGGCGACGAAGCGGACCTCGAGGCGCTCGAGCCGATCTCTCGCGCGGTACGCGGGGCGGCGCACACCACCGAGATCCAGTTCGCCCTGGGGCTTGGGGCGCGGCTGCTCCGTCTCGGCGACCGCGGTTTCGCCGTCGTCTACGGCGGCCACGCGGTTTGGCTGCTGGCGGCGCTCGACGATGACGCCGCGGCCCAGCTTCTGTGGGCGGCGCTCGCGCTCGCCGACACCGAGCGGCCCACGGTCAGCTGGATCACCGCCGCGCAGCAGTGGGCGATCGACGTCGTCGTGCGCGCCGGCCTGCGCTTGGTGCCTGACGGCGCGCTCTGCGTGCGCGGCGACCCCGGCACGCTCGCGCCCTACCTGCCGAGCGGACCGTTCGCCTGAGCGCTCAGTGGCGCTCGCCGGTCGATGCCGGCGGACGCGATTCCTCGGCCAGCGAGGTCACCTGGAGCGCCCCGCGCGCGGCGCCCTCGAGCACCTCGCTTGCCTCCTCGATCGAGCGGGCGTAGAGCTCGACGAGAAGGTGGACGGTGATACGGCGGTCGTCGTCGTGCTTGTGGAAGCGGACGTGGGTGAAGAACTCGCGCACGCCATGGTCCCCGAACGCGGCGTAGGAAAGCGCGTCGCCGGCCTCTGGGCCCGAGCACGTCTCGACGTCGTCGGCGTCGACGGTGACCGTGCAGGAGGCGACCCACGGGGTCCCGGCGACCATCCGCTCCCAGCGGTCCTCGACCGGCTCGACACGACCGTCCACGAAACCCAGATGCGGCTGGTCGTGCATGCAGTCGAGGCATTGCACGACAGCCTCCTGGATCTCGTCCACCACCTCGGCGCGCTCGCCGGTCACGGGGTCGATCTTGTGGATGCCCTCGTAGTGGACCTGAACCTCGAGCTCGCTCGACCAGCAGCGGTAGCAGCGCAACCAACTCCGCGGGTCTTCGCTCATCTGTCAGATTCTATGCTCCCGCGGTGAGCCGCCCCGGACGCGAGGCGCAACTGCTGGGGCTCGACCGCCGGCACGTCTGGCACCCGTATGCGTCAATCGGCGAGCGGGCCTCGCCGCCGCTGCTCGTCGAGTCGGCCCGCGGCGTGCGCTTGCGGCTGAGCGACGGCCGCGAGCTGATCGACGGCATGTCGTCGTGGTGGTGCGCGATCCACGGCTATCGCCACCCGGCGCTGGACGCCGCCGCGCGCGCCCAGCTCGAGCAGATGGCGCACGTGATGTTCGGCGGGCTCACTCACGCGCCGGCGATCGAGCTCGCCGCGCGGCTGGTCGAGCTGACCCCGGCCGGCCTCGAGCATGTCTTCTTCGCCGACTCGGGCTCGGTCTCCGTCGAGGTGGCCGTGAAGATGTGCCTTCAGGCGGCCGGGCCAAAGCGCTCGCGATTGCTCGCGCTGCGCGGTGGCTACCACGGCGACACCTTTGCCGCGATGTCGGTCTGCGACCCCGTCGACGGGATGCACCAGCTCTTCGCATCGACGCTCCCGAGCCAGGTCTTCGCGCCGCGTCCGCCAGGTGGCGTCGATGCGCCGCTCGAGGAGGCCTGGGTGGCCGAGCTGCGCGCGCTCTTCGAGCGCCACGGCGCGGAGCTTGCCGCGGCGATCGTTGAGCCGATCGTTCAGGGCGCAGGCGGGATGTGGTTTTACTCGCCGCTCTACCTGCGCGAGCTGCGTTCGCTGTGCGACCGCTACGGCGTGCTGCTGATCTTCGATGAGATCGCGACCGGCTTCGGCCGCAGCGGCACCCTGTTCGCGGCCGATCGCGCCGGTGTCTGCCCCGACGTGATGTGCGTTGGCAAGGCCCTCACCGGCGGCTACATGACGCTCGCCGCGACGCTCTGCACGCCAGCAGTGGCGGCGGCGATCGACGGTCCGCTGATGCACGGCCCGACCTACATGGGCAACCCGCTCGCGACGGCCGTCGCGCTCGCAAGCCTCGCGCTGCTCGAGGAGGGCGGCTGGCAGGCGCGCGTCGGCCAGGTCGAGCAGATCCTCCGCGAGGAGCTCGCGCCGGCCGCTGAGCTGCCGGGCGTGAGGGCGGTCCGCGTGCTCGGAGCGATCGCTGTCATCGAGACCCGTGAGCCGGTCGTGGTCGAAACAGCCAGCGCGGCGGCGATCGACGCGGGCGTCTGGCTTCGCCCGTTTCGAAATCTGATCTATGCGATGCCGCCCTACGTCGCCGACGCCGATGAGCTGCGCGCGATCGCGCGCGCCATGCTCGCCGCGAGCGCGGCATAATCGCGACGATGGCGCAGCCACGACCGATCGCCCGCGCCGAGCACATCGGCAGCCTGCTTCGCCCGGCGAACCTCAAGCGCCTCGTCGAGGAGACCTACGAGCCCGGTCACTCGGCGCTTCTGGCGGAGGAGCGGGCGAAGGACCTGACCGAGCTTCATGCCGCTGAGGATGAGGCGATCCGCGCCGCCGTCGCGCGACAGATCGACACCGGGCTCGACGTCGTCTCCGACGGCGAGTTCAGGCGATTCATGTTCACGGGCTCCTTCTACGACGCCGTCGACGGCCTCGCCGCCGGCACCGGACAGGTGCCGTTCACCAACGAGGAGGGCGAGGTCGAGTTCTACACCGGGCTCCCGGTCGTCGAGGACGAGCTGCACGCGATCGACACGCCCGCGGCCCGCGAGGCGGCCTTCCTGCGCTCGCTGACCGACCGTCCGTTCAAGGTGACCTTCCCCGCCGCCTCGATCTTCTGGTTCCCGCTCGCCTACGTTCCCGGCGTGACGGACCGCGTCTATGCGACGCAGGCCGACATGGTTGAGGCGATGATCGAGATCGAGCGCCGCCAGGTGGCCGCGGCGGTCGACGCCGGCGCGACCTATATCCAGTTCGACTGGCCGGTCTACCCGGCCCTCGGCGACGAGGCCGCCGTGGCGCTGTTCCGTGAGAACGGCGTCGATCCGGACTGGCTGCTGGAGCGCCTCCTCGAGGCCGACAAGAAGGTGATCGAGGGCATCCCGGACGGCGTTCGCACGGCGCTTCACCTGTGCCGCGGCAACCACAAGTCGAAGTGGATCTACAACGGCTCGATGGACGCCTACGCCGAGCGCATGTTCAACGAGCTGCCCTACGACGTCTTCCTGATGGAGTGGGAGGACACCTCCCGCGAAGGCGACTACTCGGCGCTTCGGCACGTGCCGGACGGGCCGGTCGTCGTGATGGGCGTCCTCAGCAGCAAGAACACGCGCGTCGAGACCGTCGATGAGCTGGTGCGCGCGATCGAGGAGGCCTCGAAGTTCCTGGACACCGAGCACCTCGCGATCTCCCCGCAATGCGGCTTCGCCTCGACCTACCACGGCAACGAGGTCAGCGAGGACGTGCAATGGCGCAAGCTCGAGACGCTCGTCGCCGCCGCCGACGCGATCTGGCCGCGCTAGCCGAAGGTGAACGAGTAGCCACTCGTGCCGGCCGAGAACTTCAGGCCGATCAGGTGGCGTGAGTCGGAAGCGAACGACGCGACCGTGTAGAGACGCTGCTGGGTGACCGAGATCGTCTTGGTCGCCTTGCCGTCGACCGTCACCGCGACGTGGCCGGTTCCGCGGGCCGGCGGTGAGAGCACGATGTAGACGTTCTTGGCCTGCACCTCGGCGTGGATCTGCGCGTTTGCAAGTGCGAGCGCCTGCTGCGAGGCGATCTTCCAGGTGCCGGAGTAGGCGAAGCTGTTGAGGAACAGCGATCCCGCCGGCAGGGTGTAGATGTGGCTGCCGGACTTCGGTGTGCCGGGCTGCCAGCCGCTCGCGCGTGCGGTGCCGAGATAGGTCTCGGGGGTCGCCAGCATCGACGGGACGATCACGCCGCGGGCGTCGGCCGCGCCACCGAGGTTGCGGGCGCCCGCCTGGGCCAGCAGCTCGCGAATCGCGTCCTCCGTCGTCGAGTAGTCGCCCTCGCCGATGGCGACGTAGCGAACCTCGCCCGTGGCGTCGATCAGGTAGTCCGTCGGCCAGGCCTCGTTGCCCCAGACGTCCCACGTGTCGAGGTTGTTGTCCTGGACAACCGGATAGTGGATGCCGAATTGGTGAATCGCGTTGAGGACGTTGCCCGCGTCGCGTTCGAACGGGAACTCCGGAGCCTCCACGCCGACGATCGTCAGGCCCTTGCTTCGATAGCGGCGATCCCAGGCCTCGAGATAGGGCAGCGTGCGGATGCAGTTGATGCACGTGTAGGTCCAGAAGTCGATCAGAACGACGTGTCCGTGCAGCCCGGCGATCGTCAGCGGCCGTCCGCCGGGAGTGTTGAACCATCGCTCGGTGCCGACGAAGTTCGGCGCCTTGGCGTAGTCGTAGAGCATCGGCTGCTCGACGCCGGGAAGGTTTGCGTTCTGCGCTAGGGGGACGAAGCGCGGCTTCTTCGTGCGCACGTCGTTCAGTCGCGTCGAGACGGCGTGGGAGTTGTCCACGAAGGCCGTGATGTTGACGTTTGGAATGTGCTCGGCGATCCACTCGTCGAGCTTGACGTCGAGCATCGTCGCGAGGACGATCGCGGTCGCGACGAGCACCACGCCGAGCGTGCGCTGGATCGCGATGGTGCGCCCCGAGCGGCGCAGGCGTTCGAGAATCCGCCGCCCGCCCAGTGCCAGGGCCAGCAGCATCAGTCCGGTGCCGGCGGCGTAGGCGAGGCCGACGGCGACGGCGCGCCCGCTCGCCGCGCTGACGGTGATGACGGCAGCGAGGATCGGCCCCGCGCACGGCGTGTAGACGAAGCCCAGTGCCGCGCCGACGAGCAGCCCCGAGCCAAAGCCGTCGCCGCGCGTTCGTGGTCCTAGACGCGAGAAGGCGGCGAGCGGGCGCTCGACGATCGCCCCCAGCTGCGGCACGAGCAGCGCGACACCGAAGACCGCAAGCACGGCGGTCGCGATATCCCGCAGCACGTTGTCGCCCAGCCCGATCCCGCTGATCACGTTGGCCAGGCCGACGATCGTGACCGCGAACGTCGTCGTCAGCCCGAGCACGATCCCGAGCGGCCGCCGCCGCCCGCCGGATCCGCTCGCCGAGAGCACCGCCGGAAGGACCGGGAGCACGCATGGAGACACGGCGGTGCCGGCCCCCACGACCACCGCGAAGAACATCAGCAGCAGCATGCCCGCGCGGCATTGTGGCGGATCGGGCGCCGCCCCGCGTCAGTTGGCCGCGCTACTCGCTGCGGTTGAACTCAAGGACGCCGACGGCGAGGCAGACGATTCCGATCATGGCCACGACCGCGACCTCGACCAGGCTCGGCACCTGCCAGCCCCACCACGTCAGTCCGGGGTCGAGCGCCTGGCGCGCGGCGGCGCTGATGTGCAGATGGTCGAAGACGACGCGCCGCATCGGGTCGACCGCGTAGGTCATCGGGTCAAGGCGGTTGAGCACCGTCAGCCAGCCGGGCAGGCCCGATACCGGGAAGATCGCCCCAGAAAGGAAGTACATCGGCATCATCACCATCTGGGTGATCGCCATGAACGATTGGATCTGGCGGATCCGCGCCGCGATCATGACGCCGAAGGCCGTGATCGCGAACGCCAGCGTGAGCTGCAGGGCGAACACGGCGATCAGCAGCGTGGGCGCGTAGGGCACGCCGACGAGGCCCGCTAGCGCGATCACGATCACGCCCTGGAAGGAGGCCACCGTCGCCCCGCCGAGGCACTTGCCGAGGACGAGCGCGCTGCGGCGCACCGGCGCGACCATCATCTCGCGCAGGAAGCCGAACTCGCGGTCCCAGACGATCGAGGCGGCCGAGAACATCGCGGTGAAGAGCACGGCCATGCACAGCACGCCGGGGTAGACGAACGTGCGCAGGTCGACGCCGTGGGTTCCGTGGCTCGCGAGATGCGAGAGGCCGCTCCCGAGCACGAACAGGAACAGGATCGGCTGGACCAGCGCGGTGACGATCCGAAGCCGGTCCTTGGTGAAGCGGATCATCTCGCGCTGCCAGACGATCTTGACCGCCCGAAGGTCGCCGCGGATGCTGCCGGGGGGGACGTGGACGGCCGCCGGCGGCGTGCGCACCGGTGCCGCTGCCGTGGTGGTTGTCGCTGCCATCAGCTCCTCCTCCGAAACGCCGTCGCGGTTGCGCGGTTGCGGTCAAGCGCCGTCGCCTCGGCGTCGCGGATGGTCGTGCCGGTGTAGGACATGAAGACGTCGTCGAGCGAGGGTCGCGACACGCTGACCGAGCGGATCGGCACGCTCAGCTCGGCGAACAAACGCGGCACGAAGATCTCGCCCTCGCTGACGCCCATCGTCACCGCTCCCTCGGAGATCTGTGCCTCCAGCCCAAAATGCCGCTCGATCTCGGCGATCGCGGCGTCGTCGTCGTCGGTCTGCAGCATCACGCGGTCGCGGCCGACGGAGGCCTTCAGCGCGTCTGGGGTGTCCAGCACGACGATCACCCCCTTGTCCATGATCGCGATGCGGTCGCAGTACTCCGCCTCGTCCATGTAGTGCGTCGTCAGGAAGATCGTGATGTCCTCGCTGCCCTTGAGCTCGCGGATGTAGGCCCAGATCGAGCTGCGGGTCTGGGGGTCGAGGCCGACCGTCGGCTCATCGAGGAACAGAACCCGCGGCGAGTGCATCAGGCCGCGCGCGATCTCAAGGCGCCGCTTCATCCCGCCCGAGTAGGTCGCGACGGCGCTCGAGCGCCGCTCCCAGAGCCCGACCATCTCGAGCACCTGGCGCATCCGCGGCGCGATCAGCTCGCGGGGCACGCCGTAGAGCTCGGCGTGCAGGCGCATGTTCTGCTCGGCTGTCAGATAGGTGTCGAGCGTGGTGTCCTGGAAGACGAGGCCGATGTTGCGCCGCACGGTGTCGCGCTCGTGCTCGACGTCGAAGCCGGCGACGGTCGCTGTGCCGGCGCTCGGCTTCACGAGCGTGCAGAGCATCGAGATCGTCGTCGACTTGCCGGCCCCGTTGGGTCCCAAGAAGCCGAAGATCTCACCCGGCGCGACTTCGAAGTCGATCCCGCGCACGGCCTCGATCTCGCCGTAGCGCTTGCTGAGGCCGTGCACCGAGATCGACGCCGCGGTAGCCGGCGGCTGGGCGAGTGTCACCGCGCCGCCGGCGGCCGCGTGGTCGTTCACTTGCCGTCCGTCTCGTCGCCGTCGGCGAGGATCCGGTAAATCGCGCGTCGGGTGTCCATCAGCACCTGCTTGGCCTCGCTGATCTGCTTCTCGGTCGCGGTCTGCACGAGCTGCATCCCGGCCATTCCGACCTGGCGCATCAGTCCGAACAGCTCCTGGACCTCGTGCGAGACGCCATCAGCCAGGGTATCCCATGGCGCCGGCGCGTCCGCCGGGCGCGCCGCGAGGAGCTCCCGTCCGGAGTCGGTGATCGCAAAGCGCTTGCGCCCGTCGGATTCCTCGGAGCGGATCAGGCCCTCGTCCTCGAGCTGCGCGAGAGCGGGGTAGACCGAGCCGGGGCTCGGCCGCCAGACGCCGGCGGAGCGCTCGTCGATCTCCTGCATGATCGTGTAGCCGTTACGCGGCTCCTCGGCGAGCAGCAGCAGCGCGGCGGTGCGGATATCACCGCGCCGCGCCTTGCCGCCGCGGCCGAAGCCGCGCGGTCCGCCGAAGCCGAAGCCGGGGCCGAAGTCGCCGAACCCGCGCGGCCCGCGTGGGCCGGGTCCGCCGCGGTGCATCATCAGCAGGCCGCGGTATCCCTTGAGTGGCCGGCAGAACTCCCGGCCTTCGTAAGTATGTGTCATTTGAAAGATTGTCTCCATATCTAGTTAGTACTGACGACGATCACGATATATCGCAAACAGTCGATTGTCAAGCGCCGCCGCACAGGGGTAGGGTTTCCGGGGACTGGGATGGAGCCGCCGATCCTCTCGATCGATGTCAGACAGCTCGGCCAGGACGGCGTCATCTGCGCGTTTCTGGTCGGCGACGTGCTGATCGACTGCGGGCCCGCCTCGCGCGTGCCGACCCTGCTCGAGGCCCTCGGCGAGCGCCGCCCGCGCGTCCTGGCGCTGACCCACATCCACCTCGACCACGCCGGGGGAGCCGGCACGCTCGCGGCGATGTGGCCGGACCTAGAGATCTGGGTGCACGAGCGCGGGGCGCCGCATCTCGCCGATCCGACCAAGCTTCTTGCGAGTGCGACGCGCCTGTACGGCGACGACATGGATCGCCTCTGGGGCGAGGTGCGCGCGGTACCGGAGCACAACCTTCGCGTCCTGACTGGCGGCGAGGAGCTCGACGGCTTCGAGGTTGCCTACACACCGGGACACGCCAGCCACCACGTCAGCTACTGGCACCCGCAGACCCAGACCGCGTTCGTCGGCGACGTCGGCGGCGTTCGCAGCGCGAGCGGAACCGCCGTGCTCGCGCCGACGCCCCCGCCCGACATCGACGTCGAGCTGTGGAAGCAGTCGATCGACACTGTCCGCCAGTGGCGTCCCCGGGCGCTTGGAATCACGCACTTCGGCGTCTTTGAGGACGCCGCCTCGCACCTCGACGCGGCCGAGCGCTCACTCGAGAGGGGCAGCGCCCGCGCCCGCGAGCAGAGCGCCGCGGAGTGGATCGCGCAGACGCGCAGCGAGCTCGATCCGGCCGACCCCTTCTTCCAGCTGGCAGCGCCGATCGACCAGTGCTACCTCGGCCTCGAGCGCTACTGGTCAAAGCGGGAGGGGACGCGATGAGCACGGTCGTCGAACAGCCGCGTGACGTCGACCCGCTCGGCGCGCTCGGCGGGCGCTGGCGCGTGATCGTCCGAAACGACGACCACAACACCTTCGATCACGTCGCCGCGACGCTCGCGCGCGTGATCCCCGGCGTCACGCTACAGCAGGGCTACGCCCTCGCCGACCGGATTCACCACGGCGGCATGGCGGTCGTCTGGAGCGGCCACCGCGAGGCCGCCGAGCACTACTGGGAGGAGCTGCGCGGCGCGGGCCTGACAATGGCCCCGCTCGAGCAGGGCTGACTCAGTGGCCGTTGCCGGCGGCCGCGCGGCGCACGGCGTCGCCGTGTGAGACCCGGTCGTTCCAGGCGTAGATGATCGGCACCTGGAACCAGCCCTGGCAGAAGGTGCGGAAGTCGATCATCTCGGGGCCCTCCCAGAAGCGCTCCCAGTCGACGTGGTCGTCGAACTCGATGACCTGCAGGAACTTGTAACTGTCGTCGCGGCCGCGGTAGACGTCGTAGTGGGTCGCGCCGTAGCGAACCGCCAGCGGCGTGACGCGCTCGAGCTCGGCCTGCAGCTGGTCGCCGCGGAACCCGGTCGCGTACCACGGAACGTGAACGAAGCCCGACATCAGGCGTGGGCGAGCTTTGGCGGGTGAGGGGCGACCACGGCGCGGCCCATCGTATCGGCGTCAGCGCTCGAACGGCAGATCGGAGACGATCGCCGAGCCGCCGCCTGAGACCTCGAGCGCCGCGCCGGGCTCGGCCTCGCGGCGCAGCAGCGCCAGGCCGATCGTGCCGAGCCGCGGCGACTGCGCGACCGAGCCGACGGCACCCACCTCGCGGCCCGCGAGCGCCAGGGTCGCCCCGCGCTCGGCCGGCCCCGCGAAGCGCAGTCCGCGCAGATGGCGGTTCGGCTTACCCTTCCAGTAGAGCCGCGCGACCGTCTCCTGACCGATGTAGCAGCCCTTCGAGTAGGACACCGCACGCTCGTGGATGCCGGCCTCCTGGGGCATCGTAGTCTCGTCGAGCTCGACGCCGAAGCGTGGCCGGCCGCTCTCGATGCGGACGATCTCGGCGGTCTGCTCGTCGATCGGCTCCGCGCCCGAGGCGACCAGCGCGGCCGCGATCGCCTCGCTGTCCTCGCTCGTGCAGAGAACGTCGATCCCGACGTCGGTGCGGATCAGTCGGACCGCGCGCCCGTCGATCGCCGCCTCGACGTGGTCGTGCTCCACCGTCCCGGGAGCGCGGTCAAGGAGCGCGTCGCCGCCCGGCCCGATCAGCGACAGCAGGCCGCGCTGGAGCGTGCGCTTGTGGAGCTCGGCGTCGTAGCCGATCCGGTAGCCGCTCAGCGCGTCGAAGAGGGCTTGGAGCGCGGCGCGCTCGCAGTCGAGCTCGAGCTCATCGACGCTTCGAAGCACCCGCACGTCGGCCAGCAGGCGCCCCTTGTGGGTCAACAGCGCGGCGCTGGCGCCGTGGCCTGTCTCGATCGAAGCGATGTCGTTTGAGAGCAGCGAGTCGAGAAACTCGGCGGCCTGGGAGCCGCTCAGCGCGAGCTTGCCGCGCTCGGAGCGGTCGAGCAGCGCGGCCGCCTCGGTCGCCGCGCGATAGCGGACCTCAAGCGACGCGACAGCCACGTTTCGAGGATACAAGACGCCCATTCGCCCACTCGGCCGCTAGGCTTGGGGCGATGTCTCTGGCCGACGCATTCCAGGCGATCGTCGACTCCCTGCCCGAGGATTGGACCAACCTCGAGCTCGATCTGCGGATCGCCGATGAGAACCGCTACGTCGACGCCGCCGTGTTTCTCGTCGTGGCCAACGCCCAGCCCTACTCGCAGCACGACTGGCATTGGCGGCTGCTCGTCGCCCATCGCTTCGGCCACGCCGCGTCCGTCGACGCGGTGCACATGGCGCTCGGCCTGCTCGATGACACGCGCATCGACGGCGAACTGGCGCTCCGCGAGGTCCGCAGCGGGCGCGTGCCGGTCGAATCTCAGTGGGGCCGCCCGCAGTCGCTTCGCGAGGAGATGCGCGAGATCAACGCGCAGTAGCGAGCAGGCCGGCGACCAGTCCGGCTCCCTCGCGAGCGATCCGAGATCGCGGCACGACGAGCTCGACCCCTGCGGCCTGCGCCTGTGCGCGGACGTCGGTCTCGACATGCGCGAAGAAGGCCAGGATCGGCGGTCGCGGCGACTGAGCGGCGACGGTGAGGCGCGCGTCGGCGTCGTGGGTTAGGTCAAGTAGGTAGAGGTCGGCATCCGGATCGGCGGCCGCCCCGAGCGTCACCTCGTGCCCGGCCGCGCCGAGGTCGCCCTGCAGCCGTGAGCCGAACAGCAGATCGTCGGTGATGACATGGACGAGGGCCACGCCGCGAGCATAGGCGGGAAACCGCCGCGGCCGCTTGCAGCCCCTGCCCAGCCAGAGCAAGCTCAGCGCGCGAAGCGCCGGCTCGCCTCAGCGGAAGAGGTCTTCGGCGCGGACCCGGATCAGCGCCGTCACGCCCGGCCCGTCTTCGGCGACGACGTGGGCATCCAGGCCGCTGACGACGACGACCGGCTCGCCGGAGTCCTTGGCGCGCGCCAGATCGGCGGCCGCGGCGACGGCGTCGGCGATTGCCAGCACCGTCGCGTGCAGCCCGCGTCCGCGGCGGTCGGCGCGCCCGCGCCAATCGTCGAGCGAGCGAAGGCCGGCGATGCCGACGGCGCAGTCGAGCTGGCCGATGCGCCAGGCGCGGCCGAAGCTGTCGGTGATCAGGACCGCAGGCGATTTGCCGGTCAGCTCGCGCAGGCGGGCCCTGATTGCGCGCGCCGAAGCGTCGGCGTCGAGCGGTAGCAGGAGCAGCGTGCCGTCCTCGGCGGTGTTCGACTCGTCGATGCCGGCGTTCGCGCAGACGAAGCCGTGGTGGGTGCGCACGATCAGGATGCCGCGCTCCGCGCGCACGAGCTCCTGGGACTCATCGAGGATCGCCTGCACGTGGCGGGGGTCCTTGCCGTGCGCCTCCGCGAGCTCGCTGGCCTGCTCCCCGGCGTCGATCTCCGCGATGCGGCGCACCCGACCCTCGGCCTTGGAGACGACCTTGTGGGCGATCACGACGATGTCGCCGTCACCCGGCGGTGAAGCCGCGGCGACGATCAGCGCCGCCAGATCGGCGCCACGGACGACCTCGCCCAGCCCGTCGACCGATCGGACCGAGAAGCCGCCCATCAGCGGAGCTCCTCGAGGACGGCTCGCGTCCGCGAACCGCCGGCCGTGCCTGATCGAAGGACCGCGAGATCCTCGGGGGTGTCGATGTCAAGCAGCAGCCCGGGCGGTTCGGCGACATGCCATGACGCCCCGGCGGCGAGGGCGGCCTCGTGGTGGCGTGCGAAGGAGCCCGGCCCGAACGAGGGCTCGATCGCATCCGGCGGCGCGATCAGCAGCGCGTTGGTGCCCGTGCCATGGCGGTCTGAGACGATCGTCACCGCCGGCGGCGTGACACCAGGTCGCAGCAGCTCCGCGAGCTCCGCACCGTCCAGGGCGGGGCAGTCGCCGGGAACGAGCAGCACTCGCTCACAGCCGCCTTCGAGGGCATGCCGCACCCCGACCAGCGCGGCCGCGCTCTGTCCGGCCTCCTGCGGGTCGGCGAGCACGCTCGCGCCGTACGCCGTGGCGGTCGCCGCGACAGCCGGCTCGTTGGTCACCAGGACCACCGCCTCGAGCGCCTTGCAGGAGCGCAGTGTCGTAAGAACATCCGAGACCATCGCCTCGGCCAGCCGCTCACGCAGAGCCGGCTCGAGCGCCTCGCGAAGCCGCGACTTCGCGATGTCGAAGCGCTTGACCGGGAGGATCGCCAGGGTGCGCATCAGCCGCCGAGCTCGCCTGCCAGCGCGAGTACGTTCTCGGCGAGCTCGCGACGCGCGCTCGCCGCGCCCATCCACGTGTCGCACTTGAGCACCCGCAGGCCCGCGACCGTCTCGTCGGCGACGATCGCGTCGATCAGGCCCGCATAGTGGGCGGCGACGCCGGCGGTGTCGGTGCTGCGCCCGGCCCAGGCAAGGCACGCCGCCGTCGGTCCCTTCAGGACCTCGCCGCCGACGAACGGGCTGACCGCGATGACGGGGACGCCGGCCGCTTCGATCGCTTCGCGGATCGCCGTCACCGCGAGGATCGGGCCAATCGAGAGGACCGGGTTCGAGGGGCCGATCACGATCGCCTCGGCTCCGGCGAGCGCCGCGAGCGCCGCGGGTGCGCCGCCGGCGCCGGGGGCGCCCTCGTAGACGACGTCGTCGATCGGCGCGGCGCCGCGCTCGCCGATCAGGAACTCGTGCAGCGTCAGCACGCGCTCGCCGCTTCGCACCGTCGTGCGGACGCGGTCATCGCTCATCGGGATCACCGCCGCGTCGACGCCGAGCGCCTTGGCGAGGAGTGCGTGCGCCTCGCTCAGCGTCGCCCCCTCCTCGAGGAGGCGCCGCCGCTCGAGGCACAGCGCGAGGTCGCGGTCGCCGAGCGAGAACGACGTGTCGCGCCCCAGCGCGCGCAGCATCTCCATCGCCGCGAAGGTGTCGCCCTCGAGGCCCCAGCCGCGCTCTGAGTCGATGAGATCGGCGAGCCAGAAGGTGATCAGGTCCGGATCCGGCGAGACGTAGGCGCCGTGGATCTCGGTGTCATCGCCGGTGTTGGCGATCACCGCCAGCTGCGCTCCGAGCAGCTCGTAGAGGCCCCGCGCGAGCTTCGCCCCGCCGGTGCCGCCCGACAGCAGCGCGACGTTCACCAGAGCGTGTCGGGCAGACCGGTCAGGCGAATCCCGGCATGCACCTTGTGGCGCACGTTGACCGAGATCAACAGCGCCGTCAGCGACTCGGTGATGCGAGCCATCTCAAGGCGGCCCGCGTCCACGCAGCGCAGGCCGGCGATCTGGCCGATCAGGGCTGCCGTGCGCGCCTTGTCCGCACGCCGGTCGCCGGCCAGCAGAACGTCCTCATCGAGCGGATGGGCGAGATCGGCGAGCGTCGAGGCCGCAACCGTGTGAAGCGCCGCGACGACCGTGACGCCGTCGCCGACGAGCTCCTGCGCCTGCTGTGCCGCCGAGCCCTGCCAGACGCCGAGCATCCGCGTCGGCTTGCCGCCGACCGAAGCGGCGAGCGGGACAGTCGCGTCGATCAAGAGCTGCCCGGGCGCCATCGCCTCGGCGACGTGCGCGACGGTCTCCTGGTGGCTTCGAAACGGGACGCTCAGGATCACCACTTCGTTCGCCGCCGCTGCGGCGGCGTTCTCGAGCCCGTCCACGCGCGCGCCGGGCACGGCCTCCAAGCAGCGCTGCACGGTCTCCTGCGCTCGCGATGCCTCGCGCGAGCCGATCGTGACGGCCACTTCGGCGGCGGCCAGGCGAACGGCGAGGCCGAAGCCGAGCGCACCCGATGCGCCAATGATCGTGACGGAGCTGTCGGGCGCAGACACGGGCAGCTGAGTATATGGACGGTCTATGGGCTCGCCGTCTGCGTGTACTGGCGGGTATCGAAGCGCGCGAGCTTGGGGAACGCCGCGACGACCACACCGACCCCGGCGATGCAGGCAAGGCCGCCGCTGAGGACCGAGAAGCGCGGCGTCGTCGCCGAAGCGACGAGGCCCGATTCGACATCGCCGAGGCGCGCTCCGCCGATTACGACCAGCAGGAACGTCGACGTCATGCGCCCGCGCATCTCATCCGTCGTGACGAGTTGCGCGATCGTCGTTCGGCAGACGGCGCTGATGCTGTCGGCGCCGCCGGCCACCGCGAGCAGGATGGCGGCGATCACGATGCTCGTCGTCAACGCCGTCGCCGCGATCGCCACACCCCAGATGACGACCATCGCGATCGTGATCCGCCCGATCCAGCGGGCGCTGGCAAGCCACGAGTTCGTCAGCGCGGCGACGGCGGCTCCGGCTGCCACCGATGCGTAGAGGAAGCCTGCCCCGGCGGCGCCGGCGTGAAAGACGTTCAGCGATAGCGGCGCGAAGAGGACGCGCGGCATACCGAAGGTCATCGCGAAGAGGTCGATCACGAAGCTCCCGATCAGCGCCTCGCTCGAGCGCGCGAAGCGCAGGCCGGCCTTGACGGAGGTGAGGATCGGCTCGCTCACGGTGGAATGCGGGTGTTGCGGCGAGATCGTCAGCGCGGCGTAGACCGTGACGAGCACGCTGACGGCGTCGGCGGCATAGACCCAGCCGACCCCGGCGGCGCCGATCACCAGTCCGCCGAGCCCCGGTCCGACGATTGCCGTGACCTGGTTCATCCCGAAGTTGAACGCGATCGCCGAACGCAGCCACTCGCCGGCCAGGCGCGCGGTCATCGACGAGCGCGCGATCGAATCGAGCGTGCTCGATCCGGCAAGCAGCGCCGCCAGGACGAAGATTGCGGCGACCGGCGGGTGTCCGGCGAAGGCCAGCACCGCCAGAAGCGTCGCGCCGACCAGCGTCGCGGCTTGTGCGAGCAGCAGGATCCGCCGGCGGTCCATGCGGTCTGCAAGCGCACCGCCCCAGAGCGCGACGACGATCGTCGGGACGAGCTCGGCCGCGCCGATCAGCCCGACGAGCGCCGTCGAGTGCGTCAGCAGATAAACCTGCACCGGGACCGCCACGAGCGCCGCCTGGCTGCCGAGCCCCGAGACGATCGCCCCGATCTCGATCACGCGAAAGTCGCGCGAGCGCTGGAGCGCAGTGATGTCGGGCTTGAGCTTGGCGAGCAGCGCCACCGGACGGGGCATCCTTGCAGGTGGTCCGGGTAGTGTCTGAGCGGTGCCCGAAACGCCAGAGCTCCCGGGCAACCCGTGGCGCTGAGCACCGACGCCGGCGAGCTGCTCGCGCTCGCCGAGGAGGCGGCGCAGACCGCGGGGGAGCTGCTTCGCGCGCGCTTTGAGGCCGGGCCCGAGACGAGCGTCGCGAGCAAGTCGACCCCGACCGATCCAGTCAGCGAGGCTGACCTCGCATCCCAGCGCGCGATCCGCGAACTGCTCTCAAGCCGCCGCGGCGAGGATTCCTTCCTCGGTGAGGAGGAGGGCGCGGATCAGCGCGGCTCGAGCGGGATTCGCTGGGTCGTCGATCCGCTCGACGGGACCGTCAACTACCTCTACGGGATCCCGCAGTGGTGCGTCTCGATCGCCGCCTTCGACGAGCACGGCGCGCTGGCGGGAGTCGTCCACGATCCGCTGCGGCGCGAGACCTTCACCGCGCTGCGCGGTGGCGTCGCGGCGTGTAACGGCGCCGAGCTTGAATGGCGCGGCGACCACGTCGTCTCACTCGGCCAGTCGCTGTTGGCGACGGGATTCGGCTACGACCCGGCGCTGCGTGCCAAGCAGGGCCGGCTGGTCGCGCGTCTGCTCCCGCAGGTGCGCGATATCCGCCGCTTCGGCTCGGCGGCGCTCGACCTCGCCTGGACGGCAATGGGGCGCCACGACGCCTTCTACGAGCGCGGTGTGAAGCTATGGGACACAGCCGCCGGAGTGCTCGTCTGCGAGTGCGCCGGCCTGCTCGCGCTCGAGGTAGACGGTGGCACGCTCGTCGCCCAGAGCGAGCTGGCGCACACCCTCGCGGCGATCATCGAGGCCGAGAGGACGTCGGCGCAGAGCCTGTAGGACCTCGGCGCAGGCCGCGATGCGGTCGCCGCCGCAGCCGTGTATCGTCCGCGCGCCTGTACAGGAGGATTGAACAATGAAGAGCAGCCTCGAGATCGCCCAGGAAGCCGAGCTACAGCCGATCGAGCAGGTCGGCGCGCGCATAGGACTGCGCCCGGAGGAGCTCGAGCCCTACGGCCGCTACAAGGCGAAGATCACCCTCGACGTTCTCGAGCGCCTCTCAGGACAGCCCGACGGCAAGCTCGTCTGCGTCACGGCGATGACGCCGACGCCGCCCGGCGAGGGCAAGACGACGACGCTCGTCGGCCTCACGCAGGGCCTCGGCCACATCGGCAAGAACCCGATCGCCTGCCTGCGCGAGCCGTCGCTCGGCCCGGTCTTCGGCGTCAAGGGCGGCGCGGCGGGGGGCGGCTACGCGCAGGTCGTGCCGATGGAGGACCTCAACCTCCACTTCACCGGCGACATCCACGCGATCAGCGCCGCCAACAACCTGCTCGCGGCGATGATCGACGCATCGATCCACAACGGCAACGAGCTTGGCATCGACGCGCTGCGGATCGGCTGGCGGCGTGCCATCGACATGAACGACCGGGCGCTTCGCAGCATGGTCGTCGCGCTCGGCGGGACCGCGAACGGCTACCCGCGCGAGACGGGCTTCGACATCACCGCGGCATCCGAGGTGATGGCGATCCTGGCGGTAGCGCGAGACCTGCAGGATCTGCGCAAGCGCCTCGGGGCGATCACCGTGGCCAACAACCGCGAGGGCAAGCCGATCACCGCCGAGGATCTCCACGCCGGCGGCGCGATGACGGTTCTGCTCAAGGACGCGATCAAGCCGAATCTCGTCCAGACGCTCGAGGGCCAGCCCTGCCTGATGCACTGCGGCCCGTTCGCGAACATCGCGCACGGAAACAACTCGCTGCTTGCCGACCGGATCGGCCAGAAGGTCGCCGACTACGTCGTCACCGAGTCGGGCTTCGGCTCAGACATGGGCATGACGAAGTTCTTCGACATCGTCTGCCGGATGGGCAACCTCAAGCCCTCCGCGGTGGTGCTCGTCGTGACGGTCCGAGCGATCAAGCATCACGGCGGCGGCGACGACGACGCGGCGCTCGAGCTGGGCATGGGCAACGTGCGCCGCCACCTCGCCAACGTCGCGAAGTTCGGCCTGCCGTGCGTGGTCGGCGTCAACCGCCGCGCCGGCGACAGCGACGAGGATCTCGAGAAGGCGCGCCAGCTGTGCCTACAGGCCGGCGCCTTCGCGGCAGAGATCAACGACGGCTTCGGCTCCGGCGGCGCCGGTGCCGCGGACCTGGCGCAGGCCGTCGCCAGTGCCTGCGAGCAGCCGAGCACCTTCACCGAGCTCTATCCGATCGACGCGCCGATCGCCGAGAAGATCGAGACCGTCGCCAAGGAGATCTTCGGCGCCGGCGACGTCGAGTTCTCGCCGCTCGCGCAGCGCAAGCTCGGCGAGTTCAAGGAGCTCGGGCTCGACCGGATGCCGATCTGCATGGCGAAGACCCACCTGTCGCTCTCGCACGACTCGTCGCTTCTCAATGCACCGGAGGGCTACACGCTGCCGATCCGCGACATTCGCCCCTACACCGGCGCGGGCTGGCTCGTGCCGCTGTGCGGCGAGATCATGCAGATGCCGGGGCTCGGCAAGTCACCCGCCGCCTTCGACATCGACATCGACTCCGAAGGCCGCACGGTCGGCCTCTTCTGAGGCGCCCCGGGGTGGGTGCCGCGCACGGGAGGGTGCGGCACCCGGCGCCGTTCAGCGCAGCGCGCCGCTCCAGAACGCCTCGGCCATCTCGCGCGCGACGCCGCTGAGGCGACGGCCCTCGGCCGCCCAACGGCGAAGGCCCGCGGCATCGCACCACTCGACGGCGGCGACCTCGTCGGGGTCGAGGCGCAGCTCGGTTCGCGGCGGCAGCGGCCCTGCGAAGACGCTCACGAAGTAGCTCTCCCACGGCTGGCGCACGAGGCGACGCTCGAGCAGCTCGAGCTCGGTCTCGAAGCCCAGCTCCTCGAGCAGCTCGCGGTGCGCCGCGGCAAGCGGCTCGTCGCCAGCCTCGACGTGTCCGGCGCAGGCGAAGTCCCACGTCAGCGGCAGCACGCTCTTTTCCGCGCTGCGCAGCTGCCACAGCAGCTCGCGGCCGCCATCGCGATGGATCAGGATCGCGACCTCGCGGTGAATCAGCGACGGGTCGCGCTCGGTGTCGCCCTTGCGAACGGTCCCGACCACCCGGTCGTGCTCGTCGACCCGGTCGAGCAGCTCGTCGGGCCGGTTGGCGCGCTCGGAGCTCACGACGCCGGCGCGAGGACGTAGATCCGCGCGGCTTCCTCTGGCGCGAAGGAATAATCGAGCCAGGTGCGCCCGCGGTAGGAGACCGCTCCCGACCGCGGCAGCGACGTCGGGCCTGGACCACCGCTTGAGGCCAGCTGTTGCGTGCCGGAGCGGACGAACACGAGCGCGCCGGTGTAGAGCGTCACCGTCGCCGCGTAGCCGTAGTACGCGCGCGCGAGGCTCGTGGCGAGTCGCGCGAAGCGAACGGCGACGGCGCCGTAGGCGCCCGCCTCGACGCTCGCACAGGTGGAGCGCGAGAGCGCGGCTGGGGGAGGGGCGATCAGCTGCAGCTCATCGAGCGCTCCCGACGGGAAGGCGGCGAAGGTCTGGCGGGCGAGGAGGTAGCGCCGGCCGGCGAGGATGAGCGAGGAGGCCGACGGCTCGCTCGCCGGGAAGCTCGCGCCCCATTCTGCGACGAGACGTCCCGCGACATAGAAGCCCGAGGCGTTGCCGATGAAGCGCTGCACGAGCTTCGCCTCGCCGACATCGTCCTGCACGCTCATCAGGAAGCTCCCGACGGTGCGCCCGCCCGAGCGGAGCACGCCGCGCACCGGCGCGATCACAAACGGGCCTCCGACATCAGCGAGGAGCCGGCCACGGCGATCGAGGACGCGCAGGCGGACGATGTGCCAGTGGGGATGGAATACGAGTGCCTGCACGGACCGAAGCGCGGCGGCCCTGTTGCCGGCGGCCGCCGCGGCGGCCAGCCCGCGCGTCGCTTGGACATGCGCCAGGTCTGCGCTGACCTCGCTGCCGGCGAGCTCGTTTCGGTAGATCCGCGTGGCGACTGCGGCGTCGACCGAGGCGACGGTCGTCCAGGTTGCCGCAGCGCAAACGCGCGGTGAGCGCCGTGTAGAGCGGTCGGTCGCCGCGCTGAAGACGAGCACCAGTGCAACGGCGATCACGGCGACGGCGGCACGGCGGCGCATGGCCTCATGATTGTCGCGCGATCTGGGAGTGCCCGGGGTGGGACTCGAACCCACATGCTCTTTCGAGCGGCGGCTTTTGAGACCGCTCCCTATACCAATTTGGGCACCCGGGCCCGGGCGCATCGTAGCCGCGCTCTGCTAGAACGGGGCACGCTGAGCGGGCGTGGTGGAATTGGTAGACACGCCGGCCTTAGGAGCCGGTGGGCGAAAGCCCTTGGGGGTTCAAGTCCCTCCGCCCGCATTTCGATCGAGCGGCCGAACGCCGCGTCGGCTCTACGCGCGCCGATCGGTTTCGAGTAGCGCGGCAACTGCCTCTCGGACGTGCTCGGCAAGCTCGGGCATAGGCACATCGCCAAAGAGGTTCTCGGAGCCGACGAGCACTGTGATGACGGCGCCGATCGAGCAGACCATGCGAACCCTCTGCGCGAGCGGAATCGCCGGACTCTGGAGGACTCGGCGGAACAGCTCCTCGATGTTGTCGTTCTCGGCACGGTGGCGTTCGTTGTCCGTCAGCTCCTCCAGCGCGCGATGGTTGCGCTGGTGCAGGAGAACGAGGTCGCGGTTCTCGACGACGCGTTCGATGAACTTGTCGACGAGCGCCGGCCAGGCCGTCGCGCGCGCCGATCCGTCCTCGAGGCGCTCGAGCTGCTCGAGGACCTCGCGGCCGATTGCGTGGAGGCGCAGGTGCAGCTCGAGAAGGATGTCCTGCTTGCTTTCGAAGTGGTAGTAGAGCGCGGCCTTGGTGATCGCGAGCCGCTCGGCGATGTCGCGAAGCGAGGTCTTGTCGTAGCCGCGCTCGGCGAACAGCTCGAGCGCCACATCGAGGATGCGTTCGCGCGTCGAGGGTGGGGGGACGGCGGGCTCGATGGTCACAGCTACTGACGCGGTGGCGGATGCCTTCTGTCGCCCCGCCGTGGCGGAAGAGGATCTGGCCATCGCACGAGTTTACTTGACGGCCGGTTAGTAAGTGGGATATTGTGCCCGCTTGCTTGCCGACCGGTAAGTAGATCGAGGAGGCCGATGTGCCCGCCGAATTGATGATTGAGGTCCACGGGCTGCGCAAGCGCTTCGGCGCCACGGTCGCGCTGGATGGGATCGACCTGGGCGTGCCAGCCGGCACGATCCTCGGCGTGCTCGGCCCCAACGGAGCCGGCAAGACGACGGCCGTCCGCATTCTCACGACGCTCTCGCTCCCCGACGGCGGCTCGGCGCGCGTCGCCGGCTACGACGTCGTCAACGAGGCCGCCGAGGTACAGCGCCAGATCGGCGTCGCCGCACAGGACGCGACACTCGATGAGATCCTGACCGGCCGCGAGAACCTCCTGATGCTCGGCCGCCTGGGCGGCTTGCGGCGCGCACAGGCGCGCGTTCGCGCAGTCGAGCTGCTCGAGCAGTTCGACCTCGCGGACGCCGCGGACCGGATCGTCTCGGGCTACTCGGGCGGGATGCGTCGCCGTCTCGACCTTGCCGCCAGCCTGCTCACGCGGCCGCGGGTGCTCTTCCTCGACGAGCCGACGACGGGACTTGATCCCGTCAGTCGCGTGCGGATGTGGGACGTGATCCGCGGGCTGGTGGCTGACGGCGTGACGCTGCTGCTCACCACGCAATACCTCGACGAGGCCGATGAGCTCGCGGACCGGATTGTCGTCATCGACCACGGTCGCGTGATCGCCTCGGGCACCGCCGCGGCGCTGAAGGCGCAGGTCGGCGGCGCGCGCCTCGAGCTGACATTGAGTGAGGCCGATCCGTCGGCGGCGACGGCGATCGCCGAGCTCGTCGCCGGCCCGGTGCAGGTCAGCCACGACGGGCGGCGCATGCGCGCTCCAGCGCGCAGCCTCGCCGGCCTCGCCAGCATCGTCGTGCGCACGCTCGACGACGCGGGCATCGAGGTCGACGACGTCCAGGTTCACCAGCCTTCGCTCGACGACGTCTTCTTCACGCTGACCGGACATTCGACCGGCGAGGACGGAAACGCGCGGGCAACCGAGCACGAGGAGGTCGGCAGCCGATGAGTTCAGCCGAAGGATCCGCGCCGGCTCCCGCTGCCGCGCGCACACTGAGCGCGGGGTCACGGCCGCTGCGGCGGAAGTTAGGGGATGTGGCCGTGCTGACCTGGCGCAACCTCCTGCACATCCGGCGCGAGCCGTTGCAGCTGTCTGACGTCACGGTCCAGCCGGTGCTCTTCACGCTCCTCTTCGTGTATGTGTTCGGGTCCGGCGTGGCCCTGCCCGGCGGGGGCAGCTACAAGGACTTCGCGATCGCCGGCCTGCTTGCGATGAACCTGACGACATCCTCGATGGGCACCGCGGTGGGGCTCAGCACCGATCTTGGCAGTGGCGTCATCGACCGCCTGCGGACGCTCGCGATGTGGCCGGCGGCGGTTCTCGTCGGGCGCTCGCTGGCCGACCTGCTGACCGCCGCGATCTGCGCCGGCTTCGTCGCCGCGACGGGCCTCGTCATCGGCTGGCGGCCGGAGGCGAGCGCGCCATCGGTCATCGCCGGCTTCGCGATCTTCCTGTTGTTCAGCTATGCCCTCTCCTGGGGCTGCGCCTGCCTCGGCATGCTCAGCAAGGGCCCTGAGTCGGCGCAGGGCATCGGTCTCGTGATCCTCTTCCCGCTCGCGATCGTCTCCAACGCGCTCGTGCCCACCGAACACATGCCGCTCGTGCTGCGCACGGTCGCGGACTGGAATCCGGTCAGTGCGGTCACCGCCGCCTCGCGCCAGCTGCTCGGCAATCCGAATCCATCGGCGTCGATCCACGCCTGGCCGATGCAGCATCCGGTGGTTGCGGCGCTGCTTTGGTCCGTCGCGCTGATCGCGATCTTCGCGCCGACCGCGACGGCCCTCTATCGCCGCCGTACGACCGACTGAGCGCGGCGCCGGCTCAGCGGGCGACGGCCTCCGCTACGACCGGGTTCTCAAGTGTGCCGAGGCCCTCGATCGTGATTCGCATGCGGTCGCCGTCGGCGAGACAGACGCGCGGCTCGCGGCGGTAGCCGACACCCGACGGCGTGCCCGTCAGCACGATGTAGCCCGGCTCGAGCTCGGTGAACTCGGAGATCGTCGCGATCAGGGTTGGGATGTCGAAGATCAGAAGCGACGTGCGCGAGCGCTGCATCATCTCGCCGTTGAGCTCGAGGGAGATCTCGAGGTCGAACGGGTTTTCGAGCTCATCGAGCGTCACGAGCGCCGGGCCGAGCGGCGTCGATGCGTCCCAGGCCTTGCCCTGCAGCCATTGGTGCGTCTTCTGCTGGTAGTCGCGCATCGTCACGTCGTTGGCGATCGTGAAGCCCGCGACGTGCTCGATCGCGAGCTCGGCGGGAATCCGCCGCCCGCGCTTTCCGATCACGACGGCGAGCTCCGCCTCGTAGTCCCCGGCGCTCGCCTCGGGCGGCAGGATCACCGGCGCACCGTCGGCGACGAGGCTGCTCGCCCACTTCGTGAAGAGCACCGGGTAGTCGGACTCGCTTCGGCCGCTCTCTTCGATGTGCTCGCGGTAGTTGAGGCCGACGCAGACGATGCGGTGGGGATCGGGTACGGCCGGACGCGCGCGCACGCTCGCCGGATCGAGCTCCTCGCTCGCGCTGGCCGCGGACTCACGCAGCAGCTCGAGCGGCGTCGGCGCGCCGATCGCCTCGACGCCGGCAAGCCGCAGCAGCCTTCCGTCGGGCTCCTCGCGCACGACGGCCGGTTCGTCCTGCCAGTAGATCGAGCGCAATCTCATCGGCCGGGCTGCTCGTTCGGCTGCAAATCGGGCGTACCGTACTCGTGCCAGCTCGGCGGGAACGTCGTCCCCCAGCCGACCCCGCGACGGCGCTCCGCGGCCGTCCAGGTGCGTGTAGGCGGCTCGGGGTCGAGGACGAGGTCGGCGCCGGTCGTCACCTCGATGCGGTTGCCGCCGGGCTCGAATCCGTACAGGAAGAAGCTTCGCCCGATCGTGTGCGCCGCCGGCGGCACCTCGATCGCCACGCCGCGGTCGACGAAGATGTCGGCGGCGCGCAGCACCTCCTCGCGCGTGTCGACCCAGAACGCGGTGTGGTGGAGGCGCCCGCTCGCCCGTCGGCGGTCGCGCGTGTAGATCAGCTCGAGCGGGCGCTGGCCGAGCGACAGCCAGGCGCCGCTTGTGGAACCGTCGTCCTCGACGACGCTGTCGAGCAGGCGGAATCCGAGCAGCTCGCTCGCGAACGAAGCCGCGCCCGCGACGTCTGCCGCGAGCAGGTTGACGTGATCGAGCCGGCGCACATCGACGCCGGCGGTCCCGCGCAGGCCGAGGCGGTCGCGCGCTTGCGGGTGGTCGTCGGCGGGCGGTTCGTAGCGCTCGGTCTCCCAGTAGAGCTCGAGCAGGTGCCCGTCGGGGTCGCGGAAGCGAAACGCCGGGCCGTGCCCGACGTCGCTGTCGAGCCATTCGCCGTCGATCCCGGCCTGCCCGAGCGCCGCGGCGGTCGCCGCCAGGGAGTCGGCGTCGCGTGCGCGCAGCGCGAGATGCCCGATCCCCGCGTGCCGCGCTTCGGTGAGCACGAGGCCGCAGAGCTCGTATTCGGACTCGCCGCGCAGGTAGACGCTCTGGCGCTCGCGACGCACCTCGCGCAGCCCGAGGACCTCGGTGAAGCAGCGCACGCTCTCCTCGATGCGCGGGCTCAGGAGTTCGACGTGGCCGACGTGGGCGATGGGAGCTCTCACGCGGCCTGGGCGGTTCGGCAGCTATTCGGGTCAAGGCGGCTCATCGGCGTGGGGGCATGATCTCGAAACGGGGCGTGGAGCCGGATCCCGCGGCGCTCGCGTACGGTGCGAGGCTCAGCGCCCGTCCGCGATGCATCCTTCACGACGACAGCCAGCAGCGCCGAGCCGACCGCGATGACGGCCCAAGCCCTGATCGATGAGCAGCGCGCCCTGTGGAGCACCCGCCCGCGCGAGTGGGCGCAGCTCGCCGAGCCGCAGAACCACGCGCTGTTCGAGCGCCTGCTCGACCTCACCGCCGCCGGCCCGGGCACGCGCCTGCTCGACCTGGGCTGCGGGTCAGGCTACGCCGCGGCGCTCGCGGTGGGCCGCGGCGCGCGCGTGAGCGGCGTCGACATCGCCCCGGCGCTGCTGGCGATCGCCCGCGAGCGAACTCCGCAGGGGGACTTCCGCGAGGCGCAGATCGAGGCGCTGCCGTTTGCCGACGGCGCCTTCGACGTGGCGACGGCTGTCAACGCGCTGCAGTTCGCGGCCGAGCCGCCGCTGGCCATCGCCGAGGCCGCGCGCGCCCTGCGCGGCGGTGGCCGCTTCGCCGCGGCGGCCTTCGCCGAACCGGAGCGCAACGAGGGAACGGTGCTTCACCTGGCGATGAAGGAGCTCTCCGAGCAGGGCCAGGCCGACGGCTACGCGCCCTATTCGCTGTCCGAGGAAGGCGCGCTCACCGCCGCGCTCTCCGCCGCCGGACTCGCGGTCGAGGAGGAAGGGGAGCTGCCCGTCGTTTGGAGCTATCGCGACGCCGGCGATGCCCTGCTGGCCCTGCTTGCCTCCGCCGGCGGAGCGCGCGCGGTTCGCGCCGCCGGTGAGCCGCGCGTGCGCGAGGTCCTCGATCAGCAGCTCGCGCAGTTCGAGCGGCCGGACGGTGCGATCGCGATCCGCAACGTCTTCCGCTACGCCGTGGCGGTGAAGCGATGAGCGAGCCGGTCGCGCAGACGACGTCAGGGACGCTGCGCGGCTCAGGCGACGGCGAGATCGCGAGCTTCCTCGGCGTTCCGTTCGCCGAGCCACCGCTCGGCGAGCTGCGCTGGCGCGCGCCGGCGCCGATCGAAGCGCGCAGCGGCGTGATCGACGCGGTTGTGCCGGCGCCGCCGGCGCCCCAGCCCGAGCGGCCGATCGGTCATCGCAGCCACGGCGATCTGCCGCCTGGCGAGGAGGACTGCCTGCGGATGAACATCTGGACGCCGAGCGAACGCGGCGACGGCGGCCTGCCCGTGTTCGTGTGGCTTCACGGCGGCGGCTTCGTGCTCGGCTCGCCGAGCGTCTCGCTCTTCGACGGCGCCTCGCTCGCCCGCGCCCTCGGGGCGGTCGTGGCGATCCCGGGATACCGCCTCGGCTCGCTCGGCTGGCTTCACCACCCGGCGCTCGGCGCGCCGTCTGGCAACTGGGGGCTGCTCGACCAGCTGGCCGCGCTTCAGTGGCTTCACGCCAACGCCGCCGCGCTCGGCGGCGACCCGCAGCGGATCGTGCTCGCGGGCGAGTCGGCGGGCGCTCTGTCGGTCGTTCACCTGCTCGGGATGGCCGCCACCGACGGACGCGTTCAGCGCGTCCTCGCGATGTCGCCGCCGCTCGGGGAGAGCACGATCGCGCCCGAGCTCGCGACGCGCTGGGCGGAGGAGCTGGCGAGGACGCTGACCGGCGGAGCGTTCGATCCGCAGGCACTTCGCTCGCGGTCGGCGCAGGAGATCGTCGAGGCGCACGAGCGGCTGATCGCCGAGGGGCCGTTTGGGGGCACCCGCGGCGGCGCGCTGCCGGTGGCTGATCGGGCGACGATCGCGCATGCGCCGCTTGAGGCCGCCGGCATTCAGCCGCAGGTGGACGTGCTCGTCGGCACCAACGCCGACGAGGCGACCTTCTTCCACCGCCAGCCCGGCCGCGTCACGGTCGTCGACGACGCCGGACTGGAGGCGATCGTCGCGCGGCAGCCCGGCATCGAGGACGCCGCCGCGGCGATCGCGGCGCGGCGCGCGGAGCTTCCCGGCGCCGACAACACCGAGATCCTCGTGCGCATCGCGACCGACGCGATCTTCGCGGGGCCGATCGAGCGTTGGACGGATGCGCGGCGTGCGGGTGGCGGATCTGTCCACAGCTACCGGATCGAGCACCGCTCGCCGCAGCCGGGGCTCGGCGCGGTTCACACGATCGGCGTGCCGCTGCTCTTCGGCAGCCACCATTCGAGCCTGCCGGGCGCCTGGGTCGCCGGTGAGGAGGCGGCGGCGGACGCCGTTTCGGCCGCGCTGCGCACGGCGACGCGGGAGTTCGTGCACACCGGCAGCCCGGGATGGGGGACCGGCGAGGTCGGCGTGTTCGGCGGCGCCGACGGCTCATTGCGCGTCGAGAAGCGATGATCGGCAAGTGGATGCGAGTCGCGGATTTGCATACACTTACCTAACCCGCGCGCAAGCGCGGTCCTGAAACCCCATGAAACTCGTCACATTCGACAACGGACGCGTCGGACACATCGTCGGTGAGACGGTCGTCGAGCTCGATCTGCCGGATATGCGCAGCTACTTCGAGCGCGGCGGCGAAGCCGAGCCGACCGGCTTCGAGGCGCCGCTTTCAGACGTTCGCCTGCGCGCGCCGCTGGTGCCGCGCAAGTTCTTCCACACCGCCGGCAACTTCCAGGAGCACCACGAGGAGTCGACGCGCGTCAACTGGTCCCACCCGGTGCTGCCGTGGATCGTCTTCTTCCAGAACATCGACGCGATCATCGGCCCCGACGATCCGATCATCTACCCCGAGGGCCTCACCAACGAGCTCGACTACGAGCTCGAGCTTGCGATCGTGATCGGGCGCGCCGGATCGTTCTTCGCCCCCGAGGACGCCGAGGACTACATCGCCGGCTACGTGATCTTCAACGACATCACCGCGCGCGACATCCAGCGCGCCGAGATGAAGTCCGGCGTCTTCTCGCTCTGCAAGGGCATCGACACATTCTGCCCGCTCGGCCCCTGGATCGTCACGCGCGATGAGGTCCCCGACCCGCGCAACCTCGCGATGGCGCTGCGCGTCAACGGCGAGCTGCGCCAGGAGTCACACACCAGCCGCATGTCGGTGACGATCCCCGAGATCATCAGCCACTACTCGCCGATGGGCTACGCGCCCGGCGACATCGTCTCGACCGGCACCGTCGCCGGCGTCGCCGGGTTCAGCCCCGACGCGGCGTCGCTCTACCTGCGCCCGGGCGATCTGATCGAGGCCGAGATCGAGGGCATCGGCGTGCTGCGCAACCCGATCGTCTCATGGGCGCAGGGCCATCCCGACCGCCCGCCGCTGCGCCTCGCCACCGCCGCGCACTCGTGACGCTAGAGCAGGGCGAGCACCGTCAGCTCGCTCGGCTCACCGGGTCGGATCTCGCCGCTCACGACGCACTGGCGGCGGTTGAGCCAGAGGAAGTCGGGGTGCCCGGTCGACATCCTCGGCGCGCCGCGCAGCTGCGCGGGCGGGGCATCGCCGGCGAGAAAGCGCGCGAAGCCGTCAGGGCCGAGGTCGGCGATGCCGCTGTAGGTGTAGAGGATGCGGGCGCCCTCGACGGTCTCGATCACGTTTCGCACGTCGAGGATCGCGACGCCGTCGCGGCGCACCATCAGCCAGTCCCCGCCCCAGGGGAGCATGCGGCCGCGCACGCGCTCGCCGCGGACGTCGACATCGTCGCCGTTTATGAAGTTGGCGCGGGCGCCCTCTGGGACCTCGCCGATGATCTGCACGTCCGCCAGCGCCGCGAGGCGGTAGGAGAAGAGCGCCTCGACCTCGAGCGTGACGGCCTTGGCTGTCTCGGCGGCATCCACGGGCGGCGGCGGTTACGGTATCGAAACCAGGGTTCGCGTTCGCGAAACTGAGCGCGGGAGGAGAACCGGGCATGCGCCTCGCCAGATACGAGGACGGTGGCAGTGAGCGCGACGGCGTCGTCGACGGGGCGCACGTGCGTGCGCTGCCCGAGGGCGTCTCGCTGATCGACGTGCTGTGCGCGGGCGCGCAGGAGCGCAAGCGCCTCGAGCTCGGCGAGGCGAGGCCGCTATCGGGCGTGCGGCTGCTCGTGCCGCTGCGGCCGCCGTCGGTGCGCGACTTCGTGGCCTTCGAGCAGCACATCGAGGGAATGGTCATGACCGAGGGCGAGGGCGCGAGCGTGCCGGCCGCCTGGTATGAGGCGCCGGCGTTCTACTTCTCGAATGCGAGCGCGCTGTTCGCCACCGGTGAGGAGATCGCGGTACCGCCCGGCTGCGAGCAGCTCGACTATGAGCTGGAGGTCGCCGCGATCATCGGCCGGCGCGGCCGCGACCTCGATGTCGAGAGCGCGCGGGGTCACATCGCGGGCTACGCGATCTTCAACGACTGGTCGGCTCGCGACCTGCAGCGCTTCGACCGTCGCGCCGGAATGGGCTGGGCGAAGGGCAAGGACTTCGCCTCGACGCTCGGCCCGTGGATCGTCACCGCCGATGAGCTCGAGGGCCACCGCGACAGCTCAGGCCGGCTAGATCTGGCGATGACGGTCAGGCGAAACGGCGAGCAGATGGGGGAGGACACGCTCGCGAGCGCGGCCTGGTCGTTCGAGCAGATGCTCGTCTACGCCTCGCGCGGCGCGACGCTCGTCCCCGGCGATCTGATCGGCTCGGGGACCTGCGGCTCGGGCTGCCTCGGCGAGCTCTGGGGCCGCCGCGGCGAGCTCGATCCGCCGCCGCTTGGGGCGGGCGATGAGATCGAGATGACCGTCGAGGGGATCGGGACGATCGTCAACCGCGTCGTCGCCGGCGCCGCGCCGGTCGGTTACGGCGAGCCGCGCCGGCGCTCGCGCGATGCCTAGCGAGCGCGGCCGTGGCGACTGACCACTCCGCGCGTGTCGCCGTGATTACCGGCGCCGCGCGCAGCTTCGGGCGCGCCGTCGCCGAGGCGCTCGCGGCGTCCGGCGCGCACGTGGTGGCCGTCGATCTGCGCGACTGCGCGCAGACGGCGGAGGCGATCGAGGCCGCGGGCGGGCGCTGCACGCCGCTCACGGCGGACGTCAGCGACCCCGAAGCGGTCGCGCGGCTCGCGGCGGCGGTGCACGAGGCCGCGGGGCGCTGCGACATCCTCGTCAACCTCGCCGGGATCAACTTCGCGGCGTCGTTCGAGGAGCTCGAGCTCGAAGCGTTCCGCCGCGTGCTGTCGATCAACCTCGAGTCGCAGTTCCTGATGGCCAAGGCGTTCGCGCCGGACATGATCGAGCGCGGCTGGGGGCGGATCGTCAACATGGCCTCCTCCTCGATCTACACCAACACAGCGGGGCTGACCGCATACATGGCGAGCAAGGCCGGAGCGCTCGGCCTCACGAGCGGGCTGGCCAACGACCTCGGCTCGCACGGGATCACCGTCAACGCCGTCTCGCCGGGGCTGACCCGCACGGCGGCGGTCGATGAGAGCATCGAGCGCGGCGAGTTCCCACGCGAGGTCCTCGATCAGATGGTCGGCCAGCGCGCACTGCGCCGCCACGCCGCCGTCGAGGACCTCGTCGGCTCGATCGCGTTCCTCGTCAGCGATGAGGCGGCGTTCGTGACCGCGCGCTTCCTCGTCGCCGACGGCGGCGCGACGCGGACGTTCTAGCCGGCGCCCGCGAGGTAGCTCGGGAAGACGCCGTCGGGATCCCAGCGCCCGCGCAGCTCCTCGAGCCGCGCGAGGTTCTCATCGGAGAGGTAGCGCGCCTCGGGCCGCGCGTCGAGGTTCTCGTCGGCGAGCTGGATGCCGTTCGACAGATGCTCGAGGCGGCGCATGTGGTCGCGTCCCCAGAAGCGGTAGCGCTCGTCCTGCGCGGGGTCGGTCCAGCCGGTGAAGGCGGCGATGTAGGTCCGTCCGATCACCGACAGCGCGGCGTCGCGGATCTCCTGCTCGGGCCAGTTGAGCCAGAAGACGTGCGATGCGGGCGTAGGCACGCCTTCGAAGATCTCGCGGACCGCCGGGACCAGCTCCGCGGCGCCGGCGTCGGTCCACATGTTGTCGACGGCCCAGCGGAAGCCCGGCGCCTCGGTCGATTCGCCGATCGCGTAGAGCTCGTTGAGCGTCATCGGCGCCGCGGTGACGCGAAGCGAGGCGTGCTCGAGCACCGGGCAGCTCTCGAGCAAGGCCAGCGCTCGCTCTCCCTCGCGCGCCTCGTCGAACATCGCGATCGCGTTGATCACGAGCGCCGGGGGCCCCTCGACGACGACGTTGTCGATCCGCGGCGTCGTACCGAGGATCACGAACTCGAGCTGCGGCGGGACCTCGCGGCCGATCTGTAGCGCCCACTCGAGCAGCTCGTCGATGACCTCGAGCGGATAGACGTAGTTGCTGAGCAGCATCGAGCGCGGCCGCGGGTGGCAGCGCAGGTGAAAGCGCGTGACGATCCCCGGAAAGCCCGGCCCCGCGCCGCGCGCCGCCCAGAGGAGCTCGCTGTTCTGCGTCTCATCGGCGTGAACGAGCTCGCCCGCGGCGGTGACGACGTCGACGCCGATCACGCTCACGCAGGCGGGCCCGAGGCTCGTCGAGTTCCAGCCCCAGCCTCCCTGGAGGAGATAGCCGCCGACGCCGACCGTCGGGCAGTGGCCGGTCGGGAAGAACAGGCCGTGGGGCTCAAGCAGCGTGTTGAGGTCGCGCCCCTTGGAGCCCGGCTCGACCGTCGCCGTCGCGCTCGCGGCATCGACACGGACCTCGGAGAGCTGCGCGAGGTTGACGAGGATCGCGTCGTCGCGGACGCTTGACCCGGTCCAGGCGTGGCCGCCCGAGCGCGCCTTGATGCGCAATCCGCGCTCGCGCGCCAGGCGCACCGCGGCGACGACGTCCTCGGCGCTCGTGGCGTGGACGATCGCGGCCGGACGGCGAGGCGGCTTGAGCTCGTTCCAGACGGCCTGCGCGAGCGCGTCCTCGTAACCGTCCTCGCCCGACCAGAAGACGTCGCCCTCGATCACCTGGACCCGCGCTCCACTCCGCCGAAGTACACGAATCTCGATTCTATTTCAGCCCGCATGGCCCGCGCAACGAGGCAGCGGCTACGATCGCTCGCTGTGAACGACGCGCGAACGCTGATCCGCCCGCCGCGCCAGGAGCGCAGCCGCACGTCCTTCGAGCGGGTCCTGCGCGCCGCGCGCGAGCTGCTCGAGGAGGAGGGCTACGGCTCTTTCACGCTCGCGCGCGTCAGCGAGCGCGCCGGCGTCTCGATCGGCGCGATCTACGCGCGCGCTCCGAGCAAGGACGCGCTCTTCTACGCGGTTCACCAGCGCGTGATGGATGAGCTGGCGGCGGAGGACGCCGCGCTCGCCGAGCGCGAGGCGCGCAGCGCGCTGCCGGCCCGCGAACTCGTGCTCGAGACGGTGCGCGACCTCGCCAAGCCGATGCGCGACTACTCCGCGATCCTGCGCGTCGTCATGCACCGCGGCGCCGTCGACGACGTCGTCGCGCGGCTCGGCTCGCAGGCGTCCTCGGCGCAGGCCGCGGTCTTCCGCTCGATCGTGCTGTCGCGTCGCGAAGCGATCGTCCACCCCGATCCGGAGCTCGCCGCCGACGTCGCGTTTCGTCTCGTCTACTGCACGCTCGCGCGTCAGGTGATGTACGGGCCGACGTTCGAGTCCCAGCGGCGGGTGCCCTGGGAGGAGCTCGTCGACGAGCTCGGCGCGGCCGCGGCGGCCTACCTGCTCGGCAGCTGAAGCGGGTTGACGGGCGCCGCGCCCGTCGCGTATAACCCGAACGCAAACTTTGATTTTCATCCTGGAGGGGAGAAGCTCATGCAACCGCGCCTGCTCTCGCAGCTCGCGCACGTCGAGATCCTCACCCCCGTCGCGGAGAGCTCGCTGCGCTTCTACACCGAGGTGCTCGGCCTCCAGGAGTCATCTAGCGACGGCGGGTCCGTCTATCTGCGCGGCTGGGGCGACGTCTTCCATCACACGCTGCAGCTGACGGAGGCTCCGGTTCCCGGGCTCGGTCATGTCGCCTGGCGCGCGGACGGCGCCGAGCAGCTGGCGCTCGCCGTCGAGCGGATCGAGGCCAGCGGTCGCGGCGAGGGCTGGAGCGAGGCGAGCGTCGGGCATGGTCCGGCGTACCGCTACCGAAGCCCCGGCGGCCACGTCCACGAGATCCTCTGGGAGGTCGAGCGCTACGTGCCGCCCGCCGGAATGGAGTCGCCGTTCCCGAACCGCCCGCAGCGCTTTGACCCGCGCGGAGCGGCGGCGCGCTGCCTCGACCACGTGACGATCGCGGCCGCCGATCCCGACGGCGACGCGCGCTGGTACCGCGAGACGCTCGGCCACCGCTACATGGAGTACACGGTGATCCCCGAGAACCCCGATCAGGTCGTCTTCGCGATGACGACGGTCTGCGAGCGCGCCCACGACCTCGGCGTCGTCTGGGACCCAACGCCGGCGAGCGGCCGCATCAACCACTTCTCCTACTGGCTCGACTCGCGCGAGGAGCTCGTCCGCGCCGCCGACGTGCTGATCAACGCCGGGGTCGAGATCGAGTTCGGGCCGGGACGCCACGGGATGGGCGAGCAGGACTACCTCTACGCCCGCGAGCCGAGCGGCATGCGCGTCGAGCTCAACAGCGGCGGCTATCGAAACTACGAGCCCGACCACGAGCCGATCCGCTTCGAACCGGCGCAGGGCTCGAACGTCTTCTACCGCAACCTCGCGATGCCGCACTCGATGTTCGAATGCTTCCCGGCCGTCGCGCGCGCCGGCGAGGACGCCGACGGCGCGATCGCCGCGACCGGGCTGTTCACCTGAAGCGGTGCGGCTCGCGAGCGGTCAGTTCGCCCTCGGCACCGTTTCGCGCGGCGGCGAGAGCTACCCGGCGCTGTTGCTCGAGGGCGAGCGCGTCGCTGACCTGCGTGCGCTCGGCGCGGAGTCGGCGACGGCGATGCTGCGCGATTGGGAACGCTGGCTCGAGCGCCTGGCCGGCGCGGCCGGCGATGGCGCTCTGGAGCTTGGGGCGCTCGAGGACGTCGAGGTCGAGGCGCCGCTCGTCCCCGGCCAGATCTTCCAGAGCGGCGCGAACTACCGACGCCACGTGATCGATCTCGCGGTCGACCGCGAGATCGGCCGACGCCCCGACATGAGCATCGAGGAGCTGCGCGAGGAGACCGCCGCGATGATGGACGCGCGCATCGCCGGCGGCGAGCCCTACGTCTTCCTCGGAGCGCACTCGGCGCTCGCGGGACCGTTCGAGGACATCGTCCTGCCGACGCACGGCGACCACGACTGGGAGCTCGAGCTCACGGTCGTGATCGGGCGCGACGGGCGCCACATTCCGCCCGAGCGCGCGCTCGAGCACGTCGCGGGCTACACGATCGCCAACGACCTCACGACGCGCGACCTCGTCCACCGCGCCGACATGCCGGTGATCGGCAGCGACTGGCTGCGAGCGAAGAACTCGCCGACGTTTCTGCCGATCGGGCCGTGGATCGTCCCCGCCCGGTTCGCCGGCGACCCGGCCTCGCTGCAGATCGAGCTCAAGCTGAACGGCGAGACGATGCAGGATGAGTCGACGGCGGACATGATGTTCGGCGTCGCACGCCTGATCTCCTATGTCTCGGACTGGGCCGCACTCCGCGCCGGTGACCTGCTGCTGACCGGGTCGCCGGCCGGCAACGGCGCGCACTACGGCCGCTACCTTCGCCCTGACGACGTGATCGAGGGCTCGATCACCGGCCTCGGATCGCAGCGCAACCGCTGCGTTGCGGAGGCGTCATGAGCGTGTCGGGCGTTCACCATGTCGGGCTCTCGGTCGGCGACCTCGACGCCGCGGAGGCCTGGTATGGGCACGCGCTCGGGTTCGAGCCGGAGTTCCGCGCCGCGTTCGGCCCGCTGCGGGTGACGATGGGCAAGCTGCCCGGAGGTACGCGGCTCGAGCTGCTCGAGCACGGCGAATCGGTTGCGGGCGCGCAGGGCCTCGCGCCCAACGACGCGCTGCTGACACGCGGCTGGGCGCACATCGCGCTCGACGTCGAGGATCTCGACGGCGTCTACGCCCGGCTGCTCGCGGCCGGCGCCGGCGCCGTCTGGCCGCCGCGCCAATCACCGGAGCCGGGGGTGAGCATGGCTTTCGTGCGCGACCCCGAGGGCAACCTGATCGAGTTGATCAGCAAGGATGGCGGCCGCTGATGCTGCGCGAGCGGCCCGGGCCGCCGCGGGTGCTCGAGGGCGGTGAGGGCGATGTCCTCGTCTCACTTCACGGCGGCGGTGGTCTGCACCATGACCCCGCACTCGAGCTGCTCGCCGAGCAGTTCCACGTGATCGCGCCCGAGCTGCCCGGCTTCGCGGCGGGGGCGCCGGCGCCGGCGTCCTTCGACGAACTCGCCGAGGCGGTGGCGGTGCTGCTTGACGAAGCGGACGTCGACACCTGCACGCTGGCGGGCACCTCGTTCGGAGCGGTCGTCGCGCTTCACCTCGCGCTCGCCGCGCCGGAGCGGATCGCGGCGCTGGTGCTGCTGTCGCCGGCCGTGTTCGCGGCGGGGGCCGGCCCGCCGCCGCAGGACATCGAACGCGCGCTGTTCGCACGCGAGGGCGGTCCGCGGCCGCCGCGAGATCCTGACGAGCTCGTTCGCCAGCGCCACGCCATGGTCGCGTCGCTGCTTGACTCGATCGACGAGGGGGACCTGCTCGAGCGCCTCCCGTCGCTCGAGCTGGCGACGCTCGTCGTCTGCGGGACGCAGGACGGCCTGTTCGGATCGCAGCACGGGCACGTCTTTCGCGAGCTCTTGCCCAACTGCTCCTCGGTGCTCCTCTACGGCGCCGCCCACGAGCTCGGCTGGGACCGCCCGGAGGCGCTCGCGGCGCTGATCGGCGACTTCGCGCGCCGGCGCGAGGCGTTCGTGGTGACGAGCAGATGAGGCTCAGCCTCTGGAACCCGGTCGACTACGCCGCCGAGGGGCTGCCCGAGGGCTGGCCCGCGCCGGGGCGCCGCTGGGAGCCGGGGCGCGGCGAGGAGTCGCTGCGGCGCGCCTTCGAGCTCTACGACATGGCCACCAAGGCGGGCTTTGAGATGCTGACCGTCGCCGAGCATCACGGCGGCTACGGCTCGCTGACGCCCAGCCCGATCGTGATGGCCGCGGCGCTCGCGCAGCGCTACGCCGACGTGCGGATCGGCATCCTCGGCCCGATCCTGCCGATGTCGCAGCCGCTGCGCGTCGCCGAGGAGCTCGCGATGGTCGACCTGATCTCCGGCGGGCGCACGGTCGTCGGCTTCTTCCGCGGGATCCCAAACGAATATCTGGCCTACGGTCCGCCGCCGGCCGACGGCGCGGCGATGCTGCGCGAGGCCGTCGAGCTGATCGTCCGCGCCTGGCAGGAGCCGGAGGTCTTCGGCTGGGAGGGCGTCCACTACCAGCACCGCTCGATCTCGGTGTGGCCGCGCCCGCTCCAGCAGCCCCACCCGCCCGTCGTGCTGGGCGCGACGAGCCCCGAGTCGGCCGCCTGGGCGGCGGAGCGCGGCTTCGACCTCGGAATCTTCGGAGCGGTCGTGTCCGACGAGCGCGCGCGCGAGTGCGTCGACGCCTACCGCGCTGCGGGCGGGACCGGTACGGTCCTCTACCGCGCCTTCATCTACGTCGGCGAGGACGACGAACAGACCGAGGCGCAGATCGCGCGCCACGAGCTCGGGAACATGCGGCTGCTGATGGCGCCCGAGCCCCGGCGATCCGCGGCCGCGGCGCGCGTCGCCGCGGAACTGTTCGGGCCGCCCCGCCATGGCGGCGGCTCGCCGGCGCCCGCGCGGCCGCAGTTCGCCGGCGCGCCCGACAGCGTGCTCGCGCAGGTACGCGACTCCCAGGCGCGAATCGGCTGGGAGCTGCTCGACTGCGTCTTCACCTTCCCGCGCCTTTCTTATGAGGACGCGCGGGGCTCGCTCGAGCGCTTCTGCGCCCAGGTCGTGCCCGAGCTCGCGCCGGAGGCGGCGCGCGCGTGAGGATCGACGCGCATCTGCACGTCGCGCCGGAGGAGTACGTCGCCGTCCTCGCGAAGGTTCCCGGGCCGCCCGGAACCCCCGAGTTCACGCTCCCGCACGCCGAGGCGTTCATGCGCCGCTACGAAATCGACGCGGCCGTCATCAGCACCGGCCCGCCCGGCGTCTTCTTCGGCGACCAGCAGCGCGCGAACGATCTCGCCCGGGCCCTAAACGAGCGCTACGCGCAGATCGTGGCTGCGGCGCCCGATCGCTTCGCGGCGCTCGCGACGCTGCCGCTGCCCGATCTCGACGCCTCGATCGACGAGCTTCGCCACGCACTGGACGAGCTTGGACTCGACGGTGTCTGGCTGCCCTCCAACGTCGCCGGCGGCTACCTCGGCGATGAGCGCCTCGACCCGCTGCTTGGCGAGCTCGACGCGCGCGGAGCCTACGTCCTCGTGCACCCGTTCTTCCCGCCGTATCAGGCGCCGCTCGAGCGCTGGCCGGTCTGGCTGATCGAGTTCCCGTTCGAAACCACGCGAGCGATCGTGAACCTGATCTACTCGGGGACCTTCGACCGCTACCCGAGCATCCGCTTCCAGTTCTCCCATCTCGGCGGCACCGCGCCGTTCCTGGCCGAGCGGATCGGCTCGCTCGTCGCGCGCGAATCGCGCTTTCGCGCCGCGATCGCGCACGAGCCGGCCCACTATCTGGGACGCGTCTGGTACGACACCGCTCTCGCCAACGCCCCGGCGGGGCTCGCCGCGGCCGCGCAGGTCGCCGCCGGTGAGCGGATCGTCTTCGGCACCGACTGGCCGTACGCGGCGCTGCCCGAGGAGGGCGGCGACCCCGCGCCGGCGCTCGCCGGCCTCGGGAGCGCGCGAGCCGGCGTCGACGGCGCAAACATCGGCGCGCTCGTACCGCGCTTTCAAGCCAAGGAGGAGGACTAGATGGCCTACGACGTCAGGCGCATCGTCACCGGCCACGACGATGAGGGGCATGCGGTGGTGCGCTCGATCGACACGCTGCGCAGCCGCGTCGTCGCCGACGGCTACGAGCCGGTTGAGATCTGGTGCGCGAACGGGCTGCCCGCCGAGAACAGCGAGGACGCCCGCTCCGATGGGACGCCCGGCGAGCGCGACTCCCGGGCGATGCTTCGCTTCGGCGAGCTCGGGCCGGGCCATCTCTCGCCGATGCACCGCAGCCGCTCGCTCGACTACGCGATCCTCCTCTCGGGCGAGTGCGAGCTGCTCCTCGACGACGGGTCGGCGACGCTCGTGCGGGCTGGCGATGTCGTGATCCAGCGCGGCACCAACCACGCCTGGCGCAACAGCTCGAGCGAGCCGGCGCGCTTCGCGTGGATCCTGGTCGACGCCCAGCCGGTGCGGATCGGCGACGAGGTCCTGCCGGAGGTCATGCCCGGCGACCACGACGTGCTCGCCGACTGGCAGCCGAACGCGATCTGATGGGCGCGCTCGATGGAAAGGTCGCGCTGATCAGCGGCACCGCCGGGGGCATGGGTCGCGCGGCGGCGCAGGTCTTCGCGGCGGCGGGCGCGCACGTCGCCGGCTGCGACCTCGACGCGGCGGGAGCGCAGGAGACGGTTGCGCTGGTCCGCGACGCCGGCGGCGCGATGACCTCGCTCGCGCCGGTCGACCTGGCCACGGCCGAGGGAGCCGCGGCCTGGGTCGAGCAGGCCGCCGGCGACCACGGCGGAGTCGACATCCTCTACAACAACGCCTCGGTCGCGCGCGTCGGGCCCTGGGACGAGCTCGACTTCGAGCAGTGGCGCTTCGCGATCACCTACGAGCTCGACCTCGTCTACCTCTGCACCCACGCCGCCTGGCCGCACCTCGTCGCGCGCGGCGGTGGCGTGATCATCAACGTGGCGTCCGTCTCCGCGCACCGCGGCGCGACGTTCGTTCACCAGCACGCGCACGGCGCCGCGAAGGGCGCCGTCGCCTCGTTCACCCGCCACCTCGTCGTCTCGGGATCCCCGCACGGCATTCGCGCGAACACGATCTCGCCGGGGATGATCCGCACGCCGGCGACAGCGCAGTTCGTCGACGACCCCGACGGCCCGATCAAGGCGCTGCTGGAGACGATCCCGAGCAGGCGCGTCGGTGCGCCGGAGGACGTGGCGCGCCTGGCCGCGTTCCTCGCCTCGGACGCCGCCTCCTACATCAACGGCGCCGACGTTGCGATCGACGGCGGCATCATGGCGGTGGTGCCGTGAGCGTCGAGCGCGTGCTCATCGTCGGCGGCGGCATCGGCGGCCTGAGCACCGCGATCGCGCTGCGTCGCGCCGGCATCGAGGTCGACGTCGTCGAGGTCAACCCGCGCTGGGACGTCTATGGCGTCGGGATCATCCAGCCGCCGAACGCGATCCGGGCGCTGGCGATGCTCGGCCTGGCCGAGGCGTGCGTCGCCGCCGGCCACGCGATGGAGGGATCACGCAGCCATGACAGTCAGGGGAACGTCCTCGCCGACATCGATTTCGAGCGCCCGGCGGGAATGACCTTTCCGATGATGAACGGCCTCGCGCGCCCGCAGCTGCACCGGATCCTCTCGAACGCGACCCTCGAAGCCGGCGCGAACGTCCGCACCGGCGTGACGTTCAGCTCGATCGAGCACGACCCAGACGGCGTCGGTGTCACCTTCACCGACTCGACGAGCGGCCGCTACGACCTGCTCGTCGGCGCCGACGGCATCAACTCCGCGGTCCGCCGCGACGTTTTCGGCGAGGAGCCCGCACCGACGCCGACCGGGCAGGTGGTCTGGCGCTACAACCTGCCGCGCTACCCGGGGCTGACGCGCCTGTGGATGTTCGACGGCGCGCGCGGGCGCGCCGGCTTCGTGCCGCTGGCGGAGGACCTGATGTACGTGCTGCTCGTCGAGAAGCCGCCCGAGGATGAGCCGGCGCGGCCGCCTGAGGAGCGTCTCGCGGAGGTCTTCCGCGAGCGCCTGGGCGAGTTCGGCGGGCCTGTTGCCGAGGTTCGCGACCAGATCGTCGACCCCGCCGCCGTGGTGCTGCGCGCCGTCGAGAGCATTTTCCTGCCGCCGCCGTGGTACCGCGGGCGCGTGCTGCTGATCGGCGACGCCGCCCACGCGACCTCGCCGCATGTCGGCCAGGGCGCCGCGCAGGCGATCGAGGACGGCGTCGTTCTGGCCGAGGAGCTCGCCTCGCCGAAGGCGCTCGCGCAGGCCCTTGAGGACTTCATGGCGCGTCGCTACGAGCGCTGCCGGATCGTCGTCGAGGGGTCGCTTCAGATCGGGCGCTGGGAACAGGAAGGGGCGCGCGACGTCGACTACGCCGGGACGGTCAAGCGGATCACCGACGCCGTCGCGGCGCCGCTCTAGAGGGCGAAGACGCGCTCGGCGTTGGCGTGCGCCACGAGTTCCCATTCGTCATCTGCGAGCCCCGCGGCGCGAATCCCCTCGACCTCGCGTTCGCCGCGCTCGAAGGGGTGATCGGCGGCGAACAGGACGCGATCGGCGCCGAGCTCCTCGATGCAGAAGCGGATCGAGCGCGGAGCGTGGTTCATGCCGCTCGTCGTGACGAAGAAGCGTTCGCGGAAATAGTCGCTCGGCAGCCGCTCGAGATTCGGCGCCGAGTTGCGCTTGGTCTCGCGGTGGTGGATGTCGATCCGCGGCAGCGAGAACGGGATGTGCTCGCCGAGGTGCCCGAGCACGACCGTCAGGTTCGGATGGCGGTCAAGGGCGCCGCTCATGATCAGCCGCAGTGCCTGGAGGCTCGCGTCGGCCGCAAACCCCCACATCGCCGCCATCAGCCCGTAGTCGAGATAGGGGTCGACGGCGCCCGACGGAAGCAGCCCGGGGTGGATGTAGATCGGAACGGCGAGCGCGTCGGCGGCCTCGAGCAGCGGCTTGAAGCGCTCGTCGTCGAGGTAGACCCCCTGCGTGTGCGAGTTGATCACGAGGCCGCGCAGCCCGAGCGTGCGCACCGCGCGTTCGAGTTCGATCGCCGCGGCGTCGGCGTCCTGCGGCGCGACGCAGGCCAGTCCGGCGAGGCGGTCGGGATGGCGTGCGATCGCCTCGGCAAGGCGATCGTTGGCGAGGCTGGCGAGCGCGGTCGCCTCGGCGGCGTCGAGCATCTGCGGGTTGCCGACGGTCGAGAGGAGCAACAGCGCGCGGTCGATTCCGGCTGCGTCCATCGCCGCGATGCGCTCCTCGCCGAGCTCGAGCAGGAGCGCGGCGGCGTGCTCGCGCGGACCGTCCTCGAGCGCTGCCGCGGCCTCGGGCCAGCCGCTTCCGAGGGCGTCCGGACCAGCCATGAAGCGGCCCGCGGCCTGCGCGACCTCGGGGATCATGAAGTGCTCCTCGGCGGCGATCAGTGGCATCGGGCCTCCGCGGCGACGTGGGGGGACGGCGGCGGGCGCGGGCGCGCCCGAGTGCCAACTATATGGCGACAGTCTGCAAGGATGCATCCAGTTCGTAGGTATGCGCAGACTTTTGGAAGGAGGCATGTGATGGCCGGGAACAGCTCTCAGACGGCGACCGCACTCCCCGGCGAGTGCGTGCCGTACGTGCTCGAGGCCGGCGGCGGGCGCGCGCACCTGCTGCTCGGCGAGGTCGGCCGCGCGCTCGCGAGCACCGAGGAGACCGGCGGGGCGATATCGGTGATGACGCTGACCGGGCCCGCGGCGCCGCGGCCGATCCCGCAGCACTTCCACGAGCTCGAGCACGACGTTTTCCTCTGCGTGCGCGGCCGCTTTCAGGTCTGGGCGGGCGCTGAGAGCCGGATCCTGACGCCCGGTGACCTCGCCAGCGTCCCCGCCGGCGTGCGTCACGCCTACCAGGCGCTCGACCACTGCAGCATGTTCGTCGGCCCGATCGTGCCGGCCGGATGGGATCGCTTCTTCGACCTCTGCGGGACCCCCTACGACGGGCCGGCCTACCCGCCGGTCGACGACTCGCCGCCGCCGTTTGAGAAGTTCGGCGAGGCCGAGGGTCGCTTCCGCATGACCTACGTCCACGACAAGCCCTACGCGGAGGCGAGCGTCGGCGCCGCCGACGACGAGCTGCCGGGTAGCGAGACGCCGTACTTCCTGCGGGCCGGGCAGGGGCCCCGGCACGCCGCGTTCGGGCAGGTCGCCTTCCAGCTGATGCGCGCCCAGGAGACCGGCGGGCGGATGGGAATGGCCGTCGTAGAGGGGCCGTCGGGCTCGGCGGTGCCGGAGCACTCCCACGCCCAGACGATGGAGGCGATCTACTGCCTGGGCGGGCTGATGACCGTCACGCTGAACGGCGAGGAGCACCTGCTCGCCCAGGGGGACTACGCGAACATCCCGCCCGGCGTGCGCCACGCGATCCGCTTCGAGCGCGACCTGACGCGCTACGCGACGATGAACGCGCCGGCCGGGATCGAGCGCTTCCACGAGCTCGCGGGATCGCTCGCCGAGCAGCGCATCTTCGCCGCGCGGGCGCAGCCGCCCGACCCCGCGGGCCTCGCCGCCGCCGCGGCGGAGCTCGACGTCGTCGCCGGAGAAGGCTGATGAAGATCGGGCTGGCGATGACCGCCCGCCAGCTGCCCGGCAGCCCGCGGGCGCTGCCCGAGATCTACCGGCAGGTGCTCGATGAGGCCGTGCTCGGCGAGGAGCTCGGCTTCGACAGCTGGCGGCTGGCGGAGCACCACTTCGCCGAGGACCAGCACAACCCCGCCGCGCTCCCGCTGCTCGCCGCGGCCGCCGTGCGCACCGAGCGGATCCGCCTTGGCACCTACGTGCTGCTGCTCGCGCTGCACAATCCGCTGCGCATCGCCGAGGACGCGGCGATGGTCGACATCCTCTCGGGCGGCCGCCTTGACCTGGCGATCGGCGCGGGGCCGATGCCCGGGGAGTGCGCGGTCTTCGGCGTCCCCGCCGAGGAGCGCTACGGGCGCACCTACGAGGCGGCCGAGGTCCTCGAAAAGTGCTTCACGCAGGAGCAGTTCGACCACCACGGGCGCTACTTCGACTTCCCCGGCGTGCGCGTGACGACCAAGCCGGTCCAGCCCGGCGGACCGCCGATCTACATGGCGGCGCTCGGGCCGCAGAGCCTTGCCCGCGCGGGAACGCGCGGCTATCACCTGGCCTCGGTGCTGCACACGCCGCTCGTGCACATCTACGCCGACGCGCAGGAGCACGCCGGGCGAACGCGCGCCGACTACCGGCTGATGTCGGGGCCGGTGACCGTGCATCTGGCGGCGACGCGCGAGCAGGCCTGGGACGAGTGCGAGCGGGCGCTGCACTGGTGGATCTCCTTCTACCGCGCGCGCGGCCTCGAGATGCCGCTGCCGGCGGTCGAGGAGATGCGCTCGACGCCGGGGGTCGGCATCTTCGGCCAGCCGTTCGCGGTCGGAACTCCGGAGGATGCGCTCGCCGTGCTCGAGGCCTACAAGGACGTCGACCTCGACGAGATGGTGATCCAGTTCAACCATCCCGGCATGGCGCCCGAGCCGGTCAGCAACTCGATGCGGCTGTTCGCCTCCGAGTTGATGGACGAGGTACGAAGCTGGGGCGCGGGCGCCTAGCGCGCCCCGCCGCCGGCTGCCTGCTCGCCCGCGATCCGGCCGAACACGAGCGCGTCGGTCAGGCCGCCGCCGTGCTCGATCAGATAACCCCAGACGGAGCTGACCGAGCCGGCCGCGTAGAGGCCGGCGACCGGCCCGCCGTCCTCGCGCAGGACGCGCGCGCAGGCGTCGTGGCGCGGTCCGCCGGTGGTGCCGGCGACGCCGGGCCAGGTCTCGATCGCGTAAAGCGGCGGCTCGAGCGCCACGAGCGTGTCGGCGGCGCGCCCGAAGTCCTCGTCGCGGCCGACGCGGACCGCGTCCTGGTAGCGCGCCAGCGTGCGCTCGAGCGTCGCCGCCGGGAGGCCGGCCGCGGCCGCGAGCTCGGCGGCGCTCTCGCCGCGCGCGATCCAGCCGCATTCGACCTCGGCTGAGTTGTCCGGGCTCCAGGCGTAGTCGTTGGGGCTTCCGAGCATGCCATTCAGCGGGCCGGCGAGGCGCGCCGCCTCGTCGAAGATCGCGTAGGCGGGCAGGCGCGGGCGATTCGGGCGCTCGGGCAGGTAGTTGGTCAGCGCGCGCAGACGGTCGTGGACCTCGAAACCGGTCTCATCGCCGAAGCGGTGACCGTCGGCATCGACGAAAAGGAAGCTCGGCGCGAAGAAGTCGATCGCGAACGCGGCGGCGAACTGCGGCGCACGGAACGCGAACCAGCCAAAGAATCCATACATGTGCCAGAGCGCCGCGCCGGCTGTGAGCGCCATGCGCAGGCCGTCGCCGCGGTTCTCGCTGTTGCCGACCGCCACGCACGGCCCGAGCGGCAGAAACGAATCCGTCAGCGCCGGATCGGCCTCGAAGCCGCCGCTCGCGAGGACGACGCCGCGCTCGGCGCGAAGAGCCAGGCGGCGCCCGTCCTGCTCGGCGATCACGCCGGTCACGGCGCCGGTGTCATCGCGCAGGAGTTCGCGGGCGCGCACGCCGGTGCGAAGCTCGATCGCGCGCTCGCGCAGCGCGGACTCGAGCACCTGCCAGAGCGCCTCGCCGCGGCGGCCCTCACCGCCGGCGATGACGCGGTAGCCGATCGTGTCGCCGGCGGGAAGCGACGGCCAGGAGGGAAACGAAGCGGGCAGTCGCCCCGGCGGTGGATCGAACACGGCGGTCGTCGCGCCGAGCCCCGAGAGCCAGCGATCGAGCGAGCGCAGCCCTGCGGCGTAGGCCTCGAGCACCCCCCGTTCGGTGCGCCCGAAGCACAGCGACTCGAGGTGTTCCACAAGCGCGTCAGAGGGGGAGTCGAAGAGGAATCCGGCGGCGTAGAGACAGTTGCCACCCGGCGCGGTGCTGGCCTCGAGGACGAGCGGACGGGCTCCGCGATCGGCGGCGGCGATCGCCGCGGCGGCGCCGGCCGGGCCGGCTCCGATGACGATCACATCGGCGCCGCCGGCCCACTCCTCGCGGTCGCTCGTGCCCTGGCCCATCCGCCCGTAATGTAGACGACTGTCAAAACTGCATGCAATACTGGGAGCGGTGCGGGAGTCACATGTCATCGGCTGGGCGGGCGATCGCGGGGTCGACGACGTCCGTCCCGACGCCGCCGCCGCCAACCTCGTCCGCCTGCGCGCCGGTGGCTGACTGGCTCGGACTCGAAGGCCGTCGCGTGCTGATCGCGGGCGGCGCGGGCACGCTCGGCAGCGCGCTGGTTGAGGCGTTTGCCACGGTTGGCGCCCGCGTGGGCGCCGTCGACGTCGACCGCGGCGCCCTTGACGCGCTCGGCGAGCACGCCCAGGTGACAGTCGATGCCGATCTGCGCGATGCCGGCGCCTGCCGCGCGGCGGTGAGCGAGGCACGCGATCAGCTCGGCGGCCTCGACGTCTTCGTGCACTGCGCCGGCATCAACGACCGCCGGCCGCTTGAGGACTACGCCGACGAGGACTGGGACGCGATCATCGCGACGAATCTGACGAGCGCCTTCCACACCGCCGTCGCCGCTGCCGCCGGCATGCGCGAGCAGGGCTTTGGGCGGATCGTCTTCTTCTCCTCCGTCGCGGGCCGAAGCGGCCACCGAAACCACGGCCCGTACGCGGCCTCCAAGGGCGGCCTCAACCAGCTGATGCGCGTGATGGCCAATGAATACGCGCCGCACGGCGTCACCGTCAACGCGGTTGCGCCCGGCTACATGGACACCGCACTGACTGCGGACTACCTCGCGGCGCATCCGGGTCAGCGCGAGACGCTCGTCGCGATGATCGCCGCCGGGCGCTTCGGGACGCTCGAGGAGGTCGCCGGCCCCGTCCTCTTCCTCGCCTCAAAGCAGGCGAGCTTCATCACCGGCCACGTCCTCTACGTCGACGGCGGCCGTAGCATCGTCTGAGCACCGACACCACGGAGGCAGAGATCAGCGTGAGCACCCCCATGCAGCGGTTCGCCGGCAAGACCTTCATGGTCACCGGCGCGGGCACCGGCTTCGGCGCCGAGCTCGCGGTGCGCGCGGCGCAGGAGGGCGCCGCCGAGGTCCTCATCCACTACCGCAACTCTAAGGACGGCGCGGAGCGCACGGCCGAGCGCGCCGGCGCCGCGGGCGCGCGCACGCAGGTCGTGCAGGGCGACATCACCTCCTGGGAGGACATCAAACGGATGGCGACGTGGGCCTTCGAGGAGGTCGGCGGCGTCGACGTGCTGATCAACAACGTCGGCGACATGGCCTCCGGCCAGGCCTCGTGGACCGAGGTGACCGAGGAGGCGATCGATCACGTCCTGGCGGTCGACATCAAGGGCACGATGCTGATGGTCCACGAGTTCGGGCAGCGGATGCAGGCCCGCGGCGGCGGAGCGATCGTCAACATCGGCTCCACGGTCATCGTCCGCGGCAGCCCGCGCGCACCGCAGTACGCGGCCGGAAAGTATGGTCTGCTCGGAATCACCAAGTCCTATGCCAAGGCCCTCGCGCCGCAGGTGCGCATCAACACCTTCGCTCCCGGTTTCATGGAGACCGAAGCCGTGCTCGCCCGGCCGGAGTGGATCGCCGGAGGACGCCGCGAGGCGGTGCTCTCGGGCACGCCGGCCGGGAAGATCCCGGGCCCTGAGGATATGACCGGCGCGGCGCTGTTCCTGGCCTCCGAGGAGGCCCATCACATCACGGGCAGCTACCTGATCGCCGACGGCGGCTACAGCATGCTCGGGGCATAGGTGGCGGACGTGAGCCCACTGAACGACGACAACGGCGCGCGGGATCGCCAGAGCACCGAGCAGGTCTATGAGCGCGTCCGCAACGCGATCCTCGACGGCGAGCTCGCCGCCGGTTCGGTGATGTCGCAGGTCTCACTCGCGAGCGACCTCGGCATCAGCCGCACGCCGCTGCGCGAGGCGCTGCGGATGCTCCAGGCGGAGCGGCTGATCGAGTCCGAGCCCAACCGACGCGTGCGCGTCGCGGCCGTCAGCGCACGCGATCTCGAGGAGCTCTGCATCATCCGCGTGACGCTCGAGGCTCAGGCGATCCGCCTGGCGGTGCCGCTGATGACGCCCGAGGACCTCGGACGCCTCGAGGGCTTCATGGGGGAGATGGCGCACTTCGCCGAAGCCAAGGACTACCGCCGCTGGGTGATCCCGCACCGCGAGTTCCACCGCCTGCTGACGATGCGCTCCGGGCAGCGGCTAAGCGATCTCCTGATGCAGCTGTTCGACCACGCCGAGCGCTACCGGCGGCTTCACATCGGCTACGGGCCGAGCGCCTGGGCGACGGCCGGGCACCGTGAGATCTTCGAAGCCTGCAAGGCCGGGGCGGGCGACAGCGCAGCCTCGCTGCTTGCCAGCCACCTCGCGCGGACGGCTTTCGAGGCCGCCGAGCTGCTGCAGCCGGGCTATGACCCGCAGCAGCTGCGCACAACGCTCGCCGACGTCGGCGCGAGCGCTCCCGTCCGCCGCTAGCGGCCTCGTGCACGTGCCCGAAGCGCCAACCTCCACCCGCATCAGCGTCGCGAACTAAAATCAGCGTTCGGATTGTGGAGAGGCAGATTGCGGTTGCGCATACCGAGACGCATGTTGGCTACAGTAGGTGCATCTGTGTTCAGCTTTGGCTATGCTCGCAGCGAATGCCAGGCTCGCCGACCCGCGGAGCGCCGCGGGAGATGGCTGTGAGGACGCGCGTCAGCCGAGCCGTTCGCGCAACCGTGTGCCCGCCCGGGCGATGCGCGACATGAGCGCGCTGCTCGAGGTCCGCGGCCTGACGGTCCGCTACGGCGGCGTGGTCGCCGTAAACGGCGTCGACCTGGACGTCACCGAGGGGCGCGTCGTCGGGCTTATCGGGCCAAACGGCGCCGGCAAGACGTCGCTGATCGACGCCCTCACCGGCTACCACGCCCCGGCGACGGGCGCGATCCACTTCGCGGGCGAGGACATCACGCGGCTGCGCGCACACGCTCGCGCGCGGCGCGGCCTCGGGCGCACGTTCCAGTCCGTCGAGCTGTTCGACGACCTGAGCGTCGAGGAGAACCTGCTCGTCGCGAGCGAGCGTGTCGGAATCAGCCGTGCGATGCGCGACCTGTTCGCGCCAGCGCGACCCGGCGATCGCAGCACGATCGATTGGGCGCTCGAGCTCTGCGGCCTGCGCGACGTGGCCGATGCCAGCCCGAGTGAGCTCTCGCACGGGCGACGCAAGCTCGTCGGCGTGGCGCGTGCGCTCGCCTCTCGCCCGCGCCTGGTGCTGCTCGACGAGCCGGCCGCCGGGCTCGACACCGACGAGAGCGTCGTGCTCGGTGGACACCTGCGCGAGCTTCCCGCCGCCGGCGTCAGCGTGCTGCTCGTCGACCACGACATGGGACTTGTGCTGAGCGTCTGCGACGAGGTCTACGTGCTCGACTTCGGCACGCTGATCGCCCACGGCTCGCCCGAGCAGATCCGCGCCGACGACGCCGTCGTCAGCGCCTATCTGGGCTCGCGCCATGCCGAGGAGCAGCATGCCGTCTGAGTCGTCGCTGCTCGACGTCGCGGGCCTGAGCGCCGGCTACGGCGGCCTTCCGGTCGTGCGCGGTCTCGACCTGCACGTCGGCGCTGGCGAGGTCGTCGCGATGCTCGGGCCCAACGGCGCCGGCAAGACGACGACGCTGGCGACGGTCGCCGGACTGCTAGCGCCGCTCGGCGGTGCCGTCGCTTTCGCCGGACGCTCGATCGCCGGCGTTCGCGCCCACCTCGTCGCCCGTCGCGGCATCTCGCTCGTCCCCGAAGGCCGCGCGCTCTTCTTTGGGCTGACGGTCCGCGAGCACCTCAAGCTTGCTGGCGGGCGCGGCGGGCTGGCGCTGCGCGACCTCTTCGAACTCTTTCCGGAGCTTGAGAAATGCGCCAACCGCAAGGCCGGCGTGCTCTCGGGCGGCGAGCAGCAGATGCTCGCCGTCGGCCGCGGTGTGATCTCGCGGCCGCGCCTTTTGCTCGTCGACGAGATGAGCCTCGGCCTCGCGCCGGTGGTCGTCGAGCGGATGATGCCCGTGCTGCGGCGGATCGCCTCGGAGTTTGGAACCGGGGTGCTGTTCGTCGAGCAGCACGTCGCAAGCGCGCTCGAGGTCGCCGACCGCGCCTACGTCTTGAACCACGGCCGGATCGTGCTCGAGGGCGCGGCGGCCGAGTTGCGTGAGCGGCGCGAGCTGCTGCGCTCGAGCTACCTGGGCGAGTCCGCCGTCACGGCGGGCGCCGCCGCAGGATGAAAACCACACACGAGGAGGAGATGGACGTGCATCCAAGCAAGAGCTCGACTGCGCGCTGGGCGGTTGCCGCCGCAGCCGCCGGGCTGGTCGCGGCGTTCGGGCTCGCGGGTACGAGCTCGGCGTCCACATCGGTGCTGGGCAGTCCCCACAAGGCGACGGGGTCGCCGTACGTGTTCGCGATGGTCAACCTCGAGGGCGGGCCGGTCACCTTCAACGAGGCCCAGCAGGGCGCGCAGGCGGCGATCGACTACGTCAACAACTACAAGAACGGGATCAACGGGCACCCGATCGTCCTCAAGGAGTGCAGCGACAACACGCTGACGCCCGCCACCTCGGCGACGTGCGCAAACGAGCTCGTCGCCGACCATCCGCTGCTGGTGCTCGGGGGGGCCGACATCGGCTCGGCCGGCTCGTTCCCGATCTGGCAGGCCCACCATCTGGCCTACATCGGCGGGTCCTCGTTCACGCCGGTCGAGAGCAACGCCAAGAACGCGGTGATCTTCAGCTCGCTGAACGTCGCCGACAACGCGGGTGCGCTCTACTACGCACAGCACACGCTTGGCATCAAGAGCGTCGGGATCATCGAGGCAAACGACGCCCAGGGCCTGGCCACGGGCGCGCTGCTCGACAACGTCGCCAAGAGCCTCGGAATGACCGACAAGCTCGTGCCGCTGTCAGACACCGCCTCGGCCTCCGACTACGCGGCCGCGGCAGCGACCGCCGAGTCAATCAGCCCGGGCCTGATCTATGTCGAGGCGCCGTCTGAGTGCCAGGAGCAGGTCGCGGCGATCGGCCAGACCGGCTACAGCGGCAAGATCGCGGGCATCGACCCGTGCGCCTCGCCGCCGGCGATCGCCGCCGAGGGATCGGCGGGCAACGGTCTGTTCTACGCCTCGCCGTTCGTCGGCTTCGATCAGGTCGCCAGCAAGCAGTGGGGCGGCGAGATCAAGCTCACGGAGGCCGTTCTCGCCAAGTACGCGCCGAAGAACATCATCCTCGACGCCCCAGCGCTCGAGGACTTCGGCGCGATCATGAACATCCGCGCGACGCTGCCGACGATCAAGGGCAAGCTCAACGAGGCCTCGATCCTGGCCGCGTTCCGCAAGCCCGGCAGCCACCCCAACTGGCTCGCGCACCCGTACAACTGCACGACACACCTGGTGCCGACGCAGTCGGCGGTCTGCGAGCCCTTCCAGCAGGTCTTCCAGGTCAAGAACGGGAAGGTCGTGACGCTGGCCTCGGCGTGGCAGAACGGCGCCAAGTACTACAAGCCGACCTCGTAGTTTCGCGCTAGCCTCGGCCGGGGGGCGGGGGGGGGGGG
>DATAWT010000008.1:0-18824 GCA_036267075.1 Solirubrobacteraceae bacterium
CGGGCGCCGGCCGCGACAAGGCCATCCGTCCGACCCGCGTGCCGCGACCGGCCCGGCCCAGGAGAGAGAACGGGCCGGCATGCCCGGGTGGTGAGGGAGGCGGGGGGTGCCGCCCGTCACCGACGCGCAGCATACGTGAGCGGCAGGCGTGTTACAACGAGCAAGTCAGACGTCGTGACGGGCGCCGGCAACGGCGACTTCGACCGGCCGGGCGAACGCCTCGGCGGCGCGCGCGCGAACCTGATCGGCGCCGAGATCTGCGGAGAAGTGCGTAACGAGCAGCCGCTCGACACCGGCGCGCCGACCGATCTCGCCGGCCTCCTCGGCGGTCAGGTGCGCGTGGTCCTCGAGGTCGGGCTCGGTGAGGGTCGCCTCGATCAGAAGCAGCTGCGCCGCGCGCGCGAACTCGACGAGCTCGTCGTTGGGTCCGCAGTCGGCGCTGAAGACGATCCGCCGGCCATCGCCGTCGGTGAGCTCGATCGCGTAGGTCGGCACGTAGTGCGGCACGAGCTGGAAGCGCGCGCGAAGCGGCCCGATCGCGAGCTCGGCCGCCGGGTCGTATTCGCTGCAGTCGAAGGCGTCCTCGATCAGCAGTTCGTTCCCGAAGACTCCGCACAGGCGCCGCATCCCGTCACGGACGCCGGGCGGGACGTGCAGGAGCGGTGCGGCGCCTTCGCGCGCCGGCGGGCCATAGGTCAGTACGTACGCAAACGGGACCAGGTCGAGGATGTGATCGGCGTGCAGATGCGAGACGACGACCGCGTCGATCGCCTCGTAGGGAGCGTGCTGGCGCAGCTTGGCGAGCACGCCGTTGCCGCAATCCATCAGCAACCGGTATCCGTCGGCCTCGATCAGGTAGCCGCTGCAGGCCCCGTCGGTGTCCTGCCACGACGGGCTCTTGCCCAGGATTGTCAGGCGGATGGACACGGGAGCTCGAGAACGCCGTCATGGCGGGCGCGAAGCCGCTCTCGAGCGGAGCCTTGCGCGACGGCGCCGCGCATCAAATCACACATAGTCGGCCTTGATGAGACCAGGCCGGGGTTAGACGTGCAGAGCGGCCTGCTCCTGGGCCGACGGAAACGCCCAGGCCGCGCGCGTTCGGCGCTCCGCGCGGAAGACGAAACGCAGCTGCTGCGGCGGGCGCAGGCCGTCCGGGTGGTAGGGGCGGAAGGTCGCACACGGAGCGGGCTCCGGGAGGGCGCAGAGCAGGTTGCGCATGAAGAAGCAATCCTCGCAACGAGGCGTTCGTGCAGGGGTGCGGGCCAAGGGTTCCTCTCCAGACGTCGGTGCGACGACCGCGACCATCAAAGCAACCCCCGCCCGGCGCCGTTCGGACCCTTCTCGCAATACCCGCGAAAAACGTCGTTCCTGCCACTGAATACCTGCAAATGGGCATGTTTTTTAGCTTATGCACGTAAGCTTACGGCGTTACCCAGAGCAATCCCCGCAGTTTGCGAGCACGTGACTGGACGTCGTCGCAGCCGTGCGCTAAGGGCGCCTCCTAGAGTCTGGCGGATGCGCGTTCTGATCACCGGCGCAAGCGGCGCCATCGGCGAGGCGCTGGCCCGCGCGCTGGCCGGACGCCACGAGCTGCGCGCCCTGGCGCGCGACCCGAGCAAGGTCAGCGGGGCGCTCGAGCGCATTCGCGGCGACGCGCTCAGCGGCGAGGGGCTCGAGCGCGCGCTCGAGGGCATCGACGTCGCCTACTACCTGATCCACTCGATGGAGCCGGCCGTCGCCGACAGCTTCGAGGACCGCGACCGCGCGGCCGCAGCGCGCTTCGCGCAGGCCGCCGCGAGCGCCGGGGTCGGCCGGATCGTCTACCTGGGCGGGCTGCGCCGTAGCGACGGCCCCAGCTCGGCGCACCTCGAGAGCCGCGGCGAGGTCGAGCGGATCCTGCTCGCCGCGGTGCCCGACAGCATCGCCCTGCGCGCGTCGCTTGTGATCGGCGCCCGCTCGCGCTCGTTTCGCGCGATCGTCCGCCTGATCGAGCGCCTGCCGGTGATCCCGCTGCCGCCATGGCGACGCCACCGCACCCAGCCGATCGATGAGCGCGACGCGATCGCCTACCTGGTCGCCGCCGCGGAGACGCCAGGAGCCGGCGGCCGGGCGTTTGACATCGCCGGGCCCGAGCTTCTCTCCTATGGCGAGATGATCACCCGGATCGCATCGCTACTGCTACTCGAGCGACCGATCGTGCGCCTGCCACTCGATCCGCGCGCGCTCGCGAGCGCGCTTGCGGCGCGCGCGAGCGGTGAGCCGCACGAGCTGCTCGGGCCGCTGATGGGAAGTCTGCGCGGCGATCTGATCGCCGATGACGCGCCGGCCCGAGCCGCCTTCGCCGTGCCGCCGCTGCACGGCTTCGACGCGGCGGTCGAGCACGCGCTGCGCGAATGGGAGGCCGGCGAGCCGCTGAGGGGCCGATGAGCACGGTGCGCAGCTCGATCACGATCGCCGCGACACCCTCAGAGGTCTGGGAGGTCGTCATGGATCCCCAGCGCCTCGGTGAATGGGTGACGATCCACCGCGGCCTGCGCGAGGCCTCGGACGGCCCGCCGGCGGAGGGATCGACGATGGAGCAGGTGCTTCACCTGCGCGGTGCCGACATTCGGGTGCATTGGCTGCTCGTTGAGTGCAGGGCTCCGCTCTACGCGCGCTGGCAGGGCCGCGGCCCGGCGCGCACCCGCGCGCGGATCGAGTACCTGCTGAGCGCGACAGATACCGGCACGCGCTTCGATTACAACAACGAGTTCGAGGCACCGCTCGGCGCACTCGGCGCCTTTGCCAGTCGTCATGTGGTCGGTCAGATGGCGCAGCGGGAGGCGGACCGCTCGCTGAGCGCGCTGCGCGCACTGCTTGAGCGCTAGCGCGCCTCCGCCGCTCAAGCGTCGATACTGTCCAGCAGATGCGACTGACCCGCAGGCTCCTTGCCCTGCTCGCGCTTGCCGGCCTGCTCGCGTATTCGGCACCGGCGCTGGCGGCCTCGAGCGTGACCGGCCCGACCGAGCCGTACTCGACGCTGCTTAGGCAAATCGGTGCACCCAAAAGCGACCCGCAGCGCGTGATCGCGGCGACTGTCGACAAGGACAAGCACCACGTCCGCGTCACTCTCGCCAACAACAGCCGCCCGCTTGTCGTGTATCCCGCCACCGACGATCGTCACCTCGTCGATCTGCTGCTGCACAACAACATCAAGGTCATCTACACCAAGCACAAGACCCCCCACCACGTGCTGCGCTACGTGGCCGCCGGTGTCGTCGTCGTGCTGGTTCTGATCGGTGGCGGCGTCTGGTGGTACACGCGCGGACGGGCCGAGCCCGACGCGCAGACGAATTCGGACTCTCCGGAAGTCGCGTCCCAGTAAAGCGCGCGTCTCTCGGCGCAATTTTATGTCCAAGAGGGAACGCGGCGCCGTCGCGGCTGTCATGATGTGGCTTACGCGTGTGTGAACGACCACACTCGCCGCCCGTAATCCAGCAGACTGAGAGGGATTTTCTGTGAGTGATTTCCTGAAGACGAAGCGCGACGAGATTTCCGCGCGCTTGCGCGAGCTCCAGCCGCTCGTCGAGGAGTACCACCAGCTCGAGGCGGCCAATGCCGCGCTCGCCGGGCTCCCCGGCGGTTCGAGCGGTACCGCTGCGCGCCCGGCGCGCACGCGGGGACGCGCAACGCCGGCCCGCGCGGCTCGTTCGCGCCGCTCAACCGGCAGCGGCCGTCGCGGACGTCCGCGCGGATCCGGCACCCGGGCCCTGCAGACCCTCGAGATCGTGAAGTCGAAGCCCGGCATCACGATCCCGGAGATCGCGGCGGCGATGGGCATCAAGCAGAACTACCTGTACCGCGTTCTCCCCGGTCTCGAGAAGGACGGCAAGGTCGTCAAGCGCGACCGCGGTTGGCACGCGAAGGGCTGATCTCCAGCCCAACGGAGTAGATGTGCGCGCGGCGGGGGCGCGGGGCGCAGCTTCATTCACGCCCCTGCCTGCGCGACTAATAAGCAGAACCGGCTAGATCAACCCGAGCTGGCGAACGGCTTCGCGCTCCTCGCCGAGCTCCGAGGCGGTCGCGTCGATGCGTGACCGCGCGAAGTCGCTGATCTCAAGCCCCTCGACGATCGACCACGACCCGCCTGAGGTCGTCACCGGGAAGCCTGCGATCAGGCCCTCCGGGACGCCGTAGGAGCCGTCGGAGAGGACCGCCATCGACACCCAGTCGTCGCTCGGCGTGCCGGCGACCCAGTCGCGCACGTGGTCGATCGCGGCATTGGCGGCCGAAGCCGCGCTCGAGGCGCCGCGGGCCTCGATGATCGCCGCGCCGCGCTTTTGCACCGTCGGGATGAAGTCGCCCTCGATCCAGTCGCGGTCGTCGATCACCTCGGCCGCCGGGCGGCCACCGATGCGGGCGTTGAAGACGTCGGGGTACTGGCTCGCCGAGTGATTGCCCCAGACCGTCATGTTCGTCACCTCGGCGACGCCGACGCCGGCCTTCGCCGCGACCTGGCTGCGCGCGCGGTTGTGATCGAGACGCATCATCGCGCTGAAGCGCTCGCGCGGGACGTCGGGCGCGTGGGCCATCGCGATCAGCGCGTTGGTGTTCGCCGGATTGCCGACGACCAGGATCTTCACGTCGCTTGCCGCGCCTGAGTTGATGGCCTCACCCTGTGGCTTGAAGATCCCGCCGTTTGCCTCAAGCAGGTCCGCGCGCTCCATTCCGGGACCGCGCGGGCGCGCGCCGACGAGCAGTGCGAAGTTGGTGCCCTCGAAGGCGACCGTCGGGTTGTCGGTGATCTCGATCCCCTCAAGCAGCGGGAAGGCGCAGTCATCGAGCTCCATCGCCGTGCCCTCGGCGGCCTTGACGGCCTGCGGGATCTCGAGCAGGCGCAGCTGCACCGGGGTGTCGGGGCCGAGCATCGCCCCGCTCGCGATGCGGAAGAGGAGTGCGTAGCCGATCTGACCGGCGGCTCCGGTGACGGTCACCTTCTGCGCCGCGCTCATGCCGAGGGAATCGCTTCTTGGGCCAACGGGAGTCCTTTCGCTTGGTACTCGAAAGCGGCGATGCTACCGCGCCGCCCCGTAGGATTGGCTGGTGCGCGCTAGCGGCGGGACGATCCGCCTGGGGCAGATCTTCGGCATCCGCATCGGCGTCAGCCGCTGGTGGTTCCTGGTCCTGTTCCTCGTCATCTATGCCCTCGACGGCTACTTCTCGGGGGTCCTTCACAGCAACACCCAGGCCTTCGTCATCGCCGCGCTCGGCGCGCTGGCGTTCTTCGCGACTGTCGTCGCACACGAACTGGGGCACGCGCTCGTCGCCCGCCGCCAGGGCCTTGAGATCGAGGGAATCGACCTCTGGGCGCTCGGCGGATTCACCCGCACACGCGGCGAGACGACCACGCCCGGAGCCGAGTTCGCGCTCGCCGCCGCGGGGCCGCTCGTCAACGCGATCGTCGTCGGCATCTGCGTCGCCGTCGGAGCGATCGCCGGCGGCTTCGGCCATTTCGTGAACGTCGCCGTGCTCACCTCGGGCGTCCACACCAGCGCGCCGCTCGCGCTGCTCGGCTGGCTGGCGCTGATCAACACCGTGCTCCTGGCGTTCAACCTCGTGCCCGCCTTCCCGCTCGACGGCGGGCGGATCGCGCGCGCCGCGGCGTGGCGGATAACCGGCGACCCGATTCGCGCGACGCTCGTCTGCTCGCGCCTCGGCGAGGGGTTCGGGGTGATCGTGATCGCCGGCGGCCTGGTGACGATCATCGACGGCTACACGCTGAGCGGCGTCTGGCTCGATCTGATCGGGATCTTCCTCTACCAGTCGGCGCGCCAGGCGACGATCCAGGCGCGCGTCGGGACGCGGATTCGCACGATCACCGTCGAGGACGTGATGGACCGCGAGCCGGTCACGGTCCCCGCCGAGGCGACGATGCTCGACGCCGAGTACTACTTCGAGCGCGAGCACGCGCCGTGGCTGGCGGTGACCGACGACGGCGGCCACTACCGCGGGCTGCTGCTCGCGGAGAGCGTCTCGAGCGAGCTGCGCGAGGGGCGTCCGGCGCTCACCGCGGCCGAAATCAGCATCGACTCGCCGCCCTGGAGGATCGACGCCTCGGCCACGCTCGAGACGGCGCTTCGCTCGGACGGGCTGCGCCGGCTCGGCGCGATCGTCGCCGTCGACTCCGACGGCGTGCTGCGCGGAGTGCTCACGCTGCCGCGCATCCGCAGCGCGATGAATCCGTCGGCCGCCCTATAGAGTCCCAGCCCCCAGCGATGCCTGAACACGACGTCCTGATCATCGGCGCCGGCCTGGCCGGCCAGCGCGCGGCACTGGCGGCGGCCCGCGAAGGCGTTTCGGTGGCGATCATGAGCAAGGTCCACCCCGTGCGCTCGCACTCGGTGGCGGCGGCAGGCGGGATCAACGCCGCGATCAGCGTCGCCGACGACTGGCGCTCACACGCCTACGACACCGTCAAAGGGTCTGATTTCCTCGGCGACCAGGACGCGATCGAGGTGATGTGCAGCGAGGCGCCCGGCGAGGTCATGCACCTCGAGCACATCGGCGTGACCTTCCATCGCGACGACAAGGGCGAGCTCGACCTGCGCGCCTTCGGCGGCGCGTCGATGAACCGCACCGCCTATGTCGCCGACATCACCGGCCAGGCGATCCTCCACGTCCTCTACGAGCAGCTGATGAAGCACTCTTCGACCGTCGAGCGCTACGAGGAGTGGTTCACGACGTCGCTGATCATCGATGACGGCGGCGTCTGCGTCGGCGTCGTCGCGCGCGACCTGCGCAGCGGGCGGATGGAGACCTTCACCGCCAAGAACGTGATCCTCGCCTCCGGCGGTGCCGGCCAGTGCTTTCGCCCGACGACCAACGCGCTGATCTGCACCGCCGACGGGATCGCCCAGGCCTACCGCGCCGGCGCGCCGCTGATGGACATGGAGATGATCCAGTACCACCCGACGACGCTCGCCGAGAACGGCTTCCTGATCACCGAGGGCGCGCGCGGCGAGGGCGCCCATCTGCTCAACAGCCTCGGCGAGCGCTTCATGGAGAAAACCGCTCCCAACAAGATGGAGCTCGCCTCGCGCGATGTCGTCTCGCGCGCCGAGCAGATCGAGATCAACGAGGGCCGCGGCGTCGGCCCCGACGGCCAGGGGATCTATCTCGACATCACCGTCGTGCCGCGCAAGCGCACGCTCGAGGCGCTGCGCGAGATCGTCAACATCGGCAAGGACTTCGCGGGCGTCGACATCACGCGCGAGCCGATCATCATCCAGCCCGGCCAGCACTACATCATGGGCGGAGTGAAGACCGACAAGGACGGCCGCACGCCCGTCGAAGGCCTCTACGCCGCCGGCGAGGTCGCCTGCGTGTCGGTCCACGGCGGCAACCGCCTCGGCGCCAACTCGCTGCTTGACACGCTGATCTTCGGCCGCCGCGCCGGCGAGCACGCCGCCGCGCGGGCCCACGCGATCGCGATGCCCGACGTCGCTGATCAGCCGCTGCGCCGCGACGAGGCGATGATCGAGCAGATCATCGCCCGCCCGCGCGGCCCGCGCCGGGTGTCTGAGATCAAGGAGGAGCTCGGGACGACGATGAACGAGCACGTCGCCGTGTTCCGCGACGAGGAGGGCCTGACCAAGGCGCTCGAGGTCGTCCGCCGCCTCAAGGAGGAGGCCGAGGTCGCCTCGATCGATGACCGCGGGACGGTCTTCAACCAGGACGTGATCGGCGCGATCGAGCTCGGCTACATGCTCGACACCGCGGAGACGATCGTCGTCGGGGCGATCGAGCGCAAGGAGTCGCGCGGGGCGCAGTTCCGCACCGACTATCCCGAGCGAAACGACGAGGTCTGGCTCAAGCACATCGACATCTCAGCCGACGCCGATGGCGGGCCTAAGGTCTCCTACTCGCCGGTGACGATCACCCAGTGGCAGCCCGAGGAGCGCAAGTACTAAATGAGCGAGTTCACCCTCCGCCTGCGCCGTTACGACCCCGAGTCCGGGGACGCGCCCTATTGGGACGAGCACACGATCGAGCTCGAGCCGCACCGCTCGGTGCTCGAGGGGATCCTCCAGGCCAAGGGCCGCTTCGACGGCTCGATCGGCATCCGCTGCTCCTGCCGGGCGGCGATCTGCGGATCCTGCGGCGTGCGCATCAACGGGCAGCCCGGACTCGCCTGTCACACCCACCTCGATGAGGCGATGTCGCGCTCGAGCGACGGCACGATCGTCGTTGAGCCGATGGGCAACATGCCCGTCATCAAGGACCTGATCGTCGACATGGACGCGGTCCACTGGAAGAAGATCCACGCCGTCACGCCGTGGCTGCTCGGCCGCGAGCCGGTTCCCGAGCGCGAGTACCTCGTCGATCGCGAGGCGATGGTCGACGTCACGCAGTCGATGGCCTGCATCCAGTGCGGGGCGTGCGTCTCTGACTGTCTGGCGATGGAGGTCGACCCCGAGTTCACGGGCCCCGCGGCGCTCGCCAAGGCCTACCGCTTCGTCGGCGATCCGCGCGACTCAGAGCACAAGGAGCGCCTCACCGCGCTGGCCGAGGACCCGCACGGGCTCTACACCTGCACGCACTGCTTCAAGTGCGTCGACGCCTGCCCGAAGGGTGTGAACCCGATGGGGCAGATCATGCGCCTGCGCCGGATCGCCAGCTCCGATTTCGAGATCGAGGACCGCAACAACGGCTACCGCCACGAGCACGCGTTCGTGAAGAACATCCGCCGCAACGGCCTCCTGCATGAGGCGGACCTGCTGCCTGACTCCTACGGCGGGAAGTTCCACCCGCGTGCGGTGCCCGAGCTGATCGCTTCGCTGCCGGTCGCGATCCGCGGCATGCTGCGCGGCAAGATCACGCCGGCCAAGGCGCTGCTTCACCCGCACAAGGCGTCCAAGGAGCTGCGGGCGATCTTCGACAAGATCGATGGCCGCCCCGAGCGCTACGAGCTGAATTTGTATGTCAGTGGCACGGATGCCGACAACGAGGTGCAGCCGATCGAGTCCGAGCTGACCAAGGCCGAGGGATCGGCATGAAGGTCGCCTACTGGCCGGGCTGTGTGAGCCGCGGCTTCACCCCTGAGCTTCACGGCGCGATGGCCGCCGTGGCGCCGCTGCTCGACATCGAGCTGGTCGAGCTCGACCGCGCCAACTGCTGCGGCGCTGGCGTGATCGCCGAGCACAACCAGGAGCTCGCCGACACGCTCAACGCGCGCACCTTCGCGATGGCCGAGCAGGCGCGCGGCGATCTGATGATGAACATCTGCTCGACCTGCCAGGGCGCGCAGTCGGAGTGCCAGGAGCGCCTTGACGCAAATGCCGAGTACCGCACTCGCATCAACTCGACGCTGTCCTCGGAGGGACTTCACTACGAGCCGGGCGTCGTCAACAAGAACTTCCTGTGGGTGCTGGTCGAGGAGATCGGGCTCGACGAGCTGCGCGCAAGGGTGAAGCGGCCGCTGACCAACCTCCGCGTCGGGCCCTTCTACGGCTGCTACATCATCCGCCCGGCGGAGCGCATCGGGATCGACTCCGAGCACCCCCGCCACACCTACCTCGAGCAGGTCATCGACGCCCTCGGCGGCACGGTCATCGACTACGCGGGCTCTCACAAGTGCTGCGGCTTCCCGATCATCACGATGAACAAGACCGCGTCGCTGCGCCAGGCCGGCCGCCACCTCGGCGACGCCGTCGACGCTGAGGCCGACTGCGTCGTCACGCCGTGCCCGCTCTGCCACCTCAACCTCGACCTCCAGCAGCCGCTCGCCCAGGCCGTCGTCGGGCGCGAGCTGAACATGCCGGTCCTCCACCTCCCCCAGCTGGTCGGCCTCGCGCTCGGCCTCGATCCCAAGGAGCTCGGCTTCGCGCGCCACATCGTGCGCCCGAGCACGGTGATCGACTGGACTCAGAGCGTGGTCGCCGGCGCGGCCGTCTGAGCGAGCCGGGCGCCTGAGTCCGGTGCGCGGCCGCGGTGGCGACAGCACCCGCGGTGCGCCGCCACTCGCTCCCCGCTGCTGCTTCTAGCCGACGCCCGGGCTTGGGGCGTACTGGCCGAGGAAGCCCTCGCTGATGATGTTCTGCGTGACCGCGGCCTGGCCGATGTAGCACTCCCACGAGGTCGCGTCGGCGTCGAGCGCGCGGCAGCCGCCGTTGACGTGCTTGGTCGCATCGACCGTCGGCTCGACAGCGCCCTGGATCAGGCCCTGGCCGGCCGCCGGCGCGCTCGCCAGCGTGCAGTGATATTCGACGCCCGCGGTGACGACGGTGCAGCTGGGGTTGGTGCCGATCAGGGCCTTCGTCCCGGCCGGGAGGCTCTGGGCGACGGCCTGGGTGCTGAGCAGCTCCGTGGCGCCGATCGCCACGCCCGGGATCAGCAGCGCGAGCGCCGCCGCGCTCCAGGCGAGGCGCCGCGAGACGCGCCGCCGGGGACGGGAGCGGCGCGGAGCCTCAGCAGTGAGCTGCGCCCCGATCGCGCGTTCGAGCTCGCTTCCGAGGGCGGCAAGGCGCCCCGAGTCATCGCTTGTCATGTCGTCTCCTTACGTTCGATTCCTCGCCGCAGAGCGGCGAGACCGCGATGGACGCGCACGCGCGCTCCTTGCTCGCTCGTGCCGAGCATCCGTGCGACCTGCGCGTAGGCGAGGTCGTCGAAGACACGCAGCTCGACCGCCTGCCGCTGGGACTGCGGAAGCTGATCGAGCAGCTCCTCAAGTCCGTCGAGCCACTGCTCCTGGGGCTCGACGCTCGCTTCGCCGGAGGCGAGGATCCCGAGCCGGTCGGCCGCCGCCCGCTCCACGCGGCGGCTTCGGACCGACATCAGAAGGACGTTGCGCGCGATCCCGTACAGCCAGGGAGCGGCGCTTCCCTCGGCGCGGTCGCTGAAGCGCCCGCGCGACTCCCACGCCCGGGCGAACGTCTCGGCGGTCAGGTCATAGGCCGCGTCGCGCTCGCGCGTGCGTCGCTCGAAGTAGCCGTGGATCGCGTCAGCGTGGCGCTCGTACAGAGCGCGGAACGCGGACGGATCCGCTCCGGCGGCGCGCAGCAGGTCGGCGTCGCTGCGTGTCATCTACAACCGACATTGCGCGGGAGCGTGAAAACGTTACGCGCGCGCGGCGAGCGCGCCGGCGATCAACCCGCGCTCGACGAGAAGCTCGGCGATCTGCACGGCGTTGAGCGCCGCGCCCTTGAGCAGGTTGTCGCCGACGACGAACATGTTCAGCGAGCGCGGATCGCCGAGGTCGGCGCGCAGCCGCCCGACGGCGACCTCGTCGCGGCCGGCGTACTTGACCGGCGTCGGAAGCTCGTCGAGCACCACCCCAGGGAACGCTTCGAGCGCCGCCGCGGCGGCGGCGAGGTCGACGTCGCGCTCGAACGTCGCACGGACCTCGATGCTGTGGCCGACCATGACGGGCACCCGCACGCAGGTCGGGCTCACGCGGAGCTCCGGGATCGCGAGGATCTTGCGCGACTCGTTGACGAGCTTGAGCTCCTCGTCGCTGTAGCCGTCGGCGGCCGGTGAGCCGAGCCAGGGGACGACGTTGTAGGCCAGCGGCGCCGCGTGGACGGAGTGCTCGATCCCGGCGATCGCCTCGGCGCCCGAGCTGATCAGCGACTCGCGCGCCTCGTGCAGCGCCGGGACCTGCGCGGCCAGCTCGTCCATCCCCTTCTGACCCGCGCCGCCGGCGGCCTGGAAGCTCGTGGCGACGACCTCGCGCAGTCCGAAGGCGTCGTGGAGCGCCTTCAGCGGGAGCATGATCGCCATCGTCGTGCAGTTGGGGTTGGCGACGATCCCGCGCTCGATCGAATCGAGCGCATCAGGGTTGACCTCACTGACGACGAGCGGGACCTGCGGATCCATCCGCCAGGCGCTCGAGTTGTCGACGACGATCGCCCCGGTCGCCGCGAACTGCGGCGCCCATTCACGCGAGGTCCCCCCGCCGGCCGAGAAGAGCGCGATGTCGAAGCCCTCGATCGTGTCCTCGCGCAGCGGGCGGACCGTGCCCACCCCTGGCAGCTCGCGGCCCGCGGAGCGCTCGGATGCGAACGGCACGATCGTCTCGGCGGCGAAGCGGCGCGCCTCGAGCACGGCGAGCATGATCCGCCCGACGGCGCCGGTTGCGCCGACGACGGCGACGCGCGGGGCGCTCATCGCGGGTCTCCGAAGGGGTCCTCAGCCTTGATCGTGTCCGGCGTGTCGGCGAGCCCGAACGCGCTGTGCAGGCCGCGCACCGCCTCCGGGACGCGTTCGCCGGCGATCACGCAGGAGATCTTGATCGGCGACGTCGAGATCATCTCGATGTTGATGCCGGCCTCGCCGAGGACGGTGAAGACCGTCGCCGCGACACCGGGGTGGCTGCGCATCCCGGCCCCGACGATCGAGACCTTGCCCATCGACTCCTCGGCCGCCATCTGCTCGATGCCGAGTTCGCTGACCAGCTCGTTCAGCGTCTGGCGCGCGTGGCGGCCGTCCTCATGCGGGACGGTGAAGGACATGTCGGCGCGGCGGCCGTCCTGGGAGGGCTCGTTCTGGATGATCATGTCGACGTTGACGTTGGCGTCGGCGAGCGCGCGGAAGATCCGCCCCGCCACGCCGGGCTCGTCGGGCACGCCGAGCAGCGAGATCCGGGTCTCGGTCGTCGAATGCGTCACGGCTGTCACGAGCGGGCGTTCCATCGTGTCTTCCTCGGCCACGACAACCGTACCGGGTCCATCATCGAAGCTCGAACGGCAATGGATCCGCACGCCGTGGTTACGCGCGTACTCGATCGAGCGAAGCTGCAGCACCCCGGCGCCCGACGCCGACATCTCGAGCATCTCCTCGAAGCTGACGACCGAAAGCTTGCGCGCGTCGGGCACCATTCGCGGATCGGCGCTGAAGACGCCGGCGACGTCGGTGTAGATCTCGCAGACCTCGGCGCCGAGCGCCGCGGCCACCGCGACGGCGGTCGTGTCGGATCCGCCGCGGCCGAGCGTCGTGACGTCCTGACTCGTCGAGACGCCCTGGAAACCGGCGACGAGGACGATCTTCTCGTCCTCGAGTGCGCGCGTGATGCGGTCCGCGCGCACGTCGATGATGCGCGCCTTGGTGTGCGAGGTGTCGGTCACGATCCCCGCCTGGGAGCCGGTCAGCGAGACCGCCTCGTGCCCGAGATCGTGGATCGCCATGGCGCAAAGCGCGCAGGAGATCCGCTCGCCGGTCGACAGCAGCATGTCCATCTCGCGCGCGTCGGGGGTCGGGGAGACCTCCTCGGCCATCGCGATCAGCTCGTCGGTCGTCTTGCCGCGCGCCGAGAGGACGCCGACGACGCGGTGGCCCTCCTCGCGCTTGGCGACGATGCGCGACGCGGCGCGGCGGATCCGCTCGGCGTCGGCGACGGAGGTGCCGCCGAATTTCATGACGATGACGCTCATTGCAGGCCCAGGATACGTGGCGGCCTTCGACGGACCGGCGGCGGTACCTTGGGCGAACATGCGGGACTTCGACGCCTATCTCGAGCGGATCGGCCTGGGCGGCGCGGGTCTGGCGACGTGGCAGGCGATCCATCGCGCGCACGTCACTTCGATCCCGTTCGAGAATCTCGACCCCCACCGCGGGATCGCGGTCTCACTCGATCAGGAGGACCTCGAGCGCAAGCTCGTCGCCCAGCGCCGCGGCGGCTACTGCTTCGAGCACAACATGCTGTTCGCCTCCGCGCTCGAGCATCTCGGCCTTTCAGTCGAGCCGATGCTCGCCCGCACTCGCAGCAAGGGGACGGCACCCGACCGCCGCCCCGCCACGCACCTCGTGCTGCGCGTCAGCGACGGGGCCGGATCAGCCTGGCACGCCGACGTCGGCTTCGGCCTCGGCACGCTGCTTGATCCGATCCCCTTCGGGGCCGATCCGGACCGCGTTCACGAGCAGTCGGGCTGGAGCTTCCGCGTCGTCGAGGAGGACTCGAACCTCGTGCTCCAGACGCTTGGCGAGACCGGCTGGAGCGACCTCTACGCGTTCGCGCCGCGTCCGGTCCCGCGGATCGACATCGAGGTCGGCAACTGGTGGACCTCGACGAACCCGCGTTCGCCGTTCGTCTTCGGGCTGATCGCCGCCGTCAACCACGCCGACGGCAGCCGCGAGGTGATCAGCGACTGGGGCGGCCCGCTCGAGGTGAGGACGATGGTGCCGGAGCGCACGGAGATCTCCGAACAGCCGCGCTCGGTCATCCCCGCGAAGCTCGAGCAGTTCGGCCTGCCGGGGTTCACCCTCGGCGAGGACCAGCGCGTCCGCTGACGCCTAGAGCGCGCGGCGTCCGGCGAAGGCGCGTCCGAGTGTGACCTCGTCGGCGTACTCGAGGTCCGATCCGACCGGCAGCCCGCTCGCGAGGCGCGTGACGCTGATCTGCGGCGCGCGCTCGCGCAGGCCGTCGGCGATGTGCAGCGCCGTCGCCTCGCCGGTCGTCGTCGGGTTGGTCGCAAGCACGACCTCGCGCACCATCTCCCCGCCGCCGTCGAGGCGCGCGTAGAGCTCGGCGATGCGCAGATCGTCGGGGTCGACACCGTCGATCGGCGACAGCGCGCCGCCGAGGACGTGGTAGAGGCCGCGGTATTCGTGGGTGCGCTCGAGCGGGATCACGTCGGAGGAGTCCTCGACGACGCAGATCACGCTCGTGTCGCGCCGCTGGTCCTCGCAGATGCGGCAGCGCGGGCCCTCGGCGAGGTTGAAGCAGATCTCGCACTGGCGGATGCGCTGCTTGACCTCGGTGATCGCGGCGGCGAGCGCGGCGGCTTCCGTCTCATCGCCTCGCAGGATGTGGAAGGCGAGCCGCTGGGCCGTGCGGGTGCCGATCCCGGGAAGCTTCGAAAGCTCGGTGACGAGCCGCTGGATCGGGGGTGCGAAGGAGCTCAAAAGCCGGGCAGGCCGAGACCGCCGAGTGCTCCGAGATCGAGGCCCGCGGTCGCGCCGCCCATCTTCTGCGCGGCGAGGTCCTGAGCGGCGCGAAGCGCCTCGTTGGTCGCCGCGAGAACCATGTCGGCGAGCAGCTCTGGGTCGTCGGGGTCGATCGCTGCGGGGTCGATGCGAATCTCCTTGACCACGAGTGCTCCCGTTACGCGGACCGTGACCATGCCGCCGCCGGCGCTGGCCTCGACCTCCGCGGCGGCGAGCTCCTCCTGGGCGCGCGCCATGTCGGCCTGCATCTTCTGGACCTGTTTCATCATCTGCTGCATGTTGGGCTGGCGCGACATCAGTGCTCCTCCTCGCCATTGCTGTCGCCGAGCTCCTCGGCGCCGAACTCGTCCTTCAGGCGGGCGACGAGCTCGTCGTCGCTGAGCGGCTGGGGCGGCGCGGGCGCGTGGCCCTCGCGAAGCTCGTAGCTGAATGTCAGCGCGTGGCCTGTGACGGCCCGAACGGCCTCGGTCAGCGCGCTCCGCGTCGCACGCTCCTCGGCCTTTCGGCGCAGGAACGCCGCGTCCTGGCCGAAGGCGAGCACGAGGCGATCGCCCTCGAGCTCGACCGGCCGGGCGTCGTCGACGACCGCGCCGAGCATCGCGTTCGAGGCGCGGATCGTGTCGAGCACGTCCGGCCAGACGGCGATCAGGCCCTCGATGTCGAGCGGCGCGAGCTCTGCGGGCTCGGGCGACGCCGGCGGTGGCGAGGCATAGAACGGCTCGCGCGGCGCTGCCGCCTGCACATCCTCAGACGCAGGCACGCTCTCGGACACGGGCGCGGCCTCGGGGGTTGGCGGTGCCTCGGAAACTGGCGCGGCCTGGGTCGGAGGGGTGGTCTCCGGCGCCGCCGCGGGCGGCCGCGCGGCCTCCTCGGGCTCGGCCGGCGGCGCAGGGGGCGCGACGACCTCGGGCTGAGCGGGTGGGGCCGGCGAGGTCTCGTCGGCCGGCGCCCCGGCCGCCGGCGCACGGGTCGCTCCCTCGAGTCGTTCGAGGCGGGCGGAGAGCGCCGCCGTGCTCGGATCGAAGTCGGCGCGAGCGGCCTTCACGAGCGCGAGCTCGAGCTGGGTGCGGGCGTCGGCACCGGCGCGAAGGTGGGCGAGTGCGTCGGCGAGGAGGTCGAGCGTCCGCACGAGCGCCGCGGTGCTGAGTGCCTCCGCCTGCGCGCAGAGGCGCTCGTCGCGCTCCGGCGTGAGGCTCAGCTCGGGGGGCACGACGCCGTCATGCATCTGCACGACGAGCAGCTCACGGGCGTGCGTCTCAAGCTCGCGGATGAAGGTCGCCGGGTCGTGCCCGCCGTCGACGGCCGCCGCTGCTGTCGTCAGTGCCCCGCGCGCGTCGGCTCGCGCTACGGCGTCGAGGGACCGGAAGAGGAGCTCCGCGTCGGAGATCCCGAGCACCGCGAGGACGTCGGCGAGCGCGATCTGCTCGCCCGCGTAGGTCTGAAGCTGCTCGAGTGTCCCGAGCGCGTCGCGGAAGCTGCCCTGGGCGTGGCGCGCCAGCACGGCGACGGCTTCGCTGCCGAGTTCGATCCCCTCGGCCTTGGCGGTCCGCGCCACGACGGTGCCGATCTGCTCCGCCGTCGGGCGCTGGAAGTCGAAGCGGTGGCAGCGATCGACGACCGTCGGCAGGACCTTCTGAGCCTCGGTCGTCGCGAGCACGAAGATCGTGTCCGGCGGCGGCTCCTCGAGCGTCTTAAGGAACGCGTTCCAGGCCGCCGTTGACAGCATGTGCGCCTCGTCGAGGATGTAGATCTTGCGCCGCCCGGAGACCGGCGCGTAGGCGACCGAGTCGCGCAGCGCGCGGATGTCATCGACCGAGTTCGACGACGCAGCGTCCATCTCGATCACGTCGAGCGAGCTCGCGACGGCGATCGAGGTGCACGATTCGCAGGTGCCGCACGGCTCGATGGTGGGGCCGTTGACGCAGTTCAGGCAGGCCGCGAGGATCTTGGCCATCGACGTCTTTCCGGTGCCGCGCGAGCCCACGAACAGGTAGGCGTGGTGGACGCGATCGAGCGCCACGGCGTTGGTCAGAGTCCGCACGACGTGCTCCTGGCCGACCACCTCGGCGAACGTCCGCGGGCGGTGGCGGCGGTAGAGCGAAGCGGGCGCGGGCACGACCAGCGAGTCTACCCCGAGCCGGAGGGCCCTCCGCGCTCACGCGCCGACGGGCGAAGCGGATAGCGTCTCGCGCAATGCGGTCTAGGGCGGCCATCGTGACGGTCGCCGGCGCGATCGCGCTGCGGCTGGCGATCGGCGTCGGCTTCGTCAACTACGACACCCTGTATTCGCTGGTCTGGGGACAGCAGCTGGCGCGCGGCCAGACGCCGACCTACCAGCTGACGCTCGCGCCGACGCCGCACCCGCTGCTCGAGCTGCTCGGCCTGATCCTCGCGCCGTTCGGCTTCGCGGCGACGCTTTCGGTCGTCGTCGCGATCGCCTACCTCGCGCTGGCGTGGCTCGGCTATCTCGTCTACCGCCTCGGCAGCGAGTGGTTCTCAAAGCCCGCGGGCCTCGCGGCGGCGGCGCTGATCCTGAGCCGCTACGAGGTCCTCAGCTACGGCGTGCGCTCCTACGCCGACATCCCCTACGTCGCGCTCGTGCTCGCGGCGCTGCTGATCGAGACGCGCCGCCGGCGTGCCGGGCGCCCGGTCCTCGCGGTGCTCGCGCTGGCCGGGCTGCTTCGGCCCGAGGCGTGGCTCTTCGCGCTCCTCTACTGGGCCTGGCTGTGGCGCGGGACGGCGCCGCGCGAGCGCGCCGTGCTGGCGGCGCTCGTGGCGGCGGCGCCGGTGCTGTGGGGGCTCTCCGACCTGTTGATCACCGGCAATGCGCTGTGGTCGCTGAGCCACACCCAGACGACGGCGATGCAGCTCAAGCGCACGACGGGTCTCGTCAACGTCCCCTACACGGGCGCGCGACGCCTCGGCGAGGTGCTGGCGCCAGACGGGCTGCTCGCGGGCGGCCTCGGGCTCGTCCTCGCGCTGTGGCTCGCGCGCCGCCGCGCCGCGCTCGGCGCGATCGCCGGCGCGATCGCGGTCGCCGCGCTCGCGCTCGTCGCCTCCTCGGGGCTGCCGATCCAGGACCGCTACGTGTTCCTGATCGCCGCGCTCGCGGCGGTCTTCGGCGGCGCCGGCCTATTCGGCTGGCAGACGCTCTCGCCAGGCGACCCGCAGCGCCGCCTCTGGCAGGCCGCCGCGGCGGTCATCGTCGTCGGCATCGTCGTGACCTCGGTCGCCTGGCAGGCGCCGCGCTTTCACAAGACCTTCGACTCGAGCAAGCCGAAGGACAAGTCGCTGAGCGCGCAGCAGCAGATCGCCTCAGACCTGACCGCGCTCGTCAAGGACCACCACATCTCGACCGCCTGCGGCGCGATCAGTCTCCCCTACGCCACCGCGGTCCCGCTCCTCGCCCTTGAGCTCCACACAAGCCCGGCCGACATCGTCTTCCGCCAGATCCTGCGCGGCACCTACCTGGAAACGGCGACGTCGGCGATCCGCGTCCAGTACCAGCTTGACCCCAACGAGACGCACCGCAGCGGCGCACGGCCACCAGCGTTCCGCCTGATCGCGCGAAACCGCTCCTGGTCGGCCTACTCAACCTGCTGAGCGCCGCCTACGCCTGCGCCCATCGCGCACCCGTGCGGGTAGCGCAACGCAACGGTGCGCGGGCCGACCGTCCCGCCTCAGCGGGAAAAGTCGGACCGCGCACCCCCCTTCGAAACGCCGCCCCGCGGTGCCGCCACCAGCCTGTAGCTCCGGTCAGGGAACTCCCGCCGCGCCTGCCGGCACCCGCTTAAGGCTGCTTCCTTCCGGATCTGACCTGGTTCGCGGACCGTCATCGCGGGGGACCCTGCCCATCAACGCCCAAGCCGGCGGGGCGTGCCGCGTGGTACGCCCCTCGGGAGGGA
>DATAWT010000009.1:0-20974 GCA_036267075.1 Solirubrobacteraceae bacterium
ATCCGATCACCTGGACGCTGCTGGCGATCGGCACCGCTCTGGCGACCCGTTCCGTGGGCCCGGCCGGCGCCGCGTCCAGGTCGGGTGACGTCGCCACGGTGGCTGCGTAGACGCCGCCGAAAGCCGCTACTGCCCGAGCGCGTAGTGCTCGATGTCGTTGTCGAGCCCGGCCTGCGTGCCGTACTGCCCGGTGTGGACGTCCACGACCTTCCCGGCCGCGTTGATGAACACGGTCATCGGCACCCCCTCCAGCACCGCGAGCGGCGACAGGTCGCTGACCGGATAGCTCGGGTAGCTGATCGAGTGCTTGGCCAGGAACGACCGCGCGTCGGAGGACGAGTCGTTGACGTCGGCCCCGGCGAACGCGACCTTGCGCCCGAACTGGGCCGCGGCCGTGGCCAGCAGCGGGAACTCGGTCCGGCAGGGCCCGCACCACGACGCCCAGGCGTTGACCACGACCGGGTAGCCGCGCAGCGCCCGGACCCGCGAGGTGAGCGAGCCGTCCGCGGTGAGCAGCTGCCCGGCCTGCTGGTGCAGGCCGGCCAGCGTCCCCGGCGAGCCGGTGAGCTCGCGCGCGGCCGCGGCGGCGCTGGGTGGCGCCGGGGCTGAGGCCTGACTGGCCGGGACGTTGCGCCCCATCAGGTAGTAGACGTCGTCGATCAGCTCCGGTCCGGTCCAGGGCAGCTGCGGGTGGGCCAGATCCTGGAGGCCCTGGCTGCTCAGCAGACCGCGCAGCGTCTTGGACAGCTGGCCCGACACCTGCGGCATGCCCTCGTTGGCGATCCGCTCCTGCCCGTTCGGGTCGACCACGAAGAACCCGTCGGTGTGGGAGACGTCGAAGGTCAGCGGCTTGTGGGTCATCCAGTCGATGTCCGGCGGCTTGTCCTCGGCAACCTTCTGGTAGTAGACCCCGAGGAACTTCCACAGGGCGTGGATCTGGGCCTGGCTGCCGGTCAGGAGCGGGAAGTTCGCGCCGGTCAGCTTCCTGTAGGCCCGCAGCCGGGGCGGCGAGTCGCGCCACGGATCGACCGTCACCTCGGCGGCGACGACGTGGTTCGAGAGCCCGTCACGCGCGATCTGGTTGGTGAACTGGGTCAGCACCGCCGTGGTCATCGGGCACACCTCGGAGCACAGGGTCATCGAGGGGACGATGATCACCCACTTGCCCCGCCACTGGCTCAGCGAGAACGGCTTGCCCTGCTCGTTCACCAGCGATACCGCGGGCAGGGACAGCGGCCGCTGGAGCTCGGTGCCCACGGCCAGCGGCGCCGGCACGCCGGCGGTGGCGTTGTCTGCAGAGTTCAGCCGGGCCAGCAACGACAGCAGTACCAGCAGGGCCAGCACCACCACCGTGCCGGCGATCGTGATCAGGCGAAGGCGGCGGAACGACACGGCCCCTGGAGGTTAACCGCCGTGACATCCACGGCCGATCTCGCTAGGATCGACGCGTCGTGACCTGGGGATTCATTTGGTTGATGCTTGCCCTGAAGATCCCGATCGCAGGGCTGATCTACATCGTCTGGTGGGCGATCAAGCAGGAGCCCGACGAGACGTCGTCGCGCGACGACGACGGCGGCATCAGGCGAAATCCCGCCCATCCGCGCAAGCCGTTCCCGCGCCACCCGCGCCGCGGCCCGCACGGAGACCCGGCGCCGCAGTCGCCTCCGCGGGTGCGCACCGCCCGGACGCGGACCCGCACGGTCGAGCGCTGATCCGACGCCGCTGCCAGACTTGCGGGCGATGACCACGCCGGCGTCTGTCCTGTCCGATGGGACGATCCTCGAGCTGGTGCAGAGCGGCCGCATCCGGATCGACCCTTGGGATCCCGACCTGGTCCAGCCGGCGAGCGTCGATCTGCGGCTCGGCGACTCGTTCCGGGTGTTCCACAACCATCGCGCGTCGGCCATCGACCTGCGCGTACCGCCGTCCGGCCTGACCGAGGAGGTCGTGATCGCCCCGGACGAGTCGTTCGTGATCCACCCGGGCGAGTTCTGCCTCGGCCGCACGCTCGAGTGGGTGGAGCTGCCGGACGACATCGTGGCCAGAATCGAAGGCAAGAGCAGCATCGGCCGGCTCGGGCTGATCGTCCACGCCACCGCGGGCTTCTGCGATCCCGGCTGGAAGGGTACGCTCACGCTCGAGCTGAACAACCTCACCCGGATCCCGATCAAGCTGTATCCGGGGCTGTTGATCGCCCAGCTTTCGTTCATGACGCTCGACCGCCCGGCCCTGCGGCCGTACGGGAGCCCCGAGCTCGGCAGCCACTACCAGGGTCAGCGCGCTGCCACCGAAAGTCGTTATCAAGGCACCCGCCCAATCGCCCAACGGGCCACCACGCCGGACGGGACGAACATTGGATAGGCTGCCCGCGCCGTGTTGACGCTGATCTTCGCCGCCGATGAGCCCTCGAAGGTCCCGTTTTACATCGCCGGCGGGCTGCTCGTGGTGTGGGCGCTCGGGCTCGCGGCGGTCGGACTGACGCGCCCGTCCTTCCCGGGCAACGAGCGCGGTGCGCGTGGGGTGATGGCCGTGAGCTTCGTGCTCATGCTGCTGGCGATGGCGATGGCCGTCAAGACCAGCGCGTTCCTGAAGTAATCCCCCCACCCGCCCCCCTGATCTCGCCCGCCACAGCCGGGTACTAAATTGAAGGTGGTATTCCGCTCGGGGCTCCGGGTAGGAACACCCCCCCGGACATCCGGTCCCCCGGAAACTGCGCGAGAGGAACGCCATGACCACAGAAACTCAGACACAGGATGGCGCCGGCGCTGCGACGTCGAGCGAGACCCTCACTGTCACCGACAACCGCACCGGGAAGCAGTACGACATTCCGATCGAGGACGGGACGATCCGCGCCACCGAGCTGCGAAACATCAAGCTCGACGAAGACGACTTCGGCCTGATGACCTACGACCCCGCCTACATGGCGACGGCGTCGTGCCGCTCGGCGATCACGTTCATCGACGGCGAGAACGGCATCCTCGAGTATCGCGGCTACCCGATCGAGCAGCTCGCCGAGAAGTCGAGCTACCTCGAGGTCGCCTATCTCCTGATTCACGGGTACCTGCCCGACCAGAAGCAGCTCGACGAGTGGATCTTCCACATCACGATCCACACGTTCGTGCACGAAAACGTCAAGGAGTTCATGCAGGGCTTCCGCTACGACGCGCACCCGATGGGGATGCTGCTGGCGTCGGTGGGCGCGCTCTCGACCTTCTATCCCGAGGCCAGCGCGATCAAGGACCACGAGGTCCGTGACATCCAGGTGATTCGTCTGCTGGCCAAGATGCCCACGCTGGCCGCGTTCGCGTTCCGCCACAACCAGGGCAAGCCCTACGTCTATCCGGACAACGAGCTGTCCTACGCCGGCAACTTCCTCTCGATGATCTACAAGATGACCGAGATCCGCTACGAGCCCGATCCGCGGCTCGAGCACGCGCTCGACGTGCTGTTCATCCTCCACGCCGACCACGAGCAGAACTGCTCGACCAGCGCGGTGCGCAGCGTCGGCTCATCCCAGGTGGACCCATATTCCGCCGTCGCGGCCGGAGTGGCCGCCCTGTACGGCCCGCTCCACGGTGGCGCGAACGAGGCGGCGCTGCGGATGCTGCGCCGGATCGAGCGCAAGGAGAACATCCCCGACTTCATCGAGCGCGTCAAGAACGGCGATGAGCGCCTGATGGGCTTCGGCCACCGGGTCTACAAGAACTACGACCCGCGGGCCAAGATCATCAAGAAGGCGCTCGACGACGTGCTCGAGGTCACGGGGACCAACCCGCTGCTCGACATCGCGCTCGAGCTGGAGAAGATCGCGCTCGAGGACAACTACTTCATCGATCGCAAGCTCTACCCGAACGTCGACTTTTACTCCGGACTGATCTACGAGGCGCTGGGAATGCCGATGGAGATGTTCCCCGTGCTGTTCGCGATCGGGCGCACGAGCGGCTGGATCGCCCAGTGGCTCGAGATGGCCCAGGACTCAGAGCAGAAGATCGCCCGTCCGCGCCAGATCTACACCGGCGAGCTCGACCGCGACTACGTCCCGCTCGAGCAGCGGGGTTGAGGCGCCGCGGACGCGGCGAGTGGACGCTGACGGTCCGCGACGGACCGCGCGTCACCCACGAGCGCCACGCCACGCTCGGCGACGCCGTCACGGCGCTCGAGCAGGCGCTGCTTGGGCTCGAGCCGGGCGCGGCGCGCGATGAGACGCGCGTCTTCTCGCGGCGCATCGAGCCGGCGGCGCAGATCGCCGCGCGGCTCGAGCTGTCCGGCCCGGGCGGTGAGCGCGGCGGCGTCGACCTGCGCGGGGACGGCTCGGCCGAGGCCTTCACGGGGCGCCTTCGCCGCCAGATCGTCGAGCAGCGCGCCCACGAGTCCGCGGGGGGGGCGCTCGAGCGCGCGCTGAGCGGGGAGCGCGGCGGCTGAGGAGCCGCGCCGTCTACTTGACGACGCGGATCTCGATCGTCCCGCTGTAGCTCTCGTTGTAGTTGCAGCTGACCGGCGGGCCTCCGGCCGGGGTCGCGTCGAGTGTGCAGTCGTTGGTGTCGCAGGAGGTCGAGCTGCAGCTTGCGGAGAGCGTCACGCCGTCGTAGAGGCCGGAGCCGGCCATCGTGAAGTGGCGGACCTCATCGCCGCTCTCCTGCAGCGCCGCGCGGTCGAAGCTGACGGATGCCTGCAGCTGCGAGAACCCCTGGATCGGGTTCGGCGCGAAGATGCTGAGCCCGCTGCACTGGAGCGCCGAGGGGACCAGCTCGCCGATCGCCCCGACGGTGATCGTTCGCGCCGAGCCGCCGACGACAATCCCCGGATAGGCGAGGTCGGTCGCGCTCGAGGCAAGCGGCGTCTGGAGGTTCTGCGTGCAGGTGCTCGTCAGCGCCGCCGAGCCCGCGCACTGGGTGAGCTGCTCGGTGCCCTGCAGCTGGCCGCCGCCCGAGGTCGCGACCGGGGTGTCGGTCGCTCCTCCGGCGGGCGGAAGCACGAAGCGGTAGTACCAGCGGTAGTTGTCGGCCTCCGTGTAGGTGGTGTCGGCGCTGTGGCAGGCACTGCCACTGCCGCGCGCGGGCTCGTGGTAGCGGTAGCTGCCGCCGCCCGAGCCGCTGAAGATGACCATCAGCGAGCCCTTCGGCAGCGAGCGCGTATCGCGCGAGCGCGCCGCGGAGGCACTCGAAAGCGGCGCCGCAACCGCGGCCGCCACCGCGATCGTGACAAGCATTCGAGCGTTCATTACCTACCCGAAGGTACAAAACCGCTCGGCCGGCCGCAACCGGCGGAGCACGCGCTTCACAGAACTAGCGCGGAACCGTTCTCGCGAAGCCACGCCGAAGCGTCCCGATACGGCGGGTGATGCTCGCCGAGCATGCGCCAGAACGCGGACGAATGATCGGCATGGCGCAGATGGCAGACCTCGTGCCAGACGACGTAGTCGAGGATGCGCTCGGGGGCCAGCATCAGCCGCCAGTTGAAGCTCATCGCGCCGCCCGGGGCGCAGCTCGCCCAGCGCGTGCGCTGGTTTCGGATCGTCAGCGAGGAGTAGCTCGTGGCGCTTGCCGCCGTCGCGGCATCGAGGCGGCGCGAGATCTCGGCGCGGGCGGCGCGGCGGTAGAAGCGCTCGATCGCGGCCTTCGCCGCCGCCGGGCTCGCGGGCACCGCGAGGACGTCGCCCGGCTTGCGCGCGGCGCTCGAGCGCCGCGTCGCGTCGGGGAGCACGCGCAGGCGCTCATCGAGGTAGGGGAGCGTGCCGGGCGGGCTGTGGCGCTCGCGCGCCGCCGCGAGGCGCTCGAGCTCGGCCTCGATCCAGGCCGTCAGCTGCTCGACGGCGGCGGCGGCCTCGCGCAGCGGCGCGCGGCGCGGCAGCAGCACCTCGACGCCGTGCTGGGGGTCGACGCGGACCTTGACGCGCCTCGAGCGGGGGCTTCGGCGGACGCTGTAGGCGATCTGGCCGCTCACGGGCGGAGGATAATCGGCGTCATGTCGGACACGACGTTCGTGCGCCTGCCGCAGGGAGTGGAGGACCACTTCGAGGTCTTCGTCAACGGCGTCTTGCAGATCGAGGGGGTCGACTTCCACCGCTCGGGAAGCCTGCTGCGCTTCCAGCGGCGCCTGGCCCACGACCGCGTCTCCGGCTGGCGCTGGCTGGTCGGGGCGTTCGGGATCGGGACCTACCGCCAGGACGACTCGATCGACCTGCGCTACGAGCGCGACGGGCAGATGCGCGTGACGGCGCTGAGCATCGACGGCGAGGCGTCGTTCTGATGGCCCGCGGCCCGCGCCGCCCGCGCCTGCGCGCGCAGGACGTCGAATACACCGACGGCGAGGGCGGCGCGCTCGTGCTGCGCGGCTCGCTGAGCCTCGGCACGCGGGGCGCCTACGCGCGGATCGAGAACGGCCAGGACCTCCCGCCCGGCGCGAGTCGCGAGGACGGCTGGCAGCGGGCGTTCGAGTTCCTCTTCGAGCGCCTCGTCGTGAGCTGGACGATCGCCGGAACCGAGCCGCTTCGCAGCCAGCGCGAGCTGCTCGGGCGGCTGCGCTTCGCCTCAAGCGGCGAGCGCGCCTGGCTTCGCGAGCGCCTGCGCGAGCACTGTGCAGCGTATTTCCCTGACGTTCACGCGCCGTGAGCTAGTGTGCCGCGCGCCGTGCGCCGAACAAAGATAGTCGCCACGATCGGCCCCGCCTCGCGGGAGCCCTCGGTCCTCGAGCGGATGCTCGAGGCGGGGATGGACGTAGCGCGCCTGAACTACTCCCACGGGAGCCTCGATGAGCACGCCGAGACCGCGGCGATGGTCCGCGCGGCCGCGGCGCGGGTCGGGCGCCCGGTCGCGATCCTCCAGGACCTGCCGGGGCCGAAGCTTCGGATCGGACCGCTTCGCGACGGGATGGTCGAGCTGACGCCCGGCGAGACGCTGACGTTCCGCTGCGGCGATGACGAGGAGGGCGACGCGACCCGCATGACGGTTAGCTGGCCCGAGCTCGCCGACTCCGTCGAGCCGGGGGCGATCATCTATCTCGCCGACGGCGCCGTGCGCCTGCGCGTGCGCGAAACCCGGCCCGCGGCCTGCGAGCTGGACACGGAGATCGAGATCGGCGGCACCGTCGCATCGCGGCAGGGGCTCAACATCCCGGGTCCGGTCGACCGGCTGCCGGCCGTGCCCCAGCGTGACCTCGAGCTGTTGCGCCACGGCGAGTCGATCGGCGTCGATCTGGTCGCGCTGTCGTTCGTGCGCTCGGCGAGCGACATCGAGTTCGTGCGCGAGCGCACGCGACTGCCGCTGATCGCCAAGATCGAGAAGCCGCAGGCGGTCGAGAACGCCGAGGCCGTGCTGAAGGCCGCTGACTGCGTGATGGTCGCGCGTGGCGATCTCGGCATCGAGCTTGCGATCGAGGATGTGCCGCTCGTTCAGAAGCGGCTGCTTCGCCTGGCCGGCGCCCTCGCGCGCCCGTCGATCACGGCGACGCAGATGCTCGACTCGATGGTTCACTCAAGCCGCCCGACGCGCGCTGAGGTCGCCGACGTCGCCAACGCGATCCTCGACGGCACCGACGCCGTGATGCTCTCGCAGGAGACGGCCGTCGGCGCCCATCCGATCGGGGCCGTCGCGATGATGGCCTCGATCGCCGAGCGCACCGAGGCGAGCCTTAACTACCTCGAGTGGAACGAGCATCGCGTGCGCCGCGATGCCCGCGACCCCGCCTACACCGTCGCCTACAGCGCCTGCGTGGCGGCGCGCGAGCTCGAGCTCGACGCGCTGGTGATTCCGACGCTGTCGGGCCGCTCGGCGCGGCTGGTCTCCGCGCACCGCCCGAACGTCCCGATCTACGCGCTCTCGCCGGGCCATGAGACGGTCCAGCGCTGCGGCCTGATGTGGGGCGTCAAGGCGGCCTGGATGCGCCGCCACGAGGTGACCGAGGAGCTGATCCTCGAGTCCGGCCGGCGCGTCGTCGAGCTCGGCTGGGTGCAGCCCGGTCAGCGCGTCGGGATCACGGCTGGTCTTCCGAGCGGGTCTCCGGGGACGACGTCGCTGCTGCAGATCCACCGGGTCTGAAGCGCCCAAAGAAGTCGTCCTCGGCACGTCCGAGCTCGGTCTGGGGCGCGTCGCCAAAGATCCACTCGCGAGCGATCCGATGCCAGTTGCCGCTCGCGCGAAGCTGGCTCATCACGGCGAGCGTGAGGGTCTCGGTGCGGCGGCCGAAGAGGTGGTCGGGGGGAAGGTTCTCGTGGCGCATCTGCGCGAAGTGACGCGAACGCGGATCGCTCATGTCGATCACGATCTGGGTCGCGATCTCCGGCGTCAGCTCGACCGTGCCGTCGACGGTGTACCACCAGGTGACGTCCTCGAACTGCTGGAGGATCTGCTCCGCGCTGTAGCGCTCCGGCTCGGCGAGGAAACCGCCGCTGTGCAGGCGCGCGATCATCTCCTCGCCGCGACCGGTGATGCCGAGCCGCGCGACCTCGAGCTCGAGCTCAGCGAGGTGCGGCGGGAGGCGCTTGTAGAGGCCGAAGTCGAGGAACGCGACGCGGCCGTCCTCAAGCAGCATGAAGTTGCCGGGGTGCGGGTCGCCGGAGAACTGGTGGTGGCGGTACATGCAGCCGAAGTAGAAGCGGAAGAGGATCTCGGCGATGCGGTTGCGCGTCGCGGCGTCGGCGCGCTTCAGCTCCTCGAAGCCCGTGCCGCTGACGAACTCGCTGACCATCACGCGCTCGCGTGAGAGCGAGCTGATCACGTCCGGGACGTGGACGAAGGGATGGCCGCGGAAGATCCGCGCCATCGCGCGCTGGTTTGAGGCCTCGAGCTCGTAGTCGAGCTCCTCGTCGATGCGCAGGCGGATCTCCTCGGCGATCTCCTTGACGTCGAGCCCGGGCGCCATGCGCGAGAGCAGGCGCATGATCATCCCGAGGTTCTTCATGTCGGCGCGAACGGCGTTGGCGACGCCGGGGTACTGGACCTTGACGGCGACCGCGCGCCCGTCGTGGAGGGTCGCGCGGTAGACCTGCCCGATCGACGCGGCGGCAATCGGCTCGGGGTCAAAGCTTGCGAACAGCTCATCGAGGGGGTCCTCGAACTCGCTCTCGATGACGCGGCGCATCTCCTTGAAGGAGACGGTCGGCGCGGCGTCGCGCAGCGCGGCGAGCTTGCGCTGGAACTCGTCGCGGTAGGGCTCGGGAACGAGGCCCACGTCGAGGAACGACATGACCTGGCCGAGCTTCATCGCGGCGCCCTTCATCGTCCCGAGCACGGCGACGATCTGCTCGGCCGTCTCCACCTGGCGGCGCGCCAGGGCGGCCTCGCTGGCATCGTCGCCGCGGGCGAGGTTCGCCGCGCGCGTCCCGAACTGGCGAACCGCCTGTCCCGCGGCGAGACGCCCGATCGTGGCCGAGCGCACCACCCGCGAGGTCGGGATGTTCTCGCGCGGCATTTCGCTAGTCCGGCGTCTGCACTCTCGAGCCGGGAACGATGTCGTCAGAACCGTCGGGCCATCTCACCCAGGCCTTGTGTCCGCCGTCGTAGTCGGGCCCGAGCAGGATCAGCGTCGCGGGATCGCCGAGCGCGACGCAGGGCTGCGAGCCCTCGCGGTCAAGGCCGCGCCAGATGCGGATGAAGGGGTTGTGGTCCCACTCCCGCGCGACGCTCGTCGGCTCGGAGTGGCCGGGGTGGATCTCGGTCGCCGAATCAAGCTCCATCAGCGTCCCCATGATCGAGTCCTTGATCGCCTGGTAGGTCGTGTGACCGGGGGCGCGCACCCCGCCGACCGAGTCGCGGAAGAGGGTGTCGCCGGTGAAGACCGCGGTCGCCGAGCCGTCCTGCTCGACCAGGAACGAGAGCATGCCGCGCGTGTGGCCGGGGGTCGAGAGCGGCCTGATCACGAGCTCGCCGACGGTGAGGCGGTCCCCGGCGTCGACCGTGCCGGTCGCGGTCGGTACCTCGTCGCGCTCGAGCGGGCTGATCAGGACGGGCACGTCCGGCCAGCGTGCGGTGAGACCCGGAACCTCGCTGACGTGGTCGTGGTGGTGGTGGGTGAGGAGCACCATCGCGGGCGCAACCGCGAGGCGCTCGGCGGCCTCGAACACCGGGTCGAGCGGGCCGCCCGCGTCGATAACAACGGCGCTCCCGCCGTCGTGGTCGCAGACGAGGTAGGTATTCGAGAGGTATTGGGCGTTCAGCGCGCGTTCGATGATCATGCGGCGCATCGTCGCACGTCGGATAATCTGGCGACCATGGCACTGCTCCACACCTGTTACCGCATCACCGACATCGACCGTTCCGTCGCCTTCTACCGGGCGCTCGGCTTCGAGGAGATCCGGCGGCTGCCGATCCGCGAGGAGGCCGTCAACGTCTTCCTCAACCAGCCCGGCGACGGCGACGAGCCGAAGCTCGAGCTGACCTATAACTTCGGCGTCGACTCCTACGAGCTCGGCACCGCCTACGGCCACATCGCGATCAGCTCGAGCGACCTCGACGGGATGCTCGCCGAACTCGCAAGCCAGGGGATCGAGCCGGAGCGCCCGCCTTACCGGATCCGCGAGGACGGCGGACGGATCTGCTTCGTGCGCGATCCGGACGGCTATCGAATCGAAATAGTGGAACGGCCGTAGCCGTCCGCGTGGTCGCCTCGACCGCCATCGGAGCCGACCATGTCTTGACGGTCGGGCCAAGCTTGGGACTGATCGTGTTCGCGGTGCTCGGCCTCTCGTTGCTCGCCTGCGCAGTGGTCACTGCGATGAAGGGCCGGTGGGGCTGGCTCGCTCTGGGACTGCTGACCGCCGGAGTGCTCTGGACCTTCGGCGCGCTTCAGCCTTCGTTGCCAGGAAGCCTGTGGGAGCGGCTGCGCTCCAGGCGGACGCGCCGGCTCGCGAACTGATCGTGGCCCCGCCACTGGGCCAATTGCCAGGCGCTTGGTGCGGCCGTTCGATCGCTAATGTGCTGAATTGATTAAACGACCCGGGTAGCCGCTCGGAACCTGCGACCCGGGACGCCCGGTCCAGCGTGGTCGAGGAGCGTCGCTGCGGCCGGGACGCCACGTCGATATGCCGCGCTCGGCCGGCATCGGCATTTCGTTGTACCGGTCGAACCTGCTGCGATACTCGGTCGATGCAGCGCGTGAAGCGCTGGTTGGCCGCGAGCGCGCTTTTACTGACCTTGCTCTTGGTGCCAGCCGGGGTCGGCCTCGCCTCGCCATCAAGGGCGGCGTCGACCTCTCACGTTTTCACTGTCGCGGTGCCCAGCGGCTTTCACGACGACACGGCCAAGTTCGCTGGCGGCGCGATCAGGTTCGAGCTCGTACTTGCGGGATCGGTCTCAAACGGCTTCGCCGTGAATATCAATGTCGTGCGAGAGCGCAGCCAAGGCGCCAGCATCGGGCAACTCGCGCAGGCGTCGAAGACCGATCTCAAACGTCTGAACAAGGCCCACGATTTTTCGACCCTGCAAGACCTGACGATCGGCGGGGCACCCGCACGAGCATTTTCCTTCGCCGCGTCATTTGGCGGCGGGAAGGTCCTCCATGACCGCCAGGCCTACGTGATTCACGACGGATGGGGATACGTCGTGACCTTTTCGGCCCTTCCCAGCCAGTACGCCGGATCGGTTTCAGCCTTCAGCGAGTGTCTGACGAGCTGGCGCTGGGTCTGACGAGCTGGCGCGAGACCGAGCGTTCCGGACGGCCGCCGATCCTTCCCTACGGGGACGCCTGACCGCAGCTGGTCAAGCACCGCTGCGTCCAGTTGATAATCGTCCCGTGGCGAGACTGTCATCGAGGCTGACTACTGCTACGCTGGGCCCATGGCTGACTCGCCCGACTGCCCAAGCATCGACGACATCCCCCTGCCCGCGCTACTTCGCCACGCCCGCTTCGCCTACGCGTTCAGCGTCCGCCAAGAACTCCTCGCGGCCGGCTTCGACGATCTGCCACGCAACGGCCCCTACGTTCTCGGCGGCATGGTCAACCGCGACGGCTCGGCCTCGGACCTGGTCAGCCAGCTCGGCATCAGCAAGCAGGCGGCGAGCCGGCTCGTCGACGCACTCGTCGAAAGCGGCTACCTCGAGCGCGCCGAGGACCCCAAAGACCGCCGGCGCGCGATCCTGACCGCCACGGCGCGAGGCGAGGCGGCGGCCGCCGCCACCCACGCCGGCGTCACCGAGGTCGATCAGCGCCTCGAGCGCTCGCTCGGGCCGGCCGAACTGACCGCGCTGCGCGAGGGCCTGGTCGCGCTGATCGACATCGCCGACCAAATGCGCGGCGATCTCGGCGACGAGGACTGACGAGACCTACGGCCTCACGGGTCCTGACGAACGACGACGGTGTCGGCCACCGCGATGATCTCATCGACCGGCAGGTCCGCCCGGGAGGCGTGCTCGCGGATCTTCTCCGCGCTCGAAGCCTGGTAGATGCAGACCGTGCCGACGGCGCCGTCGCCCTCATCGAGCACGTAGCTTCGGATCCAGCGGATGTCGTCGGACATCTCGTCGTCGCCGACGGCGCTCGAACGCTGAGCCGCCGCCTGGAGGTCGGCGGGAGAACCCCAGCCGTTGCGGCGGAAGATGACGTAAGTGTTCACAACAAACCCCCTAGGTTGCCTTTGCCCAGGCCGACTGTAGCCCCTGTGCTCAGGCTTCGTCCACGGGACCGAGCTCGAGGCCGTCGACCAGACCCGCTTCGAGCACGGTGAACGCGTTGGCATCCTCGGCGAGAAGCAGCCCCGTCAGCGCGACGGTGTTGCCCGCGTCGGGCCGACGGGTTTGCGAGCCGTGCTCGCGGTGGCCGTCGTGCAGCAGGACAACGGTCTCACGCTCTTCGCGGAGCGAGTCGGTCACCTCACTTTGCATCGCGACCGGATCGCGACCGTCGTAGTCGCACGCGTCGATCGTCCAGCCGGCCAGCTCGAGCCCGCGCTCGGCGGCGATCTCCGCCGTCGCGCCCGCCAGGCAACGCCCGTAGGGCGGCCGCCACAGCGTCAGTGGGCCCGCGCCCAGGTTGCGCAGCAGCTCCATCACCGTGTCGATGTCGCCAGCGATCTCATCACGCCCGCGCTCCCAGTGCGAGATGTGCCTGAAGCAGTGCGGCTGAACCGAGTGTCCGGCAGCGATCACCTCGCGCACGACCTCCGGGTGACGCTCGGCCGCCTCGCCCCAGACGAAGAACGTCGCCCTAACATCGCGCCAGGCGAGGAGCTCAAGGACGCGCCTGGTGCCGTCGGGATTGGGCCCGTCGTCGTAGGTGAGGGCAATCGAACGCGTGGCGGCGACGCCGCGCGTCATCAGGCGTAGGGATCGTCGTCGCGGGCGACTCCCGGACCCGCGGGCACGACCAGTGGCTCGGGCGCCGCGATCGCGTCCGCGACCTCGGCCTCGATGCCGAACGCCGACCCATCGCAGTCGATTCGAAAGCGCTTGGGGGCGACGCGGTCGTCGGCGAGAACCGGGACCCCCCACAGCTCATCCCAGCCGAACAGCTCGTGGTTGCCGGGATTGAGCAAGATTGCCCTCGGAGCCAGCGGGCAGGACTGCGCGTGGTGGTCGAGCCCCCGCCGGATGAACTCGAGCATCTCGGCCTCGAGTGATGGCATGCGCTCAATGTAGTGGTTCGGGCGCCGCGTCGTGAGCGAGAAGCGCCGCGTAGCGCCCGCCCCGTGCGAGCAGTTCCTCATGGCTGCCCCGCTCGACCACCTCGCCGTGATCGAGGACGACGATCTGATCGGCGTCACGCACCGTCGAGAGCCGGTGGGCGATCGTGATCGTCGTCCGCCCGAGTGCGAGGTTGTCCAGTTCCTCCTGCACGTCTCGCTCGGTCTGCGTGTCCAGCGAGCTCGTGGCCTCGTCGAGGACGAGCACCGGCGGGTTACGCAAGATTGTCCGCGCGATCGCGATGCGCTGCTTCTCACCGCCCGAGAAGCGGTAGCCGCGCTCGCCGACGACGGTGTCATAGCCCTCTGGTAACGAGGCGACCAGGTCGTGGATGCGCGCCGTCCGTGCCGCGGCCTCGATCTCCTCGTCGCTCGCTGCGGGTCGCGCGAAGCGCAGGTTCTCGCGCACCGTCGCGTGGAAAAGGTACGTCTCCTGGGAAACCACGCCGACAGTGGCCGCTAGCGACGCGAAGCTGGCGTCGCGAACGTCGGTTCCGTCGATCGTGACCCGGCCCGTCTCAGGTTCATAGAGGCGGGCGACCAGGTAGCCGAGCGTCGTCTTGCCGGCGCCGGTCTCGCCGACGATCGCCGTCCGCGTCCCGGCTGGAATCTCGAGATCGACGTCCTGGATCGTCCACGGGCCGTTCGCGGAGTAGCGAAATCCGACGCCCTCGAAGCGCACCTCGCCGAGCAGCTCGCGCGGTCGAAGCTCGACCGGGTGCTCGGCCTCGACGATGTCGACGGGCAAATCGAGGTACTCGAAGATTCGGTCAAAGAGAGCGAGCGAGGCCTCCATGTCGGTGCCGACGGACAGCAGCGCAGCCATCGGGAAGAGCAGCCGCGTCTGCTGCGTCGTGAAAGCGACGACGGTTCCGATTGAGATCGCCGCGCCGGCGTGGGAGAAGCTCTGCCCGGCGACCCAGTAGACGATCGCGGGCTGGATCGAGAAGGCCATGTTGATCGTCGACATCAGCCAGCGCCCGGCCATCCGGGAGTGGACCTCGAGGTCGGCGAGGCCGTCGGACTCCTGCGTGAAGCGCTCGGCGAGATCCTCGCCGCGGCCCATCGTCTTGCCGAGCATGATGCCGGAGACCGACAGCGACTCGACCACCAGCGAGGAGATGTCGGCGAGGCGCCCCTGCAGCCGCGCCGTGATCGCGCGACGCTCGCGCCCGACGCGTCGCGTCAGCCACACGAACAGCGGCACGAGCGCAAACGAGATCAGCGCCAGGCGCCAGCTCAGGATCGCGAGCGTGATCGTCGTCGCGATGACGGTCGTCGCGTTCTGGGCGATCGTCGTGGCGGTGCTCGTCGCGACGTTGTCGATCCCGCCGATGTCGTTGGCGATGCGCGACTGGACCTCGCCCGCCCGCGTGCGCGTGAAGAAGGCGAGCGAGAGGCGCTGGAGGTGGCGATAGACGGCGACGCGCAGGTCGTGCATCACCCGCTGACCGACAGCGGTCGACATGTAGGTCTGGACGACGCTAAGCGCCGACGTCGAGATCGCCACGGCGATCATCCCGAGTACGAGCTCCGTGAGGAGCGCCACGTTTCGATGCGGGATCGCATCGTCGAGGATGTCTCGCAGCAGGAACGGCGAAATCATGCTGATCCCCGAGGAGAGCGTGATCAGGCCGATCACCACGCTGAGACGACCTCGATAGGGCCTGAACAGGCGCAGGATCCGACGTGTGTCGCGTTCGCGCTCCGGATCCATCAACGACGGCGGCTCAGAGGACCCTCCGCGACGCGAACGTCTGACCGCCTCCGAGCGGCCGCCGCCCAGGCCGGTGCTGCTGAGTCCGCCGCCGAGGCCACGGCCGCCGCCAACTGGATGCTGAAAACCCATCGGTTAGGCAGCCTAACGAGCAGCGGGCGCCGATCCGCCACCTTCCATCTAGCCTTACGCCGATGGCGCTGGAACCAGGAATCCTCGCGCGCGGGCCGTGGCAGCTCGATCGCGTCGCCGTGCGCTGGCGCGATGAGGCCTTCGAGGCGCCGGCCGCAGCCCTCGAGCGCGCCGATGCGGCGATCGGTGCCCTTCGCGACCGCGGCTCTCCCGCGCACGACGGCCTCGCAGCGCGGCTCGTCTCCTTCGAGGCCGACGCCGATTCGCTCGAGCTCGAGCTAGAGCCGATCCGCTGGGCGCTGCGCCTTGACCGCGGCGACGCCTCGCAAAGCGTTGCCGCTCAGTGCGTCGTGCGCTCAAGCGACGGCCGTTGGCTTGCCGGCCGCCGCGCGAGCTGGCTGGCGACGTGGGCCGGTCGATGGGCGCTCGGAGCAGGCGGATCGGTCGACAGCGGGGAGAACCCCGCCGACACGCTCGCGCGCGAGCTTCACGAGGAATGGTCGGTGCGCACGGAGCGGATCACGGCTGAGGCGCTCGTCTGCCTCCCCCACCAACTGGTGATGCTGATCGGGCTCGCGTGGCTCGAAGAGGGAGTCGAGGTGACGCGCGATGCGGAGCACGACACCCACGCGTGGTGGCCCGCGGCGATCGACGAATGGCCACCCGAAGCCGACGAGCCGCTGCGCTACCTCGCGAGGATGCTGAGTGCGCCGTGAGGGCGCTGATCACCTTCCAGCGGCTGCGCGCCGTGTCGTTCCTGCACTCGGCGATCTACACGGCCCTGCTGATCGTCGCCTTCGGCCTCGGCAACCCGCAGCCTGAGACGTTCATCCTCGGGCTGACCCACGGCGTGCTGTGGATCGGCATGTCAATGGTCTGTCTCGCGGCGGTCCGCCTTCGGATCGTGCCGCTTCGCCTGGCGGTCGCGGTCGCCGTCCTCGGCGGAATCGGCCCCTTCTTTGGAAGCGCAGAGTTCGTGCGCGAGCAGCGCCGTCGCGACCGCGCCGGAGCCGCACCATGAGCGGCGTGAGGCGAACAGCGGCGGGCGCGATCCTGCTCGCACGCTAGAGTCCGTGATCGATGGTTGCAGGTGCGACGACGTCCGTCGTTATGCCCCAGATGGGCGACTCGGTGACGGAGGGGACGATCCTCGAATGGCACAAGTCCGAGGGCGATCACGTGTCCGCCGACGAGACGCTCGTCGAGATCTCGACTGACAAAGTAGACGCAGAGGTTCCGGCCGGCGTAGCCGGAACGCTCGTGAAGATCCACGCCGCCGCCGGCGACACCGTTGGCGTTGGCGCGCTGCTCGCCGAGATCGCGACCAACGGAGATGCTCCGGAGGCCGCCGAGCCGGAGCCGGCGGTGAACTCGGGCCCCGCCGCCGACTCGGAGCCTCCCGTAGTCGCGGAACCCGCCGCGGACGTCGGACCCGCCGCGGCGTTAGCGCAGCCCCTGGCGACGAACGGATCCAACCCCGCCGCATCGGGCGAGGCCGCCGTCGTCGACATCGTCACACCAGCGGCGGGTGAGTCCGTGTCCGAGGGCACGATCCTCGACTGGACCGTCAAGGTCGGCGACGTCGTCGCGGCCGGCGACACCGTCGTTGAGATCTCCACCGACAAGGTCGACGTCGAGCTCCCGGCCCCCACCTCGGGCACGATCACGGAGCTGCTCGCCTCCGCGGGCGACACGGTGACCGTCGGTCAGGTGATCGGGCGCATGTCGGCCTCGGCCCGGGCGGCTGACACAGCCCAAGCCGCTACAACGTCAGCCGAACCGCGGGCCCCCGCGGAAGCGCCCGCCCCGACAAGCGAGCCTCAGTCGAGTGACGGCGCCAAGGCGTCACCGGTGGCGCGGCGCACGGCGCAAGCGCTTGACGTCGACCTCGGCAAGCTCAGCGGCAGCGGCCCGGCGGGACGAATCATGCAGGCCGACGTGCTGGCGGCGGCCGAGAGTCCAGCCGAGGCCGAGAGCGCGGCGCCAGGCAGCACGGCGAATGAGCTGCGCGGAGGCGCGGGGATGCTCGCGCGCTACATGGAGCAGAGCCGCGAGATCCCGACAGCGACGAGCTTTCGAACGATCGTCGTCAGCACTCTCGATGCGCGCCGAACCCAGCTCAAGGCCGCCGGCGCACGGGTCTCCTTCACCCATCTGATCGCCTTCGCGATCGCCCGTGCCGCCGCTGAGCTCGGCGTGATGGCCGATCACTACGAGGAGATCGAGGGCAAGCCCCACCGCATCCACGATGACGCGATCAACCTCGGCCTCGCGGTCGACGTCGCCAAGAAGGACGGGTCGCGAACGCTGATGGTGCCGGTGATCCGCGATGCAGCGCGCCTGTCCTTTGACGAGTTTCTGGGCGCCTACGACGCGCTCGTCGAGAAGGCGCGGACCAACACACTTGTCGCCGACGACCTCGCCGGGGCGAACATCACGCTCACAAACCCCGGTGGCATCGGCACGATCGCGTCGGTCCCGCGCCTGATGCCCGGCCAGGGAACGATCGTCGCGACGGGCTCGATCGCCTATCCGGTCGGCCTCGGCGAGGTCGCCCAAGACGTTGGCGCGGAGAAGGTCATGACGCTCACCTCGACGTATGACCACCGCGTCATCCAGGGAGCCCAGTCGGGGCAGTTCCTTGCCCGCATCGATGAGCTGCTGGGCGGCGCCGACGACTTCTACGGAGCGATCTTCGCCGCGCTTGGCGCGGCGCTCGCCGCGCTCCCAGAGCGCGCGGCACAGGCCGCCGCGACGGCGGTGCAGGCGCAGCCATCGGAGGAGCTCCTCCAGGCAGCCGCGACGGCCAACGCGCTCGTTCGCTCACTTCGCACGCACGGGCATCTCGCCGCCTCGCTCGACCCGCTCGGAACGCCGCCCCAGGGCGACCCCGCGCTTGACCCGCAGGCGATCGGGCTGACGACGGTGCTGATGGCCCAGATCCCCTCGAAGCTGCTTCACATCTTCGTTCCCGGCGAGACGCTCGCCGAGGCCTTCCCGCAACTGCACGAGGTCTACTGCGGGACGATCGCCTACCAGATCGAGCACATGGCGAGCCATCAGCAGCGCCGCTGGCTGCGTGAGCGGATCGAGAGCGGCACCTTCCGCCGGCCGCTGTCGGTGGAGGACCAGCGCGCTCTCCTGATCCGCCTGATCGAGGTCGACGCGCTCGAGCGGTTCATGCACCGCACCTATCTCGGCCAGCACCAGTTCTCGATCGAAGGCGTCGACATGACCGTCCCGATGCTCGACGAGATGATCCGCCTGTCCGCGGGCGGCGGCGCGCACGAGGTCGTGATCGGCATGGCCCACCGCGGCCGCCTCAACGTCCTCGCCCACAACCTCGGCCGGCCCTACGAGACGATCTTCGCGGAGTTCGAGGGTGCCTCGACGCTGGAGGCGGTCACGACGATCCCCCAGGGCGGCACCGGCGACGTCAAGTACCACCACGGCGCGCAGGGCAGCTACCAGCTCGAGGACGGCGGAGCGATCCAGATCAACCTCGAGTCGAATCCCTCCCACCTCGAATACGTCTGCCCGGTCGTGATGGGGGCGACCCGCGCCGCTCAGGCGAGCTTCGACGGGGAGCGCCTCGAACTGAACACCACGGGCGCCGTGCCGATCATGATCCACGGCGACGCCGCGTTCCCCGGTCAGGGCGTCGTCGCCGAGACGCTCAACCTCCAGACGCTCGACGGCTACACGGTCGGCGGCACGCTGCACCTGATCACCAACAACCAGACGGGCTTCACGACCGACCCCGATGACGCCCGCTCGACGCACTGGGCCTCGGACATGGCGAAGGGGTTCGACATCCCGATCATCCACGTCAACGCGGATGACGTCGAGGCGTGCATCTCGGCCGTTCGGCTCGCCTTCGCGTTCCGCGCGGAGTTCGGGCACGACGTGCTGATCGACCTGATCGGCTACCGCCGCTTCGGCCACAACGAGTCCGACGAGCCGGCCTACACCCAGCCGGAGATGTACGAGGTCATTCGCGGCAAGAAGCGCGTCTGGGAGCTGTGGGCGGATGAGCTGATCAGCCGCAAGACGATCGCCCCGCACGAGGTCGACAAGGCACGCCAGGACGCGTGGGACGAGCTCACGCGCCGCCACAAGGCCCTTCAGGAGCAGATCGGCCAGCTCCGAGCGAGCGGCGGCGAGGAGCCGCACACCGAGGAGTACCGCCTCGACCGCAGCGCCTCCCCGGAGGTCGAGACAAACGTCGACGCCGGCCTGCTCCGCGACATCAACGAGAACCTCGTCCGCGTTCCCGAGGGGTTCACGATCCATCCCAAGCTCGTGCGCCAGATCCAGCGACGCCACGATGCCCTCGACGGCCAGATCGACTGGGCCCACGCCGAGTCGCTCGCCTACGGATCACTGCTCGCCGACGGGACGCCGATCCGCCTCACCGGCCAGGACACCGAGCGCGGCACTTTCAGCCAGCGCCACCTCGTCCTGCACGACGCGTCAAACGGCCAGACCGTCTGCCCGATCGCGACCCTGCCGACCTCGACCGCTCCGTTCGAGCTCCACAACAGCCCGCTTTCGGAGGTCGCCTGCGTCGGCTTCGAGTACGGCTACAGCCAGGAGGCGCCCGAGACGCTGGTGCTGTGGGAGGCGCAGTTCGGCGACTTCGTCAACGGCGCCCAGGTGATCGTCGACCAGTTCATCGTCTCCGGCCTCGCCAAGTGGGGGCAGACCTCACGGCTCACGCTGCTGCTCCCGCACGGCTACGAGGGATCGGGTCCCGAGCACTCCTCGGCCCGCCTCGAGCGCTTCCTGGCGCTCGCCGCCGAGGGCAACCTGCGCGTCGCCAACACGACGACCCCGGCCCAGTACTTCCACCTGCTGCGCCGCCAGGCGAAGATCGTCAAGCAGCGGCCGCTGATCGTGATGACGCCGAAGTCGCTGCTGCGCCTGCCGCAGGCGGTCTCCACGCTCGACGAGCTCGCCAACGGAGCGCTCGAGCCGGTGCTCGCCGAGCCGGGCGTCGATCCGAGCACCGTCACGCGGCTGATCCTCTGCACCGGCAAGATCTACTACGACCTCGCCGGCCACCCCGACCGCGTCGACGCCAACCGCATCGCGATCGGCCGCGTCGAGCTGCTCTACCCCTTCCCCGAGGAGGAGATCCTGGCGCTGATCTCCAGCTACCCGAACCTCAAGGAGGTCCTCTGGGTGCAGGAGGAGCCGCGCAACATGGGTGCTCGTGCGCACATGTCACCGCGGCTGCAGCAGATCCTGCCCGAGGGCCTGAGCTTCGGCTACGTCGGCCGCCCCGAGCGTGCCGCATCCGGCGAGGGCTACCCCGCCGCGCACTCGCGCGAGCAGAACCGGATCGTCGTCACGGCGCTCGATCTGGCGCGGCCGGTCTCGCAGTACCCGCTCGCCACGCCCGGCGACCGCTGAGTTCAGCCGGCGCCTGAGGGCGCCGGATCAGGTGATGCCGGTGATCGCCGAGCAGGTCCAGTTCGAGGCGCCCGCGCCGCCGTTCCAGAGGCGCGCGG
>DATAWT010000010.1:0-23695 GCA_036267075.1 Solirubrobacteraceae bacterium
CGAGGGGAACGAGCACGTCTACTTTCTTCATGAGTACCGTCGCGCCGCGCGTCAGGCGGGGTTCCGCGTCGCGCTGCCCGGAATCCGAGCAGCTGGCTATGGCCTCAAGCCGGGAAGCGGTCCCGTGCCGCCACCGCGCGGCCGCCTAGCACCGCTCAAAGCGGTGCTACGAAGCAATTCACTGGGCCGACGGCTCGTCTACGCCTACCGCATTGGCTACTACTGGTGGAAGCATGCAATCGCTGGAGATGCAAGCCTGGATCTGTTCGCCGAAAAGCGGTGATCTGCCGGCCTAGCCGCGTTCCGCCCGTCGGCCCACCACGCAGATCCATCATTACGCCCCCACATGTCGGCGACAATCTCTCCGCCTGTGCGCTGGGCCCAGCCTCCGGCCGTCTCGTTCCGCTCGAGCTAGGACTGTCGTGTGGCTCATCTCTCTTCGGTGCGCGCCGCTCGGACCCTCGCCGCCGCGTCGCTCAGCCGGTGCCGGCACTCTCGCCGTCAACGTTTGTTCCAATATAATGCAGCGCTGTTTAGTACGGTCTTGACACGTGTCGTAAACCGCTGGTATACCCGCGTCACCGACTTCAGCGCGCGCAGTGAAAGCGCTGGGATATGCTCAAGAGGGAAGGGCGTGGTCACGTGGCTGACTGGTCTGGCACGAACCGACCAACTCGCTGCACGCATGCACCTAACGCAGTCGCACGTGCGCACCATTCCCGCAGGCTTCCAAATGCCGTAGGTCACCGGTTTGCTCGCCGCCTGTGCGCGGTCGGCGCCATCACCCTCGTACTGCTTCTCAGCGTGCCCGCCGTCGCGTCGGCTTCGTCAATGTTCACTTGGTATTCAGGCGGGTCGGTCAACTATCAAGGCACGCTCACGGGCGCCGTTATCGGCGACATAAACGCACCGGCAAGTGGCGACTACTGCAACCTCACGGACGTCACCACGAGTTCATGTACGCACTCTGGCAGCACATGGACTCTCTCCGTCCCTGACCCGCCGAACTGCAGCGGGGGTGGTGCAACGCTACCCACTACGTTTCGCTGATCGACCAGAACGATCTTCCGTGGTCGTTGTCATCCGACGCGGTGCTAGACATCGGCGGGGCGCTCAAGGTGTCGGACGTGTCCGCCACGACGGCAAATCAAGCGTGGGCCTATATTTGCCCCGTGTTTCAGTCCCCGAGCCCGGCAAACGACCTTCTCGAGTACTGCTTCGACGAGTGGCAAGGCACTGAAACGCTAAGTAACCTCGACAACGTCCCGTATTTTGCTGGCGATCCGCCGTACGGAAAGTCCGGCGCGTGCGCCAGCTTTTCGATCTCGTCGCCAGCACCCCCGGGGCTACAGGCCGGGGGCAACAACGTGGATACCCTCGTCACACCGTTTGACACGTCAACGACGCCTCCATGGGGTACCACGACGTCAGGCACTAATACGCTCGTTGGGTCCACGACAGGAACGACGCCCTTTTCGGTATCGATATCTGCGGCAGAGTTGCAAAGCGCTATCACGTTTGACAACTCGTATTGCGGAAGAAGCCCGGCCATGACGACCACCGTCGGCGGATATCGGTTGATCGGCATCGAGAATGGCCTCGAGGGTCGCGCAACGACTAACGTCAGCGTTACCGCGACGGCACTAAATGCAAACACCGCCTACACGGGCGGGGCAGCAATGATGGATAGTCCCGTGGCGGTACGTGACGCGTCGTCCGGCGACCAGTGGCTGTATTACATGGGACCGAACCAGCAGCTCTATTATTGGTACTGGGACAGTGCGACGTCTACATGGGGAAATTACGAATTGGCGGGCGAGGCTGCGGCGGCTTCGAACAGTAGCCCTACGGTTGTGCGAGACTCGTCGACGGACGAGCAATGGGTGTACTACGTCGGCATCAATGATGAGGTGTACTATTGGCAATTGAGTGGTTCGACTTGGTCGAACCACTCAATTAGGAGGCGAGACAGCGGCACCGAACGCGAGCCCAACGGTTGTCGAGGACCCATCTACGGGCGATCAGTGGGTGTACTACGTTGCTACCAATGACCAAATCTATTATTGGTATCTATCTGGCGGTGTTTGGGGCAATTATGAGTTTCCCGGCGCCGCATCAGGAGCGAACGCGAGTCCGAGCGTGGTGCGCGATCCCGACACGGGAAACCAATGGGTGTATTACCCTGGCACGACGGGACAGATGTACTACGAGTATTTGACGGGGGGCAACTGGGGCAACTACGAGCTGCCTGGCGGAGTATCGGCGGCGAACGCGAGCCCGAGCGTGGTACGTGATACGGGCACGGGCTATCAGTGGGTGTATTTCCCGGGCACGAACCAGCAGCTTTACTACGAGTACCTAACGGGAGGAACCTGGAACGATTACGGGCTGCCCGGCGAGGCAGCGGCGCCGAACACGAGTCCGGCGGTCGCGCGGGATGCCGGCACCGGATACCAGTGGTGTATTACCCCGGGGAGAATCAACAGCTGTACTACGACTACTTAACCGGGGGAACCTGGAACAACTATGAGTTGGCGGGTGACGCGGCCGCATCAAACTCGACGCCCAATGTGCTGCGAGACGAGTCATCTGGCGATCAGTGGGTCTATTATCTCGACGCGAGCGGTGCGTCCTACTACTGGTGGTTGATCGGACCCAATTGGAACAACTACGTTCCGTGATTGCTCATCGTCGCGGGATCGAGGTGCGCGATCGCGGCGTAGCGACGAGGAGCGCCGAGTCATGAGGAGGGCGGGGAAGCGGGGGTCCCTTGCGTAGGTCACCATGCGTTCACGCGCTTTGCGACGCTCGGCAAAGCGTTTGCGACCGCGGTCTACACGCGTGGGTGTTCGGTTTCAAAAACGCCTTCAAGCGCGGCGATAGACAACCCGTGACACGCAAGGGTGTTCGGTTTCAAAACGCCTTACGGCCTATCCCCCCTAAATCCCGACGCCCACGTACTTCAGCGACAGGTACTCCTCGATCCCTTCGGCGCCGCCCTCGCGGCCGAAGCCGGAGTGCTTGACCCCTCCAAACGGTGCCGCGGCGTTTGAGGCGACCCCCATGTTGAGTCCGACCATGCCGGTGTCGAGCGCCTCGGCGACGCGCAGCGCGCGGTTGAGATCACGCGTGAAGACGTAGCCGATCAGCCCGTACTCGGTCGCGTTGGCTCGTGCGATCGCCTCCTCTTCGGAGTCGAAGCTGACGACCGGCGCGACCGGCCCGAAGATCTCCTCGGTGAGGACGCGGCTGTCGGCCGCGACGCCGGTCAGGACGGTCGGGCGGTAGAAGTAGCCCGGCCCCTCGACCGGCTCGCCGCCCGTCAGCACCTTCGCGCCGCGGCCGACGGCGTCGAGCACGAGCTCGTGAACCTTGCTGCGCTGTGTCTCGTCGATCAGCGGGCCGAGATCGGTGTCGGGGTCGATGCCGCGCCCGAGGCGCAACTGCTCCATGCGTGCCGCCATGCGCCGCGCGAACTCATCGGCGACCGGCGTGGCGACGTAGAGGCGGTTCGCGGACGTGCACGCCTCGCCCATGTTGCGAAGCTTCGCCATCATCGCCTGGTCGATCGCGAGCTCCAGGTCGGCGTCCTCGAACACCAGCAGCGCGGCGTTGCCGCCGAGCTCCATCGACACCCGCAGCATCCCGTCCATCGCGCGCTGGGCGAGCTTGCGCCCGACCTCGGTCGATCCGGTGAAGGACAGCTTGCGAAGGCGCGGATCGTCAAACAGCGGGTCGGTGACCGCTCCCGAGCGTGACGTCGTGACGATGTTCAGCACGCCCCCCGGTAGCCCGGCCTCCTCGAAGATCTTCGCCAGCGCGAGCATCGAGAGCGGCGTCTGCTTGGCGGGCTTGACGACCATCGTGCAGCCGGCCGCCACGGCCGGCCCGATCTTGCGCGTGCCCATCGCGAGCGGGAAGTTCCACGGCGTGATGAACAGGCAAGGCCCAACGGGCTGGCGCATCGTGAGGATCCGAGCGCGCCCGTTCGGGCTGACCGAGTAGTCGCCGCGGATCCGCACCGCCTCCTCGCTGAACCAGCGCAGGAAGTCGTTGGCGTAGGCCACCTCGCCGCGCGCCTCGGCGACCGACTTGCCCATCTCGAGCGACATCAGCATCGCAAGGTCGTCCGTGCGCTCGACGATCAGCTCGTAGGCGCGGCGCAGGATCTCGCCGCGCTCGCGCGGCGCGTGGGCTCCCCATTCCGCCTGCGCATCGGCCGCCGCGGTCAGCGCGGCCATTGCATCGGCCTCGCCGCCGTCGGCGATCTCGCACAGCGTCTGCCCCGTCGCCGGGTCCTCCACAGACAGGCGGTCGCCGGATTCGGCGGCCCGCCAGGCGCCTGCAATAAACAATTCCTTAGGTACCGCTTCGAGAACTTTGGCTTCGGTCATGGTCTACCTTGGCGATAGTGGGCTGGCGACGTGCAGTAGCTCTCCTCGCCCCCCTCGTTGCGCTGGCAGCTGTGCAGAGCGCGTGGGCGGACGGGTCCCTGCTCGTGATCGAGGGCGCGGGCGATGGTCATGGCGTCGGAATGAGTCAAGTCGGCGCGGATGGTCTGGCGCTGCACGGCGACAGCGCTCAGCAGATCCTCTCGCACTATTACACGGGGACGTCGCTGGGGAGGCTCACGACCACCCATGTCCTGCGGATCCTCCTCCAGAGCGGCCTCCGCGACGTCGTCTTCAGCGGCGCAACGCGCGCCGACGAGCGTCCGCTTGATCAGACGTCCACCTACATCGCCTCCGTTGGCGCCAACGGACAGATCGCGCTGCGAAGCGCCCACGGCCGCCTGCTGAGCTACCTCGCGCCACCGCTCGTGGTCGCGAGCACGGCGCCGGTCACCTTCAACGGCGCCGCCTCGAGCGGCATCGTCAACGGGCGCTACCGCGGCCAGCTCGTCCTCGTGCCGCAGGGCTCGCGCCTCGAGGTGATCAACCGCATCGGCATCGAGAGCTACCTGCGCGGCGTCGTCCCCTCCGAAAGCCCCGCGAGCTGGCCCGCCGCGGAGCTTCAGGCGCAGGCGATCGCCGCTCGAAGCTACGCGATCGCGAGCCCTTCGCAGAACGGCTTCAACCTCTACGCCGACACGCGCTCGCAGCAGTACGGCGGCGCCAATGCCGAGACACCCGCCAGCAACGCTGCTGTGGCCGCGACGGCGGGCGAAGTCGTGACCTACGCCGGCGAGCCGGTCCCCGCGTACTACTTCGCGAGCTCGGGCGGTGAGACCGAGAGCGTGCAGAACGCGTTCCTCGGCGCGCCCGCCGAGCCATACCTGACCGCCGTCGTCGATCCCTACGACGCAACTCACTACGGGCCGATCACGATGTCGATCCACTCCGCCGACCAGCGACTTCGCGGCCTCGTCGACGGGACGCTCGAGCGGATCGTCGTGACCAAGCGCGGCGTCTCCCCCCGGATCGTCTCGGCGGAGCTCGTCGGGACTGGCGGAACTACGACCGTCAGCGGTCCGACGCTTTCTGCTGCGCTCGGGCTTGAGAGCACGTGGGCCTGTTTCACCGTCACGCCGAGCGTAGCGTCGCTGACGAGCCACTGGGCCCGTGCGTGCGCGCGGCCGGCCGGCCTGCCCTCGGCACCAACTGCTCCGGTCGGCACGACCGCCGGCGGTACGTCCGGGCCGACGGGCGGGAGCGGCGCCACCGGGGCAGGAGGCACACAGACGACGAGCGACTCCGCAGGCCAAAGCGGCGGAGCGGTCGCACCGCCGGCCGGATGAGCGGTCCGCTCCTTCTGACCGACACGCCGTGGCTTCTCTACCGCTCGCACTTCGGGCTGCCTCGCTCGATCAAGGGCGCTGACGGGAAGCCGACCGGCGCGCTGCTGGGAACCGTCAACACGATCCTCGCGCTCGTCCAGTGGTGCTCGCCGCGGGCGGTCGTCTGCTGCATGGGCGCCGAGGACGCCGAGTACCGAACGGCGCTCTACCCGCCCTACCACGCTCATCGCGATCCGATGCCCGACGAGCTGCGCGCGCAGTGGGAGCGCGCACCCGCCCTGCTCGAATCGCTCGGCTGGTCCGTCGCCGTCGACCCAAAGCTCGAGGCCGACGATCTGATGTGGTCCTACTCGCGCGTCGAGGCCGAGGCCGGCGGCGACACGCTGATCTGCTCCGGCGACCGCGACCTCTACCAAGCGGTCAGCGAGCGCACGCAAATCGCCGAGCTGCGCAAGGACTCCGCGCCCGGCACGATCAACGCCGCCGGGGTGCGCGAACGCAGCGGCGTCGACCCGGCGCAGATACCAGACCTGATCGCACTGCGGGGCGATCCCTCCGACGGCCTTCCCGGCGCGCGCGGGATCGGCGCCAAGACCGCCGCCGCGCTGCTCGCCGAGCACGACTCGCTGGAAGGCGTGCTTGCGGCCGCGTCGACACTTCGCCCGCGCATTGCCGCGGCGCTTGAGGAGCAGGCCGAGGAGCTCCGGCGCTTCCGCGAGATAGCGCTCCTCCAGGACATCGCCGTCAAGCGCCCGCCCGACGGCGCCACCGACTACGCCGGCGGGGCGGCCGCCGCGAGCGCGCTCGGGATGGGCAACCTCGCGAGCCGCCTCGAACAGCTCGCCGTCTGATAGACAGGAAGCCATGTCCACAGTCACCGCCCACGCAGAGAAGGTCCTCGACTCACCCGCAGAGACGGTCTACAACTGCATCGCCGACATGCGCAACCACCACCCGAACTTCCTGCCCCCGGCGTTCAGCGACTTCGCGGTCGAGAGCGGCGGTTTCGGCGCCGGCACCGTTACGACGTGCAGGTTCAGTGCGGGCGGGCGCACGCGCGAGTACCGGATGGCCGTCTCCGAGCCTCAGCCGGGGCGCATCCTCAGTGAGGAGGACACCAACTCGAGCCTTGTCACGACCTTCACCGTGACCGCAAACGGACCCGAGCGCTGCACCGTGCGCATCGACACCAAGTGGGAGGGCGCCGGCGGCGTGGGCGGCTTCTTCGAGAAGCGCTTCGCGCCCAAGGCGCTCAGGCGCATCTACGACGACGAGCTCGCCCGCCTTGGCGCCTATGCCAAGCAGCAGCCCGCCGCACCCGCCTCGACCTAGAGAACCTTCGAGAGAAACGCCTGCGTGCGCGCCTGCTTCGGCGCCGTCAGCACCGCGCGCGGATCGCCTGATTCGACGATGACGCCCTCGTCCATGAAGACAAGCGAGTCGCCGACCTCGCGCGCGAATCCCATCTCGTGGGTGACGACGACCATCGTCATCCCGTCGCGCGCGAGGTCGCGCATCACGTCGAGCACGTCCCCGACGAGCTCCGGGTCAAGCGCCGACGTCGGCTCATCGAAGAGCATCAGCTTGGGCTTCATCGCGAGCGCACGGGCGATCGCGACGCGCTGTTGCTGGCCTCCGGAGAGCTGCGAGGGGTAGCTCTGAAGCTTGTCGGCGAGGCCGACGCGCTGCAGCAGCTGGGTCGCCTCATCTACCGCTTCCTCCTTGGCGACGCCGCGCACGAGACGCGGCGCTTCGATCACGTTCTCAAGCGCCGTCTTGTGCGGGAAGAGGTTGAAGCGCTGGAAGACCATCCCGATCTCGGCGCGATGCTTGGACACCTCGTGGTCGCGCAGCTCATGGAGCTTGTCGCCGCGCTGTGTGTAGCCGACCAGCTGACCGTCGACCCACAGCCGGCCGCTGTTGATCTTCTCGAGGTGGTTGATCGTGCGAAGGAACGTCGACTTGCCCGACCCCGACGGTCCGATGATGCACATCACCTCGCCGCGAGCGACCTCGAGTGAGATGCCACGCAGCACCTCGAGGCGTCCGAAGCGCTTGTGGACTCCCTCGGCCTTGACCATCGCCTGACCGGTCAAGAGTGAGGTCTCGCAGACTCGCCCAGCCCGCCGAGCGGACCGAGGGACGTCGGATCGTGGCGCACGGAGAGGATCCCGCGCCGGAGGTGCTGCAGCGGCGTGGGCGGCAGCTCGCGCGAACTGCCGCGGGCATAGTGGCGCTCGAGGTAGAACTGGCCGACGTACAACACCGAGGTCAGCGCCAGGTACCAGATCGAGGCGACGATCAGAAGCGGGATGACCTTGAAGTTGGCGTTGTAGATGTTGGTGGCCGTCGTCAGCAAATCGAAAACCGCCCCGGTCGCAAACGCCAGTGCGGTGGTCTTCAGCATCGAGATCGTCTCGTTGCCGGTCGGCGGGATGATCACGCGCATCGCCTGAGGAAGGACGATCCGCCGAAGCGTCTGCTGGCGCGTCATCCCGAGCGAGAGCGCCGCCTCCTGCTGGCCCTCGTCAACCGAGATCATCCCGGCGCGGACGATCTCCGACATGTAGGCGCCCTCGTTGAGGCCGAGCGCGAGAACAACCGCTACGAACGGCGTGATCGCCGCGTTTGCGTTGATCGACACGAACTGCGGACCGAACGGGATCCCAAGGTGGATCGCCGGGTAGAGCGCCGCGATGTTGTACCAAAAGAGGATCTGGACGAAGACCGGCGTCCCGCGGAAGAACCACACATAGACCCAGCCCAGCCCGGACACCAGCGGGTTCGGCGAGAGGCGCATCACCGCGAGCAGGACCCCGAGGATCACCCCGACCGCCTGCGCCGCCGCGGTCAGCTCGATCGTCACAAGCGCGCCGTGGAGGATTCGCGAGTCGAACAGGTAGCTGCCGATCACCCCCCACTGGAAGCGTGGGTTGGTGGCGGCAGAGTTGATCGCCGCGGCGGCGATCGCGAGCACGATGGCGCTCGCGAGCCAGCGGCCCGGCCGGCGCACCGGGACCGCTTTGATCTCATCGGGGCGTGTCGCCAGCGGGTCCTGCTCGCCGACCCCCGCAGACACGTCCGTCCTCTGGCTCAGCTCAGGAGGTGGCCCCGTTGATCACCGGGTGCATGTCGGCGCCAGACTGGATGCCCCACTTCTTGAGGATCGAGGTGTAGGTCCCGTTCTTGATCAGGTCCTTGAGCCCGACGAGGATCGCCTGGTCGAGGGTCCCGTCCTGCTTCGGCACGGCGATGCCGTACGGCGCGACGCCGTAGCTCTGGCCGACGAGCTTGAACTCTCCATTGGACTTCTTGACCTGGTAGGCGGCGATCGGCGTGTCAGCCATGCTGATCTGCGCGCGACCCGACGAGAGCGCCAGGTTGGCTTCGGACTGGGTCTCAAACGGCAGCACGTTGTCGGCCTTCTTGCCGGCCTTCGTGCACTTCGCCTTCTGGCCCGTCGCGTCAGTCTGCTCGGTGGTCCCGCTTTCGACTGACACCGTCAATCCACAGATGCTCGCCAGGTTCGTGACCTTCGGGCCGCCGCTTGACTTCTCGAAGAACGAGGTGCCCGCCTCGAAATAGTCGACGAAGTTCACGGTTTTCTCGCGCAGCTTGTTGTCGGTGAACGACGACATGCCGACGTCGAACTTGCCGGAAGCGAGACCGGGGATGATCGTCGCGAACGTCGCGTTGACGACGTTGGCCTTCAGACCCATGACAGGGAAGAGGGCGTGGGCGAGGTCGGCGTCCATACCGATCACGGTGTGCCCGTCGGACGCGAAGAACTCGTTCGGCGCGTAGCTAGCGTCGGCGGCGACCGTGAGCGTGCCCTTTGATTTGAGCTTCGCCGGGACGAGCTTGGCGGCGGAGCTGTCGACGGCGGCAAGCGCAACGCCGGCGACGGCGATGCTCACGACGATCGCGCCGATCACGGCGCGGACGGAGCAGGAGCGAACCAGCGACTTCACGACAAACGCCTCCCAGATGCAGATGACCCCGAAACTCGCCCCACAGCAGGCCTAGCGTATATCGCCCGCACCCCCCGCGCGTCAGTCAGCCGTTGTGCTCGGCGACGACGCGCACCGTGCGAAGCAGGCGATCGCTCGCGCCGCGGATGCTGCCGCCCAGCTCGAGCGTGCGCTGGATGTAGGCGAGCGTCTCGGCCGTGAGGCGCTCGCCGGGCAGGACGTTCGGAATGCCCGGCGGATAGGTCGCAAGCGACTCGGCGGCGATCCGCCCAACGGCGTCGGCGGCGGCGAGAACCTCCTGCGCGCCGAGGAACGCCTCGCGGGGGGTCATCACGAGCTCGCCCCACGGGGGAGCCGGCACGAAGCGCATGTTCGATCCGTCCTCGGCCAGGCCGACCTCCGCCGCGACAACGCGCAGCGCGGCGACGAAGCGCTCGGCCAGGGCGCGCGGCTCGCCGCCCATCCCGAAGACGCCGACGACGACGTTGTGCGCCGCGAGCTCGAGGTAGATGTCGGCGCCATCGCGCAGCCGCCGCGCGAGGTCGTAGCCGTCGATCGCGAGACCGCGCACGTCGACCGCCAGGCGCAGCGGGTCATAGCCGTGCACGCCGGCCCGGCCGATGAAGCGCTCATCGAGGACATCGAGCCCCGGGATCGCGCGGATCTGCGCGCGCGCCTCATCCGCCGCCGCCGCGGACTCCTCGATCAGGCGATGGCCTTCGACGACGGCGCGGCGGCGCGCCGCGTCGAGCGATGCGCACAGCAGCGCGTTGGGGCTCGTCGACTCCGTCACCGTCACCGTGCGGTCGATGATGTCGGCGTCGAGGCGATCGCTTCCGAGGTGGAGCATCGCCGATTGGGTCAGGCTGCCGACGATCTTGTGGGTGCTCGAGATGACGAGATCGGCGCCTGCCGAGAGGGCGTGCTCGGGGAGCGATTCGTGGAAGGCGAAGTGAGCCCCCCAGGCCTCATCGACGATCAGCGGGACGTCGTGAGAGTGCGCGACCTCGACGAGGCCGCGCACGTCGGCGGCAAGGCCGAAGTAGGTCGGCGAGACGATCCAGGCCGCGACGGCGCCCGGAGTCTCAGACAGCGCGTGGTCGAGTGACTGCGGCGTGATGCAGTGCGCGATCCCGAGCTCGTCGTCGATCTCGGGCGCCACGAACGTCGGGCGCATGCCGGAGAGCACCATCGCGTCGATCGTGCTCGAGTGGCCGTTTCGCTGGATCACGACGCGCTCGCCGTAGTGGGCGAGCGACAGCCCCGCTGCGAGGTTGCCCTGAGAAGCCCCGTTGACGAGGAACCACGCGCGCCGCGCTCCCCACGCGCCGGCCGCGAGCCGCTGGGCGTGCTCGAACGCGGTCGGCGTCGGTCCGATGTCGATCCCCCAGGTCAGTGCCGGGATGTCGTGGCGCAGCGCGGCCGGACCGAGTGTGTCGAGCAGGTCGGCGTCGGCCGCCGCTCCGCCCTTGTGGCCGGGGATGTAGAGCCGCGCCGGGTCGCGCGCCGCGTGGGCGCGGATCGCGTCGAGATAGGGGGCGTCGCGCTGGGTCGGCTCCGAGGGCACGCCCGACAGTCCTACCACCTCAGGGCGTGAAGCGGACGGTGATGACGTCGCCGTCGCGCATCACGTAGTCGCGCCCCTCAAGGCGCAGCACCCCCCGCTCGCGCGCCCCCGCCCAGCCGCCCGCGGCAAGGAGCTCCTCCCAGCCGATCACCTCGGCGCGCACGAATCCGCGCTGGATGTCGGAGTGGATCTCGCCCGCCGCGTGCCACGCGGTCCGCCCCTGTGCGAGGTGCCAGGACTGGGCCGGCTTGGCCTCGCCGACCGTGAAGAAGGCGATCAGATCGAGCAGCTCGAAGGCGCCGCGGACGACGCGCGCGAGGCCCGCCTCGCCGACGCCCAGGTCCTCGCGCATGGCCACCGCCTCGGCGTCGTCGAGCTCCGAAAGCTCGGCCTCGATGCGCGCCGAGACCGCGACCGCGCCGGCTCCCTGCGAAGCCGCATAGGCCGCGATGTTGGCGGGCACCTCGTCGGTCCCCTCGTCGACGTTGGCCACGAACAGCACGGGCTTGGCGGTGATCGGCCCAAGCGAGCGGAGCGCGTCGCCGGCCTCCTCTGGCACGGGCACCGTGCGCGCTGGCCGCCCCTCGCCGAGGACGTTGACGACCTCCTCGAGCCAATCGCGCTCGGCGATCGCGCTACGGTCGCCGCCGCGCGCCGCGCGGGTGACGCGGTCGAGCCGTCGCTGTGCCTGCTCGAGGTCGGCGAGCATCAGCTCGGTCTCGATCGTCTCGATGTCCGACAGCGGGTCGACGTGCCCGGAGGGATGGACGACGCTCGAGTCGCCGTGGGCGCGGACGACGTGGAGGATCGCGTCGGTCTCGCGGATGTTCGCAAGAAAGCGGTTGCCGAGGCCCTCGCCCTTGTGCGCGCCGGCGACGAGCCCGGCGATGTCATGGAAGTAGATCGTGTCGTGGACCACCTCGCTCGCGCCGATCAGCTGCGCGAGCTGATCGAGGCGCTCGTCGGCGACAGGCACGACGGCGACGTTCGGCTCGATCGTCGTGAACGGGTAGTTGGCGGCCGCCGCTCCGGCGCTGGTCAGGGCATTGAAGAGCGAGGACTTGCCCGCGTTCGGCAGGCCGACGATGCCGATCCGCATCAGGCCTCAGACCGCGGCTCGCGCGCGAGCGCGGCGATCGCGGTGCCGAGCAGGGCGCCGCCGACGACGTCCGAGGGGTAATGGACGCCGAGCCAGACGCGCGAGGCGGCCAGGCCGCCGGCGAGCGCGTAGAGCGGCAGCGCCGGGGCGCCCGCGGCGCTGAACAGGCGGGCCGCCGCGAATGCCGTCGTCGCGTGGGCGCTCGGAAAGCTCAGCTGCGTGGGCGTCGGAACCAGCGGCGGAAGGTCCTCGAGCTGCGGCCGCGGGCGTGCGATCACGAGCTTCAGCGCCGTGTTGAAGACGTAGGCGCAGGCCACCGTCGCCGTCGCGGCGCGCCAGCGGCGTCGCTCATCGCCGGTCGAGAAGATCGCCGCGCCGGCGCCGAAGGAGAGCCAGATCGCGGCATGCTCCCCGAGCGCCGAGAAGGCCGCCACGGCCCGCTCGCTGGCGGGGGTGTGGGCGAGCGTGCGCGCGCCGCGAAGCAGGGCCAGATCGGCTGAGCGCACGGCGGCGACCGCCGCGATCAGGCCCCGAAGCCGACGCGCTGATCGTCGGACTCGACGCGCACGTAGGCGATCTGGCGCAGGTCGAGCGTCACGGATCCGTCCTCGAGCGCGAGCTCGAAGACGCGCGTGTCGCCGCCGACGGCGGCACGCAGCGAGGCCAATGCGTCGCCCTGCACGCGCACGGCGAGCACCTGCCCGCCGTTGAAGCCGATCGAGGCGCGGACGTGTCGCTCCGCAGCGCTCATCAGCGCGCCACCTCGACGAGCTCGGTCAGCACGCCGGCGGCCTCCTTGGGCGCGACGAAGGCGATCCGCGAGGAGAGCATGCCCGGGCGCGGCGCGGCGTCGATCAGTTCGACGTCGCGCGAGCGCAGCTCATCGAGCGCGGCGTCGATGTCCGCGACGGTGTAGGCGACGTGGTGCATGCCAGGACCGCGATTCTCGAGGAAGCGCCCGATCGCGCTCTCCTCGCCGTAGGGGGCGAGCAGCTCGATGCGGCTCGCGCCCGCCGACAGCAGGGCCGCCTCGATTCCGTGCTCGCTGAGCACCTCGCGGTGCACCAGCCCCATGCCGAAGCGCTCGCCGTAGGCGGCGATCGCCGGCTCAAGCTCGGTGACGGCGATGCCGACGTGGTCGATCTGCTCGAACATGCGCGCGCCGATTCTACGCGGCGCCGTCACTGCGCGGCCGCGCCGGCTCCTCGAGCGTCCGTCGCGGACGCGCGAGCACGCCTCGGCGCCGCCGCCGCCCGAGCGTCCGTCAAGAACCGCTGTACACGGCCACCGGTCGCGCCACCAGCAAGTGCGCGTGGCAGCGACACACGCACACCACACCGCGCCCGACACCCCTGCTGGTATGTTCAGTGCCACGGTACGCTCGGCAGCTGCCGGGCATCGTCAGCGGCGAGGGGAGACGGCGATCGTGACTGTTCAGGAGTGGCTTGCAGGCTACGCGCGAGCCTGGGAGGACAGGGACGCGGCGGCGGCCGCGGCGCTGTTCACCGAGGACAGCAGCTACCTCGACCAGCCGTTCGGCGACGCCTACAGCGGCCGCGCCGGCGTCAGCGAGTACTGGTCAAACGTCACCTCCAGCCAGGAGCAGGTATCGGTGCGGATCGGCGACCCGATCGTCGCGGCAGACCAGCGCCGTGCGGCGGCCGAATTCTGGGTGACGATGCTGAGCGGCGGCGCCGAGGTGACGCTGACGGGCATCCTCTTCCTGCGCTTCTCAGCCGACGGCCTCTGCGAGGAGCTCCGCGAGGCGTGGCACTTCTCCGAGGGCCTGCGCGAGCCCAGCGGGGCGTGGGGCAGCTAGCCGCGGCGGGAGCCTGAGATGAACGTCGAGCAACCGGGTCTCATCCACGCCCGCATGGGCGCGATCGGCCGCTCGTGGTGGGGCCCGGGCGACATGTACACGTTCCTCGTCACGGGCGCCGAGTCCGGCGGGCTGATGTTCGCGCTCGACTGCCTCGTCGGCGTCGGCGGCGGACCGCCGCCGCATCGCCACATGCGCGAGGACGAGCTGTTCACGATCACCGGCGGGGCGGTTCGCTTCTCGGCGAACGGGGAGACGAAGCTCCTCTGCGCCGGCGAATCGATCTTCGTGCCGCGCGGAATGACGCACGCCTACACCAACGACGGGCCCGACGCCGCGCGGATGATCGCCGTCTACACCCCGGCCGGAATGGAGGGCTGGTTCGAGGAGGTCTATGCCCCGGTCCGCGACCCCGACGAGACGCCGCCTGCGGTCACCGACGAACTGCTGACGCGGATGGCCGAGGCGGGCGGGCGCTTCGGCATCGAGTGGGTCAGCTGAGCGCCGAGAGCGCGGCTACGCGGCGGCGCTGAGCCCGCCGCCGGGGCCCGCCAGCGCCCTGACCTCGCGCGCGCCGACCTCCGCGCCGCAGGTCTGGCAGCGCCGGTGCGCGTCGATCAGGCCGCTGCAGCCGCGATGGCTCAGCAGCACGGGCGGCCCGGCGGGCGCCTCGTAGCGGTCGCCCCACTGGACCAGCTCGAAGATCACCGGCCACAGGTCGATGCCCTTCTCGGTCAGGCGGTACTCATCGCGCGGGGGGTGCTCTGAGTAGCGCTCGCGGCGCAGGATTCCGGCTTCGACGAGGCGCTCGAGGCGCGTCGCGAGGATGTTGCGCGCCACGCCCAGCGAACGCTGGAACTCCTCGAAGCGGCGGCGGCCGAGGAACGCGTCGCGCACGATCAGAAGCGTCCAGCGCTCGCCGACCAGCTCAAGCGTGCGCGCGACCGAACAGGTCTGGCCGTCGTAGTCGGAACGAAGCATCGCGGTCGATTCTAGCCCACTTAGTTGCATCACGCAACCCAACCGTGCTAGCCTCCCGTTGCGTGATGCAACTGACCAGGGAAAGGACCGGCACGATGTCGCAAACGAGCAGCCGCTGGAGGATCACCGCCGTCGTCCTCGTCGGCGTCTTCATGTCCTCGCTCGACCTCTTCATCGTCAACATCGCCTTTCCGGCGATCGAGCGCAGCTACCACGCCTCGAGCCTGTCGGACCTCTCGTGGGTGCTGAACGCCTACACGATCGTCTTCGCCGCGCTGCTCGTCCCGGCCGGACGCTGGGCCGACCGGCTCGGACGCCGGCGCGCCTTCCTCGGCGGCCTCGCGCTCTTCACGCTGTCCTCCGCCGCCTGCGCGTTCGCGCCGAGCGTCGCGACGCTCGTTCTCGCGCGTACGTTCCAGGCGGCCGGGGCGGCGCTGATGCTGCCGACGTCACTGGGCCTGCTGCTGCCCGAGTTCCCGCCCGAGCGCCGCGCCGGGGCGATCGGGCTGTGGGCGGCGGTCGGGGGCGTCGCCGCCGCGTTCGGCCCGCCGCTCGGCGGCCTGCTGGTGACCGTCAACTGGCGCGCCGTCTTCCTCGTCAACGTGCCGATCGGGCTGATCGGACTCGCCGCCGGCCACCGCTTCCTGCGCGAGCACCGCGACGCAAGCGGCGCGCGACCGGACGCGCTCGGCGCCGCGCTTCTGGCCGCCGCGATCGCCGCCCTCGCCGCGGGGATCGTCAAGGCACCCGCCTGGGGCTGGACGAACGCGCGCCCGATCGCGCTCTTCGCCGCGGCGCTGGTCCTGCTCGCGGCGCTCGCCGCGCGTTCGCGCACCCACCCCGCACCGGTGATCGAGCCGGAGCTCCTTCGCTCGCGCTCGGCGACCCTCGCCAACGCAGCCTCGATCGTCTTCTACAGCGGCTTCTCGGTGATGCTGCTCGCCTCGGTTCTCTTCCTGACCGGAGTCTGGCACGAGTCGGTCCTGACGGCCGGCCTTCAGATCGCACCGGGACCGGCGATGGCCGCGCTGACGGCGTTCCCGGGCGGCCTGCTCGGCGCCCGCTACGGCCAGCGCGCGATCGGCACGCTCGGCGCGCTGATCTTCGCCGCGGGAGCGCTCTGGCGCATTCGGCTCGGCGCGACCCCCGACTACGCCGGCACGTTCCTGCCGAGCATGCTCTTGGGCGGTCTCGGCGTCGGCCTGATCCTTCCCTCGCTCTCGGCGGCGGCGACGGCTGACCTCCCCGCGCACCGCTTCGCGACCGGCAGCGGCGTGCTCGTGATGTCGCGCCAGATCGGCTCGACGCTCGGCGTCGCGATCCTCGTCGCGCTGCTCGGCGCGGCCGCCGACCCGAGCTTCACGGCCGCCTGGATCTTCAACGCCGCGACGGCGCTCGGCGCGGGCGCGCTGCTCGCGATGCTGGCCCCCAGGCCAAGACCGGGTCAGTCACCACAACCGCTCCTCGTACCGAGCGGGTCCCCGACCTAGAACGCGGGGCTAAACGGCGTCGCCGTCGGTGCCGCTCGAGGCGGCGGCGATGCGCGGGCGCGCCGGCGCGGCGTGGGCCATGATCCGCTCGATCGAGGAGCGCTCGAGGACCTCCTCCTCGCGCAGCTCGGCGGCCAGCGCCTCGAGCGTCGGGCGGTGCAGAGCAAGCAGCCGGTGCGCTTCCGAGCGAGCGAGGTGGAGCAGGTCCTCGCGCTCCTCATCGCGCAGGCGGAGCGTCTGCTCGGAGACGCGGTCGTCGAGCACCGAGCCGCGGCCGGTGACCGCGACGGAGGTGCCCATGGCAAAGTCGGTGACCATCGCGCCGGCGATCTCCGAAGCCCGGCGGAGGTCATCCGCGGCGCCCGTCGAGACCGCGCCGAAGACGATCTGCTCCGCGGCGCGCCCGCCGAGCAGCATCGTCAGCTGGTCGAGCAGCTCCGAGCGCGTCTTGAGGTAGCGGTCCTCGTCGGGCAGGTTCAGCGTGTAGCCGAGGGCGCGTCCGCGCGGGACGATCGAGACGCGGTGGACGCGGTCGACGGACGGCAGGAGTTCCGCGATCAGCGCGTGGCCCGCCTCGTGGTAGGCGACGACGCTCTTCTCGTGCTCGGTCAGCACGCGGCGCGACTGCGTCCCGGCGATCACGCGCTCGAGCGCCTGGTCGAAGTCCTCGTTGGCGAGCGAGTCGGCGCCGCGGCGGGCGGCGAAGATCGCGGCCTCGTTGCAGATGTTGGCGAGGTCGGCTCCGGTCAGGCCCGAGGTCTGACGGGCGACCATCGCGAGGTCGACGTCGGCGACCGGCTTGTTGCGAACGTGCACGCGCAGGATCTGCTCGCGGCCGTTGACGTCGGGCGGGGAGACATAGATCTGACGGTCGAAGCGGCCGGGGCGAAGCAGCGCCGCGTCGAGCTTCTCGAGCAGGTTCGAGGCCGCGATCACGACGAGGCGGTCGTGGTTGCCGAAGCCGTCCATCTCGATCAGCAGCTGGTTCAGCGTCTGATCCTTCTCGCCGTTGGTCGAGTTGCCGCGCGCGCCGCCGACCGCGTCGAGCTCGTCGATGAAGATGATCGCCGGCTGGTTCTTGCGCGCGATGCGGAACAGGCGGCGGACGCGAGCGGCGCCGAGGCCGGCGAACATCTCGACGAACCCGGCCGCCGACTGCGCGTAGAAGCGCGCGCCCGACTCATGGGCGACGGCCTTCGCGAGGAGCGTCTTGCCGGTGCCGGGCGGTCCGTGCAGCAGCACGCCGCGCGGGACGTGCGCGCCGAGCTTTGCGAAGCGCTCCGGGTTGCGCAGGAACTCGACGATCTCCTCGAGCTCGCCGCGGGCGTGCTCGACGCCGGCGATGTCCCCCCATTCAACCGAGCTCGCCGAGTCCGGTGTGATCTCCTGCGGCTTGGTGCGAGGCATCTGCCGCAGCAGCATCGTGAAGATCACCACCATCACGAGGATGAACAGGATCTCGAAGACCGGGGCGGCGTTCAGCGCCCAGTTCTCGATGTCGATCCAGGTGCTCGCGAGAGGCAGCAACACGGCGCGAAGCTTAGACCGCCGGTGGGTAGGCCCCCGAGGGGTGAAACCCCATGGGGGTGGGGTGGTTTCTACCCCAGCAGCTCGAGCGTGAGGTCGCGGTAGAAGCCGGCCGCGAACTCGAGGTCGCGGACGTCGATCCGCTCGTCGGCGCCGTGGATCAGCGGGTCGGTCTCAAAGCGCGTGCGGTGGCGGTGCGGGAAGAAGCCGTAGGCGGCGCAGTCGGGGAAGGCGTCGCGGAAGGTGCGCGAGTCGGTGAAGCCCGGCAGGACGACCGGCGCGCAGAGCGCTTGCGGATCCTGGCCCGCGATCCAGCCGCGGATGAAGTCCGCCATCGGTGAGTCGATCGGCGAGCGGTTGCCCTGCACCTGCTCGCTCCACTCCAGGCGATAAGCGCCGTCGGGCGGCCCGAGCACCTCCTCGATCGCCTCGAGTGCAGCGTCCTCGCCGAGGCCCGCCGGGACGCGGCAGTCGACCGCCAGTCTGGCCTGCGAGGGGATCACGTTGATCTTCTCCGAGGCGAACGCGCGGGTCGGCGCCAGCGACACGCCGAGCATCGGCTCGACGAGCGCCAGCAGGCGCGGCTCGGCCTGCGCGACCTCCGCCAGCGCCGCGGCCGCATCGTCTGAGCCCGCCTCAAGCGCGCCGATCGTCTCAAGGAACGCGCGTGGCTCGGCGGTCAGGCGGTAGGACGGCTGGCGAGCGGCGAAGCGCTCGAGCAGCGGAGCGAGCTTGAGCAGCGCGTTTTCGCCGAGACGCGGCATCGAGGCGTGCGCCGCCGCCCCCGAGGTATGGACCGCGAAGCGGAAGACCCCCTTCTCGGCGCAGCCCAGGCAGTAGATGCGCCGCCCGGCGTATTCGATGATCCCGCCGCCGCCCTCGTTGACGAGGTAGTCGCAGCGCACCTTGTCGGGGTGGTTCTCGGTGATCCAGCGCGCGCCGTCGGCGCCGCCCGTCTCCTCATCGACGACGGCGACCAGGAGCAGCGTGCCGCGCGCTGGGCGCCAGCCCTCGCGCGCCAGCGCGCACGCCGCGGCGGCCTCGGCCGCGGTCTGGGACTTCATGTCGAGCGCGCCGCGACCCCACACGAAGCCATCGTGGAGGTCGCCCGACCACGGGTCGCGCGACCACTCCGAAGGCGTCGCCAGGACGGTGTCGGTGTGCGAGAGAAGGCACAGCGTCGGGCCGTCGCTCTCGCCGTCGAGGCGCGCGATCAGGTTCGGGCGCTCGGCCGTGCGGCCGAGCAGCTCGCACTCGAAGCCCGCCGCCCGCATGTGCGCCGCGAGATCCTCCTGGCAGGCGCGCTCGTCGCCGGGCGGGTTGACGGTGTTGAAGCGGATCAGCCGCTGGAGCAGCTCGACGGCCTCGCTGCGCAGCGCCTCGCTCACCGACCGCATCCTAGTCGCGGGCGATACTCACGGTGCGATGGAACGGCTGTTCGGCGATGAGGAGCCCCGCGGCGCACGCGCGCCGCTCGCCGCGCGGATGCGCCCGCAGTCACTCGAGGAGGTCGTCGGCCAGGACGCGCTGCTGGCCGAGGGCGCGCCGCTTCGCCGCGCGCTCGATGCCGGGCGCCTGCACTCGATGATCCTGCACGGCCCGCCGGGGTCGGGCAAGACCACGCTCGCGCGGATCATCGCCTCGGGCAGCGGCGCGGCGCTCGAGGAGCACTCGGCGGTCGAGGCCGGGCGCGCCGAGGTCCGCGCCGTGATCGAGCGCGCCCGCCACCGCGGCGGGCCGACCGTCTTCTTCCTCGACGAGATCCACCGCTTCAACAAGGTCCAGCAGGACGCGCTCCTGCCGGCCGTCGAGGACGGGACGCTGACGCTGATCGGCGCGACGACCGAGAACCCACGCTTCGAGGTGATCTCGGCCCTGCTCTCCCGGGTTCGGGTTTATGAGCTCGCTGCGCTCGCGGAGGGTGACGTCCTCACGCTGCTCCACCGCGCGCTGCAGCGCGGCGAGCTCGGCGACGCCGAGGTCGACGAGGAAGCGCTCTCGCTGCTGGCCTTGCGCAGCGGCGGCGACGCGCGGATCGCGCTCGGCGCGCTCGAGCGCGCCGCGGCGGCCGGCGGAGCGGTCGATCTGGCGGCCGCCGGCGCGGCGCTCGCGAGCGGCCTCGTTCGCTACGACCGGGCCGGCGATCAGCACTACGACACGATCTCCGCCTGGATCAAGGCGACGCGCGGCAGCGACGTGGACGCCTCGCTCTACTACCTTGCGACGATGCTCGAAGGCGGCGAGGACCCGCGCTTTATCGTGCGGCGGATGGTGATCCTGGCCTCCGAGGATGTCGGCAACGCCGATCCCCAGGCGCTCGGGGTGGCCGTCGCGGCGGCCGCCGCGGTCGAGCACGTCGGCCTCCCGGAGTGCAGCTACGCCCTCGCGCAGGCGGCGATTTACCTCTCCCTGGCCCCCAAGTCAGACGCCGCCGGGCGCGCGCTCGGCGCGGCGCGGAGCCTGATCGCCTCCGAGGGGGCGCGCCGGGCGTCACCGGCCCTTCGCGGCGCCGCCGACTACGACAACCCGCACGCGCACCCCGGTCACCTCGGCGGGTCGAAGACGATGCCCGAGGGGCTCGAGGACGTGCGCTTCTATGCGCCCGACGATGCCGAGGCGGCCTTCGCCGCCGCGCTCGAGCGCGTGCGGGCCGCGCGGGAGCGCGCTTCGTGATCGCCGAGATGGGCCCCGTCACGCGCCTTTGGGCGCAGCTTCGCGTCGGCGACCGCGCCCGCTACCTCGAGAAGGCCTCGCAGGGAGTCGTCGATGAGTTCGAGGACTGCTGCGCCGCGATCGCCGCGCAGGCGCGCCAGCCGGCGGTCGAGGTCGCCTCCCTCGAGGTGCTCCCGGCGATCGACGCGCTGCGCTGGCTCGGCGAGGGTTCCAAGCGGCTGCTCGGCGCGCACCGCTTCGCGCTGCCGCGCGCGCTTCACCCGCTGACACGCGCCAGCGCCGGGCACGCGCCGGTCGGCGTCGTCGGCGTGCGCGGCGCGGGCGGAGCGCCGTTCGGCCTGCCGCTGTGCGCGATCGGCGCCGCGCTGCTGGGCGGCAACGGCGTCGTCTTCGCGCCCGCCGAGGGAGCGTCGGTCGGGGCCGAGCGGATCCTGAGCGTGCTCGGCCGCGCCGGGCTGCCGGAGGGCCTCGTGGCGCTCGGCGAGCCGGTGCTTGAGGGCTGCGACGTGGTGCTCGACCTCGGCGCCGGGCCGAGCGGCGGCGACGCGATGATCGTCCTCTCCGACGCGCGCCTCGATCGCGCCGTCGAGGGTGCGCTGTGGGCGGCCTGCGCCGGGGCCGGCGAGCTCGCCGGGTCGCTGAAGCGGGTCTTCGTCGAGCGCGATGTCTACGAGGAGTTCGTGTCAGAGCTCGCGATTGCCGCGTCGGCGCTTGCTCCGGGCGACGGTGTGCTCGGCGAGATGTCAAGCGAAGAGGCCTGCGCGACGCTTGCGGCGGCCGTCGATGAGGCGCTCGGGCTGGGTGGCCTCGCGCGCTGCGGCGCTCGCGCCGGCGACGGCGTGATCGGCTTCACGCCGGTCGTGCTGACCGACGTACCGGCCGACGCGCGCCTGCGCCGCGAACGTCTCGGCGGACCGGTCGTCTGCGTCACCGCCGTCGCCGACTCGGTCGAGGCGGCGACGCTCGCGAACTCGCCGCAGCGCTGCCTGGGCGCCTCGATCTGGAGCGCCGACCGCCGCCACGCCGTGCGCATCGCCCGCGAACTCGAGGCGCGCGTCGTGTGGGGCAACGACCACGTGCCCGCGCTGCCGCTCCGCCAGGCCGCCGCCGACGCGCTCAGCGACTGCGGCCGCGCGCAGCTGATCACCTGGGAGTCCGCCTCCGGGCGACCGCCCTGGCGCTACCCCTACGACGACGCCGCCGGCCTCGCGGCGCGCACGGTCGCGGCGCTTCACTCCCACCGCGACGGCGAGCGCGAACAGGCGGTGCGCGACGGCGGACGGGCCGTCATCCGCGTGCTCGGCCGCGCGGTCTGGCGGCCCTAGCGCGCGTCGACGGCGGCCGGCGCGCCCGGCGTGGCCGGGCGGGCGGCCCGTCGGCCTCAGCGCACCGTCACGGTCGTCGAGTAGCTGCTTCGCCCCGAGGCCGAGCCGACGATCTTGACGGCGGCGCTGTGGTGCCCCTTGCCGAGGCTGTGGCCGCCGATCGACTTGACGGTGATGACCGCCTCGCCCGCGGCGTGATGGACGTGCTCGGTGCCGAGGCTCGACACCGACAGCGACAGCGTCGCCGACGCGCTGAGCGTCACCGCGAAGGTGACGCCCTGCTTGGCGGTGACCGTCCGCGAGCGCAGCGCTGCGGCGAGCAGCGACGGCTTGCTCGGAGCGCTCTGCCCGTGACCGAGGATCGGCGCGGCGGCCGAGCTCCAGGTTGGGTCGACGTTGTCGGCGCCGGCGTTGCGGGTCAGGTTGGACGCGTTCAACGGGAACGCGCATGACCCCGAGTCACAGCCCGCCGAGATCGAGTAGACGTCGCTCGTGCCGGTGCTCGAGCGGCCCTCTCCGTGTGCGTCGAAGACGATCTTAGAGCCGGCGAAGCGCGCCTGTCCGAAGACCCAGCCGGGCGGCTCGGCGAGCACCTCGTTGACGGTCTTCGTGCCGGGGCTCGCCGCGGTCGACGCGGCGACGGTGTAGATCCCGTTGTTGGGCGCCTGGTCGTCGACGATCAACAGCGTGCGCCCGTTGCTTGACCACGAAAGCGACGACGGGCCGTGGCCGAACGGCGTCTCGTCGTCGAAGACGGCGACCGGAGGAGCACTCGTCGCGGCCGCGGTGCCGACGTGAATCGCGTACTGACAGGCCGCGGCGGAGCGGAAGATGAAGACGGTGCACGAGGGGTCCTGGTTCTGGACCCACGCAAGCAGCGCGGCATTGGCCGGATCGGGCGCCGGGCCGACCAGCGGCGCGAGCGTCTCACTCGCCGTGTTCGACCACGGCGTGCCGGCGGCGGTCGCCGGCTGCGTGCCGAGCGCCCGCGTGTAGATCCCGGTCTGCGAGGCCGCGCCCGGCGCGGACTGCGTCGCGCCGGGAAAGACCGAGTAGGAGTAGGCGACCGCCTTTGCGCCGATCAGCCGCGGCATCGACTCGACGACGTCGCCGGTCGGCAGGACCGGCGCAAGCGGCGACTGCCGCGCGAGGACTCCGCCGCTCAGCGAGAAGGTCAGCGAGCACGTGCCGACGTTGCAGCCCGGCGCGCCGAAGGTGTTCGTCGCGGCCGTGAAGACGACGCTCGAGCCGCCCGACTGGAAGAGGTCGGGACTGGCGATCGTCGCTCCCGGCAGAACCGTCGCGATGTCGGGCGTGGTCGATGCGGCGATTTCATGCGGATAGGTGCCGTCGTCGTTGGCAGCCCACAGCGTCGTCGAGCCGCCGGTGGCGTTCTTGACCCACACGATCTGCCCGGCCGACGCGGATGCCGGCAGGAGCGCAAGTGCGGCGGTCACGGCGATGGCGATCGGAATTCGGCGCATTGGTCTGATCAACTCCGCCGCG
>DATAWT010000011.1:0-1781 GCA_036267075.1 Solirubrobacteraceae bacterium
CCGGATCGTAGGGCCAGTAAGGCACGCCGGTGACCCGCAGCGGGTCACCTTCTGGCAGCGCGCTCTGCGGATGCGAACTCATCAGCGCGTCGCGCCCCGCTCGCCACAGCGCGTGCGCCGCAGCGGGATCCGCCTGCTCCCTGGCGCGTGCGTACAAGAGGAAGGTCGCGCGGCGCCAGTCCGCGAGCTGCAAGGCCGTTACCTGGTCCACGACTACGACCGTACCCCGGCTATCACAAGGTCAGCGGGTGCGCATCGACAACTCGACGTCCTCGGCGAACGGCACGGAGATGTACTCGCTGGCGGACCGGACGCGGTACAGGTACTCGGGGCTCCGGTCAGCGTTGTCGGCGACTATGAGCGCGCCTGGTCTCAGGCGCTCTTCGAGGAGTGCGAGGACGGCCGGGTAGAGGCCCTTGGCGCCGTCGAGTAGGACGAGGTCGACGTGGTCCGGCAGGTCGCGGGCGAGGGTCTGAACGGCGTCGCCCTCGCGCAGCTCGATGAGGTCGGCCAGCCCGCCGGCGGCGAAGTTCTCCCGCGCCCGCTCCGCCTTGGACGGCTCGAACTCGCTGGTAATGACCCGTCCGCCGCCGTTGTCCCTGACCCCGGCCGCGAGATACAGGGTAGAGATGCCGAACGAGGTGCCGAACTCCACGACCGACCGCGCGGCGGTCGAGCGCACGAGCATGTAGAGCAGCCGAGCAGTCTCGCGCGAGACGGCCAGATAGGCGTCCTTCGCGAGGCCGTAGAACTTGCGGTAGTCCGCCTCGGCCGTGCTTCCGCTCAGCCGGGTGCGGTCCTCCCGGGTGAGTCGCGCGAGGGCTTCTGTTGCCTGAGACGGGGCCGGCGCTTCCGCCTCGGCGAACATGCGGTCAAGTAGCGGCGCGAGCGGTGCGGTGTTAAGAGTTGTCATGGCATCAAAGTAGACGCGACGAGAACGCGCGCCTCGCGGTCCTGCACGCCGCCGACGACCTGCTGGTCGAGCGCAGCTTCAGCGGCGTCACCATCGAGGGAATCGCCGCTCGCGCCGGCGTCGCCAAACAGACCATCTACCGCTGGTGGCCCTCCAAGGTGGCCGTGCTCCTCGACACCCTCGTCGACGATGCGAGCCGTGAGCTGGCGATTCCCGATACCGGCGCTGCCATCGACGACACCCGCCGCTACCTGCGAACCCTCGCCCGGTTCCTGACCGAGGAGCCGGCAGGCAAGGTCCTGCTCGCCCTGATCGGCGAGGCACAGCACGACGCCGACACCGCCCGCACGTTCCAGGAGCGCTACCTCGCCCCCCAGCGCGAGCGGGAACGCGAGATGCTCACCCGGGGAATCACCGCCGGCCAGCTACCGGAAGTCCTTGACGTCGATGCCGCCCTCGACGCCCTCTGCGGCCCGATCCTCTACCGCGCGCTCACCGGAACTCCAATCCCGGAGAGCTTCGTCGACCGACTCATCGCCGACACCCTGCACGCCTGAGCCGACCCGGGGACCGATGCCGGCGTCCTTGTGGAAGCCGCAGGCTGTTGGGCAAGGAACCACGCCTCCGTTCGGATGAATACTGTTTTTGATTATTCCGAACGGAAGCGGCTAACTGCCACAGCCAGCACTCCCCGCCAGGGGCGGCGGTCGCGGCGCCAACCGCCCTCGGCCGCGATGAATCCGGCCGCCGTGCTACGTCTTTACTAGTGGCAACGACGCCGCAGGGAAGGGGACACGAAATGCGCGCACGGGATATTTCGGCGGGGGCGCCCTGCTGGATGGACCTCAGCACGTCGGACACGGCGGCC
>DATAWT010000012.1:0-126612 GCA_036267075.1 Solirubrobacteraceae bacterium
GACCTCCTCGCCGGAGCCGACGATCCGCACGACCTGCCCGCGGACGCGCTCAACGGTGATGTCGAGGCTCTCGAGCACACGCGCGGCGAGACCCTCCTCCTCGCGCAGCAGCCCGAGCAGAATGTGCTCCGTGCCGATGTAATCGTGTCGCAGCTCGCGCGCCTCCGTCTGTGCAAAAACGACCACGTGCCGCGCACGCTCGGTGAAGCGCTCAAACACAGGGCAAGGATCCCACTCGGGCTAGCGGTCTGCGGCGCTGCGTGTGAACCGTGCCCGTCTTCGCCGTCTGAACGCTTGTGGTCTGCCATGAGGCGACGCGGCCGAGTAGAACGTCGCGTGGTGGCGAGTCGAACATCAAAGCTGGCGTTGTTCAAGCAGCCGAACTTTCGGCGCTTCTTCGCGGGCTACGCGACCTCGCTGTTTGGGACCGGTATGGCTCCCGTCGCGGTCTCCTTCGCCGTGCTCGAGGATGGCCGCAGCGCCTCGGAGCTCGGGTTCGTCCTGACGGCCGTCATCGCGACGACGATCGCCGGTCTGCTCGTCGGCGGCGTGCTCGCCGATCGCTTCGGCAGGCGCCGCCTGATGCTCGGAAGCGACGTGCTGCGCTGCGTCGCGCAGGGGGCGTTCGCCGCGCTCGTGATCGTCGGCCATGCGCCGCTGTGGTCGCTGATCGGCGTGATCGCGGTGTCCGGTCTGGGCTCGGGGCTGTTCTCGCCGGCGCTGACCGCGCTCACCCGCGAGATCGTCAGCGAGGAGGAGGTTCACGACGCCAACGCGCTGATCGGGCTTGCGAGGAACATCGGCAGCGTCGGCGGCCCGGCGGTCGCCGGGGCCCTGGTCGCGGTGACGAACGCCGGTGTCGTGGTCGCGATCGACGCCGTCACCTACGCGGTCAGCGTCGTCTCGCTGGCGATGCTGGAGCTCGACCACGGCGGCGACGGACGTGTCGGCTCGATGCTCGACGACCTGCGCGAGGGCTGGGACGCCTGGCGCTCACGGGCCTGGATCTGGATCACCGACATCAAGTTCGCGCTGTCCAACGCGATCGTTCTGTCGCCGTGGTTTGTGCTCGGCCCGGCGATCGCCAAGCGTCACCTCGGCGGTGCTACGCCCTGGGGCCTTGTGCTAACCGCGCAGGGCGCTGGAGCGATCGTCGCCGGACTCGCGCTCGTCGGACGGCGCAGCAGCCGGCCGCTGGTTCTCGCGACCGTCCTCCAAGCGGCGTGGGCGCTCCCGCTGATCGGTCTCGCGCTCCTCCTGCCAGCGTGGGCGATTGCCGTCGGCGCGTTCGCGGCGGGCATCGGCTCGGCCACCTTCACCGCAACCTGGACCACCACTCTGCAGCGCAACGTGCCCCAGGCGGTGCTCGCCCGCGTGAGCTCCTACGACTCGCTCACGGCCTTCGCGCTCGGACCGATCGGGCTGGCACTCGCCGGACCGATCGCCGCCAGCGTCGGTGACGCGACGCTGCTTTGGATCGGCGCCGGCTGGCAGCTCCTCAGCACGCTGGTCATGCTGGCCCTTCCCCAGATCCGCCGCTTCCGCGACGCGCCCAGGCCCGGCCTTGAGACCGGGTGACCCGCGGGCGGCGCAACCGGGGACTCTTCACCCCAAAGCGCTGGGGTGCATAACCACCCCAGACCTCGTCAGGGATGCACCCATTGGGTGACGTGACCCGAACCTAATGTCCTGCGGGCCAGATGACCCCTGCCCCGACAGCCTCACCATCGACATGAGCACACCCAGCGACCGGCTGATGCCCTCACAGCAGGGGGCGGCCATCGATCTGCCCGAGAACCCGCCGCCGCCGCGGCTGTCGCTCGTCCGTGTCCTGATCGCGCTGGCCGTGATCGTTGGCATCGCCGGCAGCGCCACCTACGCGGTCGGCCGCCAGGACGTCAAGGGCACCCGCGGGTCGTCGCCGCGCTTTGCGCCCTACGTCGACGTCACGCTGACGCCGACCTACCCCTTCCAGAACCCGACCGTCAATCCGGTCCAGCGCGTCGTGCTCGGCTTCGTCGTTGCGCAGCCCTCGCAGCCGTGCTCGCCGAGCTGGGGCGGCGCCTACACGCCGGCGCAGGCCGAGACCGCGATGAATCTCGACCAGCGGATCAACCAGGTTCGCGAGCAAGGCGGCGTGGCGGTCATCTCGTTCGGCGGCGCGACCAACTCCGAGCTTGCTGTCGGCTGCGACGGCGTGGCGCAGCTCGCCGCCGCTTATCGCGGTGTGCTGACGCGCTACTCCTCAACCGACGCCGATTTCGACATCGAAGGCGACGCGCTCGCCGATGCCGCGGCGAACCAGCGCCGCGCCGAGGCCGTCGCGCTCGTCCAGCAGCAGTTCGCCCGTCACGGAAAGCACCTGAACGTCTGGCTGACGCTTCCCGTCAGCCCCGGCGGGCTCACCCGCGCCGGTCTTGGCGCCGTTCGCGCGATGGTCGCCGCCGGGGTCAAGCTGACCGGCGTTAACGTGCTGGCGATGGACTACCAGCCCGCGCCGCACGGCGGCGCGCGCATGCTCGCGACGGTCGAGAGCTCCCTCCAGCATGCCAACGCTCAGCTTCAGAGCACCGGAGTGGCGCGTTCGTCGGCGGAGGCTTGGAAGCGTCTGGGCGTCACGGTGATGATCGGGCGCAACGACGTCGCCGGCGAGACCTTCACGCTGGCCGACGCCCGCGGTCTCGCAGCGTTCGTCAACTCAAACGGAATCGCGCAGGTCTCGATGTGGTCGCTGAACCGCGACAGCGAGTGCGGGGGAGCCTTCGTGGCGGTCGGCGTCCTTTCGAATACCTGCAGCGGTGTCAAGCAGACGACGCTCGAGTTCACGCACGTCTTCCTGGCACTACCGGGGACGGTCACGGCGAGCGGTGCCGCCACGGCTCCGGCCTGGGCCCCGCCGTCGACTACGCCGGACAACCCCGCCAAGAGCCCATATCCCGTCTGGCAGGCGACCGCCTCCTATCCCGGTGGCTACAAGGTCGTCTGGCACCACGCCGTCTATCAGGCGCTGTGGTTCAGCCAGAGCGCCGCTCCGGACACGCCGGGGTCGAACGGCAGCCCAAGCCCGTGGCTGCTGCTCGGTCCCGTCCTGCCGGGTGAGCACCCGCAGAAGCCGACGCTGCTCGCCAGCGGCGTGACGCAGAAGTGGCTGTCGAACGGCGTCTACCGCGCCGGTGCCCGCGTGCTCTTCGGCGGGCTGCCCTTCGAGGCCAAGTGGTATTCGCAGGGCTCGACGCCGCAGACCTCTCTGCCCGCCAGCTCGTCGTCGCCGTGGCAGCCGCTGTTCACCCTGCCCGGGGAGCCGTCGTCGTGATCCGCGCGATCACTGGACGCGAGTGGGGCGCCGATCGTCACGGCGATCCGATGCCGGCCGTGCCGCGGCCCGCCGATGAGCGGCTGGTCAGCCTCGGCCGCCTGGCGGTGGCGCTTGGCGCGATCGCGTGGCTGGCCTTCATCATCACGACGGCGACGCATTTCTCGCACTACAGCCGAACGGCTGGAGGCAGCGCGCAGACCGTCGCATTCGCGGTGCTCGTGACGCTCCTCGCGCTGTCGGCTCTCGCCTACATGATGGCTCGGCTCGGCTTCTACTACCGCATCCGCACGCACCGCCGCGCGGCTCGCGCGACCCTCGATGAGTTCTTCGCCGTACGCCAGCCGACGCTGACCACGATCGTCCCCTCCTACCAGGAGGACGCACGCGTGATTCGCATGACGCTTCTGTCGGCCGCGCTTCAGGCCTATCCCGACATCCGCGTCGTGCTGCTGATCGACGATCCGCCGGAGCCTCGCTACGCGGGGCCGTACCGGCTGCTTGCCGCCGCGCGGGCGCTGCCGGGCGAGATCGAGGAGCTGCTCGCCGAACCGAGCGCGCGCTTCACCCTCGCCGCCGACCGCTTCGCCGCGACGCCCGGTGGGCCGCACGCGACCCCCGAGGAACTGCTCGCGCTGGCCAACGAGTATCAGCACGGCGCGCGCTGGGTCGCCGACCTTGCGGGCGCTCACGAGATCAGCGACAACATGGACGAGTTCTTCCAGCGGCACGTGCTCGGCGGCCTCGCGCGTGACCTCACGCTCACCGCCTCGGCGCTTCGTAGCGGTGCTGCCGATGCCACCGCGCGCCTTCCGCGCGACCGCGTCGCACACCTCTACCGCCGCCTTGCCTGGACGTTCACCGCGTCGATCACGAGCTTCGAGCGCAAGCAGTACGCCTCGCTTTCGCACGAAGCCAACAAGGCGATGAACCTGAGCAGCTACATCGGCCTGATGGGCGGGCGCTACCGCACCGTCGAGTCGCCGATCGGCCGCACGCTCACCCCGACGACCGGCGCAGCCGATCTGATCATCCCCGACTCCGACTACGTCCTGACTCTCGACGCCGACAGCGTGATCCTGTCCGAGTACTGCGAGCGCCTCGTGCTCGCGCTCGAGCAGGCCGAAAACTCGCGCGTTGGCGTGGCGCAGACGCCCTACAGCGCCTTCCCCGGCGCACGGACGCGCCTCGAGCGCATCGCCGGGGCGACGACCGACCTCCAGCACATCGTCCACCAGGGCATGACCTTCCATGACGCGACGTTCTGGGTCGGCGCCAACGCCGTGCTTCGCAAGCGCGCTCTGGACGAGGTCGTGACGATCGAGTACCAGGGCGACTGGCCGATCCGCCAGTACATCCAGGATCGGACCGTGATCGAGGACACCGAGTCGAGCATCGACCTCGCCACGCACGGCTGGTCGCTGCTGAACTACCCGGAGCGCCTCAGCTACAGCGCGACCCCACCGGACTTCGGGTCGCTGTGCATCCAGCGCCAGCGCTGGGCCAACGGCGGTCTGCTGATCGTCCCGAAGCTGCTGAACCTCGTGCGCCAGCGCCGCGGCCGGGGCGAGCGCACCACCCTCGGCGAGATCGTGCTGCGCGTCAACTACATGGCGTCGATCTTCTGGAGCTCGCTGTCGCTGCTCGTCCTGCTCGCCTACCACTCCAACGGCGCGCAGCTGAGTCCGCTCGTGATGCTGATCGCGGCGCCGTATTTCCTGACGATGGCGCTCGACCTGCGCTACTGCGGCTACAAGGCGCTTGACACGGTCCGCATCTACGCCTTCAACCTGCTGCTGCTCCCGGTCAATCTCTCCGGTTGCGCGTCTTCGATCGTGCAGGGACTGACGGGCAGCAAGGGGCGCTTCCGCCGCACACCGAAGGTGCGCCAGCGCACGACGGCCGGCCTGCCGTTCGTCGTGCTGCCCTACGCGATCGTCGCCCTCGCCGCCTACACGGCCTATCACGCATACGTCCTGCATCGCTGGGGCGACGCGGCGTTCGCGGCCGTCAACGCCGTCCTTGCGATGTACGCGATCCTCGCCTACATCGGGGTGCGCAATTCGCTTGTCGACATCTGGGTCAACCTCGTGGCCCTGCTCTACAAGCCCGCCGAGGGACCGCGCAAGCGGCCCGCCCGGCGCACACCCAACCCGGCCCCGTCAAGCACCGTGGTTGGCGCTGACTGGGAGCGCGTGCTCTATGCCGGAAGTGGCGAGGGTGTGGCGCTCGCGCCGCCCCTGTTGCGCCCGGCCGCCGAAGAGGAGCCCCGCGCTTTCACCGCCTGGACAGGCGCGCAGACGTCGGCCGCACCGGTCGCGTTCGCCGAGCCCGACGGCGACATCCAGCGGTTCACCTCCTGAGCGCCCGCTAGGCGGACGCAGCGAGCTGCTCGGCCATCCAGTCGGCTATCGCCGGTCGCGCGAGCGCGGTCAGGTTCGAGCAGCCGTGATTGCCGTCCTCGTGCAGGACGAATTTGGAAGTGGGCGTCTGGCGCGCGATCTGCTCGGTCTGCTGCCAGGGAACGACGGCGTCGCGGCGACCGGTGACGAACAGCGCGGGAACGGCGATCCGTTCACAAACTCCGGCGAGGTCGAGCGCCAGTGCTCGCTCGCGCCCCTCCTCCTCGTCCGCCGCCCCGGACTTCAGCGTGAAGGTGGCTCGGGTGAGGCCAGGAAGCTTCGCCCAGATCTCGCCGAAGTTGTATGGGCCGCTGAGCGAGGCGAGTGCGCGCACGCGCGGATCGTAGGCCGCCACGCGCGCTGCGTAATAGCCGCCCAGGCTGACGCCGAACGCGCCGATCTGTCCGAGGTCGACGCCGGCGTTGGGGCGCTCGGCCAGGGCACCGAGGATCGCGGCCACGCACGCCTCGTAGTCGTGGCGGATCGGGAGCAGGAGGCCGACCTCGCCCTGACCGGCGCCGTCGAGAGAGAGGGTCGCCAGCCCGCGGCGCAGAAACGACTCCTCGAGGTGGAAGAACTCCTCCTTGGTCGAGTCAAGCCCGGGGATCAGGATCACCAGCGGCGGGCGATCGGCGCCGGCCGGGCGGCGTAGATTCGCGACCACCTTCGCGCTGTCGAGCGGCGCTTCGATGCGCTGCAGCCCGGTCTCGAGCAGGCGGTGGGCGGCGAGCATCTCGCGCACGCTTGCGTGGGTGGCCTCAGCGTGAACCTCTGGGTCGAGAACCCACACGAACTTGCCGAAGTGCCGCGTGACCGCGGCGCGCAGCCAGGCCTCGCCGGCGCTTCGCCGCCGCCCGGCGCGTTCGGCCTCGACCGCCCGTGCCGCGGCGTGATCGGCGGTCTTCGACCACTCGGGCAGCCACTGCGCCCAGGTCTGGACGCGAGCTGTCGTCGCGGCGAAGTCGTTGTAGTCGACGCCGTTTTGGATACAGCGCGGGGCCCAGTGCTCGATCGCGCTCGCGACCGCGGCGTCGGGCATCAGGATCGGCCTGGGGTGGGTGTCGGCATCGCGTTGCGCGGCAGCACGGGCGTTTTCGGACCCTACCGCGGTCTCGCGGCAGGCCCCCGATCGCAGTCGCTGTCTTCGCCGCTTCGACGACCTGTATGCAACCCAGGCCAAACCTGATCACGAGAAACGAGCCGCGAGAAGCCCGCCGCACGTAAAGGTTGCTTGCAAACACGCCGATATGCGCAGGGTATGCTCCCGACGCCCAGCCTCGAGGGCCAGGATGCGCTAGCGGACACGCTGCAGCGCCCGCATACGAACATGACCTTCCGCGAGCGCCTCGCCGAAGGGGTGGTGACCGCCGGTTTCCTCGGTGCCGTCGCGGCGCTATGGATTGCCCGGCCGCCGGGTGCGATCTCGCCGGTTCCCGCGATCGTCTGCATGGCGATCCTGGTCATGGCGTGTCGCATCCGCATCGACACGCCGTTCGGCTACACGACGCCGGTGCAGCTCGCGTTCGTGCCGCTCCTGTTCGCCGTTCCGGTCGTACTCGTGCCGTTCGCGGTGGTCTTGGCGGTCGTGCTCCAAATGCTGCCCGACGTGGTCGCGGGCAAGATGCGGCCGAGCCGTCTCATGCAGTCGATCCCGAACGCGTCTTATTGTCTTGGGCCGGTCGCGGTGTTCGTGATCGTCGGTGTGGCGCCGCAGCATGCGTCCCCTTGGGTGCTGGTTGTCGCGTTCGCCGCGCAGTTCGCCGTTGACTTCACCGCAGCTCGCCTGCGCGACCTGTTCGCGTTCGGGAAGACCCTCGCCGAGCTGGTCCAACAGTCGTGGGTCGTCGTGGTCGACGCGGCCCTATCGGGGGTCGGGCTGCTCGTCGCTGAGCGCGTTCACGACCATCCGATTGCGGCGCTCGCGCCCCTTCCCTTGCTCGGCCTGGTCGCGATGTTTGCTCGTGAGCGTCGCCAGCGTCTCGAGAGCCTGATCGAGCTGAACACGGCTTACCGGCGGGCTCGCGATGAGGCGATCGAGGCGTCGGAGATGAAGTCGGCGTTCCTGCGCAACGTCAGCCACGAGATCCGAACGCCGATGAACGGCGTGATCGGCATGAACGAGCTGCTGCTGCAGACGCCGCTGTCCGACGAGCAGCGAGGCTACGCGGAGCAGGTCGAGCAGTCGAGCGAGCACATGCTCGCGATCATCAACGACATTCTCGATATCTCCCAGATCGAGACCGGTCGCGTGGAGCTCGAGCCGTCCGAGTTCGCGCTGCAGGAAGCGGTCGAGGGGGCGTGCGTCTCGGCCGGACTCGAGGCCCAAGCGAAGGGGCTCGAGCTCGAGATGAGCGTGGACTCGCGGCTGCCCCGCTGGGTTCGCGGCGACTCTGCGCGGGTCCGACAGGTCCTTTCGAACCTCGTCGGCAACGCGGTCAAGTTCAGCTCGAGCGGAGTCGTCGAGGTGAGGGTTCGACCCGGCGAAGAGACCTCGCGCGTCATCTTCGAGGTCCGCGACCACGGCATCGGCATCGATCCGGCGGCGCTCGAGCGCATGTTCGAGCCCTTCATGCAGGCCGACGTCTCGACCACCCGCAAATACGGTGGCAACGGCCTCGGTCTTGCGATCGCCAAGGAGATCGTCGATCTGATGGGCGGGGCGATCGGCGCCGACAGCAAACCCGGCAAGGGGAGCACGTTCTGGTTCGAGCTGCCGCTCCCGGGCGTCGTCTCTAACGTTCCGCAGGCAGGCCGCGAGCGTGCGTCAGCGATCGGGGAGCGCCGCTACGACCCGAACGCGCCGCTCGTCCTCGTCGTCGAGGACAGTCCTGTCAACCGGCTCGTCACCGTGCACGTCCTGGAGCGTTGCGGGTTCCGCGTGCACGTCGTAAACGACGGGCGTGAGGCGCTCGAGGCGCTCGGCACGCAGCCTTACGAGGCGGTCCTGATGGACTGCCAGATGCCTGAGGTGGACGGCTACGAGGCGACCCGCGAGCTTCGCCGGCGCGAGGAGAAGGGCGATCACCGCACGCCGGTCATCGCGATGACGGCGCATGCGATGAGCGGGGACCGCGAGCGCTGCCTGGCCGCCGGCATGGACGACTACATCGCCAAGCCCGTGCGCTCCCAGGCGCTCGTAACCGTGCTTCGCAAGTGGATCCCCGAGGCGCGCCCGAACGGCGCAGCCGACGACCGCGTCGCAGAGACGGCAGAAGCCGTCGCAGAGTCTCTCGACGGCGCCGCAGCCCTGCCGCAGGCGGCTAGGAGCCAGCCCGGAGCCTAGATCAAACGTCCGTATACCTCGGCAGAACTGGCCTGTTGTGCCGATGTAACGGAGCGATGATTCCCCATCTGGAGATTCAGGAATTGAGCACACCGATGACCACGCGACCCAGCACCACCGAGCTCGCCTACACGAGCTCTCAAGCTGCCACCTATCTGGGTGTTTCGCTGGCCACGGTGCGGCGCTGGAGCAACGACGGGCACCTGCGGGGCTACCGCACACCCGGCGGTCAGCGGCGTTTCTCGCGCGAACAGCTCGATGCGTTCCTGCAGTCGCTCAGCGGCGGCGCGGACGACACGCTGTCAGCGGCTTAAAGCGACGACGCCCGAGAGAAGCGGACGAGTCCGCGATCTCCCGGGCGCCAAGTCACAATGAGCGTCGCCGGGGCCATCCGGCGCCGCTCCGTTCTACCTGTTGAACGGCATGGCTCTCTCCTAACACTCTTCCTTCGTAGGACGGGGCCGCCCAGAAGTGTGGCACAAACCTACGCATCAGTGCTAATTCCTGCTTAGAACTGCAAGAAGCTGTTCAAAGCGCACCACCCGCAACGATCGGTGCGCATCGCTGCCCATCCCTCGGTACGCTCGCAAGGGTGTTGCAGCAAGCACCGGCCAACCCGACGCTGCGGCGGCTGCTGGGCGCGTGGCTGCAGTCGTGCCTCGGCACAGGCGCCGGTTACGTGGCGCTGTTGCTGTTGGTCGTCCGCCACCTGCCGCATTCGGCATGGGCGGTCACGGCTGTGCTGTTGGCCGATTTTCTGCCCGCGATCGTGCTCGGGACGTTGTTCGGCGCTCTCGCCGATCGCTACTCGCGCCGCTGGCTGATCGTCGCTGCGAATGTCCTCCAGGCGGGCGCCTTCGCGGGGCTCGCTTTCGCGACCCACACGGGGCCGATCCTCGCCCTCGCAGCGGTCGCGGGCGTCGGCAATGCGCTTCAGCGTCCCGCGATGCGCTCGCTGTTGCCGGTCGTCGCGGGCGCTCGGCGCCAGCAGGCGGCGGCCTGGTTTGACAGCTGCCGCTGGATCGGACTGAGCGCCGGGCCGCTGGTCGCTGCTGCGCTGTTTGCAGCATCCGGCATCGCAGCGGCATTCGTCGTCAACGCCGCGAGCTTCGTGCTCTCCGCGGTCGTGATCGCGACGCTGAAGATTGCCGAGGAGCGCCGCGACGCCCCGGCGGAGCCGACCGAACCAGCCCAGCCGCCGCAGTTGCCGCAGACGCCTGAACCGACGGCGTCCGGTGTTCGCGCCGGGATCGCAGTCGCGGTCGCATCGCCGGGAATCGCGGCGGTTATCGCGTGCTCCACGGCGGCGATCGTCGCCGGCGGCCTGCTCAACGTCTGCGAGCCGCTTTTCGCCCTGCGGGTGCTCCACGGCAGCGGCAGCGAGTACGCCGTGCTTGTCGCCGCCTACGGCGCCGGCATGGTCGCGGCCTCGCTGCTGGTCGCTCGCCGCGGCGAGGTGGGCGAGGGCGAGACCATTCGCCGCTACCTCCTCTCGCTCGCGCTGATCGCGCTCGGCCTCGCCGGCACGGCGATCGTCGACAGCATCGCGCTCGCGCTGCTGACGTTCGCGGCCACCGGCTACGCGAACGCGCTGATGGTGGTCAGCGAAACGCAGCTGATCCAGGCTCGCGTCCCGAACGCCGTCCAGGGCCGCCTGTATGGGATGCGCGACGCGGTCGAAGGGGTCTCTTTCCTCACCGGCCTGGTCGGCGCCGGCGCGCTGATCGGCGCGGCCGGCGTACGCGTCACGCTCGGCGCCGGCGCGGCGCTGTGCGCCGCCTGCGCGGTCGCCGCTCTGGTTGCCCTCGGATCCTCGGTGCTTCAGGGTCGGCGCGGGCTCCTCGCCCCGGACCTCGGCATCGCAGCGGATCCCGCCACTGCGGCGAGCGTGGCTCCGCGGCGCTTCGATCCCGACATCGCCGAGCCAGTTCGTGTCTCGCGCGGCACCGCTGCGCCGCCAAGCCCGGTCAATCCGTCTGCAGCTGGACCGCGGGGAGCGCGCCGACCTCCTCCTTCGACAGCGTGATCCGGACGCCCTCGGCGACGTCGCTGACGGCGCCGATCGGGATCGCGACGACCTTCTTGCCCCACAGATGACCCTCCTCGAGGAGGAAGTGGGTGACGTGGTGGTCCGCCGGATCGATCACCAGGCCGCGCACCCGGCCGATTCCTCCGTCGGTCGCCTCGACCTCATCGCCGCGGCGCACCGAGACCTCACCGACCGGCACCCGGTCTCGGAACACGAACCGCCCGGCGGCGGGAATGTCACTGCCCAGGTCCATGCGCGGACCGAAGCCGAGGCCGAAATAGGGGAGGGACAGGACCTGGCCTGATCCGTAGCCGTAGGCGGCAGCGTCCTGGGGGTCGATGAACTCCGTTTTCTCCGCCGCCTCGAGCGCGTCGAATTCGGCCTTTGTGACCGACAGCGTGATCGGATGGGTCGCTGACGTCACGAGCGCCACGGGCACGAGCCGCGCACCCGACGGGTCGTGTGGCGGCTCGACGACGAGATGTGTCAGCGCGCGCGCCACGGGATCGACCACGACGCGCTCGAGCTTGCCGCACGGCCCGTCCGAGCAGGAGACCTCGCTGCCGATCGTGTACTGAACGCCTTCGTCCATCACATTGCTCCTTCCGCTGTATCCGCGTTCGCCTCGCCTCTCGCGAGCAGGATCGCACCTGCGACGACGGCTGCGAAGGCCATCACGCGCAGAACTCCGAGCGCACCGCCGGGCACGCCCTCGTGGAGCACGACCGTGCCCGCGGCGATCGGCAGCGCGTTTGTCAGCAGCGTCGCGATGCCGGCGACCGAAAGCGCGGCGCCGCGCTGGTAGCCGACCTGAAGGAGCGAGGTTCCCAGCGCGTATCCGGCGACCAGCGTCGTCGCGAAGGCGATCCGCGCGCCGCCCTGCGTTGCGGCCTTCGTCGAAATGTCGCCGACCGCGAAAAGCAGGCCGCCCGCAACGCCGCACGCGGCACCCTGCGCGAGCAGCCTCCGGGCCGCCGCGGCCAGCACGACGACCGCCGCGACGGCGGCGCCGGCCAGCCAGACGCTGATCGCCACCGCCGAGCCCGGCGAGTCATGTGCGGACCCCTCGATCAGCGAGAGCGCGAGCAGGAGCAGGCCGAGCACCGAGACGATCGTTCCGATCGCCTCGCGACGCGAAAGCCGGCGGCGCGCGAGTCGCGCCGAGCCGACGGCGAGCAGCCCGATCCCGCCCGCCCCGACGCTCTGCACGAGCGCGAGCGGGGCGAGCGCCAGGGCCGCAACGTAGAACCCGAACCCGACCGTCTCGATCGCGAACGCGGTTAGCCAGACACGGTCAGCGAGCAGGGCTTGCACGGCGACGATCGGGTGCTGAAGCGAGAACGGCGCGAGCCGCGCGGCCGCATCGTGCTCGCGCAGATAGGCAGTGTTGACGAGAATCGCCGAGGCGAGCGCCAGCGCCAGGGCGAGAGCGATCGACGGTTGCATCAGGCTGACACCCTCTCACGTCGGCGACCCTCCGTTTTCGCCACCCGCGTTTGTCACGATGGGACGGTGAGACGGGCGAGCTACGGCCTGGCGGCGATCGCCGTCCTGCATCTTCCGATCCATCCCAAGGGCCCTGGGATCGACTACCTCGGCGTGCTCGCGGCGTCGATCGCGAGCTGGGCCGGGCTGCCCGGCCCCGGTGAGGCAGCGCTCGTCGCAGCGTCGATCTCGGCCGGCCAGCACCACCTCAACATCACGGCGATCCTCGCCGTCGCCTGGATCGGAGCGACCGTGGGCGGCATGGCGGGCTGGATCGTCGGCGTGCGGGCCGGCCGCGGGGCGATGACGCGGCCGGGTCCGCTTCATCACATTCGCCTCAAGATCATCGAGAAGGGCGATCGCTTCTATGAGCGCTACGGGCTGGTCGCGGTGCTGTTCACCCCATCCTGGGTCGCCGGCATCCACCACATGCGGTTGTCGCGCTACGGGCCCGTGAATCTGGTCTCGGCGCTCGTCTGGGCGCTTGCCTGGGGCCTGCTCGCGTATTTCGTCGGGCCATCGATCACCGACGTGATCTCCGATGCCGGCACCGCTCGCTGGTTCCTGCTGGCGGGCGCCATCGTCGCCGTGGCCGCGATCGCCCTGATGCGCCGCAGCCGCCATCACGGCTGACGGCCTTATGCTCCGCCGCGATGGAGCAGCGGATCCTCGGGCGAACAGGGCGCAGCGTGGGCGTCGTCGGCCTCGGCGCCTGGCAGCTCGGCGCCGACTGGGGCGAGGTCTCAGAGGCCGACGCCGACGCCGTGCTCGACGCCGCCGTCGATGCCGGTGTGACGTTCATCGACACCGCTGACGTCTACGGCGACGGGCGAAGCGAACAGCGCTGCGCGGCGCTGCTCGCACGCCGTGGCGACGCCGGCTCGCTGGTCGTCGCGACGAAGATGGGGCGGCGGGTGGACCAGGTTCCCGAGAACTACAACCGCGAGAACTTCCTCGCCTGGAACGACCGTTCGCGGCGCAACCTCGGCGTCGATGTGATCGACCTCGTCCAGCTGCACTGCCCGCCGATGGCGACCTACCGCGACGACGCCGTGTTCGAGGCGCTCGAGGAGATGGTCGCCGCGGGTCGGATCCGAAGCTACGGCGTGTCGGTGGAGACCTGCGAGCAGGCGCTTCTGGCGATCGCGCGGCCGGGGGTCGCGAGCGTCCAGATCATCCTCAACTGCCTGCGCCTGCGCCCGCTCGAGGAAGTGCTCCCAGCGGCCGCCGCCAGCGGCGTGGCGATCATCGCGCGCGTGCCGCTGGCATCGGGTCTTCTGTCAGGGCGCTACGACGAGCAGACGACCTTCGCCGCCGATGACCACCGCAACTACAACCGCCACGGCGATTCCTTCGACGTCGGCGAGACGTTCTCGGGTGTCCCCTACGAGGTCGGCCTCGACGCCGTGCGCGAGCTCGCCGGCGTCGTAGCCCCGGGCGTCGCGATGGCCCAGTTCGCGCTGCGTTGGATCATCGATCAGCCGGGCGTGAGCGTCGTCATCCCAGGCGCGCGAAGCGCCGAGCAGGCGCGCTCAAACGTCGCCGCCGCCGATCTCGAGCCGCTGTCGGGCGAGCAGCTCGACGCAGTGCGCGAGATCTACGACCGCCTCGTTCGCCCGTACGTGCACGGGCGCTGGTGAGCGCGGCTCAGTTTGAGGGGGCCGCCGAAGCGACCTGCGCTGGAGTCCAGCTGTAGCTGTAGGTCGTCCAGTCCGAGGCCGGCGTCCAGACGATCGTCATCGCGTAGCCGAGCTGGCCGCGCGGGTCGCGGCTGACCGAGGCGCCCATCGAGATCATCCCGGGCTGGGCGAACGAGAGGACGTCGTCGCGGTGGCCCCAGCAGCCCGTTGCCGTCGGGCTCGTGCAGTCGAGGTTCGACGTGTTCTTCCCGCCCCAGCCGTCGTAGTACATCCACGCGTAGTAGGCCTCGGGGGCATTGGGGTAGGCGCCGGCCCAGTTCGAGGCCCAGCCATAGGTCGGGAGGCTCGCGAGCAGGGCACTCGGATCAGGGTCGTCGTCGGCGGCGACGCCGGCGGCTGCGACCGAGTCCAGCTGCGGGCTCATGCCATTGATCGGCGGAAGCCCGTAGGCGACGCGGTCGAGATTTGCGAGAACGAGCAGCTGGCGGGCGCCGGACAGCCGGTAGAAGCCGCCTGGGAGGACGTATGGGCCAAGGCCGAGCTTGGTCCGCGCGCCATTGAGGACCGCCACGACACCGCGCAGGCAGGGTGCGCCGTTGGGAGCGCTCGCGCACCCGCCGGGAAGGCGACCCGGAGCGATGTTCGCGGCGGGGTTCAACGGCGGCGTTGCCGCCGAAGCGCCTGCGGCGCCGGCGAGCGCCACGGTCGCGGCAAGCGCCGCGGCAAACGTCCCTATCCGAAGGTTCCTGCTCATCGCCTGAGCCGATGGTAGGAACGCTCCTAACCCGTGATCGGGGGGTATTTGACCCCCATGGGGGTGAGGTTCTCGGGGCGGTTTGCGCCGCCGCCGCGCAGCATTTATCGTGGCGGCGGTGATCGGACGCCTCCAGCTCGCGACTGCTCTGGGCGCCGCGGCGCTCCTGGCTGCAGGAGCCGGCGGTGCGCCGGCAAATGCGGCCAAGGTCACCTGTCCCGCGTCGGCGTCGGCCTCGGCGGGGCCGGTCCAGTGGGAATTCAGCGAGCTCGGCGCCCCCCACAGCGGCGCGAGCGGCGTGACGTCGGCCTGGACACGCGGGACGGGGTCCTGGAACGCGGGCGCCGCGACGGGCACGATCTGCAGCTCCGACAAGGGCCCATCGATCGCGCGCCACCTCGTGCTGCACGTCTCAGGGGCATCGGTCCTCTCGCCGCGCATCACGCGCGCCGGCATGCTCGGCGTCGGCCTCGTGCTGCCGGTCACCGTCCGCGCGAGTGACGATCCGGCCTGCCCGACCCAGACCAAGGGCACGGTTTCGCTGTTTGCCACGTACTACTCGACCCACGTGGACACGATCGCTCTGCACTTCAACGGCGGGTGCTCGGATCACGATCACACCTTCGCCGGCGCGATCGTGAAGGTTCTGATCGCACGCAACGGCGCGCAGGTCAACTCCACCTGAGAGCGCTTTGCTAGGCTGCGAAGAAAGATGACCAGCCGGTCATCTTCCCTCGGTGCAGGCGCCCGATTGGAGTCCGCCGTGAACGAAAGCAGCCGCCCCGCGCACAACCCCTGGGTGAGCGTTGCGATCGTCTGCCTCGCCCAGTTGATGGTCGTCCTCGACGCGACGGTCGTCAACGTCGCGCTGCCATCGATCCAGCACGGGCTGCACCTCAGCCAGGACAACCTGCAGTGGGTCGTCAACGCCTACACGCTGACCTTCGGCGGCTTCCTCCTGCTCGGCGGGCGCCTAGCTGACCTGTTCGGGCGCCGGCGGCTCTTCTTCATCGGCGTCTCGCTGTTCACGGCCGCGTCGCTTGTCAACGGTCTCGCGAGCTCCTCGGCGATGCTCGTCGCCTCGCGGGCGGCGCAGGGGATCGGCGCCGCGCTCGTCTCGCCGGCGACGCTCGCGATCGTCAACACCACCTTCCCGGAGGGCGACGACCAGCGCAAGGCGCTGAGCCTGTGGGCGGCGCTGTCGGCGGGCGGTGCCGCGGTCGGCCTGCTGCTCGGCGGCGTGCTGACGCAGGCGCTCTCCTGGCCGTGGATCTTTTTCGTAAACGTGCCGATCGGCGTCGGCGCCGTGGCGCTCGCCTTCCGCTATGTCCCGGGCGGGCGCGGCGAGGTCGCGCAACGGGGTACCGACGTGTTCGGCGCGCTCAGCATCACCGGCGGCCTCGCCCTGCTGATCTACGTGATCGTCGAGACGACGACCTACGGCTGGGGGTCGGCGCGGACGCTCGGCCTGGGCGCGCTCGCGATCGCCCTGATCGCGGCCTTCGTCGTGATCGAGTCGCGCGTGCGCGCGCCGCTCGTACGCCTTGGCATCTTCCGCGTGCGTGCGCTGGCCGTCGGCGACGGCGCGATGTTCTTCCTCGGCGCCGGCCTGTTCGCGAACTTCTTCTTCGGCACGCTGTACCTGCAGGAGATCCTCCACTTCAGCCCGATCGCGACCGGCTTCGGCTTCCTGCCGGTCGCGGTGCTGATCGGTGTCGCAGCCGGCATCAGCCAGTGGCTCGTCCCTCGGCTCGGCGTGCGCACTGTCGCGATCATCGGTATGGCGATCGCCGCCGGGGGCCTCGCGCTGATGGTTCGAATCGCCACCGACGGCACCTATGCGGGAACCGTCCTGCCGCCCTACATACTGCTGGCGGTCGGCCTCGGGCTGGCGTTCGTGCCGGCGACGCTGATCTCGGTCTCAAGCGTCCACGGCGACGACGCAGGCCTAGCCTCGGGCCTCTTCAACACGGCGCAGCAGGTCGGCGGCGCGCTCGGCCTCGCGGTCCTCGTCACGGTCGCGACGAGCCGCACGACCAGTCTGCTCAGCGGGCTCGGGCACCACCCGAGCGCGCACGCCGTTGCGAGCGCGTCGGTCTCCGGCTACCGGATCGCCTTCATCATCGCCGCCGGATTCATGATCGCGGCGATCGCCGTGCTCGTGACGTTCCTGCGCGCCCACCACCTCAAGGACGTGAAGATCGAGGGCGCGGAGCTACCGGCGGTGCTCGAGGCATGAGGCCCGACGCCGACCTTCGCTCCGACGCGCTGCGCAACCGCCGCGCGCTGCTCGAGGCCGCCGCGGAGGCCTTTGCGGCGCACGGCATCGACGCGCCCGCGGCGGCGATCGCCCGCCAGGCCGGTGTCGCGAAGGGGACGCTGTTTCGTCACTTTCCGACCAAGCGCGACCTCGTCGCCGCGATCCTCGCCGACCGCATGCTCACGCTCTGCGAGCTGATCGAGCAGATCCGAAGCGAGTGCGAGGGCGGGCTTGCAGCGGTCGCTGAGCTGATGACGCGCGGCGCCGCGATGCTCGCCGCCGATCGGTCGTTCTTTGAGGCCGCGATGCGCGAGGGCGACGGCGATGAGGGGCTCGCGACCGCCAGGGCGCGCCTGGTGGCCTCACTCGACGAGCTCGTCGTCACCGCGCAGCTTGTGGGCGAGCTGCGCGACGACGTGACGGGGATCGACCTTGCGATGCTGATGATGGCCGCGACGAACACCTGCGCGCCGGCGCTCGAGCGCGAGCCCCAGCTGTGGCGGCGCTACCTCGCGCTGATGATCGACGGGCTGCGCCCGGGCGAGCTGACGGTCCTGCCGGTCCCGGCCTTGGCCGGCGTATCCGTAAGCTAAGCTAACGATTGTGTCGAAGGCCCGCTCCGCTCCAGCCGATCGGGCGGGAGGCGGCGGCGGCGCGAGATCGAACGGGGGGCCTGCGCCGCTGGACCGCGACCGCTACAAGTGGATCGCGCTATCGAACACCACGATGTCGACGCTGATCGCGTCGATCGATCTCTCGGTGGTGCTGATCGCGATGCCCGACATCTTCCGCGGCATCCACATCAATCCGCTGCAGCCGGGCAACACCACCTATCTGCTGTGGATGCTGATGGGCTTCATGATCGTGACGGCGGTGCTGGTCGTCAGCCTCGGCCGGCTCGGCGACATCTTCGGCCGCGTTCGGATCTACAACCTCGGCTTCGTCGTCTTCACGATCTTCTCGATCGCGTTGTCGGTGACCTGGATGCAGGGGAGCGCTGCGGCGATCTGGCTGATCGTGATGCGCGTCTTCCAGGCGCTCGGCGCGGCGATGCTGCTCGCCAACTCGGCGGCGATCCTGACCGACGCCTTCCCCGCCAACCAGCGCGGACTCGCGCTCGGAATCAACAACATCGCGGGCATCGCCGGCGCGACGATCGGTCTCGTGCTCGGCGGCATCCTCGCGCCGGTGTCCTGGCGCCTGGTGTTCTTGATCTCGGTGCCGATCGGCCTGTTCGGCACGGTCTGGGCTTACCTCAAGCTGCGTGAGATCGGCGAGCGGCGCGCGGCGCGGATCGACTGGTGGGGGAACCTCTGCTTCGCCGCCGGGTTGATCGGCGTGATGATCGGGATCACCTACGGGATCCAGCCCTATGGAAGCCACGCGATGGGCTGGACGAACCCGGTCGTGATCGGCGCGCTCGCCGGCGGAATGGCGATGTTGATCGCCTTCGCGGTCGTCGAGTTTCACGTGCCCGAGCCGATGCTCGACCTGCGCCTGTTCCGCGTGCGCGCGTTCACGGCCGGCAACGTCGCGAGCCTGCTCGGGGCCATCGGGCGCGGTGGGCTGCAGTTCATGCTCGTCATCTGGCTGCAGGGGATCTGGCTCCCCGAGCACGGCTACGACTTCGCGAACACGCCGCTTTGGGCGGGCATCGCGATGCTCCCGCTGATCGCTGGCTTCCTTGTCGCCGGCCCGATGTCGGGATTCCTCTCAGACCGCTACGGGCCGCGCCCGTTCGCCGTCACGGGCCCGCTGATCGCCGCCGTCAGCCTGATCCTGCTCTCTACGCTTCCGGTCGACTTCCCCTATCTCGCCTTCGGGGTGCTGCTGTTCCTGTTCGGGATCGGCAACGGCATGTTCGCGGCGCCCAACCGCGCCGCGATCATGAACAGCCTGCCGCCGTGGCGGCGCGGGATCGGCTCGGGAATCGCAGCGACCTTCCAGAACTCCGGGCAGGTCGTCTCGATCGGGATCTACTTCTCGCTGATGGTGATCGGCCTCTCGGCACGCCTGCCGGCAGCGCTCCACGCCGGGCTGATCGCGCACGGGGTCCCGCGCGCGGATGTCGCGCGGATCACGCACCTGTCGCCGGTCTCGACGCTGTTTGCCTCGCTGCTCGGCGCGAACCCGCTGGCGGCGCTGCTCGGACACCATGCGCTTCACTCGCTGACCCACGCCCAGATCAAGGCGCTCACCGGACGTACCTTCTTCCCGCGCCTGATCAGCCCCGCCTTCTCGGGCGCGCTGAGCACCGCCTTCACGTTCTCCTTCATCGCCTACCTGGTGGCGGCCGCGGCGTCGTGGCTGCGCGGCGGCGTCTACCGCTGGGACGAGCCTGCTGCGGTGGCCGAGGCGCAACCGCTCCCGGAGCCCGCCGCGTTCAGTCGCTGAGCGGCACCGCGAAGACGATCTTCGTCCGCGCGACGGCCATGAACTCGTAGTTCGTCACCTCGCCGCCGTCGAGCGCCTCGACGCTCACGTTGGTCAGCGCGATGAAGTCGCGCTCGGAGGCGTTGAGCATGTCCGAGATCCTGCTGCGGTAGCCCTCGCGGGCGAGCGTCACCTGACCGCTGATGCGATGGCGGTCGGTCTCGAGCATGACCTTCTGGTGACGGTTGTCCATCAAGCTCAGATCGGCAGTTCCAGGCGTGCGCCTTAGTCGAAGGTCTGCTGCTCGTCGTGCACGAGGTCTCGCAACGCGAGCGGTTCGTTGCGCTGTTCGCGGACGATGTAGAGCGGACGCCGCTTGACCTCGTCGTAGATCCGCCCCACGTACTCGCCGATCAGGCCGAGCGCGATCAGCTGGAGGCCGCCGACGAGGAGGATCAGGATCGTCAGCGTCCCGAAGCCGGGCAGGTAGCCGCCCGTGAAATGGAGCACGACGACGATCGGGATCGCGATGAAGGCCACACCGGCGAAGAGGAAGCCGAGGTAGGTCGCGATCTGAAGCGGCGTGTGCGAGAACGACGCGATCGCGTCGAGGGAGAAGCGCAGCATCTTGCGGATCGGGTACTTGGTCTCGCCCGCCATCCGGGCGTCGCGCTTGTAGTGGATGGCCGTCTGGCGGAAGCCGACCCAGACGGTCATGCCGCGCAGGAAGCGGTTGCGCTCGCCCATCGACAGCAGCGCGTTCAGCGCGGCGCGGTCGAGCAGCCTGAAGTCGCCCGAGTTGGGCTCGAGCTCGACCTGCGCAAGCTTGCGGAACAGGCTGTAGAACCAGCGTGCCGTCGCGAGCTTGAACTTCGTCTCGCCGGCGCGCTCCTCGCGCACCATGTAGACGACGTCGGCGCCCCCCTGCCAGGCCTCGACCATCTTCGGGACCAGCTCGGGTGGGTCCTGGAGGTCGGCGTCGAGCATCGCGACCGCGTCGCCGCGCGCGTGCTCGAGGCCGGCGGTCAGGGCCGCCTGGTGGCCGAAGTTGCGCGAGAGGTGGACGACGCGCAGCCGCGTATCGCGCTCGGCGAGCTCATCGAGCTTCGAGGCGGTCGCGTCCGAGGAGCCGTCGTTGACGATGATCAGCTCGTAGTTGAGTCCGTGCAGCGCCGCGCTCGCGCGACGATGGAACTCCTCGACCAGCTCCTCCTCGTTGTAGACCGGCGCGCAGACGCTAAGCAGCTCGAGGCTGCGCTTCGTATTAGATGGGGAGGCCATCGCGAGAGGGGTGGCTTACGCCGCCGCCCGAGGGTAACACGGTGCGCTCAAGCGCGGTTGAAGAGCGATTGCGACTCGCCCGGCCGCTGGTTCGGTCATCCTGTGGGCCAATGTGCGCCCTGGCGGTGACCGGCTGGCGGGATGACCCGCTCGTCCGGCAGTTCCTGAAGTACGGCGTCGTCGGCGCTTCAAACACGGTCCTGACGTTCATCACCTACACGATTCTGGTGGTGGCGCTCGGTGTGCCCTATCCCGTCGCGCTCGTGGTCGGCTACCTCGTCGGGTCGTTCAACAGCTACGTCTTCAATCGGCACTGGACCTTCCGCGCCCGCGACCTCGCTCATAGCCAGACCGGCCTGCGCTTCGGCGTTGTCCAGGCGGGGGCGATCGGCGCGAACGAGCTGCTGCTGTACGTCTTCGTTCACGCTCTGTCCGTCGCAAAGGTCCCGGCGCAGGCGATCCTGACGGTCCCGGTTCTCGCGGTGACCTTCTTCGTCAACCGCTGGTGGTCGTTCGCGCGCCCGCCGGAAGAGCGCGAGCCGCCGCCGGCAGCGTCGTGAACGAAGCGCAGTCCGCATCGTCGCGCGAGCGGCGCCTCTGGCTGCTCGCGCTGGTCGTCGTGACCGCCGTCGCCGCGGTGGCCCGGCTGATCATCCTCGGCGGCGTCCCGGACAACCTCTTCTACGACGCGTCGGTGCGCTCGATGACGCTGTCGCTGCACAACTTCTTCTACGGCGCCTTCGACCCGAGCGCCGCGACCGCGATCGACAAGCCGCCCGTCGACCTCTGGCTACAGGTCATCGCGGTGAAGCTGTTCGGCTTCAACTCGGTCGTGCTCAAGCTCCCCGAGGCGATCGCGGGAACGCTCGCGGTGCCGCTCCTCTACGACCTCGTTCGCCGCGTCGCCGGCCGCCTCGCGGCGCTGTGCTCGGCGATCACGCTCGCGATCCTGCCGACGGCGGTCATCACGGCCCGCAGCGACACGATGGATTCGCTGATGATGCTGGTGCTGATCGCGATCGCGTGGCTCCTGCTGCGAGCCATCGAGAAGCGCGACTGGCGGCTGCTGGCCGCCGCCGGGGTCCTGCTCGGAATCGACTTCAACATCAAGCTGTTCGAGGCGCTGATCGCGGTGCCCGCGTTCGTTCTGTTCGTGTGGCTGTGCTGGGGAGGCGAGCGGGTCGTCACGCGCCTGCGCCGGCTCGTCCTGCCGGCAACGCTGTTCGTCGTCTTCTCGCTCGGCTGGATGGTCTTCGTCTCGCTCTCGCCGGCCCGCGACCGGCCGTGGCCGATCGGCTCTACGAACGGCAGCATCTGGAACTCGGTCTTCGTGTGGGACGGCTGGGATCGGCTCGTCAGGCCCGCGGCGCCGGCCAGCTTCTCGACGAAGACCGCCAAGTTGCCCGCCGCGGCGATCAGGCTGACCGCCGCAAGCGGCTCCTCGACGCACACGATCAGCTCAAAGCCGGGGCTCTTCCGGCTCTTCCAGTACAGCGAGGTCGGCTACGGCACGCGACTTGGGACGGTGCTCTTCGCGGGGATCGTCTTCGCGATCATCGCCCTGATACCGATGCTGCGGCGACGGCTTCGACCACCCCCGCAGGCGACGCGGGAGCAGCGGATCGCCTGGGCCGCGACGCTCGGTGCCGCGCTCTGGCTGATCACGGGCTTCGTGCTGTTCAGCTTCTCGGCACACACCCAGCCTCGCTATCTCGAGGCGTTCACGCCCGCCGTCGCGATCGCGCTCGGCTGCTCGCTGCCGGTCGTGGTGCGACGCGCCCGTGACCTCTTCGGCGTCTACGTGCTGATCGCGACGTTTGCGATCGCGATGCTCGAGGGCGCCGCGGAGACCGCGAGCGGCAAGCATGGCTATCTCGCGATCACTCTCAGCGCGCTGCTCGCCGCCCCCTCGGTGGCCTACATCGTGCTGGCATACGCGTTCGCTGCTCGCGATCGCCGCTGGCCGCGCTGGTATCGCCCGCTGGTCGTCACGATTGGGATGCTCGGCGCGGTGCTCGCGCTGTCGGCGGTCCGCGACGTGCTGCTGATCAAGGATCGAAGCGGCGCGCAGGCGGCGGAAATCCGGATCGGGCCCTCGATCCAGGATCCGATCGCGCACTTCCTGCAGACGCACGAGAACGGCGCCCGCTATGAGGCGGCCTTCACCGCCTCGACGGTCGCGGCACCGTTCATCGTCGATGCAGCAAAGCCGGTTCTGCTCTTGACGAGCATCGAGGGGCAGGAGTTCGTGAGCTATCAGCAGCTGATGCGCGACCACGCGGCGGGGGAGGTCCGCTACGTCGTCACCGACGCGATCTGCACGGTGATCGTCGCGACGCACCCGTCGTGCTCAAACGCGATGCTCAAGGTCCGCAAGCACGCCCGTGACGTCACGACGCTAACGGGGCTGCCTGCATCGGACTCCTGGCGCGTCTACGATCTTGGTGCGACGCCCAAGAAGCGATGAAGCTGCGACTCCTTCTCGGCGCCACGATCGGCGCAACCACTCTGATGCTCGCCCTCCACGCGACCGCTGACGCGGGCGTCGGCGTCGCGACCTGCAACCAGTCGCATTGGTGCACGATCACCGCCTCGGGTGACGTGACGCAGTTCTCGAGCCAGCTCGCGATCGGCAACGTCTCGGCCGGCACGGCGCTGGCCGTGACGCAGGAGAACCTCGGCCAGCAGCAGGTCGGCGGCGAGATTCTCAGCGGCACCCTTGCCGGCAGCTGCGGCTGGTCGCAGTACGACCGCGACTGGACCCGACGCCAGCTGAGCGCGAACGCCAGCTGCGCGGATCCCGATCTCAACACGTCGACATTCGTGGCGATGAGCGGACGCGCGGTGTGGAGCGGCTGCTACCCGCGCTGTTTCGGCGGCGTGCCGTTGCACTTCGATCGCAAGTGCGGCGCGCGCGGACACACCTGGTGCTACCGCGACAACTGCGAGGAGTTCGCCAACTTCTACCCTTGGTCGACCTCGGCGCACCCGGCGGACCCGATCCGCATGACCGGCCGCCACGTCCTCGACGTGCGCTACGAGGCCCGCTACGGCGACGCGTGGACCAAGAGTCCGTTCTACCTCGTTCGCGACATCAACGCCTACCACGGCAGTGGGAACTGGGTGTTCGTGAGCGGCTCGGCGTGCGGGATATCGACCGGTAAGCCGGGGTCCTACCACTGGCTGCCGCACCCTTCCAAGCCCAAGCACAAGAAGTCATCCGGCCCGTCAGCGCACGTCGCAGCGCCACCCTCCGCCTGAGCAGTCTGTAGCCTTCCTTTATGTTGCGGTCGGCGGCGCCGCCCACCGCGGCTCGCGTGCCGAGGTCTCTCTTGCTCCGCATCCCGATCAGCCGCCGCGCCGTCCGCGGCAGAGCCGCGCGAGACTCGGGGCGCGCGATCGGACGCTGATGGACAGGGTTCTCGAGCTTCAGACACACGAACTGGAAGACGCTCACTGGTGGTACCGCGGAAGGCGGCGGATCATCGACGAGCTGATGCGCGGCGTGAGCCTCGGCGAGGGGGCGCAGATCCTCGACGCCGGCTGTGGAAGCGGGCGCAACATGGTCGACCTAGCCAAGCTCGGCACGGTCACCGGCGTCGAGATCTCCGACGCGAGCGTCAAGCGGGCACGCCTGCGTGACGTCGGCGAGATCCTGCAGTGCTCGCTGACCGACATTCCCGTCCCCTCAGACAGCTTCGACATGGCGGTCTGTCTCGACGTGATCGAGCACATCGAGGATGAGCAGGGAGCGCTGCGCGAATTGCTTCGCGTCATCCGCCCCGGCGGCAGCCTGCTGATAACGGTTCCCGCCTACCAGTGGCTGTGGAGCAACCACGACGTGATCAACCACCACTTCCGCCGCTATACGAGCCGTACGCTCGCGCGCGCCACCACGCAGGCCGGGTGGCAGACGGTGCGCGTTTCCTACTTCAACGCTGGCCTGCTGCCGGTCGCGATCCCCTACCGGCTGTTCGCGCGCCGTGCGCACGTCGAGGGCCCATCGTCTGACCTGCAGCGCATGCCCGAGCGTCTGAATCTGCTGCTCGAGCTGCCCCTTCGCCTTGAGGCGCGCCTGATCGGAAGAGGCCTGCGCATTCCCGCCGGCCTGTCGCTGGCGGCGCTGTTTCGCAAGCCGGCATGACGCTTTCAGAGCTGGAGCCCGCGACCGGTCGGCCGGCCGGGGCCCAGCGTCGCGCGGGGCGCCGCCGCCTGCCCGGCCTCGAGCACGGGGCGCTCGCCGCGATCCTCGCGCTGAGCGGACTGCTCGAGTTCGTCAAGCTCGCCCAGAACGGCTACGCGAACACGTTCTACTCGGCGGCGGTCAAGTCGATGTTGCGCTCGTCGAGCAACTTCTTCTTCGTCTCCGCCGATCCCAACGGCCTGATCACCGTCGACAAGCCGCCGCTCGCGCTGTGGGTGCAGGGCCTGAGCGCCAAGCTGTTCGGCTTCAGCCCGCTCAGCCTGCTGATTCCCGAGGGCGTCATCACTGTGCTCGCCGTGGCGCTTCTGTACCGGATCGTCGCGCCCCGCTACGGACGCGTTGCGGGACTCCTCTCGGCGCTGGCGCTCGCCGTGTTCCCGTCGTTTGTGGCGGTCGGCCGCGACAACGGCGTAGACCCGCTCCTGATCCTTTTGATGCTCGCCGCCTGCGGCGCAGCGATGACCGCGATCGAGAGTGCCCGGTTGCGCTGGCTGATCATCTCCGCGGTGTTCGTCGGGCTGGCGTTCAACACGAAGTCGCTGGCGGCGCTTCTGTGCGTGCCGGGGATCGCGATCGGCTACCTGGCCTGCGCTGAGGAAGCGCTCCGCAAACGGATCCTCAAGCTTGCCGTGGCGGGCGTCGTGCTCGTCGCCGTCGCGGTGTCCTGGTCGGTGGCGGTCGATCTGACGCCGGCGTCGCAGCGGCCGTTCGTCGGCGGCTCGACCAACAACACCGAGTTCGAGCTCGACTTCGGCTACAACGGGCTCGGCCGCGTCGGCGGGCAGCAAGGAGGGCCCGGCTCGACGGTCGCGCATCTGACCACCCAGCAGCTCGTACCGCTCGAGCGCCGCGGCATCCAGAACAACCTGCCCTACACCGCCGCGGAGCTCCGCTATAGGGCCGCCCACCTCAAGCCGATCGAGCTGCCGCCGGCACCGCATGTGAGCGGCCGAGCGCGGCGGCCTGCGGCGATTCCCTTCGGCGGCACCCGAAGTCCCGTGCGGATCTTTGCGACCGGGATGGGCGATCAGGCGGGCTGGCTCGTACCGCTGGCCGTGATCGGGCTGATCGCGGCCGCTCTGGTCGTGCGCCGCCGCCGCGACCGCCGCGCGGGCGGGCTGTTCGTGCTCGGCGGCTGGTTCCTCGTCGAGCTCGCCACGCTCGACTTCTCAGCGGGGATCGTTCACCCCTACTACGCCTCGGCGCTGGGTCCGGGCACCGCCGCGCTGGCCGGCGTCGGCGCAGTCGCGCTGGCATCGCTGTTGCGCGGCGCCCGCCCGCTGCGCGGGTTCATGCTCGCGGTGTTCGCCGTCGTCGGCACCGTCGCCGCGCAGCTCGTGCTGATCGGGCGCGAGGGCTACCCGACTTGGTGGCGGATCCCGCTCGTCGCGTTGGCGCTGATCGCCCTGATCGCGATCCCGCTGTCCGGGCGGCGAAGCGGCTGGGCGCTCGGCGCCGCCGTCGCCGCGCTCGTCATCGCGCCGCTGATCTACAGCTTCAGCGTCTGGCTCGCTCCCGTCGACGGGACGTTTCCTGTCGCCGGCCCCTACAACCACGCCGGCTACGGCGGGATCGACGCCCCGCCGTTCGACGAGGCCGCCGACCGCGGGCTGATCCGCTTTTTGCGCGCGAGCGGCGCGACGAGCCCCTATCCGCTGCTGACCCAGTCCTCTGACCAGGCGGCGCCGATCTTCCTGCTCGGCCTGGACGCCTCCGCCGAGGGCGGCTATGGGGCCTACGACCCGGCACTCAGCAACACGCGACTCGCCTCGCTCGTCGCCGCGGGCAAGGCACGCTTCCTGCTGATCAGCGGTCCCTACGCTGACCGCGGGTCAAACAGCGCCGTGACCGCCGCGCGGCTCGTCTGCCCCGAGGTCCCGGAGGCGATCTGGGCGCGTGGGCTGCCCTCGATCGAGGGCGGCTCGTTCCTCGTCGACTGCGCTGGGCGGGTGGCGCAGCTGCGCCACCCATTCGCGACCGCGCGCGCCTTCCTGCGCGCTCATCCGGGAATCCGCTACAAGCTCTAGATGCGTCCGTCGCGCTCGCTGCCGCAGGTCGGCGCGCCCGCGCGGGTGTGGCATTTCAGCGGCGAGGCGGAGCCGGTCACGATCGTCGAGCTGCGCGAGGATGGGCGCTGCGTGCTCGTCGCCGCGGCCGACGGTAGGCGCCGCGAGTTCACGCTGCGCCGCGCCAACGCGTTCTTCATCGAGCGCGGCAGCCAGCACTGGCCGCGGCTCGAGTTCTAAGTCCGCCTGAGCGTCTGGGCGGCTGAGGTGCCGAGCACGCGCCCGTGCGTATCGAGGGCGCGCAGCTCGAAGACGCCGCTGTCGTGTTTGCCGAGCTCGATCGTGGTCTCAAAACCGCTTCGCGCGACAGTCGCGAGGGGGCGAAGCGAACCGCGCGAGGCTCCGGCGAGCACCTCCCAGCGCGCGACGCTGGTCGCCCCGTTCCAGCTCGCGTAGGCGACCGCGCCGCTTGAGCTCTGCCGCAGCGCGAGCGCCGGAGCGCTCGTTGGCGTCGCCGTCCAGTCGTCGAAGGACAGGGCGCGGTAGGACTCAAATCCAACCGGCAGGCTCGCGTCGAAGAGCAGCGTCGAATGCGGACCGAACTCCGACAGGTAGCGCTCCTGGCCCCAGCCGACGAACCAGTCGCCGTGACCGAGCGACTGCAGGTTGCCCTGGCTCTCGGCGAGCAGCGGGCGGCCGGGGTGCAGGAACTGCTCGAGCACCGAGACGGTGTGCGTCTGCTGATCGACCGTCAGGACGACGCCCCGCGACTGCGCATGGACCTGGGGGGAGCCGCCGTTGTCAAACAGCGAGATCTCGCCCGGACCGGCCGGCCGGGCGTCGTGCTGGTAGGCCGTCGCCGCGCCGTGGCCCTCGTCGAACGAGGACGCCTTCCCCCCGAGCGTCCAGAGCACCTGCCCGCTGTGGGGGTCGATCTCGTCAGCCGCCCAGGTGTTGCGGCTTGAGACCAGCAGCGTCCCGTCTGTATCGAGGTTGATCGAGTTGAGATGGAAGAAGTCAAACGGCCAGTGCGTCGAGCTCCCGGAAGGCGCGGAGTAGGAGTCGCTCAGCGGGATGTGGTCGAGCGAGGTCCACTCGAACATCACTAGACCCGTGCGGACGTCGATCTCCTGGAAAAGCGAGTCCGTCACCGCGCTGGGCGCCGGGCCTCCGACCGATTGAAGGTCGCAATCCAGCGGCCGGTAGGCGGATAGCAGCGCCGTGCCCGCCGGCGTCAGCTGGAACTCGTGGAGGTCCGCCTGATCGCCGTTGCCGGCATGGACCTCGGCGATCGTGCGGTAGTGCTCGTTGTCGATGACGTCGAGACCCTGCCCGAACCCGTAGTTGGTGATCGTGCCCTGCCACCACGTCAGCACCGGCGTGCCGGCAAGCTTCTGGACGCGCAGGTTCGTCGCCACGAGGGGCCGCGGCAGCGGGTTGAACCAGACCAGCCGCCCGGCGCCGTCGATGATCATCGGCCCGGCCAGGGCCGATGTGCCGTAGGGGCCGAGGAACGTGTCGCCCGGCGCCTGTAGCGGCGAATGGGCGCGGACGGTCACCGCCGGGGGGCGCAGATCCGGGCGCGAGACGAACGTCTGTAGCGATCCCGACCGCAGCGGGTGCAGCGACTCGTGCCGCGGCATGAGCTGGTCCGGCTCACCGACCGTGAATTGATAGGCGAGCGGCTGCGGAGCGCTTGGGGCCAGCGTCAGCTGCGCCGATACCGTCACGACCTCGCCGGGGGTGAACGGCGCCGCCGCGATGAAGCTCGCCCCGTCGCCCTGCGAGTAGGCCGCAAGGCGGCCGCTGTGCGCTCCGCTGCGCGATCCGCTCACGGAGACGGCGCTCAGGTCGGCGGCGGGCACGCCGAGAAAGGAGATCTGCGTCTGCGGCGCGGCGTCCGCCGCGCCGGGCATCGGCGACACGGTGACCGCGCCGTCCAGAAGGGCCGAGCCGTCGAGCGTCGCCGGCGTGCAGATCGGCCCGCGCTGCGGGGGTGCGGCGCCCGCCGCGACCGCGGCTGGGAGCATGCAGGCGAGTGCAAGGCACGTCAGCGCGCCGAGCGTGGGCAACCGCAGCCAGGCCATTTCAGAGCTCAAGATAGGCGAGGCGTCCGCCTGCGGTCGTTGAATGGCCGCTCGCACTTCCAAACACAGCGCTAATAAGACCTTTTCGCCAGCAAACCGATGTATTCGTAGCCTGTAGGGCAGGGGTGCGAGGAAGCCCCCGAGCAGCAGATGACCGACGACGAACCTGCACGCACCCAAGGAGAAGGGCGGATCGACCGACGCCGCTTCCTCGCGCGCACCCTCAAGACGGGTGGGCTGATCACCGCCGCCTCACTCGGCGCTGAGACCCTCTCGGATGCCGCTGCCACGACGACCGCCGGGCGCCGTCACGCGATCGCGCGCCGCAGCCGCTCCTCGCAACCCAACATCCTCGTCATCGTCGTCGACCAGATGCGCGCGCCGCGCTGGTTCGGTCCCGGCGCTGGCTCTCCGGGCCTGCCACCGAACATCGCGCGGCTGGCCCGCGAAGGCGTCAGCTTCCAGCGCCACTACACGGCGTCGAACGATTGCTCGCCGGCGCGCGCGACGATGCTGACGGGCCTTCACACCCACCAGACCGGCTGCATGATCACCGGCGCGAGCACGCTCGACCCCGGCTTCCCGACCTATGGCCGGATGCTGCGCGAGCAGGGCTACTCGACGTCGTGGTACGGGAAGTGGCACCTGACCCGCGGCGACCACTTCTGGAACGAGTTGAGCGGACCACCCGCGCTAGCCCGCTACGACTTCGACGGCGGCACGTTCCCCTCGCCCAACGGCGCCCCGGGGCAGGGCTGGGCTGTCGATCCGGTGATCGCCAGCCAGTTCGAGACGTGGCTTCGACAGTCCGGCGGTGACGGTCCCTGGTGCACGACCGTCTCGTTCGTCAACCCGCACGACATCGCCTGGTGGTGGCGTTGGAGCCGCGAAAGCGCCACCGAGGCCTCGGCGCCCAGCGCGATCGGCAAGCTGCCGCCCAACTTCGAGACCCCGGAGGATCTGCGCGCGCGCCGCAAGCCGTCGGTCCAGCTCTCACTCCAGGAGACAAGCGACATCTCCTTCGGAAAGGTTCCCTACCACGGATCGGGCGTGACGCCGACCTGGCTGCCGTTCCTCGACCTCTACGTCAAGCTCCAGCTCGAGGTCGATCGCCAGGTCGGGACGGTTCTGCGGGCGCTGCGAGCGCGTCCCGAGATCGCTGCCAACACGATCGTCCTGTTCACCTCCGATCACGGCGAGTACGGCGCCTCGCACGGACTGCGCGGAAAGGGCGCCGGAATGTATGAGGAGGGGATCAGGGTCCCGCTGATCGTCAGCGACCCGACCGGCACGCTCGGCGCCATGCCGAACACGCTGCGCCACCAGATCACCTCGAGCGTCGACCTCGCGCCGCTTCTGCTGACGATCGGCGCGGGTTCGGACGAGTGGCGAAGCGACCCGCGCTATGCGCATCTCGCGACGCGCGCCGACATCGCGCGGATGCTCAGCGATCCGGCCGCGAAGGGTCGCAACCACGCGCTTCACGCAACCGACGAGGTGCTGACCGAGTTCGCCCTGCATCCCTACGCCGCCAGCGCGCCGCTGCACGTCAAGGGTCTGATCACCCACGACGCCAAGTACGCGACCTACACCAACTGGCGCCACGGCACGATCGAGCCGCTGCGCAACGGTCGCCAGGCGGAGCTCTACGACTATCGAACGCGCGGCGGATTCCAGGAGATCGACAACGTCGCCGGGCACAGCCCGCGCGAGGCGGCGCTCGCCAGCGCGCTTGAGCAGGCGACGATCGAGGAGCTCCGCGCGCCGCTTCCGTTCACCCTCGTCGCCGCTCAGCAGCGCGGCTTCGCGCAGTACCACGAGCTGGCCGCCGTGGAGCGGACGATCTCCGCGGTTCACCGCCTCAACGCCGTCGAGCGGATCGTCCACGGCATCGAGCAGACCGTCGGCTGAGTGCGATCAGCCGCTCGGCGCGATCGCCGTCGAGGTGCCGAGCGTCTGACCGGAGGAGCCAATCGCCTCGACCGCGACAAGCGCCGGCGATCCGTGCACCGCGATCGTCGTTTCAAAGCCGCTCTTGGGGGCCCTCGCGACCTCGCTCAGCGCACTCTTGGACGAGCCGCCGAGGACCTTCCAGCTCGCGACCGTCGTGGCGCCGTTCCAGCTCACCTCGACGTTCACGCCGGAGCCGCCGCGCTGGGCGGCGATCGACGGCGGCGTCTTCGGCTGCGCGCTCCACGGCGCGAGGAAGGTGCGGAAGCTCTGCACGTCGGGTCCGAGCGTGGCGTCGAAGAGAACCTGCCCAGAGCTCGTGTACTCGGTGAAGTTCGGCAGCCCGCCATAGCCCATCAGCCAGTTGCCGTCGGGCAGGTTGAGCAGGTCGCCCTGGCTTGAGGCAAGCAGCGGCTCGTTGGGGTTTGTGAACTGCTTGACGAGCGTCACCTCCTTCGTGGAGGTGTTCGGGTCGATCAGCAGGCCTCGCGTCTGCTTCTCCTTCGGGGGCGTCGAGCCGTTGTCGAACAGCGACACCATCCCACCGGGCTGCCAGCGGGCGTCGTGCTGCCAGTAGAAAAATGTGCCCGGACCGCGCCGGAAGCTCGGGTACTTGCCGCCGATTCGCCAGATGAAGGCGCCGGTGTGTATGTTGACGTCGTAGATCGTCCAGGTGTTGCGAGCCGACAGGAGCAGGCCGTCAGGCCCGGGATCGATCGCGTTGATGTGGACGTAGTCCCAGTTGATCGTCGTGTGCGGCATCGGCGCGTAGGAGTCGCGCAGCGGAATATGGCCGAGCGCGTGCCATTCCCACATCACCAGGCCGGTCTTGATGTCGACCTCCTGCACGATCGAGTCGTTGACCACGGCGTGCGGCGATCCGCCGCTGGCGGAGAGGTTGAGCTCGACGGGGTCGAACGCGTCGAGCCACGCGGTCCCCTGCGGTGTGATCGTGAACTCGTGTAGGTCGGCGAAGTAGCCGTTGCCGGCGCGGACGCGGGCGATCGGCTGATAGGAGGTGTTGTAGATCTCATCCTCGCCTTGGCCAAAGCCGAGCTTGAGGATCCGCCCCTGCCAGAAGGTCAGCACCGTGTGGCCGTCGTAGGTCTGTGGCTGCAGGTTCGTCGAGGAGTCCCCGGCGGGGAGGGGGTGAAACCAGACCAGGTTCCCGGCCTGGTCGATGATCATCGGCCCGGGGCTGCCGACTCCCTGATAGGGGGCGAGGAAGAAGTCGCCCGGCGCGGCGCCCGGCTTGGCCGGTGTGGTGATCCGCACCGAGGACGGCGTCAGGGTGGGCGCCGAGAGGTAGTGCTGGACGTCGGCCGCGTCGCCCTTGTTGTCGGGGAACTCGGTCTGCGACGAGGGCACCTCGAATCCGACCGTGAAGCTCGTGTGCACCGTGGCCGTCGTCGAGCCGGTGCTCACGTGCGCGCTGACTGTGACCTTCTCGCCGGAGCTGAAGGGTCGATTCGCGATGAAGCTCTCGCCCGTCCCTGTCGAGTAGGCCTCGATCCGCCCCGCATGGCTCCCGCTTAGCGAGCCGACGGCCTTGACGCTGATGACCTTGGTGCCGGCGGCGCCCAGGAAGCTGATCTGCGTGCGCGGCGAGGCGTCTCCGGTGCCCGGCAGGGGCGAAACCGTCACCGGGTTGACGGCCGCCGCCGCCACATTTGCGAGGCGGATCGTCTTCGGCGGGTTAGCCGTCGGGTAGCCGGCCCCGCCGCAGGCGGTTGCGGCGAAGATCGTGAGCGCCGCGGTGAATCCCGCCGCGCCGAGTCCTTTGAGCTGCCGGCGGAGTGGGTGGGGGGGCATCGTGTCCAGGCGGAAGCCTATCTGAGCCTGCGGCGGGCCAGGGCCGGTCGGTCCGCCTCAAGCGGCTCGACCGGCGAGCGGCGCAGGCGGATGAAGGCGTACGTGCCCCACAGCGCCGGTATCCACAGGGCGATCGCGTGGTAGACGACGGCAGCTGCGGCGGCGGGGGTCGCGTGCACGCCGTAGAGGGCCAGCATGCCGACGAAGGAGCCCTCGAGGACGCCGATGTTGCCGGGGATCGGCAGGACGTTGGAGAGGTAGCCGATCTGGTAGGCGAGCACGATCACGGCCAGTGGCGGAGAGTGGCCGATCGCGTGAAAGCAAGCCCACAGCACGGCGATGTCACACCACAGGAAGGCGAGCGCGCCGAGCACGTGCCAGTCGAGCGCAAGGAGTGTCCGGCGTGTCTCGCGAATCGTCCGCGCGGTCACGCGCAGCGCGGTCGCGATGCGCCCGCCCTCGCGCGCCCGAGCGCCGCGGTCGCCGAGTCGCGGAAGCGCGAGAAAGGCGCCGAGCAGCGCGAGTGAGACGACGCCCGGGACGATCGTCAGCAGCGGCTTGTCGGGCGCCGCGATGATTCCGAGGCCCGCGCCGATGCCGGCCGCCGCGAGCGTCAGGCCATTGACCGCGGTCGTCAGCAGGAACAGCACCGCCGAGCGTTCGGCGATCGCTGACGTCGCCATCCCGCGCTCGCGAAGGAGCCACGCGCCGACGACGATGCTCCCAGCGCCCCCAAGCGACACGGCGGCGCCAAACGCCATCTCCGTCAACGCGACGCGTGAACCGAAGCGAACCGGCGCGCGCTCGAAGACACGCAGGAAGATGACGACGTAGCCGAGGCAGGAGAGGATCTCGAAGATGAGCGCGGCCGCCAGCCAGCCGGGGGACATGTCGCCAACCGCGTCGAGAACTCCGTGCAGCCCCGGTACGGCGAGCAGCAGTCCCGCGACGAGCGCCGCGAGCACTGCGATCGAGATAAGGCCGTTGCGCAGGCGCCGTGCCTGGGCCGTCCCCACGCCATGCTGCGATTTCGACGCCACGATTGGGCGCGGATCCTAGAGGCCGCTGCGGGCGGCCCTAATGAAGCGCGGCGGCGAACGTGTAGACGACCATCCCCGAGACGGCGACGGCGAACACGCGCAGCGCCCACAGCCCGCGCCGCCCGAAAGGGGTGAGCGAGACGCGCGCGACTGGCCGCGAGGTCTCGGCCACGAACTGGTCGCGCTCGAGGTGCATGATCAGCTCCTCCTCTTGAGCGTTCACGACCCCACCACCCCGATCGTCTGAAGGAACGAGTCGACGCCGTAGGCGGCGCCGCACGCACCGACGAGTGTCGCCACGGCGATTGCCACCGCGTTGGTCGCGCGGCGGTTGGCGTTGCGGCCCATCAGGCCCCGGTCGTTTGCGAGCATGATCAAGAAGACAAGGCTCACCGGCAGCAGCACCGTCGCCAGCACGTTGGCGTTCAGCGCGATCGACAGCAGCGGCGCGCCGGGGATCAGGATCACGACCGCCGCGAGCGCGGCGACGCCGAAGTCGGCGGCGTAGAAGAGGACTGCCTCGCGTGGCGAGCTGTTGAAGCTGTGCGCGACGCCGACGCACTCGGCGGCCGCGTAGGCGGTGCTCGCCGAGATCGTCAGGATCGCGACGGCGCCGGCTTCGATCAGCCCGAGCGCGAAGACGCTCGCCGCCGCGCCGCCTGCGACGTGGCCGAGGGCGCCCGGGAAGCCGGCCTGCGAGAAGGCCGAGATCCCCCCATGACCGAGCAGCGCGGCTCCGGCGACGAGCGCGCCGAGCCCGAACAGCGTTGCGAGCACCGCGCCGGCCGCCGTGTCCCAGCGGCCTTCGCGGATGTCGCGCGGCGTCATCCCCTTGTCGGCCGAGGCGCCCTGCTGGAAGAAGATCATCCATGGCGTCACGGTCGCACCGATCGTCGAGGCAAGCAGCAGCAGCAGCGTGTTGACGCTGCCCGGAAGGTGCGAGAAGCCAGCCGATGACGCGGCGCCGAGGTGTGAGCCCGACAGCAGTGCCGCGACGAGGAAAAGCCCGTTGAAGAGCGCGAGGCCGAGCACGATCCGTTCCCAGCGCCAATAGCGCCCGCCGCTGAAGGTGAACAGCACCGCCGCCAGGCCAAGTGCGACGGCGAAGCCCGCGCCGAGACCGAAGTAGGCGAGCCCGACGCGGATCGCGACGAACTCGGCGATCAGCGTGATCAGGTTGGTGACCGTCAGGTCGGCGGCGGCGAACCAGCCCCAGGCCGATCCGTACCGCTGCAGGACCAGTTCGCCGTAGCCGCGGTGGGTCACCGCGCCGACGCGCATCGCCATCTCCTGGACCACGAAGGCCAGGGCGAACAGCGCCGGGAGGAACGGGACGAACAGCCCGAGCCCGTACTGGGCGCCGTCGGAGGCGTAGGCGAGCATGCTCGGCCCGTCGTTCTCGCCGAGCATCGCGAGGATCCCCGGCCCGACGAGCAGCCACAGCAGCGGCCAGCGCCGGCCGCTGGCTCGCGCCTCGTGGACGCGCGAGCGGTCGGCTGAGCGCACGGCGTCCTGCTCGGTGAGCGGCGGGAGCACGAGCGGCGCCGATGTGCTCGAGCGCATCGCTCAGCCGCCCTCGTCAACCGCGACGCGCATGGCGCCGGCGAGGCGGCCGCCGATCGCGTGCTCGCGTCCGCCGAACTGCACGAACAGCGGGCCACCGAACGGCTGGTGGTCACGAACCTCGAAGCGGTCGCCGGGCGAGATTCCGCAGCTCGCGAGGTAGCGAAGCATCTCGGGGTCTGCGTCGGACACGCGCATGAAGACCCCGCGGTCGCCGGAGTCGAGGCTCTCCATGCTCCGCGTCGCGGGTTCGTCCAGCTCGAGGTCGGCGCTTGGGATCGGATCGCCGTGGGGGTCCATCGACGGGTTGCCGAGCTTTGTGGCGATCAGCTCCTCAAGCTCGTCGGAGAGGACATGCTCGAGCACCTCGGCCTCATCGTGGACGCGATCCCAGGGCATCCCGAGCGCATCGGCCAGGAAGCGCTCGAGCAGGCGGTGGTGGCGGATCACCTCGAGTGCCACGCGTCGCCCCGCGGGGGTCAGGCGCACGCCGCGGTAGGGCTCATGTGTGACGAGGCCGAGTTCGTCGAGCTTCTTGAGCATCGCCGAGACCGATCCCGGCGTGATGCTGAGCCGCTCGGCGAGCGCGCTCGTCGAGACCGGCTCATCGGCGCGTGATTGCAGGGCGAAGATCGCCTTCGCGTAGTCGTCGATCGCCGGAGAACGCGGTGATTCGGCCATAGCAAGGAAATATTATGGCATGCCAAGAATATACTCAAGGCTTACCCGAGTTACGGCGGGGGTCCGCGATGCGAGCTAGCGTGTCGGGGGATGGCGCCGCACCACCACGGCCCGCATCACCACGACCACACCGCCGATTCACGGCGCCTCGCCGTGGCGCTGGGCCTGATCGTCGCCTTCATGGCCGCCGAGGTGGCAAGCGGCGTCGTCGCGCACTCGCTCGCGCTTCTCTCAGACGCTGCGCACATGCTGACCGACGCCGCAGCGCTCAGCCTCTCGCTGATCGCGGCGCGGCTTGCGCGGCGCCCGGCTGGCGGTTCGATGACCTACGGCCTCGGCCGCGTCGAGGTGCTCGCAGCGCAGGCCAACGGCGTCACGCTGCTCGTCCTCGCAGCGTTCATCGTCTACGAGGCGATCACCCGGCTCGTCTCACCGCCCCACGTTCACGGCGGCCTGATGCTCGCGATCGCGCTGGTCGGCGTGGCGGTCAACGTGGCGGCGGTTCTGGCGCTGTCGGGATCGCCGACGCGGAGCCTGAACCTCGAAGGCAGCTTCCGCCATATCCTCACCGACCTCTACGCCTTCATCGGCACCGCGGCTGCGGCGGGGGTGATCCTGGCAAGCGGCTTCGAGCGCGCCGACCCGATCGCCTCGCTGATCGTGGCCGCGCTGATGCTGAAGGGCGCCTACTGGCTGCTGCGGGCCTCGGCACGCGTGTTCCTCGAGGCGGCCCCGGAGGGCTTCGACGTCGACGCGATTGGTCACGCGCTCGCGGAGCGTCCCGGCATCGTCGAGATCCACGACCTCCACGTCTGGGAGGTCAGCTCAGGGTTCCCGGCGCTGTCGGCCCATGTGCTCGTGCGCCGGGATGTCGACTGCCATGCCACGCGCCTTCACCTCGCCGAGTTGCTGCGCGAGCACTTCGAGATCGAGCACACGACGCTGCAGGTCGAGCACGGCTCGGGCGAGCTGCTCGAGATCGAACCGGCCGGCCCGGATCCGCCGCAGCGAGCGTCGATGTAGGGCTCGCCTGCTCGTGCCGGCAGGCGGTACCTTTCGCGGCATGGCCGGCGCCCAGGCGGAGGCGGACAGCGGATCGATCCGGATCGTGCTCGCCGACGACCACCCTGTCGTGCGGCGCGGCCTGCGGCTGCTGCTGGACGGCGAGGACGGCTTCGAGGTGGTCGCCGAGGCCGGCGAGGTCGATGAAGCGCGCCGCTTCGTGCGCGGTCACCATCCCGACGTCCTCGTGCTCGACCTCAACATGCCGGGCGGCTCGAGCCTCGAGGCGATACCGGCGCTGCGCGACGAGTTCCCCGCAACTCAGGTCGTCGTCCTCACTATGCAGCAGGAGCCGGCCTACGCGCGCGAAGCGATTGCCGCCGGCGCGCTCGGCTACGTGCTCAAGCAGGCGGCCGACGGCGAGCTCGTCCAGGCCGTGCGCATGGCCGCCGCGGGCGAGAGCTACCTCAATCCGCGCCTCGGCGCTCGGCTCGCCGCCGAGCCGCCGCCGGGACCTCCCGACAACCTCTCCGAACGCGAGGTCAACGTGCTGCGCCTGATCGCCCTCGGTCACACCAACAGCGAGATCGCGCAGCAGCTCTTCATCTCGGTGCGCACCGTTGAGACCCATCGAGCTCACATCTCCGAGAAGCTGCTGCTGTCCTCGCGCAGCGAACTCGTCCGCTACGCGCTGGACCACCGGCTCGTCGGCACCTAGCAGCAGGCGGTCGGCTCGCCGCGCGCTAGGCGCCGGCGCCGGTGCTCTGCTGCGCGCGATAGTGGTCGCGCCAGATGTAGCGGTAGAGGGGGATCCAGCGCGGGATGTCGCGGACGCCTGGGATGAACGGGACCGCCACGAGGCAAACGCTCAGAAAGCCCATGATCAGGAAGACGAGGAGGTCGGCGTTGGCCGAGGAGGAGAACGGCTCGATCTGGTACCAGAACGTGTAGAGCCACAGCCAGACCTGGCCGGGATAGCTCCCGGTCTCATTCATCATGCCCCACTGGCTGCCGAGCAGATGCTGGGCTTGGGCGCGTGCCGTGAGCACGCCACCGTCGGCCATCAACAGGAGCGGCGTGGTGTAGTCGGTCTCGTAGAACTGGCTCGACGTCAGCAGGTCGCCGTCGAGGCCGCCGCTCTGCGCGAGCGACAGCAACGCGCTCATCATTGTCGGGACTGGCCCGTAGTCACCTGGTGCGACCTGGACGGCGTCGCCGCTGCCGACCGTCGCCTTACCTAGCGCATCCGCGTAGGCCGTGGTCCAAGCGCTCTGCATCTTCGCCGGGGCGGAGCGATAGGCCGCGACGGCGGCGCGCAACGGGCCGTCGCCGGGGATGCTTGCGAGCGGCTCGTACACGTAGTCGAGCGGCGTATTGATCGGGTGGCTGACACCGAACCACTGCTGCAGATGGATGAAGGCTGCGTGTTGGCCGGTCGAGGCGTGGTTGTAAGGCGGGCCGTAGCCGGCGGTGTCACTCGAGCCGTCAAGCTCGCTGACAGCCGTCGTGACGAAGTCCACAGGCATCTGGTGCGACCACTGCTTGATTGTGCGCGGCGGATCGTCGGGCGACGAGAACACGATTGCGAGCGCGAGCGCGAGAGCCGTCACGACGGCGAGGGCGACGCATAACTCCTTGACAAGGTCGTACGGCCTGTACGGGCCGTCGTAGTTGCGGGCGAGCCGGTCCAGCTCGCGGTTTGAGATGCGCCCGCGCTTCACGGCGACGGTTTGGGGAGATCGGCGAGCGGCAGCGGCGGGACGATGCCGTGCCGGCGCACCAGCAGGACGTGTGCGACGACGAGCGCCACGACGACCACCGGCAGCAGCAGCACGTGGTAGGTGTACATCTGCCCGAAGTTGAGGACGTTGAAGAACGCGCCGATCCCCGTCGAGTTGATGCCGTCCTTGGCCTGGGTGGCGATCCACTGCGAGTCGAAGTTCTGCTGTGAGAGGTAGCCGGTGAAGGCGCACGGAATCGCGACGAGAAACGTGACTGCGCCGCTGGCCCAGGTGCGAGCGCGGCCTCCGCGCCAAGCAGCCATGAAGAACTTGGCCCAGAGGTGGATGACCATAAAGAAGAAGAAGAGCTCGACGGCCCACAAATGGACGCTGTTGAAGAAGTGCCCGACGCCGGTGTAGTGCCACCAGGCGGGACCCTTGAGAGCGAGAATCACGCCTGAGCCGATGATGACGCTGAGCGAGGCAAGCGTCAGGACGCCGAAGATGTAGACCCACGAGGACATGTAGGCGGGCTGCTCGTCCGGCAGAAGCCGCTCGGGTGGCATCGCGCGAACGGCTGTATCGCGGACGCGGGCCGTCCATGACCTGGGAGCCGAGCCGTGCGTGCTCATCGCTGCTCGCCTTTGTGGCGGCGGCGGAACGGGAGCGCAATCGCGGCGGCGAAGACGACGACCATCAGGCCGATCACGACGAGGTTGGCGACCGACATCTGAAATACGCCCGCGTGTGCGTAGGTCGCCGGACGATTGAGGTTGACGAGCGCGGCGACGAGCACAGGCGCGAGGCTATGCGGCTGCCGCATCCCCGCCATCGGCGGAGGCCACGTATCGCCTATAAGTAGTTATCCGGTGGTCTGCAGGTCACAGCGAAGTCCCCTCCTTCGCTCGGCCGCGACGCCACCGCGTCGTGGGGCCTAGATTCGGCTCAGTCGGGAAGGCCGTCGATCGCGAACGGCTCGATCGCGTCGGCGGGCTCGAAGCCGAAGATCCGGCTGACGAAGTACAGCTCGGCCTCCAGTGCCCGGACGATCGTCTCGGCCTTACGAAAGCCGTGCCCCTCGCCTTCGAAGGCCAGATAGGCGTGCGGGATGCCCTTGCGCGCGAGCGCTTCGGCCATCGCCTCGGACTGGGCCGGGGGGACGATCTCATCGTCAAGGCCCTGCAGCAGGAGCATCGGCCGGGCCAGGGCATCCGGGGAGTTGACCGGCGAGCGCGCGCGATAGACGTCGGCTTGCTCGGGGTAGGGCCCGACGAGCGAATCGAGGTAGCGCGCTTCGAACTTGTGCGTGTCGCGAGCCAGGGCCTCGGCATCCGCGACGCCGCAGACGCTGACACCGGCGGCGAAGGCGTCGGGCTCGAACGTCAGCGAGCACATCACCACATAGCCGCCGGCGCTCCCGCCCTGCACCCAGGTCCGCGCCGGATCGCTCTCGCCGGCGTCGGCGAGATGACGCGCGGCGTCGACGCAATCGCGCCAGTCGATCTCGCCCCAGCGTCCCTCGAGCGCGCGCCGGTAATCGCGGCCGAATCCGCTCGAGCCGCGGTAGTTGACGTCCACGACGCCGATGCCGCGCTGTGTGAAGAACTGAACGCCGAGCCTCAGATTCGGCTGAGAGTGCGCGGTCGGGCCGCCATGGCAGATCACGCGCAGCGGCGGCTTCTCACCGGCCGGTGCAGCGCCGCCGCGCGGCGGATAGAAGAAGGCGTGGGCGCGCGCGCCGTCGCGAGTCTCGAACTCGACCGCGCGGGGGCGCGAGATCGCCTCGTCGTCTAGCCCGCTCTCGAGCGTCAGCCGGACCGTCCGGGCCGGGCGATCGTCGAGCTGCGCGACAACCAGCGTAATCGCCGCTTCGGGCGAAGCGGCGGCGAACGCGACGCTTCCCCCGCGCGCGTCGAACGAGCTCGGATCGAAGCTCGTCCACTCGGCCTCGAGCGGCTCGAGCGTCCCGTCGGCTGCGCGGATCCAGAGCGAGTCACTCGCCTGGCGCGTCACGACGCAGGCGATCCGCCCGTCGCCGAGAAGCGCATAGCGGCGCATTCCGAGCACCCACGCGGGGTATCCGACCTCGGCGTCGCGAAGCTCGGTCAGCGCCTCGCGGCGGCCGTCGGCTGAGATCCGCTCGAGGTTCCACCAGCCGGAGCGGTCGCTGCAGAAGTGCAGGCCGCCAGCGGCGTCCCACTGCGGCTGGAAGATCGACTCGCGCTCACCGCCGGCCAGCAGTGTCGCGTCGCAGATCGTCCCGTCGGCGGCGAGTGATCCCGCCCACAGCTCCGTTCCGTCCCATGGCATCTGCGGGAAGTTCCAGCGCAGCCAGGCGATCCGCGTCCCCGACGGATCGACACGCGGGCTTGAGACGAAGTCGCTGGCGGAGTCGATCGCGCGCGGCTCCTCGGAGCCGTCGGCGGGGATCGCGACGAGCTCGTTGGTGACAGCGCGCGCGTCATGGGACTCGCGCACGCAGATCACGACGCCGGACGGCGTGGCCAGACCGTCGCCGTAGCGCAGCGCATGCGGGCGCTCGGGGACCGGTGTGATCGGTTCGGGGTCGGCCTCGCGGCCACGCTGCGCATGCAGGCGCCCGTCGGCAAAGCTTGAGCAGAACGCGCGGCCGGTGTCATCGAACCAGCACGCCGCGCCGCCGAGCTCGTGAACGCGCGTGCGGACGTTGAAGCCCGCCGGCGTAAAGTCGACCGGGCCGCCGCCGGAGTCCTCGACGATCACGCCGCGACCGCCCTCATCGGCGCGGTACTCAAGCCAGCGCAGCGGCTCGCCGAGCCACACGCCGCCGAAGAAGCGCCCCGCGCCGCGCGCCACCGCTGCGGCGCTGAGCTGTGACTGCCAGGTGCCAAACGGGCGCTCGACCATCCAGGCAACAGACTAGCTTCGAGCGGCGTGCGATCTGCTTTGATCAGGCGCCATCGACGCTTTGAATCCTCGCGACGCCGCCGCCGCCCGCGCCTGGCGCGACGCCTCCTACGCCGTCGCCTGCGACGTCGATGAGCGCTGGGAGCACGGCCGGATCCTGCGCGCGAGTCGCTATCCGACCTACTACGACCTCAACTGCCTGCTCGTCGAAGACGCCGCGCCGCTCGAGGGCGAAACGATTCGCGCCGTCGCAGACCTCGCGCTACAGGGGCTCGCACACCGGCTCGTGGTCTTCGACCATCTCGAGAACGCCGAGCCGCTGCGCGCCGAATTCGAAGCGGCCGGCTGGAAGGTGATGCGGCTGCTCTGGCTTCGCCACGTCGGCGGCGCTGTCGCGATGCCGACGGGAGCCGAGATCGCCGAGGTCGGACTCGACGACGTGCGCGTGCTCCGCTTCGCCTGGAACCACGAGGAGGAGGACGTGGGCGGCGACGACGCGGCGTTCGGAGCCTTCCTCGACGGAGCGCGGGAGGTCGCCGCGCTCCGCGGCGCTCGCGTGTTTGCGGCGCTCGAGGGCGGCGAGCCGATTGGCTTCGTGCAGCTCGAGCGGATCGGCACGGCGGGTGAGATCGCGCAGGCCTACGTCCGCGGCGACCGTCGTGGTGGCGGGCGCGGCGGTGCTCTGGTGTCGGCGGCGATCGCCGCCGCTGACGGCGTCGAGGACCTCTACATCTGCGCCGACGATGAGGATCGCGCCAAGCACCTGTACGAGCGCCTCGGCTTCCGGGCGGTCTGGCGGACGATGGAGTTCCTGCTGCCGCCGCGGGGGTAGGCAGCACTAGGGATCAGAGCGGCCGTGCGGTCGTGGTCGCGGCGTATGCTGGATTCGCCCTGTTCCAGCACATGACATACGTCAGCTCGGCGGCGGAGCTGTTCACGACGCCACAACTGACCGACCTGCTGGAGCGAAGCCGCGAGGCCAACGAGCGCGCCGGCATCAGCGGAATGCTGCTCTACAAGGACGGGAACTTCATGCAGACCGTCGAGGGCCCGGCGGCGGCGGTCGAGGACCTCGAGGCGCGACTCGCAGGCGATCCCCGCCACCGCGGCATGCTCGTGCTGCTGCGCGGAGAGCGCCGCCAGCAGCGCGAGTTCGACGGCTGGTCGATGGGCTTTCGCGACCTGAGCGCGGCCGATGAGCTCGCCGGCGTCGAGGGATACAGCGAGTTTTTGGACACGCCCCTCACCGCCGACGCATTCGGCGCCGACCCAGACGCCAGCCAGCGCCTGCTGCTCGCCTTCAGGCGGCACATGTAGCCGCCCTCGGGCTAGAAGATCGGCGGCAGCACGATGTGGTGGAGCAGCTTGCGTGCGCGCTGGCGGCGCCGGTGCGCCGCAAACACGGCGTCGTGCTTGGCGGTCTCGAAGTAGTCGTTGAAGCCGCGCACGCCGGCCTGCGTGAGGTGCCCCGGCAACGGGGCGGCGAGCTCGGCGTCCAGCGCCGTCTCGAGCGCCGACCGCAGGGCCCCCTCGAGCGGGCTGCGACCCGCCACGTTTTCGATCTCGAGACGCCCGCCCGGCGTCGAGTAGTCGTAGAGCTCGCTGTCCTCGCCGGCCGAGAGCGGCTCGACGGCGCCGGGTGCCCAGTTGGAGTAGATCGCGTATTTGGCCTCGGCCGTTCGAATGGCGACGATGTGCAGCGGCGCGTCGTAGAGCTGGACGGCGAACTCCGTCAGGATCTCGTCGGTGGCGTGAAGGATGTGGTTGCGCCCGGCGGCGTGGGGGTTGCGCAGCAGCGTGGTGAGGTCGAGCCGGTCGGCGAGATGGGCGTAGTGCCCGTCTCGGCGCCAGGCCCCGTCGCCGGCCGCGATCGTCAGGAGCAGCGGGGCGATATCGACGCTCGAGGTGAGCTGGCGGCGCGGGATGTGGGGCGAGCGGGTGAGGACGCCGCGCGGGTCGCGGACGAGCAGGGGGACGCGAATCGCCTCGTCGTAGGCCGCCGCACCCTTGCCGCGCAGGCCGTGAGAGCCGCCGTACTCGCCGTGATCGGAGGTGAACACGACGACCGTGTTGGCCGCGACGGCGGGGTCAGAGTGAAGCGTGCGCATCACCTCGCCGACCTGGTGGTCGGCCGTGCGCTGGAGCTTCACGTAGAGGTTGGCGAAGTCGAGCCAGAGCCGCTGCGCGCGCGGGCCCTTGAAGGGGACGGGTCCGAATGCGCTCGCCGAGGTCGCCTGCAGTGAGCGCTGCAGGCGCGGCTTGCGGCGCTCCATCAGCAGCTCCGGCGTCTCGAAGTTCGGCGGCAGGCTCGTCACCTCCGGCTCGGCGAGGCGCTCGCCGTGGATCCGATCGGTCCACAGGTACCACCACGAGATGTCGTGCGGGTTGATCAGCGAGACCGTCGTGCACCACGGACCGCTGGCGCCCTCCTCGGCGAACCAGTCGGCGAACTGGCGCGCGATGAAGGGGTCGCGCCGCAGGCCCTGTCCGGGCGCCCCGTTCGGCGAGGGGAACGTGCCGCCGCCGAAGCCGTATCGCTCGAGGTCGCGCGAGCCGTTCGTCGCCGTCCAGTGGCGGTCGCCGTGGGTCAGGTGCCACTTGCCGTACCACCACGTCGAGTAGCCCTGCTCGCGGAGCATCCGCCCCCACGTCGGGAAGCCTGGATCGAGCGTGCTCGCACCGGTGACCATGCAGCCGGTCTGATGCGTGTAGAGCCCGGTAAGCAGCGCCGCGCGCGCCGGGGTGCAGTCGTTTGAGGCCGTGTAGTGGCGTTCGAAGGAGACCGCGCCGCGCCGCAGCGCCGCGATGTTCGGCAGCTCGGCCATCGGTGAGTACCACTGCGGGAAGCGCAGCTGGTCGACGATGATCACGAGGATGTTCGGCGGGCCCGATGGGCCGTGCGAGCCGCCGCTCTCGGTCGCGGCCCAGACGCCCGCGCCGGTGCCGGCGACGGCTCCCGCGACAAGCCCGCGGCGCAGGAATGTGCGCCGGTCGATGCCCTGCCCGCGTCTGCTCACTGCCCGATCGCGCAGCTTTGGATGTCGCCGTCGAGAGCGCCCTGGGAGTCGTACTGGCCGGTGCGGACACGGCAGACGATGCGCCCGGCCCGGTCGATGAAGAACGTCGTCGGCAGGGCGTAGATCCCAACGCCGGTGATCGAGTCGAGTCCCGCCGTTCCGAGCTGATAGCTCGGGTAGCTCAGCGGATGGCTCGACAGGTACCCCTGCGCCTCTCCGGCGGAGTCATCGTCGCTGGCGTCGACGCCGACGAAGGCGACCTGGCGGCCGTAGTGAACCGCGGCGGCCGCGAAGTAGGGGTACTCGGCCTGGCAGCCGGTGCACCACGACGCCCACACGTTGAGGACGACCGGGAAGCCGCGCAGCGCGCGCAGCCGCGCCGCGAGCGAATCGCTGACGGGCAGGAGCCGTCCCGCCTGACGGTGGAGGGCGGCAAGCGGCGGCGGGGAGCCGGCGAGCACCTTCGACGCCTGGCTTGCGGCCGGGATCTTGATCTTCGCCGGCGCAGACAGAGCGGCGCTGACGTGCTTGGCCAACTGGCCCGTCGTCAGCCAGCCCTGTGTCGAGACGTCCCAATACCAAAGCGTTCTGCCGCTTCGCGAGACCAGCACGAACCACGGTTGATCCTCGACCAGGTAGCCGTCGGCGACGCGGCCGGTGCGGTCGATTGCGAGCGGATAGGAGAGCGGTTTTCGCAGCGTCGCCAGGAAGCGCGGCAGGGCGCTCTGCGAGGGCTCGACGCTGCCCTCGTCGATCGCCGTCAGCGGCGCGAGGCCGCTGTGAGGTGCGATCGCCGCGTACTGGCGAAGCGCGTCGAGCTGGGCGCCGAGGGGGGTGATCTCGGTCAGCCAGCTCGCGAAGAAGAGATAGAGCCGCGGCCCCTTGGCCGGCCCGACCTCGAGCTTTCCGCCGCCCGAGCGCGGCAGCGCCACGTTGCTGGTCGGGCTGATCGGCGGGATCCGCTGGTAGGAGAGGGCGGACCGGGGCTTCGGATGCCCGGGCAGGAGCGCGGAGACCTCGCGCGCGAGGATCTGTGCCTGCTGGTCGACGCTCGAATAGGCCATCGCCGTCACATAGACCTTCGCGTAGTGACCGCGACCGTCGATCACGTAGAGGGCGGCGGTGTGGTCGATCTGTCCAGCCTCGATCTGAACGTCGATGTGGAACGCGCGCCAAACGCCGCGGAGCTGCGCGAGCGAGCCGGTCAGGAACTTCCACTGGTGCAGCATCCCGTGCGCCTGCGAGTAGGCGCGGACCCAGTGGACCGCGGTGGCCTTCGGGTTGGCGTTGATCCCGACGAGGTCGACGCTGCCGCCGGCGGCGCCGAGGAGGCCCTTGGCCTCGACCATCGCCGCCGTCGTGAGCGGGCAGACGGTCGTGCACTGTGAGTCGTTGAAGGCGAGGATCACGACGTGGCCGCGCAGCGCCCGCAGCGATTGCGGTCGGCCGAACTGGTCGGTCAGGGTGAAGTTGGGCGCCTGCCCGTGCAGCTTGGTGCCGGGATCGAGGTCGGGGTTGGTGTCAAGCAGCGTCTGCTGCGTGCTCACGGGAGCCTTGGCGGGACCGATTGCGATCGCGATCACGACCACGAGCGCGGCCAGAAGGAACGCCAGGGCGACCGCCGTGGCGGGACGCCGCCAGGGGCGTCTGGGCGCGGGTCCGCGTTGCGTCTCTGTCATGCCTCGAGCTGCCCTCCTCAGCCGCGACCGAAAGCGTCTCACGCCTGGATAAATGCTGACGCAGGCTCGCGGGCGCTGAAGTGAACCGCCTGTAGCCTATGGCGACCCACGCCGGCGATGGTGCACCGTGGCCAAGACGATGACCGATTACGAACTGCGCGAGCTCGACGAACACGGCGCGACCGAGGCGCTCGCCGAGATCACCGATTCGGCGCTCGCCTACCTCAGCCTCGAGGACCTGCTCGTCGAGCTGCTCGAGCGGATCCGCACCGCGATCCACGCCGACACGGCCGCGATCCTGCTCGTCGATCGTGAGCGCGGCGTTCTGCTGGCACGCGCGGCGCGCGGCATCGAGGAGGAGGTCCGCCAGGGCGTGCAGATCCCGCTCGGGCACGGTTTCGCCGGGCGCGTCGCCGCCGAGGCGCGGCCGGTCGCGATCGAGGACGTCGACGACGCCGAGATCCACAACCCGATCCTGCGCCAGAAGGGCATTCGCTCGCTGCTCGGCGTGCCGCTGATGGTCGGAGAGCGGGTTATCGGCGTACTGCACGTCGGCACGCTGCACCAGCGCAGCTGGGGCGAGTCCGACGAGCGCCTGCTGCAGGCGGCCGCAGACCGTGCCGCGCTCGCGATCGATGACGCGCAGATCTCCGAGCAGCGCGCGATGACCGAGGTGCTGCAGCACTACCTGCTGCCGGGCAGCCTGCCGGTCATTCCCGGCCTCGCGATCAGCGCGAAGTACCTCCCCGCTCCGGGGGCCGGTGTCGGCGGGGACTGGTATGACGTCTTCAGCCTCCCAGACGGTCGCGTCGCGCTCGTGATCGGCGATATCGCCGGGCGGGGCATCGGCGCCGCAGCGGTGATGGCCGAGGCGCGCACCGCGCTTCGGGCCTACGCGCTCGAGCGCCATTCACTCGAGGACGTGCTGTCGCTGCTCAACGCGCTGATCGTCGGCGCCGGACGACGGCGCAGCGTCAGCGTCGCGATGTTCGCGTTGGACCTCGAGACAGACGCCCTCGACGTCGTGAGCGCCGGCCACCCACCGGCGCTGATCGTTCGCCCCGATGGAAGTCGCGAGCTCATCGCACCGGCGAGCGGGCCGCCGCTCGGCACCAAGATCTCCTCCGGCTATTCGGCGGAGTCGGTTGCGTTCCCGCTCGGCAGCGCCCTGGTGCTCTACACCGACGGGCTGATCGAGCGCCGCGGCGAGACGCTCGACGATGGGTTCGCGCGACTGCTGCGGGCGAGCCTCGTCCCCGAAGCCAACCTGTCGCTCGCCGACCGCGCCTACCGCGACCTCGCGGCGATCGACGCAGCCGTCGAGGACGACGTCGCGATCCTCGCCGTCGAGTCCTACGCGCTCGGGGACACGCTGCATCTGACGACCGACGCCGATCCGACGCACCTCGCGGCTCTGCGGCGGATCGTCGCCCGCTGGCTGACGCAGTTCGGCGTCGACGACGCGCAGCGCTTCGACATCACGCTTGCCTGCTCCGAGGCGGCGGCAAACGCGATCGAGCACGCCTACGGTCCACGCGACGCGACCTTCGAGCTTGACGGGCACATGTCGGCGGAGACCGTCGAGGTCGTCGTCTCCGATCGCGGCCGGTGGCGCCGCGAGCGCAAATCCGACCGTGGGCGCGGACTGCAGCTGATGAACGCGCTGATGGATGAGGTGATCGTCGAGCGCGGCGACCAGGGGACCTCGGTGACGCTGCGGGCGCGGCGCAAATGACGATGCCGGCGGTCACCTCGCTGAACGGCCTGCCGGTCGCGGCGATGCCCACCGACGTCGACGTCGCGAACGCCGCGCTCGTCGGCGAGCAGCTCGCCGGCGCGGTGACCCACGACGCGCCGTGTCTGGTGCTCGACCTGACGGGGACGCGCTACCTCGACAGCGCGGGAATCGACATGCTGCTGAAGCTCGCCGAGCGGCTTCGCAACCGCCGCCAGACGCTTCTGCTAGTCGTCGCCGAGGGCTCGCCGCTGCGGCGCCTGCTCACGGTGATGGGCGTCGACGCCTCGCTCCCGGTCCACGCGAGCGTGGCCGAAGCCGCCGAATCGGGCGGCGGGGGGCCGGGTACGCTGTCCCCACGATGAAGGTCGTCGTCGCGCCGCTTGAGGACTTTCCGCCCGACACCCGCAAGCTGGTCCGCGTCGGCGCGCGCGAGATCGGCGTGTTCCGAGTCGGCGACAGCTTCTACGCGGTGCGCAACCGCTGCCCCCATCAGGGCGCGCCGCTGTGCGTCGGGCGCGTCTTCTCGCGGATCGTGTCCGAGCAGCCGGGCCAGTTCGAGCTCGCCGACGGGCCGCCGCTGCTGGTCTGCCCCTGGCACGGCTGGCAATACGACGTGTCGACCGGGCAGTCGTATTCGCCGGGAGACCCGCGCGTCAAGAGCTATGGTGTATCGGTCGAACCGGGTAGCGAGCTCGTCGAGGGCCCGTACGTCGTCGAGACCTACTCTGTAACGGTGTCCGAACAGTACGTGGTGCTGGAGGCCTGACCGCCAGGAGGTTTCGAAGCCATGTCGGTGACGCAAACCACTCCGCAGACCGGGGCGCCGACGCCGCGCCAGGTCTCGCTCGTCGACTGCGACATTCATCCGACGCTGACGATGCCCGAGCTGCAGAAGCGCATCTCGGAGCGCTGGCGCCGCCATCTCGACCGTTTCGGCCGCCGCACGCCGATGATCACCGAGTTCTACCCGCGCACGGCCAACGCGGGCTTCCGGCTCGATTCCTGGCCGGAGGGACCGGGCGGGTTCCCGGGCTCAGATCTCGGACTGCTGCAGACCCAGCTCCTCGATGAGTTCGACATCGACTACGGGATCCTCAACTCGCTCGGCCTGCTCAACTGCCACGAAATGCCGGAGCTCGCCGCCGAGATGGCGCGCGCGCTGAACGACTGGATGGTCGAGTGGATGGACGAGGAGCCGCGGCTGCTCGGCGCGATGGTCGTCCCCTACGAGTATCCCGAGCTCGCCGTCAAGGAGATCGAGCGCTGCGCGGGCGACCCGCGCTGGGTTCAGCTGATCTTCCCCGACAGCGCCGAGGACCCGCTCGGATCGCGCAAGTACTGGCCGATCTATGAGGCGGCGACCGGACACGGTCTGCCGATCGCGGTGCACACCGCCGGCTACTGGCCGCACCTCGACACCGGCTGGCCGTCCTATTACCTCGAGGAGCACGTCGCCAACTCGATGCGCATGCAGTCGCAGCTGACCAACTTCATCTGCGAGGGGACCTTCACGCAGTTCCCCGACATGCGGCTCGTGCTGACCGAGGCCGGCGTCGCCTGGGTGGTGCCGCTGACGTGGGCGCTTGACAGCGCCTGGGAGCAGCTCAAGGAGGACTCGCCGCCGATCGATCGCCGGCCTTCGGAGATCGTACGCGAGCACGTCTGGTTCACGACCCAGCCGATCGAGGAGCCCGACACGCCGGAGGAGTTCGCGCAGATGATCTCCCAGGCCGGGCTCGAGGACCGCCTGCTGTTCGCGACCGATTACCCGCACTGGGACTTCGACTCGCCGACGCAGGCGCTGCCGCGCTCGATCGGGGACGAGCTGCGCCAGAAGATCCTCGCCGGCAACGCCGCCGAGCTCTACGGCCTCCCGCTCGCACCGCCAGAGTGATCGACTGCGACGTCCACTGCGCCCCGGCGACGCTCGAGGCGCTTGAGCCCTATCTGTCGGACTACTGGCGGGAGTACACGACGACGGCCGGGATACGCCTGCTCGGGATGGCGAGTGCGTACCCGCCGAACGCCCCGACGACGGGCGGCCCCGCGCCCGGCAGCTACGAGGCGCTGCGCGAGCAGGTGCTCGAGCCGTTCGATCCGCGGCTTGTGATCCTCAACTGCCTGACGCTCTGCGAGGCGCACCGCAACCCCCACTACCAGGCGGCCCTTGCGAGTGCCCTCAACAACTGGCTGCTCGAGGAGTTCCTCGCGCGCGACGAGCGGCTGCGCGCGAGCCTCGTCGTCTCGACGGTCGACACCGACGACGCTGTCAAGGAGGTCGAGCGCCTCGGCGGCGACCCGCGCTTCGTGCAGGTGCTGATGCCGATCCGCGCCGACACGCCGTTTGGCAATCGCCGCTTTCACCGCCTCTTCGCCGCCGCCGCGGAGCGCGGGATGGCGGTCGGCCTGCACGCCTGGGGCCGCGCCGGGCACTCGCCGACGACGACCGGCTACACGCTGTCCTACGTCGAGGACTACCTCGCCAACCAGGTGATCGCCCAGACGCACGTACTGAGCCTCGTCAGCGAGGGCGTCTTCGACGCGATCCCCGAGCTCCGCGTGGCGCTCGTCGAGTGCGGCTTCGCTTGGCTCCCGTCGCTTCTGTGGCGCTTCGACAAGGACTGGAAGGGCGTCTGGCGCGAGGTCCCGTGGGTCAAGGAGCGCCCCTCGAGCTACGTGCGCCGCCACTTCCGCGCCACGACCGCGCCGACGCACCTGCCGCTCGGTAACGACGGCGCCACGCGCGAGCTGATCGAGACGGTCGGGACGGAGATCCTGATGCACGCGAGCGACTTTCCGCACCGGCACGGGCCGAGTGCCGCGGCGAGCTATGAGCTTCTGGGCGAGGAGGCGCGCGAGGCGGTCCTCGACTCAAACGCCGCCGAGTTCTACGCGTTCGAGCCGGCGGCGGTGAGGTAGGCCAGCGCGTCGTCGAGGTCGACGACGTCGCCGTACTTCATCTCGATATCGAAGAGGTTGGCGATGTGGGGGAGGGGCGAGCGGTCGGCGACGGCCTCGCGCACGACGATCGTGCGAAAGCCCGACGAGCAGGCGTCGACGGCGCTGGCCCTGATGCACCCGCTCGTGCTCGCCCCGGCGAGCAGCACGGTGTCGATGCGTTGCGCCACGAGGCGGCTCGCGAGGTCGGTCCCGAAGAAGCACGACGGGTACTTCTTCCAGACGACCATGTCGGCGTCGCTTCTGCCGAGGCGCTCGTCGAACTCGGCGCCCTCGGTTCCCTCGTCCATCCCGTCGTGGGAGAGCTTGAGCTCCCAGACCCCGGCGTCGCGCCGCCCGGGCTCATAGCTCGATCCGACGAGAACGGTCGCGGCGCCCGCGGCGCGGGCGCCGTCGAGCAGCGCGCGCGTCGCCGACATCAGCTGGGGGTCATCGACGGCGGTCTGAAAGCGGGGGTCGGTGAAGGCCTTGATCAGGTCGACGACGACGACCGCGGGCCGCTCGCCGAAGCCGACGCGTCGCGCGAAGCCGCGCTCGCGCATCATCACCGCCAGCTCGTCGTAGGCGGCCGCGGCGAGCTGCGCGGCGTCGCTCATCCGCGCTGCGCGAGCGCGCGGTGGTGCTCGCTGGCCAGGTAGTGCTCGCAGATCGCGTCGCTGGTCGTGACCCAGACCTCGCTTCGCGAGCCGATTTCCTCGAGCACGGCCGCTAGATGGCGGTGGCGCGCCGGCTGGGAGATGACGAACGGGTGCAGGGGCAGCGCCATCACGCGGCCGGCCGTCTCGCTCTCTGAGATCAGCTGGTCGAGGTGGTCGATGACGAGCCGCCGGTACTGCTCGCCGGTCGTCGCGGCGGTCACGAACAGCGAGATGTCGTTGAGCTCGACCGAGTAGGGCAGCGAGATCATGCCCGGCACGCGCAGCGGGTAGGGCTGGTCGTCGTTGCACCAGTCGAGCAGGTAGCGCACCCCGAGCGCCGCGAGCAGCGGCGGCGTGTTGAACGTCTCGGTCAGTGCGGGCCCGAGCCAGCCGAGCGGCGACCGCCCTGTCGCCGCCTTCAGGGCGGCGACCATATCCTCGAGATACCCGCGCTCATCGCCCTCGTCCATCGCAGCCTGAAGGGTCGAGTTGTTCTGGCCGTGGGCGACGACGGCCCAGTCGCGCTGCGCGATCGCCTCGGCGATCTGAGGGTAGAAGCGGCAGACGTCGGAGTTCAGCAGGACGCTCGCCGGGATCTCGAGGCGGTCGAGCAGCTCGATCATGCGCCAGATCCCGACGCGGACGCCGTAGTCGCGCCAGCCGTAGTTCATCGGGTCGGGCGTCAGGCCGACCGTCGCCATCGACGCGCTCGTCGAGGGGCGGTCGATCAGGTAGTGCTCGATGTTGAGGCCGACGTAGAAGGCGATCCGCGCGCCGCCGGGCCAGCTCAGCGGCGGCCGCTCGCCGATCGGGGAATAGGCGTATAGGTCCTGCTCCATCAGGCGCCCACGAGCGTCAGGGCGATCGTCAGCGGCTCGGCGTCGGCATAGGCGCCCGCCGGGTCATCGAAGCGCTGGTCGGGCATGCGCCGCGCGCTGAACTCGACCTCGGCGCCGGCCGTTGTGAACGGGAACGGCTCGATCTCGACGACGCCCGGCTCGCGGACGGCGATCTCGAGATCTGAATAGCCGCCGCCCGCGGCGGGCACGAGCGCGACCGAGCGCCCGCCGGGCGGCTGGTCGATCGAGCGCAGGTTCGTCGCGGCCGGGAGGGTGTCGCCCTCGGTTGGGGTGCGGGTGTCGATCAGGCAGAGGGCGAGCGAGATGAGGTCGAGCGCCTGGAGGAGCTCGTAGTCGCGCCAGCGCTGCGCCTCGAGCTCGCTGCGCAGGCCGCCGCTGTCCTGCCAGATCTCAGAGGCCGTCGCGGCCGCGCGCTGATCCTGCGCCGCGGCGGCCTCGCGGGCGAGCGGGTGCTCGAGCAGCCCGCCCTCCTGGAGGCCGAAGCGCGCGGAGTAGAGCCCGGCCCAGTGCATCGACGCGAGCACGCCGGCGTAGCGGTCGTCTGGGTAGATCGCGTCGACTCCCTCGCCGTAGGGACCGACCGTCGTCTCAAGCGGCACCTCGAGAAAGTGCGCGGGCCGGCCCTCGGCGTCGTTGACGCAGGGCGCGCCGTCGAGGGTCTGCCAGCCGTCGTCGTGTCGGGCGGCGGCGATGATCAGCGAGTCGCGCGTCGGGCCGAGCGGAAAGCGCTCGGCGCCCCAGAGCTCCGCCAAGCGGCCGGCGAGCCGGGCGTGCTCCTGCTGGGTTACGGCGTGGAGGCCGTCGCTTCGGCGGCTGATCAGCAACTCTGCGGGCCCCCAGGCGTCACGCCGCGGATGATATTTGCCCACCGGCGCGGCGGCTGGCGAGCGCCCCGAGCAGCGCTACGCCGGCCAGCGCGAGGTCGACGACGATGATCGCGGTCGAGAAGTGCGCCTCGGGCAGGGCGTCGATGACGCAGGCGCCGGCGGTGATCGCGATGACGCTGCCGAGCACGTCGGTGACCTGCAGCGCCGCGGTGTTGACGCCCTGTTCGTGCGGCGGGGAGAGGGTCAGCATCAGAACCGAGACGGTCGGCATCGCAAGCCCCATCCCGGCGCCGGAGACAGCCCAGATCGGGGCCGCAACCCACAGCGACAGATGCGCCGCGGCGAGCGTGCAGAGCGTCGCGACGCCGATGGCGACGAGACAGAAGCCGCGGATCAGAAACCCGGTGCGGTTTTCGCCCGCCGGGTGGCGCCCCTGCCACCAGGACGCCGAGGACCAGCCGAGCGCGCCGAGCGTCAGCGGGATGCCGACCACGGTCGGTGAGCCGTGGTAGAGGCGCGTCAGCGTCAGCGGGAGGTAGGCCTCGGCGCCGAAGAAGGCCGCCGTCAGCACGCCGCGCAGGACGATCACGGTCGGCAGGCCGCGCGCGAGCCGAAGCGCCCCGGCTGGAAGCAGGCGGCGTAGCGGCGGGATGATGATCGCGAATCCGGCCACGGCGATCAGCGCGCCCGCGATCCCGAGCTCCGTGCCGCCGGCCTGGAGCGCGGCGAGGCCGCCGGCCAGGAAGATCGATCCGAGCGCGCCGAGGCGCGGTAGCGCGCGCTCAGAGGCCGAGGAGGAGGGGAGCCGGCGCACGACGGGTACGAGCGCGAGCGCTCCGATCGCCGCCAGCGGAGCGATCCCGATGAAGACCCAGCGCCAGCCGAACGCGTCGGCGACGGCGCCGGCGGCGACGGGGCCGATCAGCGCCGGCAGGACCCAGGCCGCCGACAGCGCGGCGAACGCCCGCGGGCGAAGCTCGGCCGGGAAAGCGCGCGCGACGACGACGTAGACGGCGACGATCAGCGCCCCGGCGCCGAGGCCCTGCAGGGCGCGTCCGGTCACGAAGACCGCCATGTCGGGCGCCGCGGAGGCGGTGGTCAGGCCACTCGCGAACAGCACGAGGCCGCCGACCAGCGACGCGCCGGGGCCGAGGCGATCGCAGCGGCGTCCCGCTTCGACCATGCCGACGATGTCGCCGAGGAAGAAGGCCGTGAACGCCCAGCCGTAGTAGTGCAGCCCGTGCAGCGAGCGGACGGCGGTCGGCATCACCGTGGCCACCGACATCGCCTCGACGGCGGCGACCGTGATCACCAGGATCACGCCGAACGTCGGCAGGCGGTGGCTGCGGTTTCGTAGCAGCGACGGTCTCGCCGCCGCTTCGGCGACTGCGGGCATCACACCATCCTGACGGACCTCAGGGAGTGGGGACGGGAGCGAACAGCGTCACCCGCGGCTGCGCGCCGAGCGGGCGCGTCAGGTGACCACGGCCGCTCGTGTCCTCGACGAGCACGACGCTGCCGGGCCCGAACACGCGGCGTTCGCCGTCGGAGGTCGTGACCTCGGCTTCGCCTGCGAGCGTGATGATGAAGACCGGGTACGGCGCGTTGTGCGGCAGGTCGGTGTCGCCGTCGTCGAGGACGCTCCGGAAGATCAGGCCCTCGACGGCGATCGCCGGCGAGACCGCCGTGCGCCCGCCGGCGGCGGTGCTGCGCTCCTCGGCGGCCAGCTCGACGTCCTCGAAGTGGGTTTCACCGTAGGCGTCGGCGTAGAGGCGGACGTAGCCTGCGCTCACAGCTCAAGCACCACCTTTCCGAACGCGCGGCGGCTCTCGATCAGGGCGACGGCATCGCGCGCCCGCTCGAGCGGGAAGCTCGCGGCGAGCACGGGTGACAGGCGACCGGCCGCGACCAGCTCGAGGCAGCGGTGGAGGTCCTCGCGGGTCCGGTTGACGGAGCCGATGATCTGGCGCCGCTCGCGGATCAGCGACATCAGGTCGATCTCGACGGTGCCGCCGCCGTGCCAGCCGCAGGTGACGAGCCGCCCGTCCATCGCGAGCGAGCCGAGCGCGGCGGCGAACGCGTCGCCGCCGACGTGCTCGAAGGCGACGTCGACCCCGTCGCCGCCGGTCGCCTCGCGGACGGCCGCCACGACGTCGGTGGCGGTGTGGTCGATGCCGACATCGAGGCCGCGCGCGCGAGCGAGCGCGAGCTTCACCTCACTCGAGGCCGTGGCGATCACGAACGCGCCGGCGAGCTTGGCGATATCGAGGGCGGCGCTGCCGAGCGCGCTGCCCACCGAGCTGATCAGGACGCGCTCGCCCGCCTGAAGGCCGGCGCGCGCGAAGAGCATCTGCCATGCGGTGCCGTAGGACATCTGGAGGGCGGCGGCGGTGGGGTAGTCGATCGCCTCGGGAAGGCGGATCAGGCGGCGCGCGTCGCAGACGAGGATCTCGCCGAAACCGCCGGACACGCTGTTCAGCGTCAGCGCGTGGAGCTCGCAGCGCCATTCGCGCCCCGAGCGGCAGTGGCGGCAGCGACCGCAGGAGTCGGTGACGTCGCGCAGCACGCGATCGCCGACCGCCCAGCCCTCAACCCCCGAGCCCAGTGCGGCGACCTCGCCGACGGCCTCCATGCCGCCGATGAACGGCAACGGCACCGGGAAGCCGGCCGCGCCCTCGCGGATCTGCAGGTCGAGGCGGTTGACGCCCGCGGCGCGAACGCGCACGGCGACCTCGCCCGGTCCGGGTGACGGCGCCTCGACCTCGGCGACCTCGAGCACATCGCGGTCGCCGAACGCGGCGAAGACGAGCGCGCGCATCAGGCCCCGAGCTCGTGCTCCTGCAGGTCGATCGCGACCTGGATCAGCTCGGCCTCGCGCCCGCGCGGGGCGATCAGCGAGACGCCGACCGGCATGCCGCTGCGCGACCCGGCGCCGGCGGGGAGCGCGACGACCGGGAAGCCGGTCGCGTTCCACGTCGCGGTGAGGGCGATCAGCGGATCGGACTCGCCGCCGAGGCGGCCGCTGTCGTAGCCCTCGCCACGCGGCTGCGCCGTCGTCGGCACGGTCGGCTCGAGGACGGCGTCGAGGTCGTGCTCGGCGAACCAGTCCTCCCAGGCGGCGCTCGTCGCGGCGCGCGTCTGCTGGGCCTTGATGTAGGCGGTCGAGCCGCTGAAGGAGGCGCCGGCCTCGACGAACTCGCGGATCGAGGTGCGGTAGAGGTGCGAGCGCTCGGCGTGGCGCGCGTGGTAGGCGGCCGCCTCGCTGAGGAGGATCACCGTGAACTCGGCCCATGCGCCGACGGCGGGCGCCGCGATCTCGATCGTTTCGGCGCCGAGGCGCTCAAGTGCCGCGCGCGCGGACTCGTAGCCGTCGGCGATGTCGGGCTCGATCTGCGCGCGCTGCGGGCGCTCGGTCAGCGCGACGCGCACGCCGGCGAGCGGCTTCGCGCCTGCGCGCGCGCTCGTCGGGAGCGCGCCGAGCGGCTGCGGCGGCGGCATCAGTGGCGTTCTCTGGCCGCCGCCGAGCGCCATCGCTGCGAGGAGCGCCGAGCAGTCGCCGACCGAGCGCGCCATCGGCCCCGCGTGGTCAAGCGAGGCGGCGAGCGGGATGACGCCGTCGATCGGGACACGGCCGTGCGTGGGCTTGATCGTCGAGATGCCGCACAGCGCCGCGGGGATGCGCAGCGAGCCGGCGGTGTCGGTCCCGAGCGCCACCGGCACCATGCCGGCCGCGAGCGCTGCGCCGGAGCCGCCCGAGGAGCCGCCGGCGCTGCGCGTCAGATCGTGCGGATTGCCGACCTGGTCGGTCGTCCCGCCGGCTGCGAACTCGTGCGTGTGGGCGTGCCCGATGAGCACCATGCCCTGGGCGTCGAGGCGCGACCAGACCTCGCAGTCGGCGTCGGCGACGTTGCCTTCGAGGATGCGGCTTGACGCCGTCAGCGGCAGGCCCTTGACCGCGTAGAGGTCCTTGAGGCCGATCGGGATCCCGCAGACAAGCGGCGCCGCGTCACCGTCGCGTGCGAGCCGCTCATCGGCCGCGCGCGCGTGCCGCGCGGCGAGCTCGGGGTAGAGGGCGGCCCAGGCGTTGACGGCCCGCGGCGAGCCGTCGAAAGAGGGCGGTCCGCCGTTGCGTGACTCGATCGCGGCCTGGCATTGCGCGAGCAGCTCGACCGCGGAGATCTCGCGCGAGCGAAGGAGCGCCGCCGCCTCGAGCAGTCCCGGGGGGCGGCCGCCGCTCATGCGGCGCAGTCTAGAGCGGCGCGGGCGAGGCGTCCGCGCCGAGCGCGACCGGATCCAGCGCGGCCTGGAGCAGCATCGTTCGCGCTCTCAGGCCGGGGGTGCGGGCCCGCTAGATTCGTCGCTTGAGATGGCCAGCCCGCCGCCGATCATCCTGCCGCCGTTTGATGAGGAGAGCGCGCTCGCCAAGGTCAAGCTCGCCCAGGACGCCTGGAACAGCTGCGACCCCGAGCGCGTCGCGCTGGCCTACACCGAGGACTCCCAGTGGCGAAACCGCGATGAGTTCTTCAGCGGCCGTGACGCGATTCGCGAGTTCCTGCGGCGCAAGTGGGAGCGTGAGCTCGAGTACCGACTGCGCAAGGAGCTGTGGGCGTTCACGGGCAACCACATCTCGGTGCGCTTTGAGTACGAGTCCCACGACGCGAGCGGCCAGTGGTGGCGAAGCCACGGCAACGAGCACTGGGAGTTCGACGAGGAGAGCGGTCTGATGCGCCGCCGCGACGCGAGCATCAACGATTACAAGATCGACCCCTCCGAACGGCGCGTCAGCGTTGACTGAGCGGGGCTAGCGGCCGCTGACGACCGGCCCGTGGCAGTTCCACGAGCCCGAGAACGAGGAGCCGAGCACGCTGACGAACGTGCCGTGCGAGAGCAGGCTCGAGTTCTGCGCGATCACCGAGTCGCCGAGCAGCTGATGCCCGCTCAGGTCGCCCTCCAAGGCCTCGCTTTCAGAGGGGCTCTGCGCGATCAGCAGGCCGAGGAACGAGCGGCCGCCGTTACGGGACGCGCCGCGCACGAGCGTCCCGAGGCTGATCTGAAGCGCGTCGACCGTGGCGCTCTGCGTGCATGTGCCGTGGCGGAAATGGTAGGTGCGCCCGCCGGTCGTGATCGTGGCAGTCGCCGGCCCGCAGTAGGCGATCGCCGCATGCCCGGCGACGGTCACGTGGCGGGGCGGGCAGCCGTGCGCGGTGGTTGCGCCCGCCGTCGCGGCCGCGCCGAGCGCGGCGGCGCAGATCAGGGCGAAGCAGGCGAGGCGGGGGTGGCCGAGCACCGCCGCGCAGTCTAGGCGCGAGTGCTGCGCTGCGCCGCGCTACTGTGAGCGTCACTGCAAGGAGTCATGGGAGGGGTGAGATGGGTTCGAGTTCGATTTGGAGCCGGAGCCGTGTCCTGCTCGTCGCGCTGACCGTTGCGATTGCAGCCTGCGTCGCGGTCGGCTCCGTAGCTGCCGCGCCGGCGCCGAAGGCGCTGCCGGCGGCACAGACCTACTCCGCCACGGGCGCGGAGCAGTCATATGTCGTGCCGGCCGGCCTGGCGCTGGTTGAAACCGACCTCGCGGGCGGCAACGGCGGCGGCGGCGGCGCCTACGGGATGGCCGAAGGCGGCTACCTGCGCGTGCACGCCGGGGAGAAGTTGTATGTGGAGGTCGGTGCCAACGGCGCGTATGAGGGCGCCGCGACGTTCGGCGGCGGCGGCGCAGCTGGAGCGTTTGCGGCTTGCCCGCAGGCCGACCCCGACGGTCGCTGCGGCGGCGCCTTCGCCGGCTCGGGCGGCGGAGCGAGCGACGTGCGGACATGCTCTGAGCTCGCCAAGCGCTGCGCGCGCGGCGGGAGCACGCTGACCTCGCGGATCATCGTCGCCGGCGGCGGCGGCGGGCAGGGCGGCGACGGCTTCTCGCCCGGCTGGTATTGCACGCAGCTGCCGCAGAAGGGGTTTGGCCTGAACCGCCAGGCGCTGCCGGGCGGGACGCCGGCGAATGGTCCTGCTCCCGTGAAGACAGCGGGCGGCCTGCTGGTTCCAGGCGAGCCCGCTGACTACACCTACGGCGGGCCGATCAAGGACGTTACGGCGTCGGCCGGCGGGGCCGCGTCGCCGGGCGCCGGAGGATCGATGAGCGAATGTGACACCCAGGAGGTCAACAACGGCTCGATCCTCGCGAACCGCTTCACGGGCTCGATCGCCGGGGCGGCCGGCGCTGGTCCCAACGGTGGGGCGGGGGCGGCGGTCGCCGGCGCCTTCGCGCCGGAGGGCCCGAACGGCTACCTGCCTGGATCGGGTGGCGGAGGCGGCGGCGGGTACACCGGTGGAGGCGGGGGTTCGACCGGCGAGGTCTGCAGCTACAGCGTCAGCGGGGGCGCGTGTTACGACCCCGGCGGCGGCATGGGCGGCGGAGGCGGTTCGAGCTTCTTCGCAAAGACGGTCCTCGGGGCGTTCATCGACCCGGGCCCTGCTTCAGGCCCAGCCATCACGATCACCCCGCTGGTCGAGATCAATCGTCCAAAGAACGGAGCGGTCTACACGGCCGGGAAGCGGATCAGGGCGCAATGGGCGTGCGGCCACTACCAGGGCTTCGCCTGCAGCGGGGCGACCGCCGCCGACGGCGCGGAGATCAACATGAAGCCCGGCAAGCACACCTTCGTCGTGAAGGTCAGCCTGTCTCCGAGCAACGCGAGTTCCAGCGCGAAGGTGACCTACACCGTCCGCTAGCGCGAGGACCAGGGGGTTGCGCCGCGCCGGCCGTCGGCGCGGCCGCTGCCCCCGCAGGCCTAGGTCGCCGCGAGGCGGTAATGAGCCGCGTTCCAGCGCAGCTCATTGCGGAACACGCGGCTCCGCGTGTCGCCGTCGATCACGACGAACTCGGCGCCCGCGATCTCGGCGAGGTCCTCGAGTGCCTCGACGCCGAGCGCGGCGGTCAGAATGCTGTGGTGCGGACCGCCGGCCTCAAGCCCGGCCTCCGTCGCCGTCCGGGCGAGCGCACGAACGTGGTGGCGTAGGCGCTCCTGCGGCGATCGGCCGCGCGCGAGGTCGAGCCTAGAACGGAAAGCCGTACAGCGTGACCGGCCCCTCCGGCCACGGCGCTCCGGGTTCGAACGCCCGCCACATCATCACCTGGTCCATCGCGGCGAACCCGTCGGGCTGCTCGACCTCAACCGCCGGGCCGATCGCGGCAAAGCCGAGCCGCTCGTAGAGCCCCGCTCTGTCGTCGTGGCAGAAGAGCGCCATGAACGCCGGCCCGATCGTCGACGCGCGTGCGAACGCCTCGTCGACGATCCGTCGCGCCAGACCCTCGCCGCGGCGGTCGGCGCGCACGAACACGCCACCGAGCCCGACGACCTCGAAGGGCTGCCCCTGGACGACGACCGTCGCCGTCGTCAGGCCCGCTGAAGCGACCAGCGCGCCGCCGTCGCTGAGCGCGATGTGACGCTCCTTGCCGCGGAAGCGAAGCGTTACCCCTGCGGCGTCGAACGGGTCGACCTCGTCGCCCTCGAGTTCGATGCGGTGACGCTCGGTCAGCTCTCCGAACTCGACGAACTCCATCGGTCCATCCTCGCACGCAGCGAGCCCGGAGCCGCCGCGGAGGAGGCTCGATCCAGGTCTCGCGGTGATGCTCAGGGCACGGCTCGCGTGACCGCCCGAGCGCTCGCGGAGCGGGCTCGCAGACGCTCGAAATGAGAGCGGTCGGCGGGCTGTACGGGCTCGATCTGGTCGCTTTTTCCGTGTTTTGGAGCCTCTTTGCGTTCGATTTGACGCAGACTGCAAACGTATGCTTGGATACGGTTGCGTCGATGGGGGGCCCGCGAGCACCCGGGTCGCGCATCGTGCGTACTCAGTGAAAGCTGAGGCAGGTGTCGCGCTCAGACGGCAATTTCAGAGGAGAGGTAGGTCTATGAAGCAACGCATAAGGCAGCAGCGTGCACGCGGCACGCGGATCGGCGTGGCCATCGCGGTTGCGGGCGCCATCGCCGTAGGGGGAGTTATCGAGGCGACGGGGACCGCGGGTGCGGCGTCCGCACACTCGGCGGCGACAGCGCTGCTTTCGGCCAGCGTGCACCCGCCCGGCTTCACCAACGCCAAGGAGATCGGCCTTCGCAACGCGCTCGTCGCCGCGCTCAAGGGCAAGAGCCTCAGCAGCGTGAACACGTGGATGGTCGTCAACATCCTCGCCACCTACTGGGTGGCGGGCAAGCAGGGCGATGCGCGGGCCGCCCAGGAGCTTGGGATTCCCGCTCACTTCGAGGGTCCCTCGCAGGGCCAGCTCACCACGCAGGTGTCGGAGTTCGAGACGCTCGCGTCGACCGGCGCGACGGGCTACTTCACATCGGTGATCGACCCGGCGTCCGAGGGCAGCATCATCAACAAGGCGGTTGCCAAGGGCATCGACGTCGTTGCCATCGACTCGCCGGTTCCGGCAAGCGATGCGAAGACGTTCACGTTCATCGGAACTCCGAACGTGACGGCCGGCTTCGCGGCCGGGCAGGCGATGAAGAAGGCGCTGCCCAACGGCGGCGACGTTGCGATCCTCGTCGGATCGCTTACGGCGACCAACGTGATCCAGCGCACCCAGGGATTCATGCAGGCGATCAAGGGATCGAAGATCAAGGTTGTCGCGACGGAGAACGACGGTGGCGTCGCCGCCAAGGCATCCTCGAACGCTGACGCTGTCATCGCCGCGCACCCGACGCTCAAGGGCATCTACGGCGAGTACTCCTACGACGGACCGGCGGCTGCGGTTGCCGTGAAGGCGAAGGGGGACATCGGCAAGATCTCGGTCGTCGCCGACGACAACGAGCCCGGGACGATCACGGGCCTTCAGAATGGCTCGGTCGTGGCATCGATCCTCCAGCAGCCGTTCATGCAGGGCTATCTCGGCGCATATGTCACCGCCGCGATGAAGGTGCTTGGGCCTGCCAAGGTGGCGACCCTCATCAAGCCCTTCCTGACCGACGGCGTGGTCAGCACCGGGGTCGGCACGCTGACGAAGGCGAACCTGCCGGCCGATATCGCCTACAACAAGGCAATTGGCGCCAGTTAGCACCGCGTCGGATTCCAGCCCCGTGGACACCGGTGGGGACCTCGTCCTCACCGGTGTCCGCAAGCTGTACGGGCCGGCCGTCGTGCTCGACGTGGACCATGTGGTCCTGCGGCGGGCCGAAGTCGTCGGGCTCGTCGGCGAGAACGGGGCTGGCAAGTCGACGATGATGGGCGTTGTCGCCGGCTCGGTGACGCCGGACGCCGGCACGGTCTCGATCGCGGGCCAGATGCTTGACTCCGGCGGAACGCTGCGGGCACAGGAGCTGGGCGTCGCGATGGTCTCACAAGAGTTTCCTCTGGTCGGACAGCTCAGCGTCGCCGAGAACCTCCTGCTCGGGCGCAGGCCCAGCGAACGCCGCTTTCTCGTCGACCGCCGCGCCACCTATTCGGCCGCGGCCGAGCTGCTCGACGCGGTCGGCCTGCGCGTCAACCCGCGCCGGCGCGTCGATTCGCTGTCGGTCGCCCAGCGCCAGCTGATCGAGATCGCCAAGGCACTCGGCCGCCGGCCACTCGTCCTGATCCTCGACGAGCCGACCTCGGCGCTCGGCCCCGCGGAGTCCGAGCGACTGCTCGGCTTTGCGCGCCGCCATGCGGCCGGCGGTGGGATCGTGATCTTCGTCGGTCACCGGCTCGCGGAGGTGCGAGCCGTCGCCGATCGCGTGCTGGTACTGCGAAACGGTCGCCTCATCTCCGACCTCACACCGACCGAGGCGACCGAGCAGCGCATCATTCGCGACATGGTCGGCAAGGATCTTCTGCCCGAGGGGGAGCTCTCAGAGCCCGAGGGCGACCCGGGTTTCGCGTTCGCGGCGACCGCCCTTGAGGCGCCGGGGCTCGGCCCGCTTGACCTGGCGGTGCGCCGAGGCGAAATCGTCGGCGTCGCCGGACTGATGGGTTCGGGGCGAAGCCGTCTGCTGCATGTCGTCATGGGGGCGCTCGCGAGCACCGGTGGGGAAATGCGACTCGACGGCGCGCGTTATCGTCCGCACACGCCGACCGACGCCGCAACCGCCGGGGTGGGGCTCGTCCCCGAGGACCGCAAGACCCAGGCCCTGCTGGTCGACGCGCCAATCCGCTGGAACGTCACGCTCGCGATCCTGCGCAGGATCTCCTGGCGCCACCTCTTGCTCACGCCGCGGCGGGAGCGAGGCGAGGCGGCCGCCATCGTGAATCTCGCGCGCGTGCGCTGCCGAAGCGCGGAGCAACCCGCGCGCGCGCTTTCGGGCGGCAACCAGCAGCGCATGATCTTCGGCCGCTGGATGGCGACCAAGCCGCGTCTGCTGTTGCTCGATGAGCCCACGCGGGGGGTCGACGTCGGCGCGAAGGCGGAGATCTACAAACTGATCGAAGAGGCACGAAAGGAAGGGATGGCGATCCTGGTCGCATCGTCGGAGCTCGAGGAGCTGATGGGCATCTGCCACCGCATCGTGGTGCTGCGACGCGGACGCGTCACGGCCGAGTTCGACCGCTCCGATTTCTCCAAGGAGCGGATCATCGCCGCGGCCGCGATCGACCTCGTGGCGGCGTGATGGCGGCCGACTCGAGCGAGAGCGTCGCGGCGGCCACCGACGGCGAAGGAGCCACCGCCACCGGCGAGGTCGGAGTGCCGCCGCTGCTGCGGCGTCTCGCGGATTCGCCGGAGATCGGCATCATCGCGGCGCTGATCGTGGCGGTGATCGTGTTCACCTCGATCAACCCGCTGTTCCTGAGCGTCTCAGACCTCCAGAATCCGCTCGGCGTCGATCTCGCCGGGTTCGGCATCCTCGCCGTCGGCGAGAGCATCGTGATCATGACCGGCGGGATCGACCTCTCCGTCGGCTCGCTAACCGCCTTCTTCGTGGTCGGCTCGGCGTGGCTGAACGTCTCCGAGCACATACCCGTCGGCTTCGCCTTCGCGCTGACGATCCTCGCCGGCGCCCTGTGGGGCCTCTGGCACGCGTTCTGGATCACGCGGTTTGGCGTTGCGCCATTCGTGATCACGCTGGTGACGTTCATCTTTGCGGCCGGGGCCGATGAAGCGCTCGCCCCCAACCCGATCACGATCAGCTCGCCGCCGTTCCTGGCCCTCGTTGGGTCGACCGTCGCCGGCGTCCCGATTGCGGTCGTGGTCTTCGTCGCGATCGTGCTGGCGGCGTGGTTCTTCCTCGAACGCACCTACGTCGGGCGCGAGATCTACGCCGTCGGCGGTAACAAGGAGGCGGCCCGCCTGGCCGGTATCCCGACGGCCCGGCGGATCACCTTGGCCTACGTCGTCAGCGGCAGCTGCGCGGCCGTCGTCGGCCTGATCGAAGCCTCGCGCATCACCTCCGGCACCGCCGACAGCGTCAGCGGCTGGGAGCTGATTGCGATCGCTGCGGCTGTGATCGGCGGGGTCAGCCTGATCGGCGGCCAGGGCCGCATCGTCGGGGCGGTCGCCGGCGCCGCCCTGCTTGTCGCCCTGACCGACGGCCTCGTCACGATCAACGTCAACGCGTATTACCAGCCGATGGTCGTCGGCGTAGTGCTCTTCTTCGCCGTGATCCTCGACGCCGCGCGCACGCGCTTCCGAGCACGCTCCGCTGCGCGGACGGTGCTCGAAGCCGGCAAGGGCGCCGGCGGCAACCTCGCGGCTGCGCGGGGGGACCCGTGAGGGCTCCCGCGCATGGCCCATCGACGCCCTCGGAGCCACGCGCATGACCAAACGTGGCGGCGGCGGACCACGCGACGGCGTCGCGCATCGGCCGGCGACGATGAAGGACATCGCGACGGCGGCCGGCGTGGCGCAGAGCACGGTCTCGCGGATCCTCAACGACGCGCCGGTCCTGATCGCGGTGTCCGACGAGACGCGCAAGCGGGTACAGGCGATCGCGATCGATCTCGGCTACCGCCCGCACCCGTTCGCGCGGGCACTGCGCGGCGCCCCCTCGATGCTGCTCGGCGCCGTCGTGCGCGACATCACCGACCCCTTCTTTGCCGAGGCGATCGAGGCGCTCTCGATTGCAGCCAAGGAACGCGGCTATTCGGTCGTCCTCGGGCACGCCCGCGCCAAGGCCGACGAGGCGCTCGCGCTGACCGCCGTGCTCGAGACCCGCCACTGCGACGCGATTGTGCTCGTCGGGGACTTCCGCGGCGAGCGGCGGCTGGTCAGCGATCTGCGCAACCCGCACCTGCGCGTGGTCGGGCTCTGGCACGGCTCCGAGCGCAGCGATCGCCCGTTCCCGACCGTGATCGTCGACGCGCGCGCGGGGATCCACGCGGCGCTCGCGCACCTCGTCTCACTCGGGCATCAGCGGATCGCATTCGTCGGGCATCCCTCCCGCTACGTGATCCGTGACCGTCTCGCCGCCTACGAGGAGTACCTCGCAACCGCAGGGCTCCCGCTCATCGATGAATACATCCGCCACGTCCCCAACACGATCGGCGGCGGCCACATCGCGCTGTCAGGGCTCCTGGCGCTGGCCGAACCGCCGACCGCCGTGATGGCGGCAACCGACTTCCTCGCAATGGACATGCTCCACGCCGCGAGCGCGAGCGGCCTTTCCGTTCCCGAGCAGATCTCGATCGTCGGCTTCGACGACATGCCGTTCGCCTCCGCCACCGTGCCGAGTCTGACGACGGTAAAGATGCCGATCACCGAGATGGTCGCGGCCGGGCTCGAGCTCGCCGTCGGCGAGAGCGAGTGGCCCGCCAACGGGGAGGCGCACCCGCCCCGCGTCGTCTTCGAGCCCAAGCTGATCGTGCGCCGCTCGAGCGGGCAGGCCCCGAAGCGGTCGACCTAGGGCTGCGCAGGGCTCCGTCGCCCTTCGCACGCGCGCACGTCACGTTCCTCACGGCGTGCAGGGGATCGCAAGTCGCTCGCGCTGCTCATCGCATCGGGCCGGGCGACGGTGAGAGCTCGGGCTGGGCCTTGACGATTGCATCCCGAGACCCAAGGCGGGTTGCCCACCACTCGACCGGAACGAGTCGTAGCGCGAGGTCAAGGGTCGCGGTGTCGAGCTCGGCTGCGAGCTGCGTGCTCGCGACGATCCGGCTGGCGAGCTGCTCGTCGTCGAGTTCGCCTTCGACCTGAAGGGCCGGATGACTCCAGATCCTTGCCCGGGCCGTGTCATCGCGCGGCTTGAGGTGATCGAACAGGCTGCCCATCCAGGCCAGGTCGCCCACGAGTTCGACGTGACGGTCGATGATCTCGGCGTACACGTCGGCGCTGAGCATCACGCTGGCCCAGCGGCCGAGCAGCTCGTCGCTGATGCTGACGAAGTACGCGATCCGCTCGTGCAGTCGCTCGCGGCGCTGGGGGTCAGCCAGGACTTCGCGTGTCGCCTGGGTCAGCCGCGCCGTGTCGCGAACGACCTCGGTAGCGGTGTCGAGAGTCGACTTGATGTACGGGCCCGGCGGCATCAGTCCCGCTAGCTCCAGCATCCCGGTCCACGTCAGCCGTGCGTTGCGGACGAGCTGGAGCAGCACGTATTGCGCAAGCACGCTCCAGCGCTCGCGCTTTCGCCGCTCGACCAGTTCGTTCACCAGCGCCAGCGACAGCATCACGATGATGACGCTGGATGCAAGTCCGGCGAGCAGGGCGTGGCTGGTCCAAAAGCCGTCGGCGACTGCGTCCGACACGACGCCGCCGGCGAGTGCGAGCACGGCCGCGGCGGCCGCTATTCGGGATTCGCGCAGGTAGGACTCGACGGAGTCAGAGCGTCGCGGGCCGGCGTCTCGGCGAGCCATCGCCGGGCACCTTACGCTCGCGCCCCTCGATCAGCCTGCGCCGATTCGGGCGTGCACGAGCTGCACGGCCATCGCGCCCTCGCCGACCGCCGTGGCGCAGCGCTTCGTCGACCCCGACCGCGCGTCTCCGGCCGCGAACACGCCCGCGATGCTCGTCTCCAGGAGGGTCTGCGCGCCTGCCGCGGGCCCGGTGAGGACGAAGCCGTCCGCGTCCCGAGTGACGGTATCGTCGAGCCAGTCCGTGCAGGGGCTCGCGCCGAGGAACAGGAACAGAAACGACGTCGGAAGCTCTTCGCCGCTCGTCAGGGTGACGGCTTCGAGAAGGCCGTCCGCTCCGTCGAGCGCGGCGATCTCGCTGCTGTCGCGCACCGCCACGCCGTGCTGATCGAGCTCGCGGATGAGGTAGTCGGACATCGTCTCGCGCAGGTCCGCGCGGCGGTGCAGGAGGGTTACGAGCGCGCCTCCTCTGGCGAGCCAAACCGCGGCTTGACCGGCCGAGTTGCCGCCGCCGACGACGGCCACGCGAGATGCTCCGCAGAGCTGTGCCTCGGGAGGCCCGGCTGCGTAGAACACGCTGATGCCCTCATAGTCGGCGAGGTCGGCGACCAGGAGGCGACGGTATTGAGCGCCGGTCGAGAGGATCACGGCTCGAGCGCCGATCTCCTCGCCGTCCTCGAGCACGACGACATGGCGGTCGGCGCCCGGCGCGAGCGAGACCGCGCGATAGGGAGTGGCGATGCGGGCGTTGAACTTGCGCGCCTGGGTGACTGCGCGACCGGAAAGCTCAGCCCCGCTGATCCCGGCCGGAAACCCGAGGTAGTTCTCGATGCGCCGTGAGGAGCCTGCCTGCCCGCCGAGCGCGGTGCTCTCGATGACAAGTGTGTCGAGCCCCTCCGAGGCGCCGTAAACCGCGGCGCCGAGTCCGGCCGGCCCGCCGCCGACGACGAGCAGGTCAACGTCCTCGCGCCGCGCGAGCTCGCGGCCGATACCCAGCGCTCGCAGCACCTCGCCGTTTGAGGGTGCGTGCAGCTGCAAACCCCCAGGCAGTCGAACCAGCGGGAGGCTCGCGGCGTCGAGGCCGTCGACCAGCGCCGTGGCCCCGGGATCGTCTCCGCGGGCCGAGTCGTGCCAGGTGAACGGGAGGCGGTTGCTGCGTGCGAGCTCGACGACGCGCATCGTCGCCGCGGACGAGTGCGGGCCGATGATCTCGATGCCGATGCCCCGGACGCTCTGCAAGCCCTCACGACGCGCGGTGAACGCCGTGAGCACGAGATCGCTGAGCGGTCCGTCCTCGTATAGAAGCGAGCGCAACACGTCACGCTCGACCGCGATGTAGCGCGAGTCCTGCGCGACGACGGCGGTGACGAACACGGTCTGCCCGGACAGGAGGTTCACCTCGCCGAGAAAGCCGCTCCGCCCGTGGCGCATGATCTCGTTCCCGGACTCGTCAAGAATCGCGATCTCGCCCTCGATGATCACGATGAACGGGTAGCGTTCATCGCCGACGCGGTAGAGGACCTCGCCGGCCTTAGCCGTGCGCTCCTCGCCGAGCCCAGCCAGGGTCGCAAGCTGCGACGCAGACAGGGTCGGGCTTGCGGCCGGCGGCACCGCCGTCATGACCCGCCCTGAGCTCGCTCGTCATCGGTGAGGGGGAGCGCCACCGGGTGGAATTCGACGCGATAGACGAGCGTGTCGTCTTCGATCGGTCCTGCGTGCGCGGCACGCTGGCGCAGCGTCTCGCGGTCTGGCTCCCCGGCTCGTCGGAGGTCCTCGGTGGTGACCGCCGCGAACGGCACGAGCGCGATTGCGTCGACCTCGATCGCGCCGGGTCCGACGCGATAGCGGCCGCCCTCCTTGACCTGTGGCCGCTTCCAGAGCCGCACCGACAGCGTGATATCTCCCGCAAGGACGTCGTTGCGCAACGCGCGGCTGAACTCCACGCCTGGGAAGTTAGCTAGGCGCTTCGCGGTGCGCCGCGAGGCGCTGCCCGCCGGTGCGCTCCCGGTGCTTGCATCCCGGCCAGCAGCAGGGCCGGCGCTGGCCTTCTTCGAGCTCCTCTCGCGTCCGCCGAATGCGGCGTTCGCGGGTGGCGGCCTGCTTGGCGTCCTCGACCCAGCAGATGAATTCGTTGCGGGCTAGGGGCGTGATGTCCCTCCAGGCATCGAGTGCCGTGGCGTTGGCGATCAGCGCCTTGCGCAGATCGGCGGGCAGTTCATGCACCACTCCGCCTGGGACGCGTGTGCTCATGGGAGCGATGGTAGTGAGAGCGGGGGGCGGCTTTGGCGCGTCCGCTCTCAACTCGCCCCTTCATGGGTGACCGTCCGAGGCACCATCTATCCATCGAGAAGACCGATGGCCGGGCTCAAGCCCATACTGAGAGCATCCCGAAGGAATCATGCGCCTACCGCAGCCCGTTGCCGATGCCACTGATAAACCGAACGCAGGCGTTGCCGCTTCGCGACCCGACCTCGCTCGCGTCATGGCCTGGCGAATGACGCAGGGTCAGCGCGTCTAGCGGTGGCCTACACGAACGCCGAGGGTACGCGGCAAGTTCTCGACACGCTCGCTGTCGCCGCAGACGAGCTCGCAGTCGCGTTGGCGTACCTCGGCGAAGCCTACGAACAGCTTGACGAGTCTTTGGCCGACCGACTTGAAGAGGAGCTGTTTCGGCCGATTCAGACCGCCTATGGACGCGCAAAGCGAGTGCACGCCGAGTTTGCCGAGCGCCGCGGGATGCCGGCGCACACGTTCGAGCCGGCCACACCGCACGTACGTGACCACGACGCGAAGGCCATCATCGAAGCTGCGGTCGCAGCCGCCGAGCGTGCGGACAGCACGCTCGGCACGCTGCAGGACTCGATGCTGCCCATCGAAGTCGGCGATCCTCCGCTGCGCGCCGGGCTCGAGCAGGTGCGGGTCCTGCTCGCAGCCTTCCGCGAGCGAGCGTGGGAGATCACGCGCAGGTTCGGCCGCTGAAATCACCTGCGCGGCCCGTCCCATCCGGTGTCACCGATTGCGTGTGTTCGGCTCTGGCGAGCGGACCCGCGAGCCATTGGTCGACCTGACGTTGAGACCTGAGGCGGACAACGGGTAGGTCTGGTCGCTCCTCGATTAGTGCTGTCACGCGGCCGAGATGTTCGTTGTGCGTTCGCCACGCCCAGCGCACAATGTGATCGCGGTCGCGGAGCAGCGTCCGCAGCGGGGGCTCGAAGTTGCCATTCCATAGCTCAATGCTCCTGAGTCGGCGACGGAGTGTTCGCCGTATGACGCGTGTCATGACGAGTCCCCGCGGCAGATCGAGAAGGATCAGCAGATCGGCGCGTGGGGCGAGGATCGGTCTCGCGGTCCGGTACTGCCACTCGGTCGTCCAGCGCTCGCCGGCGCTTAGCCGGGTTACCGCATCGACAAAGTCCGGACTGGGCACCCACTCTGGTCCGTGATGGAGTGCGTCAAGCTCGGCATACGGCGCATCGAGCACGGTTGCTACTCGACGTGCCAGAGTCGACTTTCCCGAGCCGGATGTCCCGGCTACGAGTATGCGCGAGGGTCGGTAAGGAAGGTCCTCTGTCCAGGTCGACCACCCCACCGCTGCCACGCTACCGACGCCGTAGCCGAGGTGTCCTCGCGTGATTACACGCGGCGCAGGCCGGAAGAGGTCCGCGGCTCAGGCTGCCGGCGCCTTCGGAGGAAGGGAGCGAGCGATGCAACGCGCGACTGCTTGCACCTGCTCGGAGTTCAGTCGGCCGGGAGCGGCGATCATTTCGACTAGGTTGGACGGCCAGGTCACCCATGTGTCGCCGAGCTGGAACGGCTTCGTGAAGAGCTTCCAATCGGCTGCGACGAAGCACACCACTGCGCTGATGGGCGTCTCGAGGTCGCCGAGTGCTGCACGCACCGCCGCGATCTGCCACCCCATGCTCTCGGCGAGCTTGGTCTTGTCGCGGCCCTTCACGTACAGCCGCTTGTCAGCCTTGAATAAACCGCCAACATCGCGCTGCTCGACGCGACCGGTGTAGGCCTTCGCGTCGATCACCCAGACGCCAGAAGCGGCGACCACGACGTGGTCGATGTTGCCTCGCGTTCGTGGGACTTTTCGGTCGTGGAGCACCACGGCGCCATCGCCAACGCCGCGCTCAAGCATCTCACCAAGTCGACGCTCGCCGGCGAAGCCCTTGTCCCACGCCTGGACGGATCGGGGGTCGTTGGACAGAAACCTGATCACCGGGGCAAGAGAGCCCCAGCGCTTTTCAATGCGCTGCTCGCGACGTTGACGGCGCTTCTCGTGTTCGCGAGCCGCGGACCAACCCGCCTGACCGGTCTCAATCGGACCGGATGAATCGTCCGCAGGGTCGTGCGGACTGGCCGGGTGGGGCCCTGACGTGTTCGGTTTCGCGTCGTCGAACGGTCGGCAGCTCAGACACGTAACCGCGCGAGCCTCGCCATCCCACCAGGCGCGGCCCCCAGCCGCCAGCGGCTCGCTACACCCTGTGCAGATCGCGGGGTAGCGAAGACGAAGCACCTTCATCGGCATTGCAACCATTCTCGCCCAACACCCGACGTGCCGCGTGTGGGTTGGCTATGGGTGAGGCTCACTCCCGTACCGGCGGAGCCCCTCACTTGCGGCGCGACGCGAAGCGGACGCGGGACACGCCTTCCGCCGATCGTTCGCGGCCTCCTCAACCTCGATCACCGCGCGCGCAGCGTTGTGACCGGGGATCCCGCTCACGCCTCCGCCGCGCCTTGCTCCGGCGCCGCAGATCCACACGTTCGGACGAGCCGTCTCGACTCCCCAACCTCCGACCTCCGCTTCGGACTCGGCGTAGGGCCACGCAAGGTCACGATGGAAGATGTGCCCGCCGGGCAGACCGAGCTCGGCTTCGAGCTCCGGCGGCGTGCGTGCCTCGATGCACGCGGACCCATCGCTCATCCGCAGCAGGCAGTCCTCGATCGGCTCTGCCAGGACCGAGTCGATCGAGCGCAGCGTTGCCCGTAGGGCGGCGTCCTTGGCGGCATCGTGATCAACGGCGAACAGGCGCGCCGGCATATGCAGCACGAAGACCGTGAGGGTGTGAGCGCCTGCCGCACGCAGCTCCGAGCTCAGAATGCTCGCGTCGGTGAGCGAGTGGCAGTAGGCCTCGCACGGAGGCAGGTCCGGGATCTGGCCGGCGGCCGCTTGAGCATGGGCGCGCCGCAGTTGCTCGTAGCTCTCATTGACATGGAAGGTGCCTGCGAACGCGTCAGCGCCGCTGACCGTCTTGTCCCGAAGACGCGGCAGCCGGCTGAGCAGCATGTTCACCTTCAACTGCGATCCCTCGGGAGCTGGCGTAGGCGCGGGATCGCCGAGCAGTTCGGCGAGGACCGAGGGTGCCACGTTGGCCAAGAGGTGGCGGCTCTCGTACGCGGTCCCGTCGGCCGTCTTCACCTCCACATGGTCGGCGTCGGCGTGGATTGACACGGCCGGCGCGTCGAAGCGGAGCTCGGCGCCCGCCTGCTCGGCGGATCCGAGCAGCGCAGAGGTGAGCGCACCCATCCCGCCCACGGGGACGTCCCAGCGACCCGTCCCGTTTCCGATCACGTGGTAGAGGAAGCATCGGTTCTGGCGCAGCTGCGCGTCGTCGGTATCGGCAAAGGTCCCGATCAGCGCGTCGGTGGCCACGATCCCGCGAGCCAGGTCGCTTTCAAAGGCGCTTTCCAGTAGCTCCGAGAGCGGCTGCTCAAATAGGGCTCGCCACACCTGCTCGTCGTCGACGACGCGTCGGAACTCCTCGCGCGAGAGGAGCGGTTGCGTGAGCGTCGCGAATATGCGATCGGCGACGCCGGCAGTCAACGCCCCGAAGCGCTCGAGCGCCGCGGCCGTGCGCTCGTCGCCGAGCGTGCGCTTGATCGAGGCGCGCGTCCGCTGCTCGTCATCGCAGACCAGCACGCCGGCGTCACCGCATGGCGTGTAGGAGGAGACACGCCGGCGGCGCATCTCAACATCGATGCCCAGCTCTGACAGCAGCTGGCGGGGAAAGAGGCTGACCAGGTAGGCGTAGCGAGAGATGCGAGCGTCGACGCCCGGGAAGGGCGCGAAAGAGACGGCCGCGCCGCCGGCGTGCCCGGCGCGCTCGAGAACAAGCACCCGTCGGCCGGTTCGGGCGAGCATCGTCGCGGCGACGAGGCCGTTGTGACCAGCGCCGACGACAATCGCATCAAAGGGCTTCATTGAGACGCGAGTGACGTCACCAGACGACATTCGATGCGACTGCATCGTCCTGCGCCCATGCCCGGAATGCTAGGGCCCATCGTTTGCGTGCGCCCTCGGTGTCGACGACGTCGGGCCGGAAAGGCCGGCCGACCTGAGGTCAGGGGTGGACAGCACTGAGCACGGCCACGCCAACCACGATCAGGGCCACGCCGAACCACTGGCCACGGTTCATCCGCTCGCCGAACAGGATCGCTGCGCCAACAACAGCGAACGCGGCGAACAGCGACCCAAGCACGGCGGCGACTGCGAGCGAGCGGTGGGCTGCGTCGGAGTAAAGGATGAAGCCGCCAACCTCCCCGCACGCGGCCACCAGAAGCGCGGGCGTGCCGACGCGCGTGATCCGGATCCGACCGCGCAGTGCCAGCGGCAGCGCCACGCAAAAGACGCCGACAATGCGCGGAGATGCCGCGATCCACCCGAACTGCTCGTGAGCGGACGCGCGCCCCGAGGCGTACAGCCCAACACCGAAGCAGAGCGCCGCTAGGCAGGTCACGGTTACCACGGTCCAACTGAATCGGCCGGTCGCAGCAACCTGGGTCGTGTGCGCACCGGCGACGCGGACCACGCCGAGCACGATCACCGCCAGCAGCACGACGACGAGCACCTGCACGCGCTCGCCCGCGGCGATCGCGATAACCGCGGCCACCGCCCCTTCGGTTGCGGTGATCGGCGCCACGAGCGACACATCACCCGTCCGGTAGGCGACGTAGAGCAGTCGCAGGCCGGCGATGTTTGCGCCGCCCCCGAGTGCGAGCCAGAACAGGCCGCCGGCCGAGGTGTCGCGGGGCGCGCCTTCGGCAATCAGGAACGGGGCGCACACGGCCAGCCCGACCAGCGAGATCCCTGCAAGCAGCGACTCAGGCGGCATCGCGCGGCTCCCGCGCGATGCCGCGAGGTTCCCGAGGGCCCACACCAGCGCCGCGAGCAGGCCCGGCAGAATCGCCGTCAAGCTGCCCCGCTGCCGAGCGCAATCATCGATGCCAGTCCTCGCGCACGCCGGCGATCAGGTCGGTCCGGCCACGGTCCGGGGTGACCTCGGCGAGCGCGAGGCCGTCCACCGGCGTGGCAGTCGACTCCGATGCGACCGCTCGCGGTCCGGTCGCTCAGGTCGTCTGCCGCTGGGGTTGCGGAGTGCCGGAGGAATCGGCAACGCCACCACCGAGCGCTTCAGTCGCGCGTGCGGCGACGAGTTGCGCGGCGATCGCGTCGGCTGCCTGAGCGCCCTCACAGACACCTCCGCGCACGGCGCGCGCGAACGCCTCGGCCTGGCGGCGCATCGACACCCTGAACACCTCATCGCCGTCCGTATCCCACATGAAGGGGATACGGGCGTAGCCACTGGTACCCCACACCTCAACCCAGCAGGAGTCCGCGTGAGGAAACTGCCGGCCCAGCGAGATCGTCACCGCGGCACCGCGCGAGGTCGTCGCAAGCAGAACGGCCGAATCGGGGTCGGTCGCCGGGCGCGGCTGGGTGCTCGGGCCTGCGGGAACGGCCACGATCGATTCGAACTCGTCGCCGAGCAGCCAGCGCACCTGATCGAACTCGTGGACGCCCATGTCAACCATGATTCCCCCCGCGTGGGAACGGAACTGCTCGGACGGCAGCTCGGAGTCCCACTGCATGCACGAGAGAAGTGAGATATCGCCGAGTTCGCCGTCGGCGATCTGTTCGCGAAGCTCCCGAAGCTCGGGCACGAACCTTCGCCAGTAGCCGACCTGGAGCAGCACGCCCGCGTCCGCGGCGGCGCGCGTGGCCCGCTCGGCATCCTGGGGGCGCACCCCGACGGGCTTCTCGCACAGCATCGGGATTCCGGCCGCGGCAAAGGTGGCCACGAGCTCCGGGTGCTGGTCCGTGGGAGCGGCGATCAACACGCCGTCGAGAGGCGCGGCGTCGAGCAGCTCCTGCACCGACTCGTAGACGACGAGCCCTTCAGCCTGCAGCCGCTCACGCGTCGGCGCGAACGGCTCGACAACCGCCACGACCGCGATCTCATCGGAGCTCTGGAGCGCACCGAGGTGCACCTGTCCCATACGCCCGGCGCCGATCAGGGCGATGCGCGTCGGGGAGGCTTCAGTCACGCGTCCATCCCAGCACGCTGGTCACACGCTCGCGGGCTGGGTTGGGCCCGACAGCTGCGACGGGCTCACATCCAGTCCGAGGTGCTTGCGCGCCACCGCCTCGCACAGCCGCAGGTCGGCAAGGCCGTCGTGTCCGGACGTACGTGGCAGGCGCCCCGTCGCGATGCAGTCGGCGAACTCGTCGAGTTCCCGCCTGAACGCCTCGTCGTAGGAGACGGTCTCCTCGCGTACCCAGCTGTGTGCGGTACCGACCTCGCCGCCTTCGACGATCAGCCGGCTCGGCTCGTTGCGCAGGTAAGGGGAGGGGAGCTCGAGGGTGAGCCGCTGCTCAGGTGAGTAGAACGCGAACTCCTGCTTGTACCTCGCGATTCCCGGCATCAGGTCGACCCACGACAGGTGGCACGGGATCTCGCCGAAACGGAGATGGATCGACACCGACTCACGGGCGAGGCTGGCGTAGATCACCTCGGTCGGCTCCCCGAGCGCACCGCGGAGTGCGTTGAACTCGTGGACGAGGTTGTCGAGGAGAAGCCAGCGGTAGCCAAAGCGAGTGACCTCATCGGCATCGCCGAGCACGGAGTCAACGGTCGCCTCGTCAGCCTTGCGCAGTTCCGCGATCAGGTCGGGCGGAGCCGGCGACGGCGGGAGTAGCGGATAGTGGGCCACGTAGGGCTCAAACGGCGACTCGAGTGTCGTCACCCTCGCGAGGCGAACGTCTCCGCGGATCTCCGGCAGCAGCTCAACCAGCCGCTCGTAGGCCGGGTCGTAGCGCTTCATCGTCCCCACCATCAGGCAGACGCCGGCCTTCTCCGCCGCATCGATCATCGCCTCGCCGTCAGCGACCGACAGCGCCATGGGCTTCTCGACGAAGACGTTTACCCCGGCCTGCGCCGCCGCGATCGCGATCGGTGCGTGGTTCCCGGAGGTCAGCACCATGACGGCGTCGAGCTCGGACTCGAGCATCTCGTGCCAGTCCGTGAACGCCGCGCCCGCGCCGAAGCGAGCGGCACACCGCTCGGCGGCCGGCTCTGCGATGTCGCAGACCGCCGCCAGTTCAAACGCCGGGGATTGCGACAGGTGCGGTAGATGCATGACCTGGGCGATGACTCCGCAGCCGATCACTCCGATACGTACTGGTGAGCTCAATGCATAACCCCCGTAGAAGTGGAACGTTCCATGGTCGGCCTCATCACACGGCGCCGACGGGCCGTGCGCGGCGCCCCTGCTGCAGACGCCGCAGTCGGCGGACGGCAAACTTGAGCATCCGGGGAACGGCGATCCCAAGACCTGAGATGCCAAGCGAGCCGACGATCAGAATCGTCGCGACCGCATTGACGGCCGGTGTGATGCCGAACTTGATCTGCGTGTAGATGTAGATCGGCAGCGTGATCTGAGCGCCGATGATGAAGTACGTGATCACGAACTCATCCAGAGACATCGTGAACGAGAACAGCGCCCCCGCGAAGATCGCAGGCGCGATCAGGGGTAGCACGATGCGGCGGAAGCGCTGGAAGGCGTTGGCCCCGAGGTCGCTGGCTGCCGACTCGAGGCTGCGGTCGAAGCCCGCCAGGCGGGCGGAGACGATCAGCAGCACGTAGGGAGTCGTGTAGACCGACTGCCCGATGACCGCGGTCTGAGTGGTCAGCTGGAGGCCGAGCACGTTGGTGAAGAACGAGAGCAGGCTGACGCCGATCAGGACGCCCGGGATCATGATCGGCAGGGTGAACGCGACGCGCAGGCCGGCGCGGAAGCGCAAACGACTGCGCACGAGCGGGAACGCCGCAGCGGTTCCGACGATGACGCTGATCGCGGTCACCTCCGCGGCGATCCCGAGTGAGGTCTTGATCGCGTCCTGAAGGTCGGAGCTCTGCAGGACGCTCGTGTACCACTCGGTGGTCAGGCCGGTGATCGGGAAGCTTCCGTAGCGGTTGCGGTTGAAGCTCAGCAGCACGAGCAACAGCACCGGAACGAAGAGGAACAGGTACATCAGGCAGCCCCATCCGGTCAGGGCCCGGCGCACCAGCCTCCCGCGCCGCGCGACGATCTCGACGCCGTCGATCTCACCGGCCATACATCTCACCCACCTCAAGTGAGCGCCGGAATACGATGAGCAGGATGACGACCACCGCCGCGATGAGGACGGAGACAGTCGCGCCCTGCGCGAACTGCGCCTCCTCGAAGAAGTTGTCGACGAGATTGCCGATCATCACCCCGCGCGTGCCGCCGACGAGCTGGGGGGTCAGATACTCGCCGAGGATCGGGATGAAGACAAAGATCACGGCCGTGGTGATGCCGGGCCTGATCTGCGGCAGCATCACCGTGCGCAGGGCGCGCGCCTGCGTTGCACCGAGGTCGCGTGCGGCGCGAACCTGGCGCCAGTCAAAGCGCTCGAGCGCTGAGAAAAGCGTCAGCGCTGCGTAGGGGAAGTACAGATAGACCAGGACGAAGATGACGGCCGGGCGGTCATAGAGAAACCACGACGGCGTGTTCAGGCCGAAGAGGCCGAGCAGGTGAGCGAGCCCGCCCTTGCTTCCGAGGATGATCGTCCAAGAGGTGACGCGCAGCAGGTAGCTCACCCAGAACGGGACGATCACGAGGAAGAGGAGCGGGCGCTGCCACCCTCGGCGCACGTAGCGGGCGAGCCAGTAGGCGAACGGAAAGGCGATTGCGAGCGTCGCTGCCGATGCTGCCGCGGTCATCCACAGCGTTGTCAGGAATGTGTCGATGTAGACCGGGGTGCTGAATATGGTCTGGTAGTTGGCGACCGTGAAGCGGGACTCGATGCTGTAGCCGTTCTGCGTCCAGAAGCTGTAAAGGACGATCATCACCATCGGCGCGCCGAAGAAGACGCCGAACAGCACGGCAGCAGGTGTGAAACCGACGTACTGCGAGAAGCGTGCGAGCAGCCTTGGCCGACTGACCCGGACCGGCGTGGCCGGACCGGGTGCAGCAAGCGGGTGAGTGGACATTGCTTCCACGGTTACCTAAGGCCCAGGCTGGTGGCGCCCGCGGTCGGGCGCCACCAGCCTCCTGGGTGTTCGGCTATGCGCCGAACACCTCGTTGAACACCTGGATGTAGGCGCCGGGGTTCTTCTGCGGTCCCTTGAGGTGTGCCTTCAGGGCCCCCTCGGGGTCGTTGTAGCCGACGGCGTCCGCGAGCTCCTTCATGCCCGCGTTGACGAGCAGCTTGTAGGCCGATTCGTTGAACCAGGCCTCCTCGAACTCCTTGAACAGCGGCGGGATCCACTCGGCCTGTCCCCAGGCGTTGATGAACTGCTCGAACCGATCCTCGTCCGGTCCGATCATCTTCATCTCGGCGTCGAGCCAGCCGACGACGCCCTCCTTGGGAATCGCCGCCTTGATCAGCGGCCCGCCGGCCTGCTTGACACGGATGTCCGTGCCGAGATTCTCCGACGTGAACCACGCCGTCCCGTTCGCGAGCGCGGTGACGACCCCCGTGTTCTGGGAGACGAGGTCCAGGTACGCGGGCTTTGCCGCCTGCAGGAACTGCTTGGCCTTGCTGAGCTCGGCCGTGGTCATGTTGTAGGGATTCTTGGAGCCCGTTGCCAGGCCGGCCTCGGCGACGATGTCGGTCGGCTGGTTCTCCCGCACGAACTTGCCCTTGTACTTGGGATCCAGCAGCACCTCCCACGACGTGGGGGCGGGGTGGACGTACTTGGGGTTGTAGTAGATGCGAAGTGCCGACCAGGCCCGTGGGTAGGCGAGGTAGTTGCTACCGGCCTTCCAGAACGAGACGTCGAGGGAGGCGGAGTAGAGCTGCTTGGACACCGCGAACGACTTGATGTCGAACGGCACCGTCAGCCCCTGCTGATGGTAATAGGGGACCCACAACGCGTCCGCCGAGACAACGGCGAACTCCTGGTGGCTCTCCTTCGCCTTGATGAACATCGTGCCGTCGTCAGAGCCCAGGGTCGGACGAACGGTGATGCCCGTCTCCTTCGTGATCGCCGGGAGCTGCTTCTTCGGGTCGTAGTGGTCGTTCCAGGTGAGCATGTCGAATGTCACCGGAGTATTCGCTGACGCGGCCGAGGCGGCCGCCGTCCCGATGCCACCCAATGCGACGGCGCCTGCGCCCATCGCCCCTGCGCGCAGCGCCTCGCGCCGGGTCATCAAATTACGCTTCATATTGCTGACCTACCTCCCTCTCTCTAGTTCCCATGATTCGGATCATCCGGCGGGTCGTCGAGGAGCACCGTGTCCTTGACGTCCCACCGCAGTTGAACAAGTGAGTTCTCTCGTATGTCGTGATCGAGCCCGCTCGGCATGTCGACGATGAAAGGGGCGTCGATCGCCGGGCAGAGGACACTCGCCCTCGTGACGCTCCCGAGGAAGGAGATCTTGATCACGGTTCCGACCAGATTTGGATCACCCTCGGAAGCTGGTGTGAGACGGACGCACTCGGGTCGGACCATGAGTGTGCCCGTGCCCGTACGTGTAAGTCGTGGAGCGGGAAGCGGGATTCCGTTGCCCACCGTCACGACGCTCCCGTCGACGAACTCGACATCGGCGAAGTTCGACTCGCCGATGAAGTCCGCGACGAAGCGCGAAGCCGGCCGCCGGTAGATCTCCTCCGCCGTCCCAATCTGTTCGATGCGGCCCTCGTTCATGACGGCGATGCGGTCGGCCATCGTCATCGCCTCACCCTGATCGTGGGTGACGAATACGAAGGTCGTCCCGACCTCCCGCTGGATCTGGGCGAGCTCGACCTGAAGCCGCTTGCGCAGCTGGAGATCGAGCGCTCCGAGCGGCTCATCGAGAAGCAGCACCGCCGGCCGGTTGACCAGCGCGCGAGCAACCGCGACACGCTGCTGCTGGCCGCCCGAGAGCTGGCCTGGATAGCGGTCGGCGTAGGACTCGAGCGCAACCAGGTGGAGCGCCTCGGCGACCCGGGTCTCTGACTCGCGGCGTGGCACCTTCGCCATCTTCAGGCCGAACGCCACGTTCTCAGTGACGTTCATGTGCGGGAACAGGGCGTAGGACTGAAAGACGGTGTTGACCTTCCGCCGGTGGGGCGGCGTCTGGTTGACGAGCTCACCGCTGATGCGGATCTCGCCGGACGAGGGAGCGGCGAAGCCGCCGACCAGACTCAGCGTCGTCGACTTGCCGCAGCCCGACGGACCGAGCAGGCAGAAGAACTCCCCGTCGCGGATCTCGAGGTCAATCGGGTGAAGCGCCGTCAACGAGCCGTAGGTCTTGGACACCCCGGTGAACTGGATCGCAGGCGTCGCCGCGGCGGCGTCCGTCGCCTCGGAGGTGACGTCGCTCGCGGCTGGCCGCGCGACAGCACCGGGAGGACTCTGCGCCACCGCTATATGCCCCGAGCGCGCAGGAACGCGCGATTGATCTCTTGCTGGTCGGCAGCCCAACCGGGCGGGTCTGACGCCTCGGGGAAGATGTCCTGCTCGACCACCAGCCAGCCCGCGTAGCCGCTGCTTCGCACGGCGTCGAACACGGCGTCGAGCGGAATGTCGCCTTCGCCTAGCGCGCAGAACGCCCGGCGGCGCCAGATCTCGTCGGTGTTGCCGTGGTCCGCCACGATGCTGTCGAGAATCGACTGGCGTGCGTCCTTGACGTGCAGGTGGTTGATCCGCTCGCTCCAGTCCTTGACCGCGGCAATGGGGTCCCCGCCGGCGACCACCAGGTGGCCGGTGTCGAGGCAGAAGCCGACATCAGTGAGTTCGAGCACCTTCTCGATCTCCCACGGAGCCTCCACGTAGCTGCCGGTCTCGTTGTGGAACGTCGGCTCGTAGCCTCGGTTCATGCAGTACTCATAGACCCGCGCGAATCCGTCGGCGAACTGCCGCCATTCGGCGTCCGTCCACCCGAAGCCGCGGTCCTTATGGCTGCGTCCCGGATTGGCTCGGCGAGTGGGAGAGCCGGGGTCGGCGAGCGTCGGCTTAGGCCGCGGTTCGATGTCGCTCACCGAGTCAAACACCGTCAGCAGCTCGTCGAGGTCGCGGTCGATCGCCTCAGCGAGGGCGCTGTGATCGGTGTAGGGCAGCTCGAGGTAGCCGCCGGCAAGGGCGAGACCTCGGCTCGACAGTCGCTCGTGCAGTTCGTCCCCGAGGCCGAGGTAGCCCGGGGGGCCGAGATCGATGCCCGTGTAGCCGGTCTGCGCCACCTGGTCGAGCAGTGCGACGGGATCAGGGACGTTCGGGTTGATGCCTACCGTCAGCTCGAAAGCGCCGAAGCTGCACGGAGCGTTTGCCACCGTGATCATTTGACTCGCGGTCGGGTTCGCCATGGTCCTTCAACCCCTCCTTTGCATGAGTCGTGCGCTCATCCGACCAGCGGCCGCTGTCGGCGCCTTGCTTGGACGTAACTGGCGTATGCCTCGCCAGTGCTGGGCAGCTCCGAGACTTCCGCGATGGGAACGTCCCACCAGCTCTCGCCGTCGGGCCCGTAGCGGAACGGGTCGGAGCGGATGTGGATCAGGGTGGCTGTGCTGCTCGTCTTCGCGTTCGTGATCGCGGCGCTCAGCTGCCCGGTGGCGTCAGTACCCGGCGCGATATCGATCACGTCGATCCCGTAGCTGCGGGCGTTGGCGGCCAGATCCACGGCGGTCAGCAGCTCGCCGGAATCGAACTCGAGAGTGTCCGGGTTGCGGTAGCGGTAGCGGGTGCCGAATCGCTCAGAGCCGACTGTCTCGGAGAGGTGCCCGATCGAGGCGAACCCCTCGTTCTGGATCAGTACGACGATGATCTTGATGCCCTCGGCGACGACGGTGGCTAGCTCCGAGTGAAGCATCAGGTAGGAACCGTCGCCGACCATCACGATCACGTCCCGGGCATCGCCCAGAGCGTCGAGCCCCCGCTTGACGCCGATCCCGCCGGCGATCTCGTAGCCCATCGCCGAGAACGCGTACTCGACGTGATAGCCGAGCGGGTCTCGGACGCGCCAAAGCTTGTGGAGATCCCCCGGTAGCGACCCGGCGGCCTGAACCAAGACATCCCGAGGATCGCTCGCGGCGTGGATCGCACCGATGATCTCGGGCTGCCCTGGCAGCTCGGAGCCGGTCGGGGCGAGCGCCGCGTCGACCACGGCGTTCCACTCGCGGCGCTCACGATCGATTCGCTCGGCGTACTCGTCGGCGATTCGATGCTCATGCAGGCGCGAGGTGAGTGCCAGGAGGGTCTCGCGCGCGTCTGCGACCACCGGCAGTCGCGTTCCGTGCTTGTAGGCGTCAAACGCCGCGACGTTGATGTTGACGAACTTGACGTCGGGGCTTTGGAACGCGGTGCGGCTGGCCGTCGTGAAGTCGCTGTAGCGGGTGCCGACGCCGATCACCAGGTCCGCCTCGGCCGCGAGCCGGTTGGCCGCCGCGGTTCCGGTCGCGCCGACGCCGCCGAGGTATTGCGGGTGGTCCCAGTTGAGCGCGCCGCCGCCGGCCTGCGTCGTGCCGACTGGAATGCCGGTCAGCTCGACGAGGTCGCGCAGCGCGTTCTCGGCCGCGGAGTAGATGACGCCGCCGCCGGCGACGACGAACGGCTTCCGCGCCGCCTGAATGGCCGCCACGGCGGCATCGAGCGCCCACGGCTCCGCTGGCGGGCGGCGGATGTGCCATTCGCGGTCGGCCAAGAACTCGGTGGGGACGTCGATCGCCTCAGCCTGCACGTCCTCGGGGAGCGCGATCGTCACGGCGCCCGTGTCGGCGGGGTCGGTCAGAACCCGCATCGCGGCAAGGGCGATCGAGTAGAGCTGTTCCGGCCGCTGGACGCGATCGAAGAAGCGCGACAGCGGACGGTAGGCGTCGGTGACCTGGATCCCGGTGTCGTGGGGATGCTCGAGCGCTTGGAGCACGGGGTCGGCGACACGTGTGGCGAAGGTGTCACTCGGGAGGAGCAGGACAGGCAGCCGGTTGGCGGTTGCCAGCGCCGCGCCGGTGAGCATGTTCGCTGCGCCGGGACCGACGGAGGCGGTGGCAGCGAGCGTCGCACGCCGGCGGTGGATGCGGGCATAGCCAACCGCCTCGTGCACCATCGCCTGCTCGTTGCGCGCCTGATGGTAGGGCAGCAGCGCCGGGGCGCTGACGTTGTATTGCTTGAGCGCCTGCCCGAGCCCGGCCACGTTGCCGTGGCCGAAGATGCCGAGGATGCTCGGGACGGTCCGCTCGCGCAGTTCCCCGTCGACCGTCCATTGATGGCCCAGGAACTCGACGAGCGCCTGCCCGACGGTCAGTCTGCGAGTGCTCATCTGACCGCGTCCTCGATCGCCGCGACGCGCCCGTAGGGAAGTCGCGGATCGACGCTCGCCTCACTCCAGGTGGAGCGGATCCATGTTTGCGCAGGGTCGTCGGAGAACAGCCACGCCCGCTCGGGGCCGGCCATGACGTTGAGGTAGTAGAGGTCGTATTCGGGCGCTGCGGCGGCGGGTCCGTGGTAGCCGTAGGGGACGAGCGCGACATCGCCCGTGCGCACGAGCGCGCGCGTCTCGATCTCGCCCGCATCGGAGGAGTAGGTGGCGAAGCTCCCGAACGCCGCCGCATCGGCGGGGGCGCCGGCTCCGCGGCCTGGGGCGGCTTCGAAGTAGTAGATCTCCTCGAGCTCGGTTTCGCGTCCGGGAACCGGGTCGTCGTGCTTGTGAGCGGGGTGGGACGACCAGTTGCCCGCTGGGGTGATGACCTCGCAGACCAACAGCGCAGCGGCGTCGAGGCCTTCCGGCGTGCCGAAGTTGTGCACCTGCCGGCTGTCGCGGCCGGTGCCGCGCAGCTCGACCGGGACTTCCTGCCTGGCTATGTACCTGCTCGGCTTGCGCACGCTCGTCTGCGCCTCGGCGATCGCCACGCGACCGCGACCGGCAATGCTGAGCGACTGCCCGGCACCGACGTAGAGCACGTCAGTGGGTCCGTCGAACACGCTGTCGCGGCCGTCGAGAGCTGTCGTCGTGTCTTCATGGTCGACCTGGAAGGTGCCCGACAGCGGCACGACGATCCGTTCAACATCAGCGGCTGGAAGGTCGACTGTGTCGTCACCCAATATGGCGACGTGGAGGCCGGTGCGAGCCCAACCTGGGGTGGTGCCGTCGACCACGCACTCGAACCGATCGCGAGACAGCGTTCCGTGGGGGAAGAACCATTCGTTGAGGGCTGCCATCGTGATCGCGACCTTTCGCCGCTAGTCGTTCTCTGGGAAGCCGAGGTTGATCCCGCCGTGCGAGGGGTCGAGCCAGCGGCTGGTGATCGCCTTCAGCTGCGTGAAGAACCTCACGCCCTCAGCGCCGTGCGCCTTGGTGTCCCCGAACATCGAGTCCTTCCAGCCGCCGAAGCTGAATGTCGCGACCGGCACCGGAATCGGCACGTTGATGCCGATCATGCCGACCGTGACCTCGTTCTGAAAGCGCCGCGCGGCGCCGCCGTCGTTGGTGAAGATCGCGGTGCCGTTGCCGAACGGACTGGCGTTGATCAGCTCGACGCCGGCCTCGTAGGAGGGCACGCGAACGACCGAGAGGACCGGTCCGAAGATCTCGTCCGTGTAGACCCGGGAGCCCGTCGGGACCTTGTCGATCAGGGTCGGCCCGAGCCAGAACCCGTCGGTGTCACCGTCGGGCTCGACGTCGCGGCCGTCGACGACGACGGTCGCTCCGTCTTGGCTTGCGAGATCGATGTAACCGGCGACCTTGTCGCGGTGCTCGCGGGTTACCAGTGGCCCCATGTCGCAGCTGCGCCGGCCGTCGCCGATCCGTAGCGTCTTCATCCGCTTGGCGATGTTGGCGATCAGCTCGTCGGCGACGGGTTCGACGGCGACGACCACCGAGATCGCCATGCAGCGCTCGCCGGCGGAGCCGAAGCCGGCGTTGATCGCGCTGTCGGCGGCGAGGTCGAGGTCCGCATCGGGAAGCACGAGCATGTGGTTCTTCGCGCCGCCGAGGGCCTGAACGCGCTTCCCGTTACGCGTGCCCGTCTCATAGACGTACCTGGCGATCGGGGTCGAGCCGACGAAGCTGATCGCCGCGACGTCGGGATGCTCAAGCAGACCGTCGACGGCCTCCTTGTCGCCGTGGAGGACGGTGAACACGCCATCGGGCAGATCCGCTTCCTTCCACAGTCGCGCGAGCCAGATCGCCGCCGAGGGGTCCTTCTCCGACGGCTTGAGGATGACCGTGTTGCCGGCGGCGATGGCGATCGGGAAGAACCACGCCGGGACCATCGCCGGGAAATTGAACGGACTGATGATCGCGACGACGCCCAGTGGTTGCCGCGTCGAGTACACGTCGATGCCGGTTGAGACCTGCTCTGCGAACTCGCCCTTGAGGTGGTGCGCCAGGCCGGTCGCGAACTCGACCACCTCCTGGCCGCGCGTGATCTCACCGAGCGCGTCGGAGAGGACCTTGCCGTGTTCGGAGGTGATGATCTCGGCCAGCTCGCCCTTGCGCGCCTCGAGCAGCTCCCGGAACTTGAAGAGGATCGCCTGGCGGCGTGCGAGCGACAGATCGCGCCAGGCGGGGAAGGCGGCCTTCGCGCTCGCGACCGCCGCGTCCACCTCGGCTCGATTCGCCATCGCGACTCGTTTGGTCTCGCTGCCGAGCGCCGGGTCGTAGACCGGAGCGTCACGGCCGCTGGCCGACGGGTACTCGGCGCCGTCGATCCAATGAGGAACGACCGGCAGTTCGGCTCGCGGCGCGGCAGCGGCGTCGTTGGCGGCGGTGTCTGTCATCACTGTCTCTCCAGGCATGTGTGGTCGCGATACCTCCGGTCAGCCGCCGTGCACGAGAGTCGCGGCCGTATCAACCGCCTGAACGACGTCATCATCGGCGGGGTAGAGCAGGCTGCGACCTACCACGAGCCCGTGCACCCCGGGGAGCTCGAGCGCTGATTGCCAGGATGAGTAGAGCCGGTCCGGATCACCGCCGCTGTCGCCACCGAGCAGCAGCGTCGGGAGGGTCGTCGCCTCCATCACCCGCTCCATCTCCTCGACCACCGGCAGCTTGAGCCACGTGTAGGCGGAGGTCGTGCCGAGGCCCGACGCGATCGCAACGGAATTGATCACGGCCTCGGTCGACAGATCGTTGGCGATCTTCCCTTCGATCATTCGACTCATGAACGGCTCGATCATGATCGGCAGCTTCGCGCCAGCGGACTCGGTCACCGCCCGAGCGGTGGCCTCGAGCGTCGCCACCGTGGTCGGCGTCTGCAGATCGACTCGCACCAGGACCTTCGCCGCATCGATCCCCGCCGCGAGCATCGCTTCGACGTCGTAACCGGTGTAGCGGTCGTCGATCTCGAACACCGCGCCGCGCAGGCCACCGCGGTTCATCGACCCGACCGCGATCTTGTTGCCCAGCGCTCCCAGGAGCGCGAGGTCGTCGATGATGTCCGGGGTGGCTAGCACCCCGTCGACGCCGGGGCGCGCCAGTGCCAGCACGAGACGCCGAAGCAGTTCGTAGCGATTGGCCATCGCCAACGGCTCTCCGCGCACCCCGAGTGAGCCGCGGGCGGGATGATCGGCGGCGACGATGAAGAGCCGGCCGTCCCCGTCGACGAGAGGCCGGCGTTGGCGTGAAGCCAGTGCGGCCGAGATCGCGCCCGGATCGTGCAGGCGCGTGTGACGCAGCGCAGCGAACGCTTCATCGCCGATCGGCGCGCTCGAGAGCTCGCTGACCTCAGACGCCGACACGATCGGCCTTCCTCATCAAGTCATCGACCTCCGCGGTCGTCGGCATCGCGGTCGAGCACTCTCGGCGGCTGGCGACGATCGCCCCGGCGGCATTCGCGAACCGCAGGGTCCGCTCGAGCGGCCATTTCTCAAGGAGTCCGTAACACAGGGCGCCGCCAAATCCATCTCCGGACCCGAGTCCGTTGACCACCTCAACGGTGCACGCAGGAACCTCCACCGTCTCGTCGCGGGTCTTGGCCAAGACTCCTAGAGGGCCCTGCTTGACGACCACAAGTTCGGCGCCGCGATCGAGCAGTGCGTCAGCCGCACGCTGCGGGTCTGTCTCTCCGACGGCGACCTCGCACTCCTCGCGGTTTCCCACGGCGACGGTCACGTGGGGGAGCGCCTCCGCAACCGCGGTGCTGGCGTCCTCGGCAGACGCCCAGAACATCGGCCGGTAATCGAGGTCCAGAACTGTCAGCGACTTGCGGTCACGCGCCGCCCAGGCTCTGTGGTGGGTGCTGCGGCTCGGTTCGCGCGACAGCCCCGTGACCGTGGACCAGTAGATCCGCGCGGCGCCGATCGCATCGAGATCGAGGTGCTGCTCGGCGATCATCAGATCCGGGGCGATCGGCTCGCGGTAGAAGTACAGCGGGAAGTTGTCGGGCGGGAACATCTCGCAGAACGTGACAGGCGTCTTCAGTTCGCCGATCGTCGCGACGAAACGGTCGTCGACGTCGAGACGTCGCAGCTCGCTGCGCGCGTAGCGCCCGAACGGGTCGTCCCCGACGCCTGTGATCACGGCGCTTCGGAGCCCGTGGCGAGCGGCGGCGATCGCGACGTTCGTCGCGCTGCCGCCCAGGGACTTGCCGAACGTTTGGACGTCCTCGAGTCCGACGTTGTCCTGGAGCGGGTAGAGGTCGACGCCGATCCGCCCGACGGTGAGGACGTCCAGAGTCAGTGGGTCAGGCGCGGTCGTCAACGGGTCTCCATTCTCCCCGGCGGGCAGCCTAGCAAGCTTTGTCCTATCAAACTAACAATAGGTCTTCCTATCTGCAAGGAGGCTGATTTCGGCGTAGGCCGTAACATCGAGCACGAGGTGAGGCGCTTCTAATGGCCCAAACGACTCCTGACGTGTCCGCTCCCAGCACGGAACCCGGAGCGCTACGGGAAGACCTGTTCCTCGACATCGACCGCTCGAGCCCGGTGCCGCTGTACTTCCAGGTCGCAAGCCGAATCGAGCAGGCGATCGTCAGCGGTGAGTTGCCCGCCGGCTCTCGGCTCGAGAACGAGATCGCCCTGGTGCATCGACTCAACCTGTCGCGACCGACCGTTCGCCGGGCTCTGCAGGAGCTGGTGGGCAAAGGACTGCTCGTGCGTCGCCGCGGCGTCGGAACCCAGGTGGTGCAGCGGCCCGTGACTCGCAAGGTGGAGTTGACAAGCCTCTATGACGACCTGAGTCGTGGCGGGCAGCACCCGGGTACCACCCTGCTCTCGCATGAGGTCATCGCCGCCGACGAGCGCCTGATGGAGCGCCTGTCCCTGACACCGGGCGCGCCGGTTCTACATCTACGGCGTCTGCGGTTCACCGACGGGATACCGCTTGCGGTGATGGAGAACTTCCTGCCGGAGGAATTCACCGACCTGCCGATCGATGAGTTCGAGTCCCGCGGGCTCTACCAGCTGATGCGGGCGCGCGGCACGCACATGCGTGTGGCGCACCAACGAATCGGCGCGCGACCGGCGACGCCAGAGGAAGGGCGCTTGCTTGAGATCAGGAGCCGCAGTCCACTGCTGACGATGGACCGCACGACCTACGACGATTCCGGCAAAGCGGTCGAGTACGGGCATCACTGCTACCGCCCGGACCTGCACTCGTTCGAGATTACGCTCGTCGATAACTGAACGGCGCTTACGTCCGACGACAGCGGATGGCCCGAACCAGCGCCCCCTCGCTTGTGAAGAGCACCGAGGAGGAACCGAGGGCGTATCGACTGCGGAAGGATCGCGCTGTGTGTATTGCGAGGCAGCGGTTCGCGCCTGCTCGAGCTGGGGCCCGGTGTGCGCCCGCGGACGGAGCCGGGGACAGGCCGCGTCAGCTGGTTGTGGTTGGGAGCGTAAATGCGATTCTGGCTCCTCCGCCGGGACCGTTCTCGGCCCAGATGCGCCCGCCGTGGGCTTCTACGAGGGCCCGCGCAATCGCGAGGCCGAGGCCCGACCCGGTCGAGCCGCGGGAGGAATCCGCGCGCCAGAAGCGGTCGAACATGCGCTCCGCGGCGTCGGCGCTCACTCCGTCCCCGGTGTCCTCGACCGCAATGACCACATCGTGCTCGTTAGGGCTGAGGACGATCGCGATCGCCCCGTCCGGGGGGGTGTGGCGGATCGCATTCGTGAGCAGGTTGTGCATCACGCGCTGGACCTGGTCGGGAGCGCCAAGCACGGGTGGCACGGAGGCGTCCGCTCGCGCCTGGAGGCTGATGCGCTTTGCGCGGGCCTCGGCTTCGAAACCTCGCACGCACGAGCCGATGACCTGTTCCAGGTTGAGGTGCTGGAGCTGGCGCGTGAGGATCCCGGCGTCGATACGCGCCAGTTCGAAGAGGTCATCCACCAGCCCGGAGAGCACACGTACTTGATCGGCGAGCGAGTGCATGTACTCGTCGGGCCGCGCGAGCCCGTCGTCGATTGCCTCGATCATCGCCTGCATTGAGGCAAGCGGGGTGCGCAGGTCGTGGCTGGCCCACGCGACCAGCTCGCGGCGCGCCTCGAACAGCCGCTCGACCGAGTCGGCCATCGCGTTGAACGCGTGGGCAACCTCGGCGACCTCGGCTGGTCCCTGCTCTGACGCCCTTGAGGAAAGGTCCCCCGCGGCGAGCCTGGCCGAAGCGAGTCGCAGGCGGTCGAGAGGCGCGCGGATCCAGCGGGCGAGCAGCAGCGCGGCGATTACGGACGAAAGCGCGGCGGCCGAGGACACCGCCAAAACCTCGGTATCGGCGTTCATCTCGAACATAACCCACCCCGAGGCGAGCACTCCGGCCAGTGGCAGGATCACCGCGAGCAGCGCCAGAGCCGGCAACTGCAGTCGCAGCGCCGGAAGCAGCCGCAGCAGCAGGGCCGCGAGCACACCGACCGCGAGAGTCCCGAGCGCTAGCAGGATCGCGAGCTCGATCATGGCGTCAGCCGGTAGCCGCTGCCCCAGACCGTCTCGAGGTGGCGCGGTCGCGAAGGGTCCTTCTCAATCTTCGAGCGCAGTCGGCGCATGTGCACGGTCACCGTGCCCGTGTCGAGCTGTGACGTATATCCCCAGACGTTGCGCATGAGTTCGCCGCGCTCGAACACGCGGTTGGGGTTGGTGGCGAGGAACCAAAGCAGGTCGAACTCCAGCGTGGTCAGACGCAGCGGCGCCCCGGCCCTGCGCACCTCCCGCCGGGCGGGGTCGATCACGAGCTCGCCGATCTCGACCGGCTGCGGGCTCGCGGGCGGCGACGTGCGCCGCAGAACGGCCTGTACGCGCGCTACCAGCTCGCGCGGCGAGAACGGCTTGGTCAGGTAGTCGTCGGCTCCCAGCTCGAGCCCCGTCAGGCGGTCGGTCTCCTCGCCCAGTGCCGTGATCATGATCACGGGGAGCTCCGAGCGCTCTCTGATCCAGCGGCACAACGCGAGACCGTCCATGCCCGGCAGCATCAGGTCGAGGACGATCAGGCTAGGCATGTCCTGTTCGAGTAGCTCGCGGGCGGCGTTGCCGTCGCCGGCCTCGAGCGTTTGGTAGCCCGCCTGCTGGAGGTAGCGCACGACGACGTCACGAACCGATGGCTCGTCGTCAACGACAAGGACGGTGCTCATCGTCACATTGTTCACCTGCTTGGCGGCCGGGTGCTTAACAGTTCCTTACAGCCACGTCGTGGTTTCAGAGTCTTGTAATGGCGGCCGCCCCGGGGCGCGGCTAGGTTGCGCTGGTCCAAGCCGACCCCGGAGGTAGCCCCCCATGCAGTGGAAACCGATCACCGTGACCGTTCTCGCAGGCGCGGCTCTCGCCCTCGGCGCCAGCGGCGCGTCGGCGACCGCGATGCACACCGAGTTCGGCGCGCACCTGTCGGGGATGGGCGAGCACGGGACCGTCAACCTCCACGTGACCTCGGGCAAGCTCTGCTGGGCGTTCGACATCCCGACCCTGAAGGGCCCGACGCGCGCGACGATCCACACCGGAGCAAGTGGCCCCGTGCTACTCGAGCTAGGGATGCACTACACAAAGAGCGGCTGCGCAAAGGAGTCGGCGATGACTCTCGAGCATCTTGAGGCCAAGCCCGGGGCCTATTCGGTATGGGTCGACACGAAGGCGCATCCAGGCGAGGTTCGCGGCACGCTGCTCTCCGGCATGGTCTCGATGTAGCGACGCATCTTTGACCTCGAGCGATCAGCCACCACAATCGCCGCGTGAGAACGTCGGCGCGCGCCGACTCGGCCGTGCCGGGTTTCTAGGCTTGGTCGGAGCGGGTGTTGCGACGCTCTTCTACGGCCAGGAGATCTCGAGTGTCACCAGCGCGGTGACGAAGCCATTCGCCGACGCCACCGGCCTCAGTCGCATCGTCCCTTCGAGCGGATGGCGGATCTACACCGTTGCGGACTCAATGCCGACCTTCGATCGCGCCACGTGGCGGCTCAAGCTCGACGGGTTGGTCGGCCGGCCGCTCGAGCTTTCCTACGATCAGCTGCTGGCGCTGCCGAAGGTGGAGCAAGTGTCGACCTTCCACTGTGTCACCGGCTGGATCGTCGATGGTGTTCACTGGGGCGGGGTGCGCTTCCGAGACCTGCTCGCAAGCGCAGGGCCACTGCCGTCCGCCCATGCCGCGCACTTCATCTCCGCGGAGTATCCGTACGACGACTACCTGGCACTGCACGACCTCGCCCTGCCCGATGTCATGCTCGCCTACGAGATGGACGGCGAGCCTCTGCCGCAGGAGCACGGCGCGCCGGTCCGCGTTGTGATTCCCGAGATGTACGGCTACAAGAACGTCAAGTGGGTCGAGCGCATCACGCTCGTCCCGAGGCAAGGGGCGGGCTATTGGGAGCAGCGGGGCTACGACGTCAACGCCTGGGTCGGGCACTCAAATGGGTATGCCTGAGCGGACAACAACCACACCGCGCCGCCGAGCGAGTTCGTCCAGCCGCCCGCGCTACGTGCAGCGCTTCACGCTCACCGAGCGGCTCCTGCACTGGGTCCACGCGAGCGCGTTCTTCGTCCTGCTCGGTTCGGGGCTGATCCTCTACATTCCGTCGCTCTCGGTCACGTTCGCCGACCGGCCGTTGATCAAGGACATCCACTTCTATACAGCCGTGTCGTGGGCGGGCGCGATGCTTCTGATCGCGCTGCTCGGCAACCGCCGCGCCGTGGCCCGGACGATCCGCGAGGTCGACCTCTTCGACCGCGATGACCGTCGGTTCCTCGCCGGTCGCACGCACAGCCCGCAGGGTCGCTTCAACGCCGGCCAGAAGGTCAACGTAATCGTCACGGCGGCGTTTGCGACGCTCTTCTTCGTGTCGGGAATGATTCTCTGGCTCGGCGAGCGCAACACCGACATCCGCCTCGGCGGCACGATCTATCTCCACGACGCACTGATGTACATGTCGGTCGTGATCGTCGTCGGCCACCTCTACCTTGCGCTGATCCGCCGAAGCACCCGGCACTCGCTGCACGGGATGACGCTCGGAACCGTCCGCGAGGACTGGGCGCGTGCGCACCACGCCAAGTGGCACCCCGAGGTGCGTGCGACAGCGCTCTCCGCGGCGCCGGACCCGAGCCGGATGAGGGTCGCCGACGCGGATCGCGTCGAGTAGCTGTCGACGGCCGCCAGTCAGGCGTACGCTAGAGACAGCTCTCTGAGAGTGCCGCGATTGTGGAGCCCCAGGGCATGTTCACGGTGCCGATTCGTGCACACGGTCGCGGTGACGTCGCCGCTTCGGTGTAGGCGACCGCCGGCTGGTGTCGGCTTGTGCCGAAATGTCGTCGATCACTGTGAACGCCGTCCCCACCAGGCGCGACGTAATCGAGCCATCACTCAGTCGAGCTGCCTAGGGTCTTTGTGAGCGGCTGATGGAACTTCGCAGCCAAACCGGCTCAGGTTTTGACGCTGACGCGGAACCGGACGCTGATCGGCGTGGTTGCGATTGTCGGCGGGGCTGCCGCGGCGGTGAGCCGGTAGGTGCCCGGCGCGAGCGTGCCGACGTGTAGGTACCGCCGCAGCAGGAGGTGATTGAGGCCGGTCTTGCTCGTGTAGAGGAAGGTCGCGACGGTCACGTATCGGGTGCAGCGGGCGTGATGGCGGTCGCTGCGTTTGGTGGGCACGCACCGGCTGCCGACGCGCCGCCCCGTCTTCACGCGCGAGAGCGTGAATCTGAGCACGGCAGACCGGCTGGCGTTGAAGCTGATGTGGGCGCGATCGACCGTGGCGCGTGTCAGTGTGTTCGGGACGAGCGCCAGGGCGCGGAGGAGGGGATCGGTGGTGCCGGGCGTCCCGGGTGCAGGCGTGTAGGCAGGGGGCGTCAACGACGGGGGCAAGACGCCGGTGCCGGTGAACTCCACCTGGTGCAATCCGGTGTCGTCGTTGCTGTTGATGACCCAGGCATCGTTTGCAGTGCCGGATGTGGTCGGTGTGAAGCTGACTACCTCGACGACGCTCGCGCCCGGGGCGATTGTGGTGCCCTCGTCGAGTCGCGTTTGCGGTGCGAACTCACCGCCGAAGGGAGGCTTCGACTTCGAGATGGTCGCGGCGGTCGCCCCAGTGTTGGTGATCGTGAAGCTTTTCGTCGCCGTCGTGCCCACGGTGACCGCTCCGAAGTCGTTGCTCTCGCTCGTTATCTGCAGATGGCCGGGCGCGCCTGCACTGCCAGAAACTCCGACCATGCAGTTGCCGCCGCTGCTGTCGATCTCGAGGGTGCTGTTGAAGGACCCCGTCGCCGTTGGATCGAAGGCGAGCGTGACGGTCACCGACCCCCCTGAGGGGATCGAGTCGCCTACGCTGGGCAGTCCGGTTGCGCTGAACGGCGGATCCGGGGGGTGGATGGCGCTGATCTGCACCGGCGTTGCGCCGTCGTTGCTCACGGTGACGCTGCCGGTGAGTTCGCTGCCGACCGTGGTGCCGCCGAGTGACACCAGCGACTGGTTGACGGTCAAAAGGCCCGTGGCTGTCTGGCCGGTGCCGGTGAGCGAGAACGGAACGGTGGCGCCGTCGCTGAGAGTGACGTTGATCTCGCCGCCGATCGTTCCGTAGTCGCTGGGAGCAAAGGTGACCGGCACCGACAGCGTGTCGCCCGGGCTCAGCGCCGCCGGCAGCTTCTGCGACGGCGTCCCGGGCTCAAACTGAGACGAGCTCGAGGACACGCTCTGTACGGTGACGTCCTGGTTGGCGGTGAGAGTGAGGGTGAGCTCACTTGCGTTACCGATCGTGGTCGTCGGAAAGCTGAGAGCGGAGCCGCTGAGCGGGGCGCTGACGGGCGAGCCGAAGGCAAGGACGTGCCCGTCGCGCGTGCCGATGTAGAGTCGGCCGGCGCCGACACCGGGATTGCTGTAGTTCGTGGCGCTACCGATCGGCGCGCTCCAGACGAGCTGCGGCACGCCGTTCACGGGGATCGGGTTATAGGCGCGCAGCTCGCCGCCGTCGCCGGCGCGGTTGGCGCTCCAGATCACCCAGACGAGGGCGCTGCCGCTGGTCGTGCCGTCGCTGGTGATCACAGCTGGCCCGCTCCCCCAGCCGAATGTGTCGGGCGTTGAGCCCGTCAGCGAGAGGCTCGGCTGGCCTGTGCCGGAGAGCCCGTACTTGTAGACGTCGAGCGGACCGCCCGATGTCGTGATGTAGACGTACCCGCCGTCTCCCGGCCACACTCCGGGGCGGCCCCAGACCCCGACGCGCGGGCCCAGGCGCTGCACGACGGCATCGCCGCCGCCCGGCCCCTGATCGTAACCACCGAGCGAATCGCGGTTGAGCAGGTATACGTAGCCTTCCTTTCCGACCGCGACCGCGAGGTGCGGGAGTGTGCTGGTCCCGAAGTAGCCGTCGGGCAGACCTACGATTCCACCGGATCCGAAGTCCTCGTCCCAGAAGTCGATCAGGGGTGCGTCGAAGGGCACGAAATAGTCGACGGGAGCGAGTGTCCCGTCTGGCTGAACCTTCAGGTGCACGACCGCGTCCCCGAATTGTGTCGGGAGCACGTCACCCGGACCGCCGGTCGCAGGCGAGTCGCCGTTGCCGGTTATGAAGAAGATCGAGCCATCGGCGTCCGACATCAGGCCGACGCCGGACTGCCAGATGCCGGCGCCCGCGCCGTCCGCGTGATCGTCCACCCAGCGCGCGGTGACGGTGCCCGAGGTCGACACACCGAACACCCAGCCCTGCCAGGTGGAGTAGTCGCAGTGACTGCCGAAGGCTGCGTAGACGACGCCGTCCATCAGGAGCAGCCCGGGTCGCTGCTGCTGGTCGGTGGCCAGGAAGCTCGCCGACGGATCGTTCTGGGCGGTTCCGCTCAGCTCCACGGGAAAGCCCGGTCGCTGTGCGCCGGTGGACACGTCGAGCGCGTCCATGTACCAGGCCGCCGGTCCGCTTGAGCCCGACTGGTAGGTCTTGTAGGTGAGGTAGACGGTGTTCGTCGCGGGGTCGATCACCGGGGTCGAGGTAGTGCCGATCGATGGTTCGATGTCGGCGCAGCCGATGTCGCCGGGATTCCATGGCGTGGCGAGCGCGTCAGACCACTGCTGCGCGCCGGTTGCCGGATCGAGTCCGTACGCGGCGTCGTTCTCGGTCGCAACCACCAGCGTCCCGTTGGAAAGGAGCGGCTGCGCGTACACCTGTCCGCTGACCGGCGCCGACCAGAGCTGGCCGAACGTGCCGCCGCTCACGAGCTGCGGCGTGAGCGAGGACTCGTCCGGGTACCAGCCATCGCGCAGATCGTCGCCGGAGTTGCCGATGTCGGCCATCGCCTGCCCCGCCATGAAGGCGAGAAGCAGAATGAGGGCCAGAGCCGAGAGAACGAGTGTGCGGCGCAACGTGGTCTCCTGTGCCTCGTTCCCCCGGAAACTTGAGCCTACTGCCCTGCAGGCTAGGTGCTTGGGCATGGTCTGCGCGGTGAAGAACTACACGCGCACCGGGTGAGAAACGCCACGTGCCGGCAACGAAGCGCCGGCCCGGGCGCTCGCGGGCACCGGATGGGCGCCCCCACCGGCGCGCCTTACGGCCTATCCCATGACGATTTAGCCGGGTAGGAAGGCCCCGTCGGCCTCGGATCGGCCCAGTGCTCGACGAGTACGCTGGGATGGTGGACGGGACTCGAGCGGAGCGAATGGACGCGGGTCGAGCGCTGCGGGAGAGTTGTCCGCGCGGGTCGCACGGTGGGTGGGCGCCGGCGGCCGTCCGCCCCGACGTGGTCGAGCTGCTCGAGCGGCAGGCGGCGGAGCGTCTCCCCGAGCTGCTCGGTGTGCTGTACGGCCGGATGAGCGAATCGCCCTTCGCGTTCTTTCGTGGTACTGCCTCGGTAATGGCGCTCGACATGGCGCACGCGCCGGTCACCGGCTTGCGCGTGCAGGCATGCGGCGATGCTCACGTGGGCAATTTTGGCGAGTTCGCGACTCCCGAGCGCAGCGTTGTATTTGACATCAACGATTTCGACGAGACGCTGCCCGCACCGTTTGAATGGGACGTGAGGCGGCTCGCCGCGAGCCTGGAGCTTGCATTCCGCGGTAACGGCGTCGACGCGCGCCATCGCAGCGCGGCAGTGGCCAGCGCGGTTCGCACATATCGTGAGCGGATCGCTGAGTACGCGTCGCTGCGGACGCTGGATATCTGGTATTCGCGGATCCGAATCGACGAGGTGGTGTCGTTCTTCCCGGCGCGTTACCGCGGGCTCGTGCGTCGCGACGTTCAGCGCGGCCTGGCGCGGACCAGCCTGCGCGCGCTGCGCAAGCTCACACATGTCGTCGACGGCACACGCGTGTTCGTGGAAGACCCGCCGCTGCTGGTGCGGCTCGGTCAGACCGGCCACGAGTTCGACGAGGTGCTCGGCTTCATCGACGGCTACCGCGCATCGCTGTCGGAAGACCGCCGCGCGTTGTTTGATCGCTTCCGGCTCGTGGACGTGGCCCGCAAGGCGGTCGGCGTCGGCAGCGTAGGGACCCGTTGCTGGGTCGGGCTGTTCGAGGGCCCCCACCACCCAGCCGGCGACCCCCTCGTCCTGCAGGTCAAGGAGGCCGGCCCGTCCGTGCTCGAGCCCTACGCCGGCCCGTCGGAGCTACCCCACCACGGGCTCCGTGTCGTCGTCGGACAGCGCCTCACTCAGGCCGCGAGCGACATCTTTCTCGGCTGGTCGGTGGGACCAAGGACCGGACGGCACTACTACGCCCGCCAGCTCTGGGACGTCAAGGCATCCGGCGATCCGACTCTCATGGAGCCAGCGAACCTCGCGCGCTATGGCGCGCTCTGCGCATGGGCGCTAGCCCGTGCACACGCTCGTACCGGCGACCCGGTTGCCATCACCGCCTACCTTGGGACCAGCGATCGCTTCGATCGGGCGACATCGCAGTTCGCGAGCCTCTATGCCGACCAAGCCGAATGTGACCACGCAGCCCTGTGCGCCGCGATCACGAACGGTCAGCTACCGTCCGATCGGGCCCTCGCGCATCAGTGAACCATGGTGGCGGTGCGCGCGCTCGTGTTCGATGTCTTTGGGACGCTGGTGGACTGGCGGTCGGGGCTGGCGGACGCCTTTCGCGGGACCGGGCTGCCCGGCGACCCAGCGGAACTGGCTGATGCTTGGCGAGAGAGGTACCTCCCGATCATCGCCGAGGTGAACGAGGGCCGCCGGCCGTGGGGCAACTTCGACGAACTGCATCTGCTGACGCTCAACGACCTTCTTCGCGAGCGAGGCGCAGATCTTGATCTCGCGGCCCGACGTGGGCTCGTCCGGGCGTGGCATCGACTTGACCCCTGGTCCGACGTTCGTGCAGGTCTCGAGGCGCTACGCCGCGATCGTGTCACGGCGGCGCTTTCCAACGGCCACATGGCGCTTCTCGTCGACCTCGCTCGCCACGGCGACCTGCGCTTCGACTGCCTGCTCTCGGCCGAGCTCCCGCGCGTCTACAAACCGGCGCCCGCTGTGTACCGGACGGCTGCCCGCCTCCTGGGAATGGACCCCGCCGACCTGATGCTTGTGGCGGCCCACCCATGGGATCTCGCGGGCGCCCGCGAGGCCGGACTGCGGACGGCATTCATCGACCGCCGGCTCGAGTATGGGCCGTGCTCCCCCGCCCGCGAAGACCCCGACGCCGACGAATCGGTCACAGACCTGCATGAACTCGCAGCGAGATTGAAACGCTGACCCACACCGTGACGCTCGCTTTCGCGCAGCACCGGTCGTCGGCGGTCGTCGTGCGCGTGGCGAATCTCAGGGTTTCTTGCCCTCCGGGTTAGCCGGCCCATCCGTGTTCGCCCAGGTCTTGCGGCGCCGCCGCTAGCCGTACCTGCGTTTGAGCCGTCGCTCGGCCGGTTCCGGGCGGTCCGCGTCTATCATTTCTGTCACGACCGAGAACCTGCTGCAACGAACAGCTCCGTATAAGGACGTCGCCTCATGGGCGGTGTGGGACGTGGTGTTTCCGACCGTACGGTTTGACCGGTCCAGCAACTTGAGCCTGCCAGTCAATGACCCCGCACTCCCGCCGATCTTGCGCTCCGATGTCGTATTTCTCGGCCTCAACCCGGGAAACGTGGCAAGGGGCGGAGTGGCTCCGTGGTCCATGTTTCACACTGGTCCGAAGCACAACGACCATTTCATCGCTGAGGCCGTGCGTGACACGGCCTACTGGGGCTCGTACATGACGGACTTGTTCAGGCAAGTCGAGAGCAACTCGCAGCTTGTGACGAACAACAGCGCTGACATTGAAAGCCTGCTAGTGCAAATCGCGAGCTAAATGACGGAAACCCGGTTCATCTGATCGCGTTCGGCGGGAAGACGTATGAGTCACTACTCGCCCACGAGCAGCGGCTAGCGGATTCTGGACTCGTATCGCGGGTGACCAGAATTCCGCACTACAGTGGTTCCAACAGCCGAATGCACAAAGGGAAACCAGAGGTTTATCGAGACCTGGTGCATCGGGCGCTGGCGCTGTAGCTCGTCGGACGCGCCTCGCGTTGAGTTCAGCGGTAGGCCGTGTCTGAGTTGAGTCGCTGGTCGAAGGACCGCCCTGGTGCCCGGAGCCCGATGACCTTCGCTGCCGCCGACCTTCTCTGTATCGCAGGGTACCTCGGCGACGTCTCGCTCGCCATGAGCTACTGCGATGCCGCGAACGCCTCGAGCGAGCTCATCGCCCTCGCACAGCCGTACGGTCGGATAACTGCCCAAGCCGTACACGCATTCACGGCACGCCCCATTGGTGTTAGCCGCCGGGACAACTCAACGCGCCCGTGTCGCGGACGCGAATGCCGTGTGGAGTTAGCGTCGTTGTGACAAGCTGGGTGCAGGTCGGTGCCGGCGGGGTCCCGACGTTGAGTTCGTAGCTTCCGGAGGTTCCGACGAAGAATGCCTCCTCGCATAGCCAGCTAACGCTAGTGATGTGTTTGCGCGTACAGCCGGCCTCCACCTTCCACATCTGCGCGTCGGCGTTCGCCGGATCCTCGTTGTAGGCGGCCTCTACGCCGCGCGCGTTGGCCTTTGTGGCACGAAGCGCGGCCGCCCTACTCAGCGACTGGGCCGCGACGGCCGTGGCGGCAAATATTGCCAACGCGCATGTGATTGCCGCGTACGAAATGATGCCGACGCTTTGCTTTCGCAAGCGGGCCCGGCGAGACGTGGAGTGGCTGCTCGTCACGATCGTCTCCAACGGGCGCTCTACTCTCCTCTACGAGCAAGAGCGCAAGGCTCGTATCGGTTGTCGCTCTTGCGGCCTTGATCTACGGCTAGACGGACGGTCGAGGCGGACCGACTGTCAGCTCATCGCGCAGACGCGACTGTGGAGCGGCAGTCCGGAGCGTGGGCGGAGCCGTGGAATGAGGCCGCAAGCGGCCAGCCGACCCCCTGGGGGCTCTGGCGCGAGTGTCTTGACGTCGATTCGGGCTCGATAACCGGGGGCAGTCGACGAACTCGCGAACCGACTGGATGACGATCGTGCCTTTCGCAAACAATACGCTGGAGTATTTGCGAATGTCAAGTAGTTCTGAGAGCCGAGCCGACGCCGTGCTCGACTTTGACAGCGCGCCCGAGCCGAATCCGTTCACGCCCGAACAGTTCGGCGCTTGGCGCGGGCTGCTACGCATCCATGCCACGATCTTTCGTGCGCTGGACCGAGCACTGCTGGCCGATCACGGCTTTGGCATCGACGCCTACGGCGTACTGATCACGCTCGTCACCGCGCCGGGCGGCGCACTCCCGATCGGCGAACTGGGCCAGCAACGCAACCTCAGCCCGAGCGGAGTCTCCCGCTCAGTCGACAGACTCGCGAAGATCGACCTCGTCGAGCGGCGCACCAACCCCGACGACGGGCGCAGCCTGCTCGTCGGAGTAACTCCCCAAGGCCTCGCCCGCCTCCGCACCGCACAAGTCACCCACCACGCACTCGTCCGCAAGCTCCTGCTTGAGCGCCTCGACGCGCGAGACGTCAAACGCCTCGGCGAACTATGGGAGAAGGCGCTGCCCGGCTCGGTCTCAAGCCCCGTCTGGCCGCTTTAGAGCCAGACAGAGACCGCCATCGCTCTCGCGTCGACGCGCACGAGCCAGCAGCTGCTCAGCACGAGTCATAGACAAGATTGAGAAAACCCCCGCAAACGGCGGCTTCTCCTAGTGGGCACGGCTGGTTTCGAACCAGCGACCTCTCGCGTGTGAAGACATCGAGGCGCCGCGGATGGAGGTCAGAAACGCGGATGTCTCGGACTCTTCGAAGGATCACGCCGGATCGGATACGCGGAGATCATCTGAGATGGCCGTGGATATGGGTGCAAATCGGCGCTTGCACCCATCCCCCCCTTATGCCAGGGAAACCTCGGTCTCTCTCGCGCGCATCATCTGACCCACACGCTCGATACCCCGAAAAAAGAGCGTCTTTATCTTCGGAGCGACCTCGAAACGGCGTTGCCAGGCTGAATCAGGACTCGGTCGACTTCGGAAAAGGCAGGGTCCTAGCAAACACACTCTTGCTGTGGCACGACCTCAGCTCAGCCATCGCTGTCAGCGAACTCGCTTTCCTCATCGCTCCCGTCTGACGGCGTGGTCGTGGCCTGCCAGATCGGAACGGTGTCTTGCGGGTCGATCGCGTCGCCAAAGTCCCGCTCTTGGATCGCCACGAATGGGGGGGGTTCTGGACTCGGCTCGTCTGGCACGGATTCGGGTACGTCGGGTAGGCGGGGTGCTCTCGCCTGCCAGGGTTTGATGTTCTGGACCACGTCGCGGTAGAAGTCGAGGAGCTGTGCACGGGTCTCGCTGACGAATGATCCTTCGCCCTGGCCGCGCTTGTTGCCAATCGGCCTCAGGAGCGCGACCGTGAACTCCCGTGGAGGGCGCTTCGGGTCAGCTGGATACGTGAGCGCATCCCGTTCCTGGCGTGTCTGTTCCAAAGTGGCTGTGATGGGTTGCCGCGCGTTGGCGTACTGGGCGCTGATGAGGATGTCTCCGCGCGCGTCTGGGAGTTGGCGGACAAGCCAAGCTAGGCGGGTAGCGGGCTTTCCTTCCGTGGGCGCCTGGAGCGACACACCGACGTTGAGCTTTCGGGCGCGCAGGTCTGCGGTCACGGCAAGTTCTCCGGCTGCCTTCGGGACGCGGATAGCTGACTGGAGGACACCCTCGTCTGCGAGCCGCTTACTCGTGGCGTCGATTCGCGCGTTCTGATCCTGCTTGCGCGGACGATGCACGACGACGCGCTCCCCGAGGTCTTGCGAGAGGCCGAGGCAGAGATACTGGACGAGTTGATCCCAGCGCGCCGCGACATCGCGCACCGCTGGATCGCTCGCGCGTAGAGTGCGGTCGGGCGCCCCGGTGCGGACCGCCACCCAGTTGGGTCCCATGTCGTCGAAGCCGCCCGCGCCGGACGCAGCGCTATCCAAGTAGGCGATCAACTCGCCGAGGATCCACGCTTGGTCGGGATCGGCGATCCCGTGGTGGCGGTGTTGCACGATCGCCTCGGTCATGATCTGCCACCACGACAGATGCCATAGCTTGGCGCTACGGGTCTTGCGGCCGTCGATCGCCAGCGGAGAGTGATCGCAGCCGTCCGTGATGTCGTTAGAGATCGTGAGCACGCCGTCATAGGACCGCTCGCGCGCAGCATCGAGATAGCCAGCCACCTGCTCAGTCCTAAGTGATGCGCCTGCCGTCTTCACTTCGACCAAACAGGTCCACCGCTTGCCACCGCGCTCACAGACGATCGCGCCATCGGGAATCGAGGTCTTCTCCGCACCCTTGAAGCGAACCTCCGTGTACGTGTCGATCCGCGGCGACCTCGGAGCACCAAGCTCGTGCAGTAGCGCATGGCCAAACTCCGGAACGGCGTGCATCACCGCCAACAGGACCGAAGTCGCACGCTTCTCCTGTTCCTCCTGGCCACGGATTCCCATCGTGGGAAGCAGCCTCGCCGCAGTCCAATCATCACGCTCGTCCATCGACCCCTCCCCAAGTCGCAGATGCCGCCTGACGGTACAACACAGCCAATGCCCGCGACAAGTCGCCCGCGAACGCACAGCCGATCAAGGTCAGCTCCCGCGCCGTCAGTAAGTGTGCGTGATGAGGCGTATGGCTGCGAGTAACGCCCAGAAGGCGAGACCGTAGAGGGTGCGGGTGTGACGGCTGATCACCGCATCGTGTGCGTCCGCCGCCTTCGCACGCTGGAGATTCGTCCACACCCAGACTAGGCCGGCGAAAGCCGCAGCACGGTCCAGAACTGGCCGTTGGTCGGCTGAGACGCCGTGGCTCAGGGTCTCACGGACGGCGAAATCATCCGTGTCGTAAAACCGCTACATCGGGGTGTCCGGCGGCTACCTCGGTGATTTCACTTATCGCACGCATGCCGAGTTCTACCCCGAGCACTGCGACCTATCGATCGACCCCGATGCCTTCGAGGGCACGACGCGCGAGCGTTTCATCGCGATCCTCTCGTCACTGCCACCCACTGACCAGGCCAAGGTGCTCCGCGACGTCATCGAGCGCTTCCCACCGGACGAAGGACCTCGCACGCGCAAGGGCGCTCACACCGAAGTGCTCGCTCTCATCGAACGCCTCGGCGCCGGGACCCTCATCCCGGGAGCCACCCCGCAGATCACTAGCGACGTGGTCCTGCGCGCGATTACTGACGCCGAGAACCTGATCCAGACCTCCGGTCCGACCAGCGCCGTGGACCGCGTTCACACCGTCCTCCATGGCTACCTCATCGCAGCCTGTAACGTCGCGCACGTTTCGCACAACCAGGGCGACACGATGGTCGCACTGCTGAGAAAACTGGAAGCCGAGCATCCGGCTCTCGCCGATCTTGGCCCTCGCGCGCAGGATGTCAAGAAGGCCCTCAACGCCTGTGCCAGCATCCTCGACGCGATGCTCCCGGTGCGCAACCGCGGCAGCATGGCGCACCCCAACCCCGACCTGCTCGGCGAACCAGGGGCGCGCCGCGTCATCAACGTCGCACGAACCATCCTCCACTACCTGGACGTCAAATTTCTCCAGAACGCCTGACGCCTGGTGTTCAGCTAGTCGATTGGGTCGCCGTGGCAGCGCTTGAACTTTCGCCCACTCTCGCACGGGCACAGGTCGTTTCGACCGACGTGCGCGAGCTGCTCAGGGCTCATAGGACGCATCGTGTTGATATCGCGGATACAGGCAAGAGCGAACTCTTCCACGTCGGGGGCGTGAAAGTGATTCAGCACGAGATTTGACGCGGCAGTGATGGTCCACGCACCCGCGTAGAGCGAAGCTCCGACCATCTCATCGCTTGGACCGGCTCGGAAGATCGCCGTCGTGTCGTCCTGAACGCCCTTGAACGTCTGCGAGAGCGCCCACGGAGTGGTGTGCAGATAAGTGTTGTGGCGGTAATGGGCTATCTCGTACCACGCCCAGACGCTGAGCCGGTCAGGCTCGTCCGGCCACGCGTGCTCGCTCTGCTTAAGGCGCTGATACAGGCTCAGGCGCGTCCACCCGCCACCGCGCTGCGGATCAAAGCGCTTGCGCAGCCGCGTCAGCTCCGCGGTTCCCTCCTCGGACAGTGCCGGAATCTCGCCGAACTGAGGGTGCTTACGCGCGATGTCGAGCGTGTGCAGCATGTCGAACCGCTCGTGCTCATCAAAGTTCCGCACCGCGACGTCCGGGTGCGTGCGAGTCCACGCGAGGTCGGCGAGGTCCTCGAAAAGAGACCGGTTGAGCATCGCAGCCTGCTCTCCAAACCCGCCCTCACACAGGTGGACTACGGCCATGAACGTCTTCAGGCTTCGGCTCCAGATTGCGACGACGATTCGGTCCGACGTGTCATTGCGCCCCCTTCCCCGCCACGCGCTCGCCTCGCCGCCAATCCGCGTCAAGATCGTGTCGCACGCCTCGAAATGGCGACGGAGCCGCTTTCGAAGCTCCGCTCGATTCGCGAGGAAGCCGTGCTCGTCCACAACCTTGAGCCTAGGCAATCGGACGGAGGGTTCCGCTCGGACTCGTGCGCTACACACGAAGACGACTGCTGAATCCGCGTCACGGCCCCAAAGCCTGCGCCGCGACACTACGCGGCCGAGGCCAAGTCCGCTCGTAAATTACAGGCACCGTGGCTGAACCACTAACGACGAGACGGCCCGACGGCACATTGGGCCCCGCGCGCAAAGCCGCGCTTGATCGTTTGCTCGCTGACGTTGGCGGGTCGTGCGCACCGCGTCCTCTTACCACTCTCACTGCTGACGGTCTTCGCGGCTACCTAGACGCGAAGCTCGCCATCGGGTACCACGTGAGCACGCTTCACCGGCAGCTCAGGATGCTGCGGGCGCACTACCGTCGCCTTTACATGACCGGGGAGGTCACGGCCGACACTTACCTCGCCGTGCGCTCGGTAATGCTCCCGCCGGACCCCACCCATTTAGGGCCGCACCCCTACTCGGCGGATGAGGTTGCCGCGCTGTGGGGGCTGCTCGATAAGCGCTGGCCGAAGCTGCCGCCCGCAGCAGCGCAGCGCTGGCTCGCACGCTGGCGTAACGGTCGCTCGCCGTACTCGCGCATCCGCGGCCACGCGATCCGCTGCCAGCTCGACGCGATCATCACGCTCGCCCTGCACTGCGGCCTGCGTAAGACCGAGATCCTGGCGCTCGACGAGCGCTCGATGCACCCCGACAACGAGGGCGTCGCCGTGTGGGACGCGGGCGAGGCGTGGACGGGTGGCTTCCGAGAGGTGCGCTACAGCGACGAGGCGTGCAAGCGGATCGCACCGTGGATGAACCTCCGGTCAGTGATCGCACCCAGCCACGACCGCCCGTGGCTGAACCTACACTCAAGGACAACAGTGCGAGAGCCGATGACCGCGTTCACGTTCAGCAACCTGCTCGGCACTTACATCGGACCGGGCTGGACCTTCCGCCGCCTGCGCGACTCCGCGGCGCTGCGCTGGGTGGAGGAGCGTGTGTCCGCGCTCGAACTGGCGGATCGGCTGGGGCTGGCAGTCAGCAGCATCGACCGCTACCTCGCGCTTGCGCCGCTTACGTCGGAGGAGATGCTGGAGGCGGTCACGCAGTATGCGCCCGAGTTCGAGCGGCTGATGAGCGTGTGACTGTAGGCCGCGCGTCGGCGGCGGCGCATGGCTCGCCCCGCCGCCGATGATGGCCGTTTCAGTTGGTTGTCGTCGTGCTGGTCGCGCCGCTTGTCGCTGTGGCGCCGGTCTGTGGCGGCCAGGGCGTGCCGTTCACGCTTTCAGGTGTCGGTGGAGTGCTGTTCCAGTTGAGTGGTTGCGTGGTGGTGCCGGTGGCGGTGGTGACCTGCGCCGAGTGCGCGATGGCATGGCCGATTGGGCCGCCTTGACCTGGCTGACCGCCGTTCCAGTTTGCGGGCCACCATGCGGCGAACCAGCCGTTGACGACTGTGGCTGTCACCGTGGTGCCATCGCCGAGTACCAGTGTCACCGCCGTGACGCCGCTGCCGACGCGGCCAGCGAGCGAGTAGAAGAGCTGACCGGTCGCCATGATGGCGGCTGGAGCCTCATTGGTTTCCGGGTTGATCGCGCCTGCCGCGACAGGCGTGCTGTCCGCGGCATAGACGCTCACCATCGTGGGGAACGGCGCGTTTCCGGTGTCGCAAACGGTCGTCGTCGTGCTCTGGGCATACACGAGCAGCGAGTTCGGTCCGCGAAAGTCGGAGAGCGTCGGGGTCAGCGACCCCAGGGCAGGGCTTTCCTGCTGGCAGGCTGCCTCCGCGGACTGAAGCTGCGCTTCGGTTGGAGTTGTCGGCGTGGCGGTCCAGTCAGCGAAGGCGTTGGCAGGTCCGCCACCGGTGGTTCCCACGACTAGTAGGGCCACGGCCGCAGCCACCGCTGTGGCTCCGACTGTCGTCCACCGCATCGTTCCTCGCCGCCACCATCCCCCGCTCGGGCGGAGCGACCGTCCCGCATCGCTCTGGTCCGTGCCAGCTTCATCCAGCTTGCGCCAGACATCCTCGATCGAAGGGACTGGCTCGTCGCCCACATCCGGGCTCGTCGCAGCCAGCACGTGGATCACATCAGTCATTGCAGGCCTCCATGAGAGGGTTGGTGTTTGTTGGGCCAGCGCTGCGAAGCGCTGCAGCCAGTCGGTTACGAGCCCGCTGTAGACGCCTGGCGAAGGTGCGCCGCGAGCATCCGACGACGGCTGCCGCCTCGTCGGATGAAAGGCCTTCCCACGCGACCAGTAACAGCGCCTCGCGGTCGTGCGAGCGCAGAGTCGCGAACGCCTCGGCGAGCCGAGTTTTCGGCTCCTCGATCGGTAGGGTCGCGGGCGGAGCGTTATCGCGTAGCAGACCGATCAGCGCAGTGCGCCGCCGCTCGCTACGGACGCTGTTAGCGAGCAGGTTCCGGGCGCACGCCAGCAGCCACGGCAGCGCGTCCGGCGGAATCTGCTCCAGGCGACGCCAGGCGACCACGAACACGTCGCTGAGGAGATCGTCGGTCGTTGCGGAATCGGTGCGCCGCCGCAGGTACCCACGAACAGACGCCGCGTGAGCCGCGTACAGGTCCTCCAGCCGCGCCCGTTGCTCGTCCTGGTTCATACAACAGAATGTCCGGGACGAGTCGAAAAGCGACACCAACGCCGACGCCGACCGATGTGCTGGCCCTCCACTGCAGACCAGCTCGGGCTCGCCGTTAACAGCAGCGACCGGCTCCTCGCATTGGCGCCGATCACGAGCGAGGAGCTGCTGGAGTCTCTGCAGCGCGGCGAACCTGAGTTCGGGCGCCTAGTCGGGCAGCAGGGTGTAGAGCCGATCGGCGGCGGCGCGGCACCCGCGCCGCCGCCACTCGACTGTTTATCCGTCGGTTGCCGGAATTGGCAGGGTCGTGCTAGCACCGGATGCGTCATGGAACGTGATGCTGCTTGGGCTGCCGCCGACCACCTTGTAGATGTTTTCCGTCACTGGGATTTGGCGGGTTGAGCCGTCGGTGTCGGTGACGGTCACGGTCGGGTTTCCGTCCGGCACGAGCCCCACATACACGTGGCCGACTCGGTCGAGATCGTCGCCGCCGAGCGCTGTGGCGGTCGAGAAGCAGGTTTCGTCGCCGACTCCGTCGTGGGGGTAGCCGACGTCGAGGCCGTAGGCGATGACGCAGATACCGGAGCTTCCAGCCTGCACCCAGGCGTCCGCGCCGGTCGCAAACCTGTCGAAGCTGGGGTCGATGCCATAGGGGTTTGTGGGTAGACCAGAGGGATACGTCGTCGGTGAGCCGGGGGTATAACCGTTGTCCAGCCCCACAGGCTCTGGTTGTGGACTGGGGCCGGGCTGGCGTAGGACCGCGAAGCTCGCCCACAGAGCCGGGTCGATGCCGGGCGGTGCTTTCCCTGCGCTGCCACCGGAACCGGATGTGACAGGCCCGGTCGCACCGGTCGCGCCTGACGGTCCGGTTGCGCCGTAGGAACCGTCAACGCTCGAGGGTTGCATGGCGTTCTGGATCTCGCTCCCTGTGAGCGGTTGGGTGGTGGTGCCGCTCGCGGTGGTGATCGCGAAGGACTGCGGCACCGACTGGCTGAGCGACTGCGCGAGTGCTTCCCCGGTCTCGACGTCTTGACTGACCGGCCACCACGCGGCGAACCACCCGTTGGCAACCGTCGCTTCGACGCTGTTGCCACCTTGGAGAGCGACGGTGACCGCGGTCACGTCGGGGCCGACCTGGCCGGTCATCTCTCGGAATGTTTGGCCGTCGGCGGCGAATTCCAGGCCGATTGACTGCGGCACGATCGAACCGGATGACGTGAGCGAGTTCGCGGCTGTTCGCGTCAGCGCGACTGTTCCGAGCTGAACGTCGCCGGTGACGCACGTGGTCGTCGTACCGTCGTTCGCGTAGACCAGGAGCGAGTCGGCGCCGCGAGTGTCCGTCACCGTTGGCGCGATGGACGCGAGGTTGGGGTCGCGCTGTTGACACGCCGACTCAGCAGCTTGGAGCTGCCCATCAGTAGGTGTCGTCGGTGACGCGCTCCAGCCCGCGAACGCGGTCGCCGGACCGCTACCGCTGGTGCCGACAACAAGGACGATAACGATCGCGGCCAGAGCGGCTACGCCGACCGCTGCCCCCCGCGCCAGCGGCCGTCGTGGAGCCGCCACAAGCCTTCGCCGAAGCCGCTTGTGAGCGCCTGGGTGTGGCGCTCTCTGCCTGACGATCTCTCGCAGCTCGCCCAGCAGCCTCTCCTCGAAGCCACCAAGCGGCGTGCCGGTCGTGTCGGTCATCGTGCTGCCTCCTGCGGTCGCGTTGAAGGGTGATCTGGAGAGCCGTACTCCAAGAGTTGGTCAGCCATACGCGCGCGTGCGCGGTGCAACCTGGCTCGGGCCGCGAGCGGGGCGATCCCGAGCACAGCGCCCGCCTTGCCCGGTGAAAGTCCATCGAGCGCGACAAGTTCGAGCACAGCCCGCTGCTCCTCAGAGAGATGGCCCATCGCCAGGTACAGGCGACGGCTCTGCGCCTCGGCGTCCAGCCGTTCATCGAGCCGAGCAGCGTCATCAGCGTCGAGCAGCCGACGCCCCAGCAACTTGCGCGCGGCAGTCTGCTCACGGCCGTTGCGTCGCCGCTCGCCAGACACCACGATGCGGGCGATCCCGAACAACCACGCCGACGGGCTACCGCGTCTTGCCCGGTAGCTCCCGGCCGACTCGATCACCGCGACGAATATGTCCGCCGTCAGATCAGCCGCGAGTTCACGATCCCCAACCCGTCGCGCCACGAACCGCTCGATCGCCTCAACGTGCTCGCGGTAGAACGCCTCGAACGCATCAGGATCCGAGCCGACACGGCTCAGCTCACTGCTTGCCACTGGTTCAGATCGTCGCATCCGCCGCCTTCGTCGCGTGCCCTCAACCTCTACTTGGTCGCAGGACAGAAAGCGTTACGCCGAATTTTCGAGCGCTGGGTTCTCCCGCGTGCGGGGACGCTCTGGCCTCTACGCCGCGACGCGCACGCCGACTGGCTCCGAGCTGCCGTCGCGTAGGAACTCTCCGTAGAGCTGCCGCAGAAGCGCGGCGCCCATCTCGGCCGCGTCCTCCGAAGTCCAGGGCCGCACGCGATGCACTGTCACGGGCGCAAGCAGTGGGAATCGGCGCTTCTCGCGGATGACCCACGCGCGTCGAAACTCGGCCATCGTCGCGTACCCCTCGGCTGCGAGCGACTCCTCGCTGATCGCACCGAGCGGCTCGCGCCAGACCGCCTCCAGGACCATGAGCACACTGTCATAGCCGTGCTGCGGGTGCAGCCTGTACGCGACGCACGGGAGCGGCAACGAGCGCTTCTGGAGCGCGGCCGTGCTGCTCTGGCGGCTACGAACCTCGCGCTTGTAGCCGCCCTTGACGAGATACCAATCGTCTGAGGGGACACGCACAAAGATCGTGCTCGCCTGGCGCTGGCTGTAGGGCTTTGGTCCGCGTCGAGTGGATGTCATCCCGACGGTAATTTACGAAGCGCCACACACGCCAAACTGTCCGCGAAATGGCATGTACACGCATGCGAGCGGGTTCGGCGAAGGCGACATTGCCCCGCGATTTCGTGGGCTAACACGCGATCCCGAGCGCGCCAACGCTGCTGGCCAACGCGGCGACTCCCCCGCCGTTGCTGCGTTTCCGCGCTCCCAACAGCAGGTTCTGCGATTCCGTCTGACCGCCGCTCTAGCGTCATTCGACGTGAAGTTCGACCACTCAAATGAGGGCCTTCGGGCGTCATACGAGCGCCGTCCGTGGTGCCAGGCAGAAAGCGCTGAGCGGCCGGAGCGGTTTGCCGGAGTGGAGTCGCTCGACGACGCCGCGGCTCCGACCGCTGAGGATCCGCGAGCCCTCGCCCGCGGTGGATTGGCGACCGGCGAAGCCATCGTGACGATGGCCCCTCCTCCGCCCGATGGCGAGGTCTTCTACGCCGCTTCCCACATGGTTGCAAGCGGCGGTTTTGCGTCTGGCACGGTAGGGCCTGCCATGGCGCTGCCGCCGTCTTCCCGGATTCTGCGCTCGTCCTACCAGCGGCGCCGCGCATCGTGTGGGCGCCCGTCCGCTCGACGCTCTACGCGCTCGGTTGCGCGTTCCGGCGCCAGCCGCGACGGCCCTTCAGACAGTATCGAGGGTGACGGAGAAGGACCTCCGCCACCCGCTCTCGCCGAGGTAGCGAGTCGTTCCGGGGCTTCGCGAGGTCGTTCTAACAGGCGACCTAACGAAGAAATCTTCGGCCGATGGTCGGTTGCCGATCACGGCATCGACACGGTGTCCTACGGGTTCCGCCCGGCTGAACGCGCCGCGTTGGACGCCTTCGCGGCTTTGCCGACGAGGACGATCAGCCGTCGCGAGCGCGGTAGCTCCTTGTGGGCCACGCAAGTCGTTGGCGGCACGCAACTCGGCGCGTTTTCCGGTCCCGGCCTGCTCGTCGCTGAAGGACGCCTGGCACCCATGCTCTCGGGGCGAAAGCAGGACACGCAGCTCGCCGCGCCCTACGGTTTGGATGTTGGCGCCGAGTGTGCACGTGAGGCCTTCGCCATGCTGGGGATCTCCCTCGACTGTCCGGTGGTCGTGCGTCGCCTGGATCTCGCCGCGGAGCTGCGCTTCGAGGATCCCGGCGACGGGCTGCGATTCCTTGCCGCGATGGCCGCGATCCATCTCCCGCGCCACCATCAACGGCTAGAGCGCGCACGGCAGACCGGGCGTCCTACGTCCGTCGCGTGGCTCTCGGGCCGTAACGTCGCGCTGCGCGTCTACGACGCCGGACTGCGCCACGACACCGGCGCGCCGGGCATCCGCGTGCGCCTCGAACGCCAGCTCCGCTACCGCAAGCGCAACGAGCGCACGCCCAATCACTTCCCGCGCGACCTCTCGACGCTCTACCTCGGCCCGCTCGAACGGCTCATCGACGCCGCTCCGAACATCAGCGTCCTGACGGCGCGCGAAGCCGAACGTGCCCTGATCGACCGCTATCTCGCTGGTCAGCCGTCACTCGCGGTCACCGAGCGGCTCCTCGGTGTGATCCGCATCCGCGAACTCCAGCAGGAAGAGGTCGTCTGGCACGACCCCGACACCCGCGCCGGACGGCTACGCGAGATGCGCAACGAAGGCATCTACCTCGATGACTCACCCCACAGCGCACCGGCCATCGCAGACGTGCGGCCGCTCCTTCAAGCGCTCGGCGCAGCATGGCAGTGAATGTCTGCCAACACTGCGCGACCCCGATCGCGCCGCACCGACGCAGCGATGCGCGCTACTGCGACGCCCCCTGTCGCTCCGCCGCCCGCCACGCACGCACGGCTCTGAGCACGCAAGCGAGCGAACGGGGACGCGGGGCTTCGGCCGCGGCCGAAGCCTGCCAGAGGCGTGCAGGTACGGCCGAAGCACCGAGCGCCGCCTACTCCGTCCCGCCCGAATGGCAGTGGCTCGCCACCTACTACGCCAGTCGCCGCTATACCCGAGACGCCGCGACGTGAGCGAGACACGCCACCAACCGGGACGACCGCGCCCTGCCCACGAACGCAGGTTACGCGCGCAGCTGCACGACCGTAGCGGCCCCCCGCGCTGGGTGTGCCGTCTGCACCCGGAGGACCGTGAATTGATCGCACAGCTCATCGAACGACTCGGCGAGTCTGCCCCGCCGTCGTCGCGCTCGTCCGCCGCTGGTCCGGCTCCCGGCGGCTTCGGTGCCACCGCCGAGGACATCGCACGGCGGCACGGCGTCAAGGCCGCGTGGGTTCGCACCAACGGGGACGCGCTGGGCGGGCGACGCCTCGGTAGTGGGCCGAAGCCACGTTGGCGCTTCAACCCAGCGATCGCCGACCAGCGAATCGCCACCATGCGAGCCGACCGCCACGCTGTGCGAACAGGGAGCGACGCCCCGGATCAACCGCGCTATCGCCGCTCGAAGTCCACCCCTGTGCCGTTGCTCCCGGTCAAGGGCCGCGCACCGACTTCATGACCGCGAACGTCCGTCCGTCCGCTGGCGACGAGTCCCGACCTGCGTTAAACTTCACCCACAACACAAATCGGGCGGGCGCCGCGCGAACGGCCCCGCCCACGGCACCAGGAGGTAAGTCCTGATGCAGTACACACGGTATCCGTGCGCCCGCGCGCACGTCACCAGGACGGTCGGGCGATGACTCGTCGGCAGAACGGCGAGGTCATCGTGCGACCGGGCAAGAGGGGCGTCGGCTTCCAGCTTCGTTTCTACGCCTACGGGCGTCGCGAGCACATCACGCATAACTCACGGCATGGCTGGACGATCGAGAGGGCCGAACTCGAACTGAGCCACATCATCGCGGACGTGGAACGAGGGATCTGGCAGCCCCACGTTTCGCAGTCGGCGCCCGAGCCGCCGAACGATCCGACGCTCCGCGAGTTTGCGAGCGAGTGGCTTGAAGCACGCCGACCCGAGCTGCGCGAGAGCACGTATCTCGACTACCGCTGGCAGCTGACGGATCACCTGCTGCCGTTCTTCGCCGATCACCGACTCTCGCAGATCACCGTGAAGGAGGTTGACCGCTACCGGGCGATCAAGGTGCGCGAAGCTGCGCTCTCGCCCAACTCGATCAACAAGACGCTCACGCGACTTGGGCAGATCCTCGAAGTCGCACTGGAGTACGGACTGGTCGATGTCAATGCGGCGCGCGTCGGCGGCAGGCGCCGCCGTGTCCGCGCCGTCAAGCCGCCGCAGACCTATCTCGATCGAGCCGAGCACATCGTCGCGCTGCTTGACGCCGCGCGCGAGCTGGAGGCAGAGGCACGATCAGACCGCAAGTGGGGACGACTCGCGTTCCTCTCGGTGCTTACCTTCGCGGGTCTGCGGATTAGCGAGGCGCTTGCGCTCCGCATACGGGACGTTGATCTCGCGGCCGGACGATTGCGAGTCGTGGACGCTAAATCGCCCGCAGGGGTCCGCTACGTCGAGCTGCTGCCGATAGTGCGCGAAGATCTCACGGCTCACAAAGCGACGCTCACCGACACCGCCGTGGACGCGCTGATGTTCCCGACGCACAGCGGGGGGCGTCAGGGAAAGGACAACGCCCGCAACCGCGTGTTCGCCCCTGCCGTCAAGCGAGCGAACGAGCGCCTGGCCGCGGGGGGTCTGACGCCGCTACCGGAGGGTCTGACGCCGCACTCCCTTCGCCGGACCTGCTGCTCGCTGCGCATCGCATTTGGCGAAGACCTCGCCTACGTAGCCGAACAGCTCGGCCACGCCGACACGAGTACCACCCACCGCATCTACACGCGCGTCATGCGGCTCGACGCAGCGACGCGAGAGCAGCTACGACGGCTCGTCAGCGGCGCCGAGTGGGTGCAAACAGGTGCAAACGACGCGCGTGAGTCGCCAGGGTCCGCGCCTGCCGCCGAGCCAGCATCATAGAATCGGGCAGATTGCAGGCTGATCCGGGTATGGGCACGGCTGGTTTCGAACCAGCGACCTCTCGCGTGTGAAGCGAGCGCTCTCCCGCTGAGCTACGCGCCCTCTCGAGGACCGATTGTACGGCGCGCTGTATCGTCGAGGCCGGGTGAGCGGGACCGCCAACACAGCGACGCTCGGGATCATCGGCGGAGCCGGCGTCGGCGCGGCCGCACGGCTCTACGCCGACGTCTCCTTCGCCCACCGCACCCACACCGGGGCCCTGCCGCGGGTCCTCCTCTGGAACATCCCGCTGGACGACGACATCGAGCGCGGCTTCACGAAACGCACCCCCGAACCGGCTGCGCTCGCGGCCGCCGAGGCGCTCGTCGCCGAAGCGGTGCAGCGCCTCGCAGACGGTGGAGCGAGCGTGATCGCGATGCCCTGCAACTCGCTTCAACGCGTCGCCGCGCAGGAGTGCGAACGCGCCGGCATTCCGTTCATCGACATGATCGCCTCGACCGTCGAGGCCGCCCGTGCTCAGGGCTCATCCGCGGCCGTGCTGCTGGCGACCGAGGCCACGGCCGGCGCCGGCTTCTACGACGGCCACGGCGTCGAGATGATCGCCCCGCCCGCGCCGCTCCAGGAGGAGCTGAACGCGATCATCCACGCGGCGGTCGCGGGCTCAGGCGAACCGCAAGCCCTGGCGAGCCTCCTTGAGCGCGCCCGCCGGCCGCAGATTCCGACGATCCTCGGCTGCACCGACATCTGCGCGCTGATCGAGCCCGATCCCGCCGTTGTCGAGTCGCTCGGGTGTCTGACAGCGCGCTGCGTCGAGGTTCTCTCGAGCGCTGCCGCAATAGCTGCCTAGCGGCCGAGGTAGGCCCGCTTGAGATCCTCGCTCGCGAGGAGATTCTCGGCGGTGTCGGCGAGGACGAGCTCACCCGTCGCCAGCACGTAGCCGCGATCGGCGATCGAGAGCGCCATGTTCGCGTTCTGCTCGACCATCAGCATCGCCACGCCGCTCTCGTGGACCTGCTTGAGGATCTGGAAGTTCTGCTGAACCAGCGCGGGGGAGAGCCCCATCGACGGCTCGTCCATCAGAAGCAGCCGCGGTCGCGACATCAGGGCGCGGCCGATCGCGACCATCTGCTGTTCGCCGCCCGAAAGCGTTCCCGCAAGTTGCTTCAAGCGCTCGTGGACACGCGGGAAGAGGGTGTAGACGCGCTCGTAGTCCTCGCTCAGATCCTCGCCGCGGCGAAGCGTTGCGCCCAACTCGAGGTTCTCGTGCACCGTCAGCTGCCCGAAAAGGCGCCGGTTCTCCGGCACGATCGCCATGCCCCGCGCGATCCGCTGCGGGACGCTCATCGTGTTGACCTCCTCGCCGTCGAGCAGCACCCGCCCGCTGCGGGGCCGCACGATCCCGAGGATCGTCTTCAGCGTCGTCGACTTCCCCGACGCGTTGCCGCCGAGCAGGCAGACCAGCTCGCCCGCGCCGACCTGCAGTGAGATCCCCTCGAGGATCCGCATCTGGCCGTAATAGGTCGTGACGTCCTCGAGCGCCAGCAGCGGCGCGCCGCCATTTCCCGGCACCGGCCCGGTCGCCTCGCTCATTGCTGGAGCTCTTCCGGGTTGCGCCCGAGATAGGCCTCGACGACCTCGGGATGGTTTGCGACCTCGTGGAAGCTCCCCTCGGTCAGCTTCTCGCCGTGGTCGAGCGCGACGACGCGGTCGGAGATGCCCTCGACGACGTGCATGTCGTGCTCGATCACGAGGATCGTGTAGCCGCGCTCGTCGCGCAGGCGCGCGATCAGCTCGGTGATCTCGTGCGTCTCGTTGGGGTTCATGCCGGCGGCTGGCTCATCGAGGAGCAGCATCCGCGCGCCGGTCGCCATCGCGCGCGCGATCTCAAGCCGGCGGCGGTTCGCATACGACAGGACGTAGGCGGGCTGGTTGAAGCGGTAGCCGAGCAGGCGCTGGCCAAAGAAGCTGAGCACGTCCTCGGCGATCGCCTCGACCTCGACCTCCTCGCGGCGGGCGCGCGGAAGCCGGAGCATCGACTCGGCCGGGCTCGCGCGCGTGCGTCCGTAGGTCGCCGTCTTGACGTTCTCCTTGACGGTCATGTTGAGGAACAGCCGCAGGCTCTGGAAGGTCCGCGCGATGCCGAGCCGGGTGATCGCGTGTGGGCGGTGGCCGACGATGCTCTGCCCGTCGAAGCGGATGTCTCCGCCGGGTGAATAGATCCCGGTGATCACGTTGAAGACGGTCGACTTGCCGGCGCCGTTGGGCCCGATCACGCTGACGACCTCGCGCTCGCCGACGTGCAGGTCGAGGGCGTGCAGGGCACGCAGGCCGCCGAAGGACAGCGACACCTGTTCGAGCTCGAGCAGCGGCGCCATCAGACCACCTCGACCCGGCGCGTGCCGAGCAGGCCCTCGGGCCGCGCGGCCATCGTGACGATCAGGATCGCGCCGATCATGATCTGCGCGGTGATGCCGGGATCGAGCGTCAGCCGCGCCTCCCAGCAGCAGATCCCGACGTAGACCGTCGGCACGACGGCGATCAGGCGGCGGATGCCCTTCAGCTGCACGACGACGATGACCATCACGATTGCCGCGATGTAGAGGATGTTGCCGTAGGTCAGGGGCTCGCCCCTCGGCACGATCACGTAGTGGCGAAGCGCCGTCGAAAACCAGCCGGCGCTCCCGGGCGAGCCGGCGATGGCGCGGTGGGAGATCGCCCCGACGATCGCGTGGGCCGCCACGCCGAAGGCGACGATCGCGGCGAGCACCGCGGCGAGGTACCGCCACGGCCGCACGCGGGTGACGAGGACGATGACGAGGATCCCGTAGAAGAGGTAGGCGGAGTCGATCGGGCTCGACAGCAGCTGCTGGGCGACGGTCACCACGACGCCGCCGAGCACCGCGCCGCCGATGCTCCCGGCCCCGCCGAGCACGAGGCAGGCGTAGATCAGGATCAGCGTTTGGGCGCTGAAGTTCGTCGAGAACACGCTGCTCTGCTGGGCGGCGAAGATCGTCCCGGCGAGCGCCGCCACGACCGCCCCGAAGGCGAACGCCATCACCTTGACCTTGTTGACCGGGATCGTCATCGCCGAGGCCGCGAGTGAGTCATCGCGCACGGCGCGCCACGCGCGCCCGGTGCGCGAGCTGTCAAGCAGGTGCAGTAGCCCCATCAGCACGACGAGGACGATCACCGCAACCCAGTAGTAGCCGAGCGTCGAGCCGATCGCGGCCGAGCCGACGTGGAAGCCCTGCAGGCCGAACAGCCCGTTGGCGCCGCCGAGGGTGCCCGGTGCCACGTTGTTGGCCGCCTCGGCGAACGCCTGGCCGACGAACAGCGTCACGATCGCGAAGTAGTCGCCCGACAGTCGCAGCGCCACGAGGCCGATCAACACGCCGAGGATCGCGACGCCGGCGACGGCGATCGGGATCGAGGCGATCGCCGGCAGCATCACCCCGCCAGAGGCCAGCGGAAGGTTGCCGAAGGCGTGCGAGGAGAACAGCGCGTAGCCATAGGCGCCGGCCCCGAAGAAGGCGATGTAGCCGAGGTCGAGCAGGCCCGCCCAGCCGACGACGATGTTGAGGCCCAGCGCGAGGATCGCGTAGAGGAGAACGTTGAAGCCGGTCTGGGCGTAGTTGACGTTGCCGCCGACGACGAACTGGCCGTACACGAACGCCGCCAGACCGACGAGAAACAGCCGCTGCCACCAGCCGACGCGCGCGTCGAGATAGCCCAGCCGGCCTCGCCAGCCGCTCTGGTCGCGCCGGTCCCCGGAGCGCGCCACCCACTCGTCTACGCCGATCGGTGTCATCTCAGACCTTCTGCAGAGGGGGTCGCCCGAAGATGCCCTGCGGGCGGATCAGCATCGTCACGATCAGGATCGCGAAGACGATCAGATCCGAGTACTGGGAGGAGATGTAGCTGCTCGAGAAGGACTCGCACAGCCCGATCACCAGGCCGCCGATCATCGCCCCCGGAAGGCTCCCGATCCCCCCGACGACGGCGGCGGTGAAGGCCTTCAGTCCCGCCAGGAAGCCGATGATGTTGGAGATCTGGCCGAAGGCGAGACCGGACATCACGCCGGCGACGCCGGCCATCGCCGAGCCGATGAAGAAGGTCATCGCGATCGTGCGATCGACGTTGATGCCGAGCATCTCGGCGGCCTCGCGGTCGGAGGCGACGGCCCGCATCGACTTGCCGAAGACGGTGCGGTTGACGAGCTCGCGCAGGCCGAACATCATCACCAGGCTCACGCCGACGATGATCAGCTGGACCGAGTCGATGTTGACGCCGTCGATGTGGATCGACTGCGAGAAGGGCAGGAAGGCCGGCGCGTTGTAGTTCTTGGTGAAGCCGCCGAAGAGCAGCAGCACCGAGTCCTCGAGGATGAACGACACGCCGAGCGCCGTGATCAAAGGGGCGATCCGCGGCGCGTTGCGAAGCGGCCGGTAGGCGAAGCGCTCGATCGCGACGCCGAGCAGGCCGACGCCGAGCCCGGCGACGATCATCATGAAGATGAGAAGCAGCGGCACGGGGATGATCAGCGAGGTGGATCCGCCGAACCACTGGATCGCGAAGTAGCCGATGAAGGCGCCGACCATGTAGAGGTCGCCGTGCGCGAAGTTCAGGAGCTTCAGAACCCCGTAGACCATCGAGTACCCGAGTGCGATCAACGCGTACAGGCAGCCGGTGACGATTCCGGTGACGAGCGTTTGGATGAAGATCTGCATTTTGCGGGCGCAAACTACGCCAAAGCGCCCCCCGCCGCCCACCCGGGATGGGTGGACGGCGGTCTGGGCGCTTGGGTTTCCTACGCTGCTAAGGGGCCTACTTGTCCGGAATCTCGGTGTAGTCGCCCTTGGTGTTGATGTGGAACAGGTAGCCGGCCTTGGCGGTCAAGTCACCGTTTGACTGGAACTTGATCGGCACGCCCATCGCGCTGTTCTTCGCCGAGATGTTGGTCTTGCGAATCGCGGCGAGCACGTTGGATCGGCTCGGCTTGTTACCGGCCTTGCAGACCGACGAGATGGCGTCCGCCACCACGGTGGTCGCCTCCCATGTCGGCACGCCGAACGCGGCATACGGGCCGTACTTCTTGACGCCCGAAACGAGGGCCTTGTCCAGAGGCGTCTTGCCCGTGGAGATGTCGGGACCGAAGTTCGACACGTACGCGCCGGAGATCTCGAACTGACCCGGCGAGTTGGTGCCGTCGGTGCCGAACAGGATCGGGGTCTTGCCCTGCTGCTGCATCGTCTGACCGAACTGCTCGGCGTTGGCCGGGCTCTGCCACGGCAGGATCACGACCTTCGTGTTCGCGTTCACCTGCGAGGTCGCCAGCGACGAGAAGTCGCTCTGCAGCGTCGCGCCGGTGTCGGTGCCGTTGTAGCTCTGGTGGTTGACCGTGTAGCCGGCCTTCTGAAGGATCGGCGTCATGACGGCGACCAGGCCTTCCGAATAGGCCTCCTGGTCGTCGATGATGAGGATCGTCGAACCGGACGGGGCCAGCTTGTGGTTGATGATGTACTTCGCGTCGTTGGGGCCCTGGATGTTGTCGTCCGGGACCACGCGGAAGAACGTCTTGTTTCCGCTCGTCGCGAGGGCCGGCAGCGTTGCCGAGCCGGAGACGAAAGCCAGGCCGGCCTTCGAGAACAGCGGACCGACGGCCTCGACCTCCTGGCTGCCGGCTGGTCCGACGGCGGCCACGGCGCTGGACGCGATGATCGAGTTGGTCCTCGTCGTCGCGAGCGACGGGTTCAGGCCCGTGTCGTCCTTGCCCATGGTGATGTTGGTCTTGTTGGCCTTGTTCGCCATCGCCAGCGCGAGCTGAGCGAAGTGAAGCTGGTCGAGGCCGAGCTGGGTGGCCGGTCCCGTCGCGAACGGGGCTTCGATCGCGATGCTCGCGGAGCACTTGGCTGCCGCGGTCTTGGCGACGTGTGCGGAGCTGGCGGACGCTCCGAAGATCATCACCGATCCGAGCGCCATCACCCCCAGCGCACCCGTCAAGGTCCGTCTTACTCTCATCTGTTTCCTCCTGGTTGTGTAGAAGACGCGATCACGTCGTGACGGCCTCCTCCGCGCCGGCGACCATCGCCGGCGTGCCGTCGGGGTAGAACGCCGCAGCCGGCGAGCCGGCCGGGCGAAAGACTCCGAGCACCCGCATCTCGCCCGGACCGCTGTTGGCGAGCGTGTGCACCTCCCGCGCGGGGAGGTGGATGCAGGACCCGGCGAGAAGCGGCGTCTTTGCGCCGCCCATGTGCATGACCCCTTGGCCCTCGAGCACGTAGATCACCTCGTCGTAGAGGTGGTAGTGCGCGGGAGCCGCGCCGACCGGGATGTAGCCGACGAACTGCGTCGCGCTGGCACACCCGTTCTCGGGGTCAAAGACGATTCGAAACTCGCGCGCGGCGGTCGCTGACTGCGCGCGCTGATCGGCGAGGCGCGAGACCACGGTGCCCTCCTCGACCGCGCCGGCCGGCGAGTGAAGCGAGACGGCGACGACGAGGAGGTCCGCGGGGCCCTCGTTGATGAGCTCGTAGTGGCCCCCGGCGGCGACCAGCACGCCCGCCTCCTGATCGAGTGCGTGCTCGCCGTCGGGCGTCAGCACGCGCCCGCTGCCGCTGACCGAGAACAAAAGCTCCTGCGCGCCGGCGGTCTCGCGGGCGATCCCGTGGCCGACGACGGTGCGAAGCGTTCGCAGCGTGAAGAGCTCGCAGCCGTCGCCCGCGCCGATCACGTCGCGCACGGCGGTCGCGTCGTTGCCGAGCCGGCGCTCGGAGACCTCGGCGCTGTCGCGCACGAGGCCCCTCACGCCCTCAACTCCCCACGCGCGCGGGCGCGTACGCCCACGGCGGACTGATCTCCCCGATCGCCCCGCAATCCCATCTCCTCCTCGGCTTCCTCCACGAATCTCCTGCGACCGTACAGCTTTTCGTCAACCATCGCGCCGGTTGGGCGCCAGCTCTGCAACCAGTGAAATCTCGGTTCCAGCGAGCGCGCGCGAGACCGGGCAGGTCGCCTTGGCCTGCTCGGCGAGGCGCTCGAAGGTCTCCGCGTCGACCCCGTCGACCTCACCGCGCGTGTGCAGCTCGATCTGCGTGATCGCCCAGCCGGTGTCGGTCTGCTCGAGCGAGACGTGCGCCTCGGTCGAGAGGTCCGCGGGCGGGTGGCCCTCGGTCGAGAGCAGGTCGGCCAGCGACATCGTGAAGCAGCCGGCGTGGCCGAGGCCGATCAGCTCCTCGGGGTTGGCCGTGTGCTGGCCGTCCTCGACGCGCGCGCGCAGCGTGAACGGGCCCTCGAACGCGCCGCTTCCGAGCGCCATCCGGCCGCCCCCGTCGGGCACCGTCCCGCTCCAGGTCGCGGTCGCCTTGCGAACGATCTTCACCGCCACGTCTGCCTCCTCATCGAGCGCCGATCGCCTCGAGCTCGCCGACGAAGCGGTCGACCTCCTCGGCGCTGTTGTAGTGGATGAACCCCACGCGGATCGCCGCCGACTCATAGCCGAGGCGCTTGTAGAGGTTCAGCGAGTACCAGCTGTCGTGGGCCCAGACGCCGATCCCGCGCGCTGCGAGCTCGCCGGCCACATCTGCGGCGGCCACCCCCTCGACATTGATCAAAAAGGTCGGCACGCGACCCTCGAGCGTCGGCAGCCCGTAGACGGTCACGCTGTCTGAGATCCCGTCGAGGAAGCGCTGGCCGAGCGAGCGCTCGTACGGCACGATCGCCTCCATGCCGCCGATCTCGTGCAGGTAGTCGATCGTCGCGTTGAAGCCGGCGAGCAGCTCGTAGGGGAGGGTGCCGGTCTCGAAGCGGCGCCCGAGCGGCGTCGTCGGCGCCGGCCGCGCCTTGTAGGGGCGCCAGGACTCGAGCAGCTCGGTGCGCCCGAACGCCATCCCGAGGTGGGGGCCGCAGAACTTGTAGGGCGAGCAGAGCAGCACGTCGGCGCCGATCGCTGAGACGTCGATCGGCTCGTGCGCGGCGTAGTGGACGGCGTCGACCCAGGCCAGCGCGCCGACGGAGTGCGCGAGCTCGCAGACGCGCGCGGCGTCGGTGATCGTGCCGATCGCGTTGGAGGCCCAGGCGAAGGCGACGACGCGCGTGCGCTCGGTCAGCTTCGAGCGCAGGTCGTCGTAGTCGAGCGTCGTGTCGTCGCGCAGCTCGATGTGCTGGACCACCAGGTCGCGGTCGTGGGCCAGCTCGATCCACGGCGCGACGCCGCCGTCGTGATCGAGTGAGGAGACGAGGATCTCATCGCCCGGCGCAAACGCGCGGCCCGCGGTGCGCGACAGCGTGAAGTTGAGCGAGGTCATGTTCGCCCCGAAGATCACCTCGCTTGACTCACAGCCGAGGAACGCGGCGGCCTTCGACTCGGCCTCGGCGACGATCGCCGCGACGCGGCGGCTCGTCTCATAGGACGCGCCCATGTTCGCGCTCGCCTCGCGCAGGCTCCGCGCGATCGCCTCGCCGACGGAGTCGGGGACCTGGCTTCCGCCGGGGGCGTCGAGGAAGGCGAAGTCGCCCTGCAGCGAGCTGAATCGCCGCCTCACATCGGTCACGTCGATCGTCACGGCGGTCATCGGTCTCCTTCGCTCATCGCTCACCCGCATCGAATTGCTCAACCAGCGTGGCGCGGGCCCGCCACAGATCGGGCAGCTGGCGCTGCGCGATCAGCTTCGCCAGGACCGCGACCGGGGTGCCCTGCGTGCCCGAGGTGTCCTCGCCGATGCTTCGCACCACGGTCGCGTAGTGGCGGAAGCGCCAGACCCAGATGCGCTCGTCCCAGTCGGTCAGCGCCTCGGCAAGCTGGTAGAGGTCCTCGAACTCGCGGCCGCGCTTGTAGAGCTCGACGAGGTCGAGGCCGGCCGCCGCGACGCGCGCGTTGAAGGCGCGCCCGGCGTCGCGGGTCGCCGCGGCGACGGCGCGAAAGCCCGGCGAATCAAAGCCGCTGCCGTGGCCGAGCGCGACGCGGATCTGCTGGTACTCCCACGGCGACATCCGCTCGAGCATCTCCATGCCGCTCGTCACGTAGTCAAGCGCGCGCACCGAGCGGTGGATCAGCCGCAGCGCCGCGGCGATGTCGCCCGCGTCGATCAGCCGCGCGGACTCCTCGATCTCGCCTGACGCGAACTTCAGCCACAGCTCCGAGGTCTGGTGGACGGCCGTGAAGAGGAGCTCGTCGCGGTGGACCATCTCCTCGGGCTTCTTCTGCAGCGCGAGCAGCTCGTCGGTGCGCAGGTAGCGCTCGTAGTCGCTGCCGCCTGAGCCCTCGAGCACGGGCTGGGAGAAGTCGTTCTCGGTGGCTTCACTCATCGGGGCGTCTCTCCTTTGAGGATCCCGGCCAGGGTGTCGAGGTCGATGTTGCCGCCCGACACGATCGCGACGACCTTACCCCCGCCGAGATCGCCCCGCGCCGCCGCGGCGAGCGCCAGCGCGCCCGCGCCCTCGGCGATCACGCGCAGCCGCCGCGCGAGCAGGCGGATCGCGTCGGCGGTCTCATCGAGGCTGACGGCGAGCGCATCGTCGATCAGCTCCTTCACGCGCGGCCACATCTCCTCGAGCACGCCGCGGCTGCCCGAACCGTCGATGAACGAGGGGATGTAGTCGATCTGCGTCGGCTCGCCGGCCGCGCGCGCGGCGACGAGTGCGGCGCCGGTCTCCGGCTCGACGGTGTAGATGCGCGTCTTCGGCGAGCGCGCGCGCAGCGCGCTCGCGATCCCGCTGACGAGGCCGCCGCCGCCGTAGGGGACGGCGACCGCGTCGACGTCGGGGAGGTCCTCGAGGATCTCAAGCGCGATCGTGCCGTTGCCGGCCATCACCGCCGGGTCGGCGACGGGGTGGACGAAGAACCCCTCGACGCCCTCGACGCGCCCGGTCATGATCGCCTCCCACCAGTCCGAGTAGGGGAGCTTCAGCGCGGTCCCGCCGAGGCGCGCGATCGCGTCGAGCTTGGCCGCGGGGGCGTGCTCGGGCACCGCGATCGTCGCGCTGACGCCGAGCTCGCGCGCGATCCAGGCGACGCCCTGCGCCATGTTGCCGGCGCTCGCCGTGACGAGGCCGCGGCCGACGAGCGCGGGGTCGGCGGCGCGCACGCAGTTGGCGGCGCCGCGGATCTTGAACGAGTTGACCGGCTGGAGCGTCTCGAGCTTGCACCAGATCTCAGCCGGTGAGTCCTCGAGCGGCAGCCGCACGAGCGGCGTGCGAACGGCGGCGCCGGCGACGCGCCCGCGCGCGGCCTCGATCTCAGCGATCTCGATCACAGCTCGACCTCGACCCCGCCGCCGCGGGCGCGCGCGTTCACGACCGCGAGCTCGGCCGCCGCAAGATCCTCGACGCCGAGCCCGAGCGAGCGAAAGACGGTTATCGCCTCCGCTTCGCTTCGGCCGGGGTGAGTGCCGTTGACCACCTCGCCGAGCACTGCGCGGACGTGCTCGATGCCGCTGATCGCGCCCTCCTCGACCGCCAGGCGGAACTCGCCGGCCTCGTTTGCGATCGACTCGCGGCTGTCGGTGAAGAGCTCGCTGGCGGCGACCGTCGCGGTGTCGAGCTCGCGCGCCGAGGGGACGCTCGCGCCGATCGCGTTGATGTGGGTGCCCGGGGCGATCCATTCGCGCTCCAGCACCGGCGTGCGCGAGCTCGTCGCGGTGACGACGACGTCGGCGCCCTCGACGGCCGAACGCGCGTCGGGGGCGACCTCGAAGGTCGCCGGCTGGGTCGCCGCGCCGGCTTCGGCGAGCGCCCGCGCGTGCTCTGCGTTGGGCGAGAAGACCCGCACGCTCTCAAACGGCCGCGAGAGCATCATCGCCTCGACGTGCGCGTGCGCCTGCACGCCCGCGCCGAGGATCGCGAGCGTGCGCGCGTCCTGGCGCGCGAGGAGGCGCGTCGCTAGTCCGGTCACCGCCGCCGTGCGGATCGCGGTCACCGCGGAGGCGTTCAGCACCGCGGTCGGCAGGCCCGTCTCGCCGTCGAAGAGGACGACGACTCCCTGGTGGGAGTCAAGGCCGCGGCTCGGGTTGGCGGGGAAGACGCAGACGACCTTGATGCTGTAGGCGGGCGCCTCGCCGCCGCGGTAGGCGGGCATCATTCCGAAGAAGCCGGCCGAGCCCTCGGCGCGCAGCACGCTGCGAAGCGGCATCTCGGCCTCGCCGCGGGCGAGCGCCCCGAGCACCGCGCCCATCGCCTCGATGCAGGAGGCCATCGGCAGGTTCTCGATGACCCCCTCCTCGCTGAGGATGATCGCGCTCACGCGAAGAGCTCCCCGACCGCCCTGCGGTCCTCGGGCCCGAGCGGCGACTCGAGCGCCTCGCGGACCGGGTCGAGATGGTCGGGCCGCATCGGCCCGACGACGATCGCTCCGACCTGCTCGCTTGAGAGCAGCCAGCTCAGTGCGGCTCCGGCCATCGAGATCCCCCGCGCGGCGCCGATCGCCTGGAGCGTCTCGAGGGCCTCGAAGACCTGGTCGGTCTGAAAGGACACGTAGCCCTCGGGGCGCTGCGTCATCCGCGAGCCCTGCGGGAACTCCTCGCCGCGGCGGTACTTGCCGGTCAGCCAGCCGCCGGCGAGCGGGCTGTAGACGCTGTAGGTCACATCCTCGGACGCGCACAGCGCGAGCAGCCCGCTGCGCTCGTCCTCGCGGACCAGCAGCGAGTAGCTGTTCTGGATCGCGTCGACGTGGCCCGCCCCAAGCGTCTCGAGCAGCTGGGCGCTGTCGTAGTTGCTGACGCCGCTCGCGCGGATCAGGCCCTCGGCGCGGAACTCCTCGAGCGTCGCGACGACCTCCGTGGAGGCGACGTCGGGGTCGTACTCGTGCGTCAGGTAGAGGTCGACGTGGCCGACGCCGAGGCGCTCGAGGCTCGATCGCAGCTGGCGGCGCATCCGCTCCGGCGCAAGGCCCGCGTCGGCGCCCTCCTCCATCGGGTTGTGGGTCTTCGTCGTCAACAGCGGCGCGCGCCCGCGCGAGCGCATCCAGTTGCCGATGATCGTCTCGCTGCGGCCGCCACCGTAGGCGTCGGCCGTGTCGAAGTGGCTGATGCCGAGATCCCAGGCGGCGTCCATGATCGCGAACGCCTCCTCCTCGCTGGCCCCCTGACCGAAGAACGCGGGCGAGGAGCCGATTCCGCCGAAGTTGCCGCAGCCGAGCGCGACCCGCGGGATGGCGGCGCCAGAGTGCCCAAGCGGGCGGGTTTCGATCGCGACAGGCGCCGTCACAGGCATGCGGCAGTCATCGAGCGCCAGCGGCGTGGGTGCAGGATCCCGCCACGTTGATATTTGATCAGAAACGGCCGTACGGCGCTCGCCTGCGGGCGCTAAGCTGGCCTTCGGACCGTGCTAGGCGGGGAGTTAGCGGTGCCCTGAACTCGCAATCCGCTCAAGCGAGGCCGAATTCCCTCCCGAGGGGCGTACCACGCGGCACGCCCCGCCGGCTTGGGCGTTGATGGGC
>DATAWT010000013.1:0-20265 GCA_036267075.1 Solirubrobacteraceae bacterium
TCTGGCCACCGCCTCTCGACCGCGGAGGTCGAGTCGGCGATCGTGGCGCATGAGGCGGTCGCCGAGGCGGCTGTGATCGGGCAATCCGACGAGCAGACCGGCCAGGCCATCTGCGCGTTCGTGACGCTGCAGGGGACGACCGAGGGAACCGAGGATCTCGAGGAGGGCATTCGCGGCACCGTTGCCGAACGCATCGGCAAGTTCGCTCGACCGAAGCGGATCATCTGGGCGGACGAGCTGCCGAAGACGCGCTCCGGCAAGATCATGCGCCGCCTGCTTCGCGACATCGCCGAGGGCCGTGCGCTCGGCGACGTTACGACGCTCCGCGATGCGGCTGTCATGGAGCAGCTCAGCGTGGCGATCGCAGCCAACGAGGAGGACTGAGCTCGCGACCCGCGGGGCTGGGCGTCGCCCGCCGGCGGCGCCCAGTCGAGGTGGGCTGGGCTTTAGAGAGCGAGGCTCACGAGGCCAGCGGTGATTGCCCCTGCGGCGGCGATGCGGCTGGCGTACGGACCTCCCGGCAGAATCTTCTCGACCAGGACGAACGCGGCGATCGCGGCGATCCACAGCCACTTGCCGGCGTGGAGACAAACGCTTGACGCGAGCTATGGTGCCATCTATGTTGGTTTCATGCTCCTCCTCGAGCTCCGTGACCGACGCGCGCCTGCCGATCAGACGGAGGCGCTGATCGAAGAGGCCCGGCGGCGCGCCCGGCTGCGCCGGCGGCGGCGTACCGCCCTAGCGGTGCTGGTGCTGGGCGCGGCCGCCGCACTCGGCTACGAGGTGAGCGGCGGTGGTGGCCCGGGAGTCGTGGCGCAAAGCGGTACTGCTCCGTTCGTGAATCTGCGCGCTTTCGCCGGGCGCGGCGAGTTGGCGTTCGTGTCGCGTGGCGTGGTGTGGGCGCTGGACGGCGACAGGGGCACGCTGCGGCGGTTGCCGGAGCCGGCGGGGTGGACCGCCTCGCAGCCCGTCTTGTCGCATGACGGGCGCTGGCTCGCCTATCTGACCGCGGCCTCGACGCTAGTCTCGCCGACGAGGGTCGAGCTCTGGTTGGCCCGTGGCGACGGCAGCGGCGCGCATGCGGTGCGCGGGCTGGAGGTCGACGGGCTGGTTGGCTGGAATCCGAGTGCGGACGTGCTCGCTGTGATCGGTGGATCGGTTGGCTCGACGCTTGAGTTGATCCGCCCGGACGGCTCCACGCGGACGATCGTGGCGCTGTCAGGGGGCCCGTCGCGGCAGGGGCTCGTGGAGGACGCGGCATGGTCGCCCGACGGTCGCCAGATCGCCGTCTCGACGAACAGCGTTGCCGAGGGAGCGGTGATCCGCGCCTACTCGCTCGTGGGCGGCGCGCCGACGACGTGGTTTCGGATCGGCGACCAACAGTTGTTCCCCTCACGCATCTGCTCGGGCTGCGGCGGACGCGAGACGATTGCGGACCTGGTCGGCTGGTGGCCGCGCAGGGGGATTGGGTTCTGGGTCTACTGCTGCGGTGCCACGCGCAACCTCGACCAGACGCCGCTTGCGCTGATCGCGACCCCCGGCGCTCGGCCGCGCGTATTCGCACAGACCCTCTCGACCGGCACGACCTTCGTCGCGGCTGGGGCGGGTGGCGCACTGGCGGTCGACGCCACCGCTGGCGGGGCTGGGCGCGTGCTCGGCCAGGGCAAGACCGTCGAGCACTGCGACGCCGCGACCCGGAAGTGCACCCCCGTCCCGGGGGCGACAACCTGGGTCGGTCCTGATGCCCAGCGCTGTCCTGCGCCGTCGGCGCGCGGGCCGTCGTGTTCCCCCGTCGCGATCGCGGCGGCCGGGCAGCCTGGCTCCGGGGTCTCGCTCGACCCGGCCTGGTCGCCGAATGCGACGTTGCTGGCATACGTGCGCGCGCCGGTCTTGAAGTGCGTCCCCTGCTCGGACACGGCCTGGGATGCCACGCACGCGATCTACGTTTGGAACTCCCGCACCGGCGCCACCCGTCGCATCGGCCCCGTCGACGGCGCCTCTGTACCCACCTGGTCAGGCGACGGGCGCGACCTGCTGTTCGTGCGCTTGGACGGCCTCTGGCTGCAGGGAATCGGCGGCGGCGCCCCGATCGAGATCGAGCACCCGCTGTTCGCCTCCGACGCCTTCGCCGGGCCCAACAGCGTCGACTACTTCGGCCAGATCCCCTGGCCAACCCAGTTCAACTGGTGGTCCTCCTGAACCAACGGTCGCGCGATTTGCCGTGGCTATGCTCGGAGCGTGGCGAGGGTCCTCGTAACGGGCATGTCCGGCACCGGCAAGTCGACCGCGCTGGGCGAGCTCGCACAGCTGGGGTTTCGGACGGTCGATACCGACGAAGGCGGCTGGAGCTCATGGAGTGAGAGCGACGGCGGCTACGTGTGGAATGAAGAGCGGATCAGCGAGCTCCTGGCCGCCGAGACCGACGCCGGCCTGTACGTCTCAGGGACCGTCTCAAACCAAGGGCGGTTCTACCCACGCTTCGACGCAATCGTCTTGCTCAGTGCGCCCCCGGACGTCCTGCTCAGCCGGCTGGCGAGGCGAACCAACAACAGCTACGGCAAGAGCCGCGAGGAGCGCGAGCTCATCCTTCGGCAGGTCGCCGAGGTCGAGCCGCGCCTTCGCAGAGCCTGCACGCACGAGATCGACGCGACCCAACCGATCGACGACGTCGTCGCCGCGCTGATCGAGATCGCGACCGCGGGCGGCACATAGCGCGACCGCGAGACTCGGCGCGGTACGGCCCGAACAACCTGGCGTGACAACGTCGCTAACGTTGCGAGCGTGATCGTCAGCGATTCGTTCGCGATCGCCGATTGGAGCGATGCCGGGGAGGATCCTGGGCGTCCGATCGCCCCGCTCCACCTTCACCGCTGCGACGACGAGGCCTGGATCGTGCTCGATGGGACGCTCGGCTTCCGCGTCGGTGACGAGCAGCGCGAGGTGGCCGCCGGTGAATCGCTACTCGTCAGTCGCGGCACGCCGCATTCGTACTGGAACGCCACCGAGCAGCCCGCCCGCTACCTGCTCGTGATGACGCCGCAGATCCATCGCCTGATCGAGGCGCTTCATGGCGGCGAGCGCGAGGACTTCGCGCGGATCTTCGAGGAGCACGACTCCGAGCTTCTCGCCTAACGAACGCTACGGCGCTCCCTGAGTAGGAGAGGAGAAACGATGGTGGCCGAGGCGAAGCTTGAGCCGCGTGAGGGTGGTCTGACGCCCACCGGCGATGGGTGGTTTGTCGTAAACGCAAGCGAGGGCGCATGGATCACGAGCCCGTCGTTTGACTCCGAATGCATCTTTCAGGGGCCGCAGGCGCGGTTCGAAGACGTCGGCGTTGCCTTGGCCGTCCTCGCCCCGGGACGCCCGAACGGCCTCTACCACCGCGAGTTACACAACCAGGAGGACTTCCTGGTGTTGTCGGGGGAGTGCCTGCTGCTGATCGAGGGCGAGGAGCGCCCGCTGAAGGCGTGGGACTTCGTCCACTGCCCGCCCGGCACCGATCACATCTTCGTCGGCGCCGGTGACGGCCCCTGCGTGCTGTTCATGGTCGGCGCCCGCAAGGACGGAGCGATCGTCTATCCCCGCTCCGAGCTGGCCTTGCGCCACGGAGCCGGCGTCGAGGTCGAGACGGCGAGCGCAGACGACGCGTATGCGCCCTACCAGCGCTGGCAGCCCGGGGGCGGTGAGATCTGGAAGGACGTGCAGCCGGCCTAAGCCTGGACTGTCCGAAGCCCAGGCCGCCGGCCGCGACGCGCTTCAGACCTTGTGGTAGCGCGGCTGCCAGCAGCCGTCGGCGTCGCGCTCGAAGTCCTGGAAGAGCAGCGGCGCTTCGGCGAGCATGATCTGGGCGACGTCGTCGAAGACGCTGCGGAGCTCCTCCTCGGCGCCCTCGGCGGTGCGCATCTCGATCACGTGCCGCAGCGTGCGCAGGTTGGCGCTCCAGATGATGTCGGTTGAGAGGCCGATCGGGGCAAGGCGCCGCAGCGCCGAGGTGATCTCCTTCTTGATGTGAAACGGGACGCCCTCGTCGTCGAGCCGAAGCTCGGCCGCGGCGTCGCGCTGGAACTCCTCGAGTTGCTCGACGATCTGGAGCACCCGCCCGCGCAGCGGCTCGAGCGCCGCTGGCACGCGAAAGCCGATGTCGGTCAGGCGCACGTAGCGCAGGCTCTCCTGGCTGAACGCCGAGCCGGCGCGGTGGCGGACCAGTTCGTGGGTGTTGCCCGAGACGACAGGCTTGCCGTTGCGGCGTACGAAGAGGAGCCCGTTGGGCACTTTGACGCAGTAGACGTTGCCTCGGTAGTGCTGCCAGGAGTCGCTGTGGGCGCCGTTGTGGTTGACGAGCGGACGGATGCGGGTCTTTACGAGCGAAACGATGTAGTTGGGACGCGCGTTGCGGAACACCTGGCCGCCCGCCATCCGCCGCTCGACCCCCGTTCTGTCATCGATCCGGACGTTGGCCGACCAGCCGGCCTTGATCGCGAGGATCTGAAGGTCGTCCGCCATCAGCCGAGACGACGTGTAGACAACGCTGTGCCCGCCATTGGTCCTGCGGCTCCCGTCTCCGTCGATATAGGCCTTTAGGAACACCCGCAGCGTCTTCGGACCCCAGTCGTGGACAAACGCCGGGACAAGCTTGGCGTGGGCGCGCGTTCCGCAGTTTTCAAGGGCGTCCCGCAAACCGACGGACTGGGTTCGGACGGCGCCATACCCGCTGGCGACCAGGTAGGGCTTCAGGCCCATCGCGGAAATGTTGTCGGCAATGGCGTCCAGCTGCGCGCCCGGGTTCTGCGCAATGCAGATCTGATGGCCATTCAGCGATCCCTCGGCCAGCCAGTGGCCAAGAAAGCGCGCAAACTCTTCGAGCGGAAACTCCGAGCCGACATAGTGGCGAACGACCTTGGTCTGGGTGTCGGAGCGCTGCCACATCCGTTTCGTGCCGGGGATCGTCACGGTTCCTTCCTCCTGCCCGTGCCAGATCGCGGTCTTCTGGTACCGAACGCGCTTCCCAAAGATCTCGTTGGGCTCACGGATGCGGTATCGCTCCTCGCCGAGCCGGTTAGCCCTCGTGTCGTAGCTCTTCACCCACATTCGGTGATTGGGCGTGACGAGCAGGTCGACCTGCTCGGACCGGACGCGGTACATCGGGCCGTCGTATGCGGCGGAGAAGTGCTCGCTGGCTTGCTGGTATTCGAACTCATCGGTCTCCGGGTTCACGGTCGCGAACGTCTCGGTGCCCTCTACCTCCGGCCACGGCTTCCAGCCCTCCGAAGTCAGCACTTCTGTCTCGGCGTCGTAGCAGAACACGCGTGACACGTTCCGCAGCGCAAACGAGTAGCTCGCGTGCTCGAGCACCGAGCCGTGCGCGCTGCGCAGCAGGTTCTCGAAGTACTCGCGACGGTCGGTGCGAACCCGCGTGACGTTGACGTTGAGGCCCGGCTCCCAGCTTCGGTAGCAGGCCCGGCCGCCGAACTCGACGAGCAGCTCGCCCGGGTTGGGCTCCTCGTCTGACTCCTCGATGCGGCGCTGCAGCCACCTTTCACCGCCGACTGATTCGAGGTATCCACGCATCCCCTCGAGCGCGATCGAGGGGCGCGCGATCAGGAAAACGCTGGGCTCTGTCTCATGCACGGGTCGATGACCGTAGCGCCGCGAGCGGACGGCGCGCTCAGCCGCCGTGGGCGGCGACGGCGAGCGGCTGCCACTCCCGCCACAGCGCCAGACGCGACTCGTAGTCACGCGTCGCCATCTCCAGCGGAGCCTTGCCGAGGAAGACCCGAAGCGGCGGCGGATCGGCGTCGACGACCTTGAGGATCGTCGCCCGGGTGGCGTGCGGGTCGCCTGGATCCGGAAGCCCCTTGCTGCGCTCCTCGCGGATCGCGGCGTAGGCCTCGTTCTCCTCGCTGCGCTTCGACGACGGTCCGCGCCAGTCGGTCGCGAACCCGCCGGGCTCGATCAGCGTGACGTGGATCCCCATTCCGGCGACCTCGCGCGAGAGCGACTGGGAGAAGGCCTCGAGCGCCCACTTCGATGCGTGGTAGGCGCCGGTCATCGGAAAGGCGGTGATCCCGCCGATGCTCGAGACCTGGAGGATGTGCCCGGACTGCTGGGCGCGCATGATCGGAAGCGCCGCCTGCGTGACCCACAGAGCCCCGAAGAAGTTGGTCTCCATCTGCGTGCGGACGTCGGCTTCGCTGAGCTCCTCGACCATCCCGAAGTGCCCGTAGCCGGCGTTGTTGACGACGATGTCGAGACGGCCGAAGTGCTCGGCCGCGCGCTGAACAGCGGCAAAGTCGCCGCTGCGATCGGTCACGTCGAGCTCGAGCGCCAGCAGCGAGTCACCGTGCTCGGCCTCGAGCGCCTCGAGGTCGGCCGGCCGCCGCGCGGTCGCGGCAACGCGGTCGCCGCGCTCGAGCGCGGCCTGCGTCCATTCGCGTCCGAAACCCTTCGACGCCCCGGTGATGAACCACACCTTGCTCAACGTCCGCTCCTTTTCTCGGGGTTGCGGCCGCCGTGCGCCGCGGCAAAGACGGCTAGCTGTAGAAGATGCTCGTCAGCGAGTAGGCGGCGTGCTGCGCCAGCGTGAAGAGCGGCTGCGGGATGATGCCGAAGAAGATGGTCGCCGCCGCGAAGGCGATCGCGATGAACCAGACCTCGAGGTGGCGGCCCTGGCCGGCGGCCGCCTCGTCGGAGCCGCCCGCGATGACCGGCTGGCCGCCGGCGATCGTGCTCGGCGAGTCGCGCATCCACATCGCCGCGATGACCCGCAGGTAGTAGCCGAGCGAGATCATCGAGCCGACGACGATGATCACGCCGAGCCAGGCATAGTTGCCGTCGACGAGCGCCTGGATCAGGTAGATCTTGCCGATGAAGCCCGCGGTGGCCGGGATCCCCGCCAGCGACAGCATCGCGATCGTCAGCGGCCAGGCCAGAAGCGGTTGCTCGCGCCCGAGTCCCGCGACCGAGTCGATGTCGTCGCCGAACGCGCTTTCGCGCTCGCGCGCGATCACGACCGCGAAGGCGGCGATGTTCATCAGCACGTAGACCGCCAGGTAGAAGACAGTCGCCGCCACGCCGAGCTGCGTCGACACGACCACGCCGCCCATGATGTAGCCGGCCTGGGCGACGCCCGAGTAGGCGAGCATCCGCTTCAGCGAGGACTGCCCGAGCGCGCCGACGTTGCCGACGATGATCGTGATCGTCGCGAGCGTTGCGAGCGCCGGTCCCCAGTTGGCCTGCTCGCCGACGAGCGCGATGTCGAAGACGCGGATCAGCACCCCGAAGGCCGCAGCCTTCGTGGCGACCGCCATAAACGCCGTGATCGGGGTCGGCGCACCCTCGTAGACGTCCGGCGTCCACTGGTGAAACGGAGCCACCGACGCCTTGAAGCATAGGCCGACGAGGACCAGCGCGACGCCCGTCAGAAGCAGCGTGTTGGAGCTGTGGCCGGCCGAGATCGAATCGGCGATCCCGCTGAAGCTCGTCGCGCCCGTCGCGCCGTAGAGCAGGGCGAGGCCGTAGAGCAGCGTCGCCGAGCCGACCGAGCCGATGATCAGGTACTTGAGCCCCGACTCAAGTGACGCCGCGCGGCGCATCTCCGTCGCGCACAGCACATACAGCGGGATCGAGAGCAGCTCGATGCCCACGAACAGCGCGACCAGGTCGGTCGCCGAGGCCAGCAGCGACATGCCGGCAATCGACGCCAAGAGCAGCGCGTGGTATTCGCCGTGGGCTGACTCGCGCGGCGCGCGCGCCCGCCAGGAGAGGAACACCGTCGCGATTCCCGCGGTCGTGAAGATCAGCGTCATGAACAGCGTCAGATCGTCGACGCGGATCGCCCCCGAGATCGCCGAGATGTGGTCGTTCCACTGCCAGATCGTCACGCCGAGCGACGCGCCGAGCGCGGCGATCGTGAGCAGCGGGACGACCTGCTCGCGGACGAAGCGCGAGCGCAGCAGGCCTGCCAGCAGCACGATCACCGAGCCGCCCAGCAGCGCCTCGAACGGTGAGATCGCGGCGTAGTTGATGTACGGGGCCGGCGGATGGCCGACCGCGGCGAGCAGTGCTGTGGCGACGTTCATCGGTCGGCCACCGACGTCGTTGAGGCGATCGTCTGCGCCGCGCTGATCGACGACGTCACCGAGTCCTGCGCGCGCGAGAGCTCGATCTGCGGATAGATCGCAAACAGCAGGATCGCGCCGACGAACGGCACGAGTACCGCCGCGTCACGCCAGCGCAGCTCGCGCGAGACGACCTCCGGCCCAGCACGGTTGTGCATCGAGCGGATGAAGACGCGCAGCATGTAGACGCTCGCCATCAACACGCCCGTGAAGGCAATGATCGAGAACACCAGCTTCGTCTTGAAGAGGCCGAGCAGGATCAGGATCTCGCCGACGAAGTTGCCCGACCCCGGCATCGCCAGCGTCGCGAATGTGACGATCAGAAAAACCGTCGCCAGGATCGGGGCGCGCATCGCGATGCCGCCCATGTCGCGGATGTCCTCCGAGCCGCCCGCGCGCGCCGCCAGCAGGCCAACGATCAAAAACAGCGGCGCGACGACGATCGCGTGGTTGACCATCTGCAGCACCGCTCCCTGGGCGCCCTGGGGGGCCAGCGCGAAGATGCCCATCGTGATGAAGCCGAGCTGGGCGACCGAGGAATAGCCGATAATCAGCCGCGCGTTGGTCTGCGTGAAGGCCATCGCCGAGCCGTAGAGGATCGAGATCAGGCCGATCAGGAGCAGCAGCGTCTGGAAGTGGACGCTCGCGTCGGGCAGGATCGGCAGCACGATCGCCAGGAATCCGTACGCGCCGACCTTGGAGAGGACGCTGCTGAAGACCGCCAGCACCTCGAGTGGCATCTCGCGGTAGCCGTCGGGCATCCAGCCGTGCAGGGGGAAGGCCGGCATCTTGACCAGGAACGCCGCGGCGAACAGCAGGAAGATCCACTCCTGCGTCCCCCTGCCAAGGCGCGTCGCCTGCAGCGCGCTGTAGGCGAAGCTGATCTGGTGGCCGCTGGCGTGGGCCGTCAGCACCGCCAGCGCGACCGCGCCGGCGAGCATCAGCAGCGAGCCGACGAAGGTGTAGATGACGAGCTTCGTCGTCGCCATCACTCGGCCCGGACCGCCGTACATCCCGGTCAGGAAGTAGAACGGGATCAGCATCAGATCGAAGAAGCCGACGAACAGCGCGAGGTCCTGGGCGAGGAGCGCGCCGAGCACCGCCGACTCGGCGATCCCGAGCAGCAGGAAGTAGAGCTCCGGCCGCGCCCCCGAGCGCAGGTTCGAGGCGATCACCGCGAGCGCGAAGACGAACGTCGTCATCGAGACCAGGAACAGGTTCAGCCCGTTGAGGCCGAGTGAGTAGTGGATCCCGAGCGAGCTGATCCAGACGGTGTCGATGACGTGCGTCAGCTGACCGCCCTGGCCGTTGAAACCGGCGATCAGCGAGATCGCGATGCCGAGCGCGCCGAGTGAGCCGAGCGAGGCGATCGTGCCAGCCGTGCGCCGCCCGCCGGCGATCGTTCCGATCAGCGCGGCGACGGCGGGAACCCAGATCAGGATCGAGAGCATCGCTCGATCAGCTCTGGAGCAGGAAGTAGAGGGCCACGGCGGCGGCGCCGAGGAGCATCAGCGCGGCGTAGACGCGCAGGATCCCGCTCTGGGTGGCGCGCACGAGCGCCGAGGAGGCGCGGACGAGGCCCGTCGAGCCGCCGACGAGCAGGCCGTTGACGAAGACGCGCTCGAAGGTGTTCTGCGAGAAGCGGCCGAACCACGCTCCGGGTCGCACGACGAGCGTGTCGATCAGCTCGTCGAAGTACCACTTGTTCTCGAACAGCGTCGCAAGCGGCGCGAAGCGCTCGCGCAGCTGCCCGGCGAGCTGCGGCCGCGCGACCCAGATGTAGTAGGCGGCCGCGATGCCGCCGATGCTGACGACCGCGCCGAGGATCAGCCCGAGCGCGAGCACCCCGTTCGAGGCGTTGCCGACGAGCGTCGAGTCGGCGAACGTCGGGGCCAGGAAGCGGTCGAGCCAGGAGGTGACGTGCGGGATCGCGACGATCCCGCCGACGATCGAGAGCAGCGCGAGGATCCCCATCGCCGCGCGCATCGGGATCGCGCGCTCGGCGACCGCGTGATCGGGCCCCGGGAAGCCGACGTCGGTGTCCTCGATCTCGCCGTTGGCCGGATTCGTCGGCGCCTCGGGGTGGTGGAGGTGACCGGTCTCGATCAGCTCGAGCGCCTCGGCGCACGGCTCGCCGAGGAAGGCGCGGAAGATCATCCGGAACGTATAGAGCGCGGTCAGCAGCGCGCCGACGTAGCCGGCCGCCCAGAGCGCCCAGTGCCAGCCGCCGCGGCCGGCCGCGAACAGCAGGATCGAGTCCTTTGAGAAGTAGCCGCTGAACGGCGGGACGCCCGACAGCGCGAGGCCGCCGACGATGAAGCAGGCGAAGGTGAACGGGAGCGCGCGGCGGAAGCCCGACATGCGGTCGAGCGACTGGACCCCGCCCATCGCCGAGATCAGCGAGCCCGCGGCCATGAACAGCAGCGCCTTGAAGAAGGCGTGCGTCATCAGGTGGAAGAGGCCCGCGGTGTAGGCGCCGATCGAGACGCCCATGATCATGTAGCCGATCTGGGACATCGTCGAGTAGGCGATGACGCGCTTGAGGTCGGTCGCGGCGAGGCCGATCGTCCCGGCGATCAGGAGCGTCAGACAGCCGACGACCGCGCCGACGTCGCCGGCCGCCGGCGCGAGCTGGAAGAGCGGGTGCATGCGCGCGATCAGGTAGACACCGGCGGTGACCATCGTCGCGGCGTGGATCAGCGCGCTGACCGGCGTCGGACCCTCCATCGCGTCCGGAAGCCAGGTGTGAAGCGGGATCTGCGCTGACTTTGCGAACGCGCCGACGAGCAGCAGGAGGCAGCCGGCCGTGACATCGCCGCTGCCGCTCGTGAAGACGTGCGGCGCGCGATGGAAGCTCGCGAGGAGGTCGAACGTGCCGGTGTGCTTGAAGATGAAGAAGGTGCCGAGGACGAGGCCGACGTCACCCAGGACGTTGATCACGAAGGCCTTGATCCCGGCCGAGGTCGCCGTCGTGCGCCGGTACCAGAAGCTGATCAGCATGTAGGAGGCGGCGCCGACGAACGCCCAGCCGACGATCAAGAGCAGGAAGTTGCCGGCCAGGACGAGCAGCAGCATCGAGAAGACGAAGAAGTTGAGGTAGGCGAAGAAGCGCGAGTAGCCGCGGTCGCCCGCCAGGTAGCTGACCGAATAGAGGTGGATCAGCGTCGACACGCCGGCGACGACGCAGATCATCAGGACCGACAGCGGATCGACGAGGATCGTCGCGCGCGCGTCGACGCCGGTCGTGCCGGCGATCGTCCAGAGCGTCGAGGTCAGCTCGCGCGCTCCCGGCGCGACCGACTGGATCTTCGCGAGCGTGATCAGCGCGAAGATGAACGACACCGCGACTGCGCCGGTGCCGATCCATCCGGCGCTTCGCCCGGGCAGGCGGCGGAACAGCGCGCCGTTGATGATCGTCCCGGCGAGCGGGGCGGCGAGCACGATCCAGGCGGCGGCGGTGGCGCTCATCCCTGCAGCTCCCGCAGCTCGTCGACGTCGATCGGAAGGCGGCGGCGGTGGATCGCGACGATCAGGCCGAGGCCGACCGTCACCTCGCACGCGGCGACGACGATCACGACGAGGGCGAAGACCTGGCCGTCGCCGTTGCCCCACATCCGCGAGAAGCCGATCAGCGCGAGGTTCGCGGCGTTCAGCATCAGCTCGAGGCAGAGCAAGATCACGACCGGGTTGCGCCGCACGAGCACGCCGCCGGCGCCGATCGCGAAGACGATCGCGCTGACCGCCAAATACCAGCCGATGCTCATGGCTCGCTCATCCCGCGCGAGCCGCCGGCCTCGGCCATCGTCCCCGTGGAGGCCGGGCGCGGGAGAAACACGTCGCCGATCTCAAGCGCCGGCGTGCGCTCCTCGATGCCCTCGTCGAGCCCGCGCCGGCGCCGGGCGAGCGTGACGGCCCCGATCGCCGCCACCAAAAGCAGGTAGGAGGCGATCTCAAACGGCGCCAGGAAACGCGTCAGAAGCAGCGTCCCGATCGCCCCGGGCGTCCCGAAGCCGGCGTGGTAGGGCGCCCCGTCGTGGCTGATCGCCTGTAGCCCCGAGCCGAGCACGGCGATGAAGAGTTCGACGACGAGCGCCGCGCCGCAGGCGAACGCTCCGAGCGCGGCGAGGCGGCTTGGCTCCTGGCCGAACGTCGGCGCCGAGTCGCCGACGTAGGAGACGACGAAGACGTAGAGAACGATCACGGCGCCGGCGTAGATGATCACCTGCGAGGCGGCCAGGAATTCAGCGCGCAGCAACAGGAACAGCGCCGCCAGCGAGATCATGTGCCCGACCAGCGCGAGCACGCTGTAGTACGGGTTCTTGAGCGCGATCACCCCGATCGCTCCCGTGATCGCGCCGATCGCGGCGACGAAGAAGACGAATGTCGACACGGCCTACTCGCCCTCGCCGCGCAGCGGCGTCGCCTCGATCGGCTCCGCGAGGAGCATTTCCTTGGTGAAGATCAGATCCGCGCGGCTGTAGTCCGACAGCTCGAAGTCGTGGCCCATCGTGATCGCGTCGAAGGGGCAGGCGATCTCGCAGTAGCCGCAGAAGATGCAGCGGCTGATGTTGATCTCATAGACCGCCGCGTAGCGCTCGCCCGCGGAGACGCGGTCCTCCGGCGTGTTCTCGGCGGCGACGACGCGGATGCAGTCGGACGGGCAGGCCGCGGCGCACAGCGAACAGCCGACGCACTTCTCAAGGCCCGTGTCCTCGAAGCGGTGGAGCTTGTGGCGACCGCGGAAGCGCGGATAGACGGGGACCTTCTGCTCGGGGTACTGGATCGTCGTGACGCCCTCGACGACGCGCGCGAAGGTCGTCTTCAGCCCGCGCAGCGTCTCGCCGAACGCGCGGTAGGTGCCGCCCGCGGCACCCGGTTCGGGGGCGCGCTGCACCGCGATCTGATCCTCTCCCGGCGTCCAGCTCATGAGTGAACCGCCACGACGACGATCGCCGTCACGAGCGCGTTGAGCGTCGCGAGCGGGAGCAGGATCTTCCAGCCGAAGCTCATCAGCTGGTCGTAGCGAAGGCGCGGGAGCGTCGCGCGGATCCAGATGAAGAAGGTGATGAAGAGGAACATCTTGGCGAGCACGATGAAAGGGTCGACCCAGGTCGGCGGGTCGATCCCGAACGGCAAAAGCCAGCCGCCGAGGAAGAGCGTCACCGCGATCCCGGAGACGACCATCATGTTCAGGTACTCGGCGAAGAGGTAGGCGACCATCCGCGTGCCGCCGTACTCGGTGAAGTAGCCGGCGACCAGTTCGGCGTCGGCTTCGACGAGGTCGAACGGCGCGCGGTTGACCTCGGCGAAGCTCGCGCAGGTGAAGACGAGGAAGCCGACGAACTGCGGGATGAAGTACCACATGCCGCCCTGGGCGTGGACGATGTGGGTCAGCGACAGGCTGCCGGCGGTGATCACGACGCCGATCAGCGCGAGCCCCTGCGAGACCTCGTAGGAGATCAGCTGCGCGGCTGCGCGCATCGCACCCAGATAGGAGTACTTCGAGCCCGACGCCCAGCCGCCGAGCACCAGCCCGTAGAAGGCGATCGCGCCGAACGCGAACACATACAGCGGGCCGATCGAGGTGTCGACGCCGTAGAGGCCGACGCGCGTCCCGAAGATGTGCGGCGCGTCGCCGAAGGGGACGATCGCAAACGCCGCGACCGCGGCGAGGATCGAGATCATCGGCGCGATGACATAGAGCGGGCCGACCGCCGTGACCGGACGGGAGTCCTCCTTGGTCGCGAACTTGACGATCTCCGCGAGCGGCTGGAGCAGCCCGAACGGTCCGACGCGGTTCGGGCCGTAGCGGTTCTGAAAGCGCCCGAGCAGCTTGCGCTCGTAGACGATGATCAGCGGCAGGATCCCGAGCGCGATGCCGAAGATCACGAGCGACTTGATGATCTGGATCCACCAGGCCTCGTAATAGCCCGCGAGCCCGAGCGTCATACGAGCGCCTCCTGGATCTCCTCATCGGCGGCGTTGTCCGCGGGCTCAGGCGGCGCGGGCGGGGGCTCGCGCAGCTCGACGAGGTCGCCGCGCAGCCTGTTCGCCCCGTCGTGGGTGAGGCCCGCGAGCATGATCGCCCGCCCCGGCGGCACCGCATCGCGGACCGCTACGACGGCGGGGACCGAGGCGCCGCTCGCGTCGACCGCGACGACGTGCTCGCCCTCGCTGAGCCCGAGCGAGCGCGCGTCCTCGGGGGATATCTCGACGCGCTGCGGCGGGTGAAGGAAGGCGAGCGCCGGAGAGGCGGCGACCTCGGGAGCAGACCACAGCGAGCGGTAGGAGCTCAGCACGAGCGAGCGGCCGCCGCTTGCGATCGCGGGCCGCGGTGAGGCGGCCGGGGGGGCGCTCGCCGGGGCCGGAAGCGATGCGGCCTGCTCGCGCTCGGGCCAGCGCACGCCGCGCCCGGCGATCTCCTCGAGCGTCAGGCCGGAGTACATCGGCACGGCCTCAAACAGCGCTGCGCTGGCCGCCGCGGCGGTCGCGATGCCGGTGTCGGTGCCGAGCCGCCGTGAGAGCTCGGCGAGGATCGACCACGTCGCACGGACCTCGCCCTGGCGGGCGATCGCCGGGCGAAGGCGCTGGATGCGACCGTCGGGGTGGGTGACCGTGCCCTCCTTCTCGGGGTAGGCCTCGGCGGGGAAGATCACACTCGCGTGCTCGCGCAGGCCGTCGGAGAGGAACGCGGCGTGGGCGATCACCGTCGTCGCGTGCTCGAGCGCCTCCTCCCAGCCGGCGTGATCGGGCAGGTCGACGGTCGGGTCGACGCCCAGCACGTAGAGCGCAGTCAGCTCGCCATCGCGCAACCCGGCCCCGATGCCGGCCGTGTCGCGTCCACGCGCCGCCTCGCTGAGCCCCGGTCCGACGCCGGCCGCGGCGCCGGCCTCGCGCAGACCGCGCGCGTTGGCTGACTCGCCGACGCCGATCAGCCCGGCTCCGTCGCGCCCGTCGAGGCCGAGCGCCGCGGAGAGGTCGAGGAGCGCAGCGGCCCCGCCGTCAAGGAGCCGCTCGCCATAGAGGATCACGACCTCCTCGCCGCCCTCGCGCAGGACCGACGCCAACTCGCCGACGGCTTCGGCGCTCGTTCCCGCGGCAGCGGCAGCGGCCGTGGCGTCGCCGTCGCGCAGCGCCACCGCGAGCGCCGCGGCGAGTTCCGCGCCGCGGCCCGGCGCGAAGCGCAGCGAGTGGCCGTGCGCGTCAAGCGCGCTCGGGCGGTCGGTCGCGACGAGCAGCGAGACGCCGTGGCGGCGCACGCCCTTGCGGATCCGAAGCTCGAGGATCGGCGCGTCGTCAAGCGGCTCGCAGTCGAGCACCAGCACGGCGTGGGCGAATTCGAGGTCAGAGACCTTCGCGGCGAGGCCCGGCGCGGCGAGCGCGCGCCACTCGTCAAGCGACACGGCGGCGCCCGGGCGCGAGTCGATGTCCGGCGAGCCGATCGCGTCGCGCAGCAGGCGCGCGAGGAGATACCCCTCCTCGTTGGTAGCCCCGGCTCCCGCGAGCGCGGCGACCTTCGATCCGGCGCGCCGCAGCGCCCCGGCGGCCTCGCTCAGCGCGCGCTCCCAGCTGACCTCGCGAAGCTCCCCGCCATCGCGGATCATCGGCGCCGTCACACGCTCGTCGGCGTGCACCGACTGGTAGGCGAAGCGGCCCTTGTCGCAGAGCCAGCCGTCGTCGACCGCTTCGTTCTCGCGCGCGAGGACGCGCAGCACGCGCTCGTCGCGGACGGTCAGGTTGACGTTGCACTGCGCCGGGCAGAGCGTGCAGACGGTGCCCGAGCCCTCGATCTCCCACGGGCGGGCGCGGAAGCGGTAGGGCCGCGAGGTCAGCGCGCCGACGGGGCACAGCTCGATGATGTTGCCGCTGAACGGCGCGACGTAGGGGTGGCCGTCGAAGGTCCCGACGAACGAGTGCGCGCCGCGCTCGAGCAGGATCAGCTGGTAATCCTCGGAGATCTCCTGGGCGAAGCGGACGCAGCGGTAGCAGAGGATGCAACGCTCGCGGTCGATCGCGATCAGCGGCGAGAGCTCGAGCGGCTTTCGGAAATGGCGCTTGGGCTCGATGAAGCGCGAGCTGCCGGCGCCCCAGCCGAAGGTGATGTCCTGCAGCGGGCACTCGCCGCCCTTGTCGCAGACCGGGCAGTCGAGCGGGTGGTTGATCAGCAGGAACTCGACGACGGCGCGCTGGGCCTCGACCGCGCGCTCGGAGCGGGTGTGGACGACCATCCCGTCCTTGACCGCAGTCGAGCAGGCGGTCTGGAGCTTCGGGATGCCCTCGATCTCGACGAGGCACATCCGGCATGCGCCGACCGGCTGGCCGAGCTTGGGCTCGTAACAGAAGACCGGGATCTCGACGTCGCCGAGCTTGGCGGCGTCGGCGAGCATCATGTTCTCCGGCGCCTGCACCTCACGGCCGTCGATCGAGAAGGTGATCGTGTTCTGCTGCGGGCGCGGCATCAGGCGGCCACGTCCGCGAGCTGGCGCGAGAGCATGTGGGCCTCGAACTCCTCGCGGAACTTCGAGATCATCGAGCCGATCGGCATCGCCATCGCGTCGCCCAGCACGCACAGGCAGTTGCCGATGATGCGCTCCTGGACCGAGGCCATGATGTCGAGGTCCATCGGCGTCGCCTCGCCGGTCTCGATCCGCTCGAGCATCCGCACCGTCCAGTTCGTCCCCTCGCGGCACGGCGTGCACTTGCCGCAGGACTCGTGGCGGTAGAACTTCGCGACCTTCAGCGCGACGTCGAGAACCGGCGTCGAGTTGTCGACGACGATGATCGCCCCCGAGCCGAGCATCGTCCCGGCCTTCGCCAGCGAGTCGAAGTCGTAGGGGATGTCGAGGTCGGCCTCGGTCAGCACCGGCGAGCTCGAGCCGCCTGGGAACCACAGCTTCACGCGCCGTCCGACGGGCGGCCCGCCGGCGAGGTCGTAGATGATCTGACGCGAGGGCGTGCCGAGCTCGACCTCGTAGTTGCCGGGGCGCTGGACGTGGCCGGACACCGAGACGACCTTCGTGCCCGCCGAGTTCGGCGCTCCGAGCTTGGCGTACTCGGCGCCGCCGACCTCGAGGATGTAGGGCATCGTCATCAGCGTCTCGACGTTGTTGATCAGCGTCGGTCCCTGGTAGAGGCCCTGGAGGGCGGGGAACGGCGGCTTCAGCCGCGGGTTGCCGCGCTTGCCCTCGAGCGAGTCGAGCAGGCCCGTCTCCTCGCCGCAGATGTAGGCGCCCGCGCCGCGGTGCAGGACGACGTCGAGCGAGAAGTCGCTGCCCATGATCCGCTCGCCGATGTAGCCGGCGCTGCGCGCCTCGGCGAGCGCCGCGTCGAGGATCCTGGCCTGCGCCTCGTACTCGCCGCGGATGTAGATGAAGGCCCGCGAGATGCCGGCGCCGAAGGCGGCGATCACGACGCCCTCGATCAGCATGTGCGGGCACTTCTGCATCAGCTCGCGGTCCTTGAATGTGCCGGGCTCGGACTCGTCGGCGTTGCAGACGAGGTACTTGTCCATGTTGCCCTTCGGCAGGAACGCCGACTTGCGCCCGGCCGGGAAGCCCGCGCCGCCGCGGCCGCGCAGGCCGGAGGCGTCGATCTCTGCGACGACCGCCGCGGGCTCCATCGAGAGCGCCTTGCGCAGCGAGGCGTAGCCGCCACGGCGCTCATAGACGGCGAGCGTCGCGAGGCCCGGCTCGTCGATGTCGCGCAGCAGGATCGTCGTGCTCATGCGGAGGCGGCGTTGGGGTCGGCGCTGCGCCGCAGGGCGAGCGCGAGCTCGGGCAGCGGCTCGCGTCCTGAGCGCAAATCGTCGATCAGGCGCCCGGCGTCGGCCAGCTCGAGCGGACCGTAGTAGACGTTGTCGACCGACACCATCGGGGCGATGTCGCACGCGCCGAGGCACTCGAACGAGCGCACGTTGATGTCCGCATCGCCCTGCGCGGCCTCCTCGATCGCTGTGAAGAGGTCGTCGGCGCCGCGCAGCGAGCAGGTGATGTTGGTGCAGACATAGACCGAGTGGCGGCCCGCCGGCTCGAGCTCGAACATGTCGTAGAAGGTCGCGACGGAGGCCAGGTAGGCGGGCGTCAGGCGCATCACGCAGGCGACCTGCTCGATCGCCTCTGGCGAGCACCAGCCGTAGCGGTCCTGGGCTGCGCGAAGCGCGGGCAGCGCCGCCGAGCGCCGCTCGGGGTAGCGCGCCATCGCGGCCTCGATCTCGGCGCGCAGATCGGCTGGCACGTCGACCAGCGCGGGGTCGGGGACGGCCGCCGGGGCCTTGTCGAGGTCGGCGGCGCTGTCCCAGCCGGGCACGCGCGAGCCGTGCTCGTAGCGGCGCACCGGGCTCAACGGTCGATCCCTCCGAGAATCGGGTCGAGCATCGCGAGTGTCGCGATCAGATCGGCGATGTAGGAGTCGCGGACCATCGGTGCGGTCGCCTGGAGGTTGACGAAGCTCGGGTCGCGCATGTGCACGCGCGCGGGCTTCGAGGAGCCGTCCGAGCGCACGAAGCAGCCGAGTTCCCCGCGTGGGCCCTCGATCGGGTAGTAGACCTCGCCGGGCGGGACGCGGAAGCCCTCGGTGACGAGCTTGAAGTGGTGGATCAGGGCCTCCATCGAGGTCGCCAGCTCGTGGCGCGGCGGCAGCGCGATCTTGCGGTCGGTCGTGATGTGCGGGCCCTCCGGGAGGCCGTCGAGCGCCTGCTCGATGATCTTCACCGACTCGTAGATCTCGGCGAGGCGGACCGCGAAGCGGTCGTAGTTGTCCCCGACAGTGCCGACGGGGATCTTGAAGTCGAAGTGCTCGTAGGAGCTGTAGGGCGCCGCCTTGCGCAGATCCCAGGGGTTGCCGGCGGCGCGCAGCAGCGGTCCGGTCACGCCGAGGTCGAGCAGCGACTGCTCATCGAGCGGGCATACCCCGCGCAGGCGCTGCAGGAGGATCTCGTTGCGCCGCAGCAGGTCGCCGTACTGGTCGGCGCGGCCGGGCATGATCTTCAGGAACTCGCGCAGCTTGGCCTCGAAGCCGCGCGGGATGTCCTCGAAGACGCCGCCGACCTGGAAGTAGCGCGTGTGCATCCGCTGGCCGGAGGAGAACTCGAACAGGTCGAGGATCGTCTCGCGCTCGCGGAAGCAGTACCAGAACATCGAGATCGCGCCGAGGTCGAGCGCGCTCGTGCCGAGCCAGACGAGGTGGGACATGATCCGGTTGAGCTCGAGGTGGATCACGCGCAGGTACTGCGCGCGCGCCGGCACCTCGCACTCAAGCAGCGTCTCGACGGCGCCGCAATAGGCCATCGCGTTGAAGTAATAGGAGAGGTAGTCCATCCGCTCGACGACGGGGATCACCTTCCAGTAGGCCTTGTCCTCGGCGGTCTTCTCGATGCCGGTGTGGACGTAGCCGATGATCGGCTGAAGGTCGCGGACGATCTCGCCCTCGAGCGTCACGAGCAGGCGCAGCACGCCGTGCGTCGCGGGGTGGTGGGGCCCGATGTTGAGCGTCAGCAGCTCAACCGTTTCGCCGTCGCGCTGCGCCGCGATCTGCGTCTCAAGCGGCGACATCGTGATCGACTCTTCGCGCGCGCGGTACTCCGAGTGGGTCGTGCTCACCTCGTCCACCCGGGGCTGGTCGCGTCATTGTGGGTGAAGAGCACGGGCTCGCCGCCGATCGGGAAGTCGCGTCGCTGAGGATGGCCCTCGTAGTCCTCCGGCATCAGGATCCGCCGCAGGTCGGGATGGCCCGCGAAGCGCACGCCGAACATGTCATAGACCTCGCGCTCCTGGTGGTTGGCGGTCGGCCAGTCGGCGGTCACCGACTCGACGGTCGGCTCGGCGAGGGGGACGCGCAGCTTGACGCTCAGGCGGTCGACATGCTCCATGTCGAGCAGCTCGTAATGCACGCCGAGGCGCGGCTCCTCCGGGTAGTAGTCGACCCCGTGCACGCTCATCAACGAGCGGTAGCCGTGCTCACGCAGCGTGCGCAGGACGATCCGGATCGACGCCGGGGCGACCTCGACGCTCGCCCGTCCGCGGAAGAACGTGGTGTCGCTGACGCTGCCTGGGACCGCCTGCTCGAGCTGCTGAGCGATCAGCTCGAGCCCCACCTGATCAGGCACCGCCGGGCTCCGCGAGCGTCTCCTCGGTGCCTTCCGCCGCGTAGC
>DATAWT010000014.1:0-48043 GCA_036267075.1 Solirubrobacteraceae bacterium
AGTGGGGCGAGAACCTCGCCGAGTTCATCGCCGTCGGAACCGCCGTCCGCCACGAGCAGAGCGAGCTCCACCGCGCGCCCTCCGGACGCCCGTTCACCTCGGATCTCTCGGGTCAGGAGTTCTGGACGCTGCTTCAGACAGGTCACCGTCCAGTCGGGATGGTGATGGGCTCCTGCGTCTACCACGTCGCCCATCAGGGCTGGCGTCAATCGATCGGCAACACCGGCAAGAACGTCGAGCTGCCGAACTTCACCCAGGCGCTGTACGACGCGCGCGAGCTGGCGATGGAGCGGATGCAGGCCGAGGCGCTCGAGGCGAAGGCCGAGGGCATCGTCGGCGTCGACCTCCACGAGCGCTCGCACGGCTGGGGCAGCCACGTGATCGAGTTCTTCGCGATCGGCACGGCGATCATCCCCTCCGAGGGCGAGGAGGATCACGTCATTCCAGCCCCGCAGCCGGTTCTCGACCTGTCGTGACAGCGACGGCGCGGCGGCTCGCGGCGGCGCTCGCCGCCGCCGCGCTCGCGATGACGGTCGCGCAAGCCCACGCCGGACCTCAGGTCCCACGCCATCCCCCGCTCCCGCCGGGTCCTTTCGCCGAGCCCGCAACGCAGGCCTCTCTGAGCGGCCGCTCGGGTGACATAACAGCCGCCGTCTTCAACCTCAAGAGCGGGCGCACCTTCCTCTACCGGCCCGGCCTCCTCGCCGACGAGGCGAGCATCGCCAAGGTCGACATCCTCGCCACGGCCCTCTATGAGGCGCAACACGACGGCGGGACGCTCAGCGCGAGCGAGCAGCAAGCCGCAACCGCCGCGATCGAGGAGAGCGACAACGACGCGGCCCAGGACCTCTGGGACGACGACGGCGGCAACCCCGGGCTCGGCGCCTTCAACCGCGCCGCCGGCCTGACGCAGATCGTGCTCGACCCGGACGGAGCCTGGGGCTACAACCAGACGACGGCGCTCGACCAGGTGCACCTGCTGGCGCACATCGCGCTTCACAACAGCGTTCTCAGCGACGCCTCTCGCGCGTACGAGCTCGGCCTGATGCATCACATCGATCCGGCGCAGGACTGGGGCGTCTCAGCCGGCGTGCTTCCCCCGGCGAGCGTCGCCCTCAAAAACGGCTGGCTGCCGATCAAGACCGGCGGCTGGGAGATCAACAGCATCGGCTGGGTCGACGGCCGCTACCGCGACTACCTGATCGCCGTGCTCACTGCCGGCGACCCCGACATGGCCTACGGCGTCGAGACGATCACGGGCATCTCACAGATCGTCTGGGACTACTTCCGCCCGGCCCGCGACGGCGGCGGCCAGCAGCCGTGGGGCGCCGGCATCTGACGCGTTCCGCCGCCCTGGCGACGCCAGGCCCCACTCAATCGAGCTGGAACTGCCCGTCCGCGTAGATCACGACCTCGCTGCCGTCGCGCAGCGTCGCCGTCACCGTGCGATCGCTCGTCGAGACGATGTCGGTGTGGACCGTCGAGTTGTTGAAGCCGTACTCGTCCCACTCGGCTTCGCTGACGGAGGCCGGGTCCCCGGCGAAGGCGTCGTGGTAGGACTTCCCGAGCGCGATGTGGGTGTTGCCGAACGGCCCGCCGACGTTCTCGTCATAGAGCGTCTCGGCCATGAACTTGGTGATCCTCGAGAAGCGCCGGTCGGTCAGCGAGAACTCGCCGACCTTGTCGGCGCCCTCGGTGGCGACCATCTCCTTGAGGACCTGCTCGTTGCGATCGGCCGTCGCCGACACGACGAGCCCGTCCTTGAACTCAAGCCGGATCCCCGACACCAGGTTGCCGTAGCGGTAGAGCGGCTGGTTGAAGGCGATCCAGCCGTCCGTTCCGCGCCAGTCGGGGCTCGTGAAGATCTCGAAGCTCGGAATGTTGCGGCCGCTGCCGCCGACCCACTTGCGCCGCTCGCCGAGCGAGACGATCAGGTCGACGTCCTCGCCGACGACGTGGAGGCGAGTCGCGTCGAGCGCGTCCAGGCGCGCGACGTAGTCGGTGATCTGGCCCGAGACCTCGCGCCAGCGCGCGATCGGGTCGGGGTCGTCAAGGAAGCAGGCGTCGATGATCTGCTGCCAGTACTCCTCCTCGGAGAGACCGGCCTCGGCGGCCATCGCCGGCGTGCCCCACATCCCTAGCGTCCACGTGAAGCGGCCCGCGTTCTCCTTCTCGGTGCGCCACTCGATCGCCGGCTTCAACGACTTGCCGTTGCGCATCAGAAGCGCCGGGTCGACACCCTCGAGGGCGTGCATGTCGGCGTCGGTGATGACGTGCACGCTGTGGTCGATCTCATCGATCAGCCCGCGCTGGTACTTCGCCGGGAAGAAATCGATCTGATCGCTGTCGGCGAACGTGAAGTAGTCGCGCGAGAGATTGAAGCCCTGGTCGTCGTCGTCGGGCAGGTATTGCCCGAGCGCATGACCGCCGGATTTCCACACGGCGTGGTGCAGTTCCACGTACAACGGCTTCGCCGCCTCGTTGGCGGAGATCCTCACTACGTCACCGCGCTTGATGCCAGCGCCGCCCCCGAGCGCGAAGTTCACCAGCACGTCGGCATAGCGCTCGAGTACCTTCTTTGAAGGGGTGTAGGACATGGACGCGACACTACTTCATGGGGGATTTCTGCGGAGGATGCGGGATGGCTGCGAAACGCCCCTTGCAGCGCCTGGCGGCAGCGCATATGTTCATCCCAGGACGCGGGAGGAGCCGCAAAGAGCGAGGCCACCGAGGTGCAAGGCCCTGCCACCCAGAGACCGGCACGTTCCTTCGGGGACGAACCGGAGGAGGGTCCTCATCCGGCTCGTTCCGCGTCTCATTTCGTTAAGGAGCCTCAGGGCAGAATCGTCTGAGCGCCGCGCCCCCGCGAGACCAGCCGAGCAGCTGCGATCCCGCCGATCGCACCGAACAGGTGGTCCTGCCAGGACACACCGCTCTGGGGCACGAGATCGGATGCGAGCGAGACGCCGAACAGCAGTGCGACCGCGACGCCGATCGCGAGCGCGCCGAAGCTGCGGGTGAAGAATCCGCGCGCGACCAGGAAGCCCGCGTAGCCGAACACCAAGCCGCTCGCGCCGATCGTGCTCGTGTGGCTCGGACCGGTCAGCCACGTCCCCAGCCCTGCGATCGCGAGCACGACGAGCGTGACCTCGACGACGCGTCGCGCGCCGGCCGCGGCGATCACGAGCCCGAGGATCACGAGCGGAATGCTGTTGCCGATCAGGTGGCCAAAACCGGCATGCAGAAACGGCGCCGAGATGATCCCCGGGAGACCGGCGAGCGAGCGCGGGTGGATGCCGTCGCCGTCGAGCGCCTGCCCGTCGATCGCGTTGATGATCTGGAGCAGCCACATCACCGCGATCAGTCCGCCGATCACGGCGGCACCTTCGTAAAGCGCAGCCCGGCGGATCGTCTTCACAGTTTGAGTGTGACGCATCCCTCGGCGTCCTAGGATCCGCGGATCGCCCGTCGCCTTGCCGCACTGCTGGTGCTTGCCGCCGTCTCCCTCGCAGCCTGCGGGGGGACGAAGAGCACGCTCCCCCCTGCCCCCTCGCGAGCCCACGACGTGGCGATCCACAACCTCGCCCGCCACCCCGAGGTCTACGCCGACGCGACCGTCGCCACCGTCGGCGCCGTCGCCCGAGCCCGCGGCCCGCACGGGGGCCGCCTCTATCAGCTGCTCGGCGGCCACGGGACGCGCATCGTCCTCGAACCGGACTCCAAGGCCGCCCACTACCTCGGACACAAGGTCCGGGCGAGCGGGACCTTCACCGTCACCTTCAAGCTCGGCTACGAGATCCTTATCTCCTCGATAACGCCGGCCGGTAGCCTCTAACGCGATGGCGGAGCAGACCGAGCCCGCGCCGAAGGCGGCTCCCCGCAGTCTGACGCCGCGCCGCCGCCGGCTCGTCTTCCTGGCCATCGTCGTGATCGCCGTCGCCGCCGCCGGAATCACCTACGCGCTGACCTCCAGTTCCCCCCACGGCATCTACGGCACCTCCGTCGCGTCGACCGCGAAGGGCTACGAGGGCCTCGCCGAGACAAAGGCCGTGCCCGAGCCGCCGCTCAAGCTCAACAACTACCTCGGCCAGCCGATCAACCTTCTCAACTACCGCGGCAAGGCGGTCCTGGTCACCTTCATCTACGACCACTGCCCGGACACCTGCCCGCTGATGGTCTCCCACCTGCACACGGCGCTCACCCTGATGCCGGCCTCCGAGCGCGCGAAGCTCCAGATCATCGCCGTCTCGGTCGACCCCCGCGGCGACACGCCCAAGACCGTCGCCGCCTTCCTGCACCTGCACCTGATGACCGGGCGCATGCTCTACCTGATCGGCTCGCGCAAGGAGCTTGAGTCGACCTGGGCGAACTGGGGCATCAGCGCCGGCGGGGAGGCCGGCGACCCCGACGTCGTCGAACACACGGCGCTCGTCTACGGCATCACCGGCCACGGCAAGGTGGCGGTCGTCTACGCGTCGAACTTCACGCCGGCTGAAATCGTCCACGACGCCCGCATCCTCGCCACCGCCTGACGAACGGCCACCGCCGATGCCCCGCCGCCGCGGCCAGCTCAGCACCCGCCGGGTGATCCGGCTGTCGGCCGGCGCGGTCGCGATCGTCCTGCTCGCCGTCGGCCTCCTCGACCGCGCCCCAAGCCGCAAGAGCGCGCCGCCCTTGCCAAAGACGCACCTCGCCGGCGCGTCGACCACGCTGGCAGAGCTCCGCGGCCACCCCGTCGCCGTCGTCTTCTGGGCCAGCTGGTGCACCGACTGCCACCGCGAGGCGGCGGCCGTCGCGCGCTTTGCGAGCTCGGCCGCCGGGCGCGGGCGCATCCTCACAATCGACTACCAGGACGGCGGTAACTGGCGCGCCTTCCTCAGCCGCTACGCCTGGCACATGCCGGTCTTCCAGGATCGCAACGGCTACACCGGCGACGCCTACGGGATCATCGGCCTGCCCGCGACGGTGTTCATCGATTCAACGGGACGGATCGTCTCGACCAGCAGCGGGACGCAGACCGTCGCCACCCTGTCGCATTCGCTCGCCGCAGCGTAAGCCGCACCAGACGACCGGGCGCAGCCTCAGCCGCCGCGCGCCGCGCCGCCGTCGAAGCTCGCGAGGTCGGCGAGCACCGTGCGCGCCGGGATCGCGAAACCGATCCCGCTGTTTGACCCCTGCGATCCGAACCCGCCCTCGCCGCCGGTGTTGGCGATCTGCGCGTTGACGCCGATCACGCGGCCGCGCGCGTCAAGCAGCGGACCGCCCGAGTTGCCCGGGTTGAGCGCCGCGTCGGTCTGAATCACGCCGCTGATCTTCGCCCCGTTGGGCGATGTGATCGTGCGGCCGACCGCCGAGATGATCCCGGCGGTCAGCGTCTGGTCGTAGGTGAACGGGTTGCCGATCGCGAACGCCGGGTCGCCGACCGTGACGGTGGCGGAGTCGCCGAAGCGAAGCGCGCGCAGGCGCAGGCCGGCCGGCTTGACCGACAGCAGTGCCAGGTCGTTTGAGGCGTCGACGCCGACGAGCCGCGCGCGGCGCGTCGCGCCGCCACTGCCGCCGAACTGCACGGTGATGCTCGTCGCGCCCGACACGACGTGGTTGTTGGTGAGGATCAGCCCCTTGGCGCTGACGACGATCCCCGAACCCGTGTCGCTCTGGGTGGCACCGAAGAAGCCGCCCTGCGAGCTCGCCGAGATCGCCACGACGCTCGGCGCGGCGCGCTCGTAGATCTCGTGCGCCAACGTCTCGTGCGTCGCGCTGTCGGCGGCGAGCGCGCCCGCGGCGACGCTCGTCGTCGCCGCCACGGTGCGCGTGATCGTCCGCGGCCCCGGCGCGGCGGCGACGAAGATCACGGCAGCGACCGCGCCGCCCAGGCAGGCGGCGAGGATCGGGGTCAGCGGCAGACGCGCCATCGCGCCAGCGATCCTCGCGCCGCGCGCTGAATCGCCGCTAACAGGCACATCAGCGGACGCTAAAGGGCGATTCGCAGCTCGAGCGCGCCGGCGCGACGGGCCTTCACGCGCACCCAGCCGCCGGGTGCCTCGCTGACTGCGCCCGAGCCCTCGACGACGTGCCAGTCCGGCACGTAGCGCTCGCGCACCACGATCGAGCCCGGCGCGGTGACCTGAAGGCGCAGGTCCTCGCCGCTTGAGGAGAGCAGCTGCGCCGGCCCGCTGATCAGCCCCGGCGCTCCGCTGACGCGCCAGACCCGCCAGTGGGCGTTGTGCCAGACCGGCACGAGCCCCGGCACGCCGGAGCGAAGCAGCCGTCCCTCGGCCTTCGCCGCGTAGTCGAGCGGCACGTCGGGCAGCGCAACGAAGCGAACGCCGTTGGCCGCAAGCCAGGCGCGGTAGCGCGTCGTCGTCAGCACCCCGGGCTTGTAGAAGAGCGCGTTGTTCTCGGTGTCGAGCTGGCGCTCCCAGCCACGTGCCAGCGGCAGATAGGGCGCGATATAGGCCGACTCCCAGTGGTAGGCCGTCGGCACCGCCTCGATCCGCCCGAGCGGGTGATCGGCGCGCTCGAGGAAGCCCAGCACCGGCTTGTAGTAGGCGGCCTGGAAGGACGGGTTGCCGTAGCCGAGCAGCGCGAAGCGGGCCGGCACCCACTGAGCGAGCGCAAGCGGAATCGCGGCCGCCGCCAGCAGCAGCCGCCCGCGGCGGTCCTCCCAGGCGAGGATCACGACCAGCGCGACGCCGAAGCAGATCCCAAACCGCGTCACGTTCGCGCCGATCGCGCTCGGAACCGCGAAGGCGAAGATGCACGCCAGCGCGTAGAGCACGACGCCGACCGCGATCGCGCGGTCGCGCCGCCAGACGACGAGGCCGACCGGCACGCACGCGGCCAGCATGCCGGCGAAGTTGACCGGTGAGAACGGAGCGGGTCCGAGTCCCGGGAAGAGCACCTCGATCAGGAACACCGGCAGCGCCGCGGCGCCCGCGAGGGCGACCGCCGCGTAGCGCCGTCGCGGCCAGCTGCCGATCACCCAGGCCGCGGCGACCATCGCCAGGAAGCCGCCGGCAAGCGGGCTCGCGAGCGAAGAGGCGACGGCCAGCGGCAGCGCGAGCGGCCAGATCCCGGCCCGCGAGGCGACGAGCGCGACCAGCGCCAGCGTCTCGCCGAGCAGATAGGGCTCCTGCCCGATCGCGACCTGGACGACGGTGCCGATCGCAAACACGATCGCGCCCGCGCGGCCGGCCCGGCCGAAGCGCCCGACGGCGAGGCGGTCAAAGGCCCACGCGGCGACGGCGACGCAGAGGACCTCCATCAGCGGGATCCCGGTCAGCCAGCCGATCGGCGCGAACAGGACCGAGTAGTCGAACGTCCAATGCCCGCCGTACCACTGGCTGTCCCAGAGTGTCAGCCCGCTGCGCGCGAACAGCTCGACGCGATAGGTGGCGGCCGCCAGATCGACTCCCTGCCCTCCGGTGAGGACGACTACCACCGCGAGTGCGGCCGCGAGCAGGGGTGCGACCAAGCGGGAACGGGCCCGCAGGACCATGGCCATCGATTCTAGACCTTCCCCCAGCGCGACCAACTCAAAACGACGCGCGGCACGCCCAACGATTCAAGGCGAAAGCCGCCGCTGTCGATGCTCTATGTGCGTACGCAGCGAACGGGTGGCCCTCGCGAGGCCGCATCTACAACCGACCGTGACGCTCAGGCTCATCAACGACCCCACCGGGGTGCCGCCTGCGGCATCGACGGACGCACACGCGCAACTGCCCGCGAAGGCCTTCGAGGAGCTCTTCGACCACGCCGGCAGCCTGCTCGCGATCCTCGACGACGAGGCTCGCTTCGTGGCCGTCAATCCGGCCTGCATGCGGGTCCTCGGCTATCCCCCGGAGCAGCTGATCGGGCGCTCGCTGATGGACTGCCTGCACCCCCACGACCCGACTCAGGCGGTGCGCCGGGCATCGGGGTCAGGCGGCTGGCAGGAGGGCTACGTCGAGCTGCTCGCGCGCCACCGCCACGCCGACGGAAGCTGGCGCTCGCTGCTGTGGAGCGGCAGCGCCCACGGCGACCACTGGTACGCCTCCGCCAAGGACGTCACCGAATGGCTGCGCCTCGAGCACCGCGTCGGCCGCGACCCGCTGACGGGGCTTCACAACCGCGAGGTCTTCAGCGACGAGCTCGCCCGCGCGCTCGCGCGCCACGGCCGCTCGATGCTCCACCTCGGCGTCCTCTTCATCGACCTCGACTCCTTCAAGCAGATCAACGACTCGATCGGCCACGAGGCCGGCGACCACCTGCTCGCCGAGGTCTCACGCCGGCTGCGCGAGGCGGTCCGCGCCGGCGACGTCGTCGGGCGGATCGGGGGCGATGAGTTCGCGATCCTGCTCGAACTGCTCGAGAGCGACTACGAGGCCGTCGCCGTCGCCCGCCGCGTCCTGCAGGCCTTCACGCGCCCCTTCGAGCTCGGCTCGGGGACGGTGAACGTGTCGGCGAGCGTCGGCCTGGCGACCGCCCACGATGAGACCAAGCCCGCCGATCGCCTGATCCGCGAGGCCGACATCGCGATGTACCGAGCCAAGTCGACCGGCCGCAACCGCTTCGCGATCTTCGACAACGCGCTGCGCGGCGCCGTCGACCGCCGCCTCGGGATCGAGCGCGACCTGCGCTCGGCGATCGCCCGCGATGAGTTCAGCGTCTGCTACCAGCCCGTCGTCTCGCTGCGCGACGGCTCGGTCGTCTCCTGCGAGGCGCTGCTGCGCTGGCAGCACCCGCAGTGGGGCCGCATCTCTCCCGACGAGTTCATCCCGCTGGCTGAGGAGAACGGCATCATCGTCGAGCTCGGCGCATGGGTTCTCGGCACCGCGCTCGCGCAGGTCGCAAGCTGGCGCGCCGCCGGCCACGACGTCGGCGTCTCGGTCAACCTCTCCCCCCGCCAGCTGACGCTCGACAACGTCAAGGCGACCGTCTCAGAGCAGCTGGCGAAGGCAAACGTCGCCGCCGAGGTGCTGACGCTTGAGATCACCGAGACCGCCGTCCTCTCAGACCCCTTCGGCGCGGCGGCAAAGCTCACCGAGCTTCGCGATCTCGGCATCAAGATCGCCTTCGACGACTTCGGGACCGGCTACTCCTCGCTGCGCCATCTCAGCCAGCTCCCCGTCGACGTGATCAAGCTGGACCGCGCCTTCGTCAGCGTTCTGAGCGGCAAGGGCGAGCCGCGCGACCGCGCGATCCTGATCGCCGTCACCGCCGCCGCGCGCGAGCTCGGCATCAGCGTCGTCGCCGAAGGCGTCGAGGACACCGACCAGCTCGCCGAGCTCAAGCGCGCCGATTGCAGCTTCGGCCAGGGCTATCTTTTCGCGGACCCGCGCCCCGCCGCGGAGGTTCCGCTCGACTCCTTCGCCGAGCTCGTCGCCGCGGACCCGCCGCCGCGCTAGAAACCTGAGCTAGGCTCAGGCGGTGCGGATCCTCGTCGCCGAAGACGAACCGGCCATCGCTGACTTCATCGAGCACGGGTTGCGGGCCGAGGGCTACGCCGTCGCGGTCGCCAGCGACGGCGGCCAGGCGCTCAGGCAGGCGCTGTCCGAGGACTTCGCGCTGATCGTCCTCGACCGCATGCTGCCCACCCTCGACGGGATCGCGCTGCTGCGCGAGCTCCGCCGAACCAAGCCCGATCAGCGCGTGATCATGCTGACCGCGCGCAGCGGCATCGACGACCGCGTCGAGGGCCTCGACGCCGGTGCCGTCGACTACATGACCAAGCCGTTCGCCTTCGACGAGCTCGCCGCGCGCGTCCGCGCGCACCTGCGGATGCCCAACCAGAGCGAGCCGACGCGCCTTGAGGCGCTCGGCATCGAGCTCGACCTGCTGACGCGCCACGTCACGCGCGACGGCATCGACGTGACGCTCTCGAGCAAGGAGTTCGAGCTGCTCGCCTACTTCATGCGCCACCCCCAGAACGTGCTCTCGCGCGAGCAGATACTGAGCGCCGTGTGGGGGTACTCGCACGACCCGGGCACCAACATCGTCGAGGTCTACGTCAGCTACCTGCGCCGCAAGCTCGCGCGGCCCGGCTCGCCGGCGCCGATCATCACGGTGCGCTCGGTCGGCTACCGGCTCGCCGCGGGCCGTGCGTAGCACCCTCGGGGCGCGGCTGCTCCCGCGCTCGCTGCGCTGGCGGCTGTCGCTGGCGCTCTGCGGCGTGCTCGTGCTGGCCTTCGTCGTCACCTTCGTCGTCGTCTACGGCGAGGTCCAGTCGCGCCTGCGCGGCGAGGTCGACCACACGCTGCGAGCGCAGTCGGCCGCCTTCGCCACGGCGCTCACGAGCCCGCGCGGAGCGCTCGGCGCCCGCGCCGTCTCGACTCGCGCGCGCCGCTACGTCCGTACCCAGCCGTTCACCTCCTCCTCGATGCTGCTGTTCGCGATCGTCCCGGGCGAGCCGGTCGCGACCAACCACCCCGAGCTGCTCGACCTGGTCCACGAACCGCCCGACGCGACGGCGTTCGCGCACGCGCTGCGCAGCAGCCCGCCCGGCTTCTCGACGCCGCGCATGGCCAACGCCGACGCCGGCCTGCGCGTCTACATGACATCGCTCGCACTCGACGGCGGCGCGCGGGCGCGGCTCGCCGTCGCCCAGTCGCTTCAGCCGGTCGACGACGCCACCGACGACATCACCCGCAGCTTCGCGATCGGCGGCACGATCACGCTAGCCGTCGCGCTGCTGGCGGGCGTCCTCCTGGCGGCCGGTTTCGCGCGGCCCCTCGCACGGATGGCGCGCATCGCGGCGCGCGTCGACGCCGGGGATCTCTCGCCGCGCATCGAGTACCAGGGACTGCCCGATGAGACGCGGATCCTCGCCGACGCATTCGACCACATGCTCGACCGCCTCGAAGAGGCCTTCGCGCGCCAGCAGGCGTTCGTCTCCGACGCCTCCCACGAGCTGCGCACACCGCTGACGGCGATCCGCGGCCAGCTCGAGGTCCTCGCCCGGCGCGAGAGTCCCGACGCCGCCGAGGTCCGCCGCGTGCAGGGCCTCGTCCAGGCCGAGGTCGACCGCATGACGCGCCTGACCGAGGACCTGCTGCTGCTCGCCCACACCGACGAGTCGCGCTTCATCCGCCGCGAGGCGGTCGCGCTCGAGCCATTCCTCGCCGACCTGCTCGAGAGCGCCCAGGCGACGACCGACCGCCGGCTGACCCTCGACGCGCGCACGCCCGGCATCCTCAACGCCGACCCCGATCGCCTCGCGCAGGCGCTTCGCAACCTGATCCGAAACGCCGTCGAGCAGACTCCCGACGGCGGCCGCATCGAGCTCGGCGCAAGCGAGGCCGCCGATGGGCGCGCGCGGATCTGGGTCGACGACGACGGCCCTGGGATCGACGAGGCCGAGCGCGACCGCGTCTTTGACCGCTTCCACCGCGCCGACCTCGCCCGCGCGCGCGCCGGCGGCGGCACGGGCCTCGGGCTGGCGATCGTGCGGGCGATCGCCGAGGCCCACGGCGGCCGCGCGTGGGCGTCGACCTCGCCGCTCGGCGGCGCGCGCGTCGTGATCGAGCTGCCCGGCTACAGGCGCCGCCAGCTGGTCTAGGCCGCCTTCTTGGGGCGGCGCGCCGCCGCGTGGCCGACGCGATATTGAGAGCGCCCGCCTAGATGCCGATGAAGTTGATCCCCACGTCGTGGAGGCCGTTCTGGGCCTGGGTGTTCAGCCACGTGAAGCCGCCCGTCCACATCAGGATCCCCATCGCGATCAGGATCGAGCCGCCGAGGGCGATGATCACCCCGTAGTGGCGGCGCACCCAGCCGAAGGCGGTCGTCATCCGCCCGAAGGCGAGCGCTGTGGCGAGGAACGGGATCGCGAGGCCGGCCGAGTAGAACGCGAGCAGCAGCGCGCCGCGCCCCTCCGAGGTCGAGCTGCCGGCGGCGAACAGGATCGCCGTCAGCGTCGGCCCGATGCACGGCGTCCAGGCGATCCCGAACGCCGCACCGGCGACGAGCGGTCCGCCGGCGCCGGCCCGCGTCAGGAGCCGCTCGACGTGCCATTCGCGCCCGAAGCGCGGAACAATCGCCGAGAGCACGAACAGGACGCCGAGGCAGATGATCACGACCGCGGCGATCCGGTCGAGCGTCGCCTTGTTTGTCGCCAGCGCCGAGCCGATCGCCGTCGCGCTCAGGCCGAGCAGGATGAAGATCGCCGAGAAGCTCGCGATGAACAGCAGGCTCGGCACGAGCACCCGCCGCGCCCCCGCCGAGCGAAGCTCATCGGGCGAGACGCCGACGACGGTCGAGAGGTAACCCGGGACCAGCGGCAGCACGCACGGCGAGAGGAACGAGACCGCCCCTGCCGCAGCTGCGGCGAATACGCCGACGCCTGTGGCAGATGAAGCCATCAGTGAAAGTCTAGAAGCAGCCGCGACAGCTGCCCACCCTGCCAGGCGATCGGGGAGCGGCCCTCCTCCTCGACGACGAAGCTCGCCCCGGGGATCGCGTCCGCATAACGCCGCGCGAGCGCCAGCGGATGTCCCGGATCGGCCTCATCGCGGCTGCCGACGACCAGCGTCGGCACGGCGACCTGCGCGAGCTCGCCGAAGTCCTCGAAGGGCCGCGAGCGCGGCACCGCCGATAGCGCGTCGGCCAGCGCGAGCTGGTCGCGGTGGGCGGCGATCCGCTGGCGAAGGACGGTTTCGATCGTCGCGCGCCACCGCTCGGGGAGCCGCTCGAGGCCGTAGGCCGCGACGAACCCCTCGACGCCTCCGTCGCGAAGCGCGGCGGCGAGCGAATCCCAGTACTCGAAGTCCGAGCCGCCGCGCGCCGGGTCATAGCCCGGCGTCACGATCACGAGGCCCTCTGCCCGCTGCGGCTCCTCGAGCGCGAGGCGCAGCGCCGTGTGCGCCCCCATCGACGCGCCGACCAGCAGCGCCCGCGGCGCCCGCTGGGCGTCCATCACCGTCGCGAGGTCGCCGGCCAGCGCCTCGTAGCCGTAGTCGCCGGCGGGCGCCGCCGGCGACTCGCCGTGCCCGCGCGCGTCGTAGAGGATCACGCGCCGTCCCGAGCGCTCGAGCAGCCGCGAACCCATCAGGACGTAGCGGCGCGTCGCCGTCAGTCCATGCAGGCCGACGACCGCCGGCCCCTCGCCGTGCGTCTCGACCGCGAGCTCCATCGGGGGCGATGTCTAGCGGTTGGGATAATTGAATGCGTGACGGTCATCGACGTCAACGAGGCGACCTTCGACGCGGAGGTCATCGAGCGCTCGGCGCAGCTGCCGGTCGTCGTCGACTTCTGGGCCTCCTGGTGCGGCCCGTGCCGCCAGCTCGGGCCGATGCTCGAGGAGGAGGCCGCGCAGCGCGAGGGATCGGTTGTCCTGGCCAAGGTCGACACGGACTCAAACCAGCGCCTCGCGCAGGCCTTCGGGATCCAGGGCATCCCGGCCGTGAAGGCCTTCCGCGACCGAAAGCTCGTGTCGGAGTTCGTCGGCGCGCAGCCGCGCCCGCAGGTGCGCGCGTTCTTCGACGCCCTGGCCCCGAGCCCCGCCGACCTGCTCGCCGCAAGCGGCGACGAGGCGTCGCTGCGCGAGGCTCTGGCGCTCGAGCCAACCCGCGCCGACGCCGCGATCGCGCTCGCGCGAATCCTGATCGCGCGCGGCGAGGACGACGAGGCCGAGAGCGTGCTCGAGCCGGTCAACGCCAGCTTCGAGGCCGACGGCCTGCGCGCGCGGATCCGCCTGCGCCGCGCCGGGCGCCTCGGCGACGCCTTCGACGCCCTCGACTCAGGCGATGAGGAGCGCGCCTTCGACCTGCTTCTCGAAGGCCTCGACGGCGGAGACGACGACGTCCGCGCGGCGATCGTCGGCGAGCTTGACCGGATCGGCGCCGGCGACCCGCTCGCCCAGCAGACGCGCCGCCGCCTGGCCGCCGCGCTGTTCTGATCACGTCTGCCTCGCGGCGGACAATTGTTGGCTGCCGTGACCGAGACACGCCGCCGGGTCATCGCCCACCTCGACATCGACGCCTTCTACGCATCGGTTGAGCTGCGACGGCGCCCGGAGCTGCGCGGGCTGCCGCTGATCGTCGCCGGATCCGGTCCGCGCGCGGTCGTCACGACCGCCAGCTACGAGGCACGCCGCTTCGGCGTCGACTCCGCGATGCCGGCCGCGCGGGCCCGCGCGCTGTGCCCGGACGCGGTCGTCATCGCGCCCGATTTCGAGGCCTACCGCCGTGCCAGCAGCGAGGTCTGGGGCCTCGTGCGCGAGCGCGTCGAGGTGATCCAGCAGGCCGGGATCGACGAGGCCTACCTCGATCTCAGCGAGGAGCCGTTCCCGATCGCGCTGCTGCGCCAGATCGTCGCGACCGTCGCCGAGCGGACCGCCATGACCGTGTCGGTCGGAATCGGGCCTTCGCGGCTGGTCGCCAAGACCGCCAGCGCGTCGTTCAAGCCGGCCGCCTTCGTCGCGATGAGCCGCGAGCAGGCCGTCGCCCACTTCGCGCGCCATTCGACGCGCGTTCTCGGCGGCGTCGGCCCGAAGACCGCCGAGCGCCTCGCCGCGCTCGGCATCAAGACCGTCGGTGAGCTCCAGGCCGCCGCGGCCGAGCTGCTCGCTGCCCGCTTCGGCGAGCGGATGGCGCGCGAACTGCTCGCGCGCGCCCACTTCGAGGACTCAAGCCCCGTCGAGGCGGTCCGGATCGCGAAGTCGCGCTCGAGCGAGGTCACCTTCCCCGAGGACGTCTCGGACTCAGCCGCTCTCGAGCAGGCCCTGCTGGGGATGGCCGGCGAGCTCGGCGAGGGTCTTCGCGCTCGCGGCCGCCGCGCCCGCACGATCGCGATCAAGGTCCGCCTCGACGACTGGACGACCGTGACCCGGGCGCGCACGGTCGCCGCCTTCACCGACTCCTCTCAGATGATCGCCTCGGTCGCGCTCGAGCTGCTGCGCGGCTACGCCCCGCCGCGACCGGTCCGCCTGCTGGGCGTGCGGGTCGCATCGTTCGAGGACGAAGCCCGCGCGCCGGAGCCCGGCGGTCCGGTGCAGCTCGCGCTGCCGCTCTAGGCGCTCGCCCAGATCGTCGCCACGTCGCTCGCGCGCAGCGCGAGGCGCGTCGCATAGGTCAGGTCGTACGTGCGGCCGGCGACGTAGGGGCCGCGATCGATGACCGGCACACGCAGCGTGCGGGTGCCGAGGCGCAGCGTGACCATCGTTCCGCACGGGAGCGTGCGGTTGGCGACGCCGAGCGTGCCCGCGCCGAGCGCCTCGCCGCAGGCCGTCGTCCCGCCCGGCCCGTACCAGGAGGCGACGACCTGGTGGTAGACGGTCGCGATCCGCCCGACCAGCGTCGTGCGCGACGCGGGAACGCCCGCCGCGCGCACGCGCAGCGCGACACGCCCGAGCTGGTGTGGCCACACGCGGCGCAGGAAGTAGCCGTCGTGGTCGGTCGTGGTGTGCGCCACCTCGACCCAGCGGCCGGAGCGCAACGCCTCGACCGAGATCCGCCGCCCCGCCTCGCGCGGTGTCGTCATCCCGATAAAGGCGTAATCCCGCCCGACCAGGACGTTCGGGTGAAGCAGCCTGGCGCGCAACCACATCAGCGGGTGATGACGGTGGCGCGGTCGCGGCCGCGGGCGGGGTCGCGCAGAGCGCGTCTGGCTGTGCGAGAGCGCCGGACTGGCGGCGCTGAGCGTCACCACGGCTGCGAGCGCAAGCGCACTGGCGAACGCGCCCAGCGCGGAAGCGGCACGGCGAACGTGCCGTTTGTACTGCGGCCTCATTAGAGGTCCTCCTTGGATTTCTGAACTGCCTACGGGGTTAGCTGTCGGGCTCGCGGCCTGGGCCGCAGCTCACGGACGAGCCACGCTCCAAGGCGCTACGACCGCGGCAATGCGGTCGATTCGCCCCAGCCGAAACCGGGCACCAGATGCGCCACGGTCAGCGGCAATGGGTCCCCCGCTCGATTCGCAACCACGCGATCACGACTCGGCAGGTCGAACAACTGTCCATAAGAATACCGAGCCGCGCGGATGCCCCCGCCAGGATTTCGTGGCTATTTGCACAATCCGGGCCGTTTGGCCGGCGCCAAAAGAGCCGTTCCGAAGCAGAAGAGCGCTGCTGGCTTCCCGCCCGGGCCGCTCTTCGACTGCGCCGGCCCGACCCGCAGCGAGCTGCGGGAGCACACGTGAGGCGAATCCCGACTCAGCGGCCTCCCCACGCTCTGTGCGCGCCCACGGCGACCGCATGGCGTCGTGGCGCTCCCGAACCTGGTCCCCGTCGCGCAGGCCGGTAGCGGCGGTCTGATGGCCTCCTACGTGCCACTCCCGATCGCATTCGCCGCCGCGCGGGTCCGCGACGCGGTGATCCCCAGGATCTCGCTTCGTCGGCTGCCCCGTCGGGGCAAGGGCGGATAATCGCGGTGTGGCCGCGCTTCGCCTGGCGCTCTGCCAGCTCAATCTGACCGTCGGGGACATCCCCGCCAACGAGGCCGCGATCGCCGCGGCAATCGAGCGTTCCCGCGACGCCGGCGCCGCGCTCGCGCTCTTTCCCGAACTGGCGGTGACGGGCTATCCGCCCGAGGATCTGCTCTACAAGGAACACTTCCTGCGCGACGCGCGCGACGCCGTCGAGCGCCTCGCCGCCGCAGCGACGGGCATCACCGCGATCGTCGGCTTCCCCGAGCGCGCCGCTGACGTCTACAACGCCGCCGCCGTGCTCGTCGACGGCCAGATCGCCGGCATCTACCGAAAGGTCCACCTCCCCAACTACGGCGTCTTCGATGAGCAGCGCTACTTCCAGGCCGGGCGCGCGGGCGGGCTGATCCAGATCGGCGAGCATCTCATCGGGCTGACGATCTGCGAGGACATCTGGCAGCCCGGCCCGCCGAGCTCCGACGTCGCGCTGGCGGGCGCCACGCTGATCGTCAACGTCTCCGCCTCGCCCTACCACGCCGGCAAGGGCAGCGAGCGCGAGCTGATGGTCATCCAGCGCGCCCGCGAGCACATCGCCGCCTACGCCTTCTGCGCGCTGGTCGGGGGCCAGGACGAGCTGGTCTTCGACGGCCACTCGATCGTCGTCGACCACGAGGGAGATCTCCTCGCGCGCGCGGCGCAGTTCGAGGAGGAGCTCCTGATCTGCGACGTCGATCTCGATGCGCCGGCCGCCGCGCGACGGCGCAGTTCGGGTCATCGTGCGCTGCGCGCGGAGGGGCGCCCTGCCGTGGAGCTGCTGGCTTCAGTGCCCGCGCCGCCGACGCCGCCGGCCCCGCTGAGCGCCGCGATCGCGACGCTGCTCGTGCCGCGCGCCGCCGAGATCTACGCGGCGCTGCGGATGGGCCTGCGCGACTACGTGCACAAGAACGGCTTCGAGCACGTCGTGCTCGGCCTCTCCGGCGGGATCGATTCCGCACTGGTTGCGACGATCGCCGTCGACGCGCTCGGCGCAGAGCGCGTGAGCGTCGCCGTGATGCCCTCCGCCTACTCCTCGGACGCGACGCAATCCGACGCCCGCGCCCTCGCGCAGGCGCTCGGCGTCAACGCCCACGAGCTGCCGATCGGCGAGCTGTTCAGCGCCTACCAGGAGGAGCTCGCCGGCGAGTTCAACGGCCGCCCGCCAGGACTCACCGAGGAGAACCTCCAGGCGCGGATCCGCGGCAACCTGCTGATGGCGCTCTCGAACAAGTTCGGCTGGCTCGTGCTGACGACCGGGAACAAGTCGGAGATGTCGGTCGGCTACTCGACGCTCTACGGCGACCTGGCGGGCGGCTTCGCCGTGATCAAGGACATCGAGAAGACGCTCGTCTACGAGCTCGCCCGCTGGCGCAACCAGGACGGCGGACCGATCCCGGTCTCGATCCTTGAGCGCGCGCCGTCGGCCGAGCTTCGCCCCGACCAGCGCGACGACCAGTCGCTCCCGCCGTACGACGTGCTCGACGCAATCCTGCGCGGCTACGTCGAGGAGGACCGCGGACGCGAGGAGCTGATCGCCGCCGGGCTGCCCGCGCAGGACGTCGAGAAGGTCATCGCGCTCGTCGACCGCGCCGAATACAAGCGTCGCCAGGCGCCGCCAGGCATCAAGGTGACCGAGCGCGCGTTCGGCCGCGACCGGCGGATGCCGATCACCAACCGCTATTCCGGCTGAGCCGGCATCGGGCGAACCGCGACGGTTACCCGCGAGGTCGCGCAGAGGCGCCCCTCGTCGTCTGAGAAGTCGACATCCCAGACCCACGTCGTGCGACCGCGGTGGCGTCGCGACGCGAGCGCGTGGATCGTGCCCGCGCTGATCGGGCGCAAAAAGCTCGTGTTGTTGGACATCCCCATCACGAGGTTGCCGTCGGCAGCGACGACCAGCGCCGTCGCCCACGACGCCAGCGATTCCGCCATCGACGCGTAGACGCCTCCGTGGATCAGCCCCCAGGGCTGCATCAGCTCGCGGCGAACCTCGACCTCGCCCCGCGCGCTGTCCTCGTGCATGTCGAAGCGGCGCATCCCGTAGAGGGAGTCGAAGGTCTCCTCGGGCGGCACGCGAAACGGCGGAAGGCTCATCTCAGCCGGGCGGGATCAGCTTGCCGGGGTTCATGATCCCGTAGGGGTCGAGGTGGGCCTTCAGCGCGCGCAGCGAGGAGACGCCGAGCGGGCCGAGCTCGGAGGCGACCCACGGCGCGTGGTCGCGACCGATCCCATGGTGGTGGGAGATCGTCGCCCCGGCGCGCACGATCGCCGCGTTGGCGGCGTCCTTGGCGGTCCGCCACTGCGCCTCCTCCTGGCCCGCCGGCGCGCGCGCCAGCACCGTGAAGGTCAGCGAGGCACCGGTGTCGTAGACGTGTGAGATCTGGGAGCCGATCAGCGGCGGCGTGCCGCACGAATTGAGCGCCTCACCGAGCGCCGTCGTGACGATCCCGCGCAGCGTCTCGAGCCCGCTCCAGGTGGCCGCGGTCTCGAACTGGTCGACGAGCACGCCACGGGCGAGCAGCTCGTCGCGCACGTAGGGGGCCGCGAAGCGCGACGCCGCCCAGGCCCGGCCGGGCTGCTCGCCGAGCGGGGTCCCGCCGGCGCGGCGAAGCAGCGTCATCGTGTGCAGGCGCTTGCGGTCGATTGCGACGCGCTGGCCCTCCCAGCCGACGATCATCAGCACTCCGGCGCGGCTGCGCAGCCCGCGGCGGCCAAGCGGCGCGCGCCGGCCTCCCCCCTCTCCGGCGGCCAGCACGAGCGCCGTCTGCGCAGCGTCGGTGAGACGCACGACATCCGGGGTGGCGTGATCCTGGGCGACCACGCGCAGCGCCTCCGATGCGGCCGGGAAGCTCTCGAAGGCCACGCCCTCGTAGCTCTGGCGCGCCGGGCGCGTCCGCACGCGCATCAGAAGCCCTGTGATCACACCGAGCACGCCCTCGGAGCCGACGAACAGCTCGCGCAGCGCGGGGCCCGCCGTGCTGGCCGGAAGCCCCGTCGAGGAGAGCTCGCCGACCGGCGTCGCGATCCGCACGCCCTGGATCGCCTCGTCGATGCGGCCGTAGCCGCTTGAGGCCTGGCCGACCGAACGGGTCGCCGCGCAGCCCCCGACCGAGACGAACTCGAAGCTGTCCGGGTAGTGGCCGAGTGTCAGGTCATGCTCGGCGAGCGCCGCCTCGAGCGCCGGAGCGCGCGTACCGGCGGCCACGCTGACCGTCAGCGAGCGAGGATCGACGGCGAGGACGCCGCCGAGGCGCGCCAGATCGAGGGCGATGACGGCGTGCTGGGCGCCGACCGACGGCGTCAGGCCGCCGACGATGCTGGTGCCGCCACCGAACGGGACGACCGCGACCCGCTCAGCGCCGCAGATCGACAGCACGGCGAGCACCTGCTCGTGACTTGCGGGGTACACAACCGCGTCGGGCGCGCCCGATGGCGCGCCGGCACGCATGCGCACCAGCTCGAGATAGCTCTTCCCGCCGGCGTGGAGGATCCGCTCGAGCGGATCGCTGCGCACGAACCCCGCTCCGACGCAGTCCTCAAGGCGCTGCAGCGACTGAGCGCCGAGCGTCGCCGCCGGCAGCGACACATCGGCCAGCGCGACCGGCTCGCGCGGCGCAGCGTCGGCGCCAAGACGCTCGCGCAACAGTCGTTCGAACTCCGGGCGAACCGGGAGACGGCGTTCCTCGCGTCCCCAGCCCCACCAGCGCATCGGGAGCGTTTCGCCCTGGGGCTGAACGCTAATTGGCGATCTTGCGTAGGTCACGGACGAGCAGCAGATGCTTCAGATGGGTTGCCACCGCCGCGAGGTTCTCGAGCGCCTCGACCGCCTCCTTGCGCCGTTGCGGATTGCGCGAGCGCAGCGCCGGAGCGAGGATCTGCTGGAGCAGGTTCGCCTCGCGATCGGCGGATGAGCGAAATACGCGCAGGTTGCGCCCGCCGACGCCGTAGCGCGCGAGCTCCGTGACGGCGCGGACGATCTCCTTCTCGGTGTCGTCGAAGTAGCGACGGCCGTTGCGCAGCTCGCCCTTGATGACGCCGTACTCCTCGAGCTCGGCGACGAGCTTGGGGTCGGCGCTCGTCTCCTCGAGCACGTCCTCGAGGCTGAAGTAGGAGTTTGAGTCGGTGACGCTCACGTTCGGGCGCCAGCGCCGCCTCGTCTCGGCCGGCGTGGGCGCGACCTCGGTCTGCGAGGCGCCCGCCGCAAGCTCCTGGCGGATCACGCGCAGCGGCAGGAACTCGTCACGTTGCAGGCGCAGGATCGTCCGCAGGCGCGCGACGTCGCCGGCGCTGTAGAGCCGGTAACCACCGGGCGTGCGGCGCGGCGCCAGCAGCCGCTGATCCTCCAGATAGCGGATCTTTGAGATCGAGATGTCGGGGAACTCGGTCGAAAGCGCCTTGCAAACGGCGCCGATCGTCAGCGACTTCGACGCCGGGCGCCGGGGCTCAGACTCCTCGATTGCCCCGACCGCGCTCATCGCGTGCGGAACGTCAGCTTGTACTTGCCGACCTGCAGCTCGTCGCCGTCGGCGAGACGGCGCGAGTCGATCCGCTCGCGGTTCACGTAGGTGCCGTTGAGCGACCCGCAGTCGTCGATGAACCAGTCGTCGCCGCGTCGCACGAGCAGCGCGTGATCGCGTGAGACCGTCACGTCGTCGAGGAAGACCGCGGAATCGGGCCGGCGGCCGATCGTCATCCGCTCACCCTCGACCGGGAAGCTCTCGCCCGCACGCCCGCCGCCGGCGCGGATGACCAGTGCCGCGGCGTTGCCCGCGACCTCGCCGATGTCGACGGGAATGAAGTCGCCGGTCTCGCCGATGCGGTACGTCGCCGTAGTCGGGTCGCCGCTACCGGCGTCGACCTCGAGCAGCGCGCCGCATTTCTGGCAGTAGTTCGCGCCTTCGGGGTTGACGAAGCCGCACTCCGGACAGTGCAGGGCCACGACGCGCCCGCGCTACTCCGCGTCAGGATCGGCCGACGGAGCGGCATGACCCGCGAGGATCTCGGTCAGACGCTCTACGTCGGCGCCGCTGAAGATGTCCTGCCCGCTCTCGTGGCGGCCGCGCAGGCGGTTGACGAGCTCCGCGCGCAGGATGTCGATCTTGCCGTGCAGGATCCGTCGCCGGTAGGAGACGTCGAGCTCTTCCTTGCTGAGCTGGTCGATCAACTCCTTGAGCTCCCGATCGTTGAGCTGACCGAGGTCAGGGAAGGTTTCTTCCATTGCCATTTTGCGCGTCTTTCCGTGCGAGGGCCAAAGGTTTCGGCGAGTATAGCGGCGCTGGCCAGAGGGTCAAGCTGAGCTTGAGACTCTGAGCTGGCGCCGCGCGTCGCGGAAGTAATACCCGGTTGCCAGCAGTGCCAGCGTGATGCCTGCGAGGAGGAATCCCTCGGCGACGCCGCGCACCCCCAGCAGCGCGAGCCAGATTCCGAACAGCGTCGGTCCGACGGCGATCCGCCCCGGCCAGTTGATGCGAAGCGTCAGCCCGCGCCGCACCCACGCCTGGCCGACCAGGAGCACCAGCGCCTCGCGCGCCAGCACGAGCGCCACGAGCCAGCGCGGGAGTAGTTCATAGGACCAGCAGACCGCCAGTCCGGCAAGCGCGAGCGTACGGTCGAGCGCGGGGTCAAGGATCGCTCCAAGGCGGCTGAACTGACCTGTCACGCGAGCGGCGATCCCGTCTGCGTAGTCGCCCGCGCCGGCGATGAAGAAGCAGATCGCCGCCGCTGTGTCGGTGCCGCTGCGCGAGCGGTAGTCGAGCACGAGGAACACCGGGATCAGAACGGCGCGGGCGTAGCTGATCGCGTTTGGGATCGTCCAGGGCCGTAGCGGCGCCCCGCTGTCAGTTTGCGGCGGTGGCGGCCCCGAGCGATCCAGGCCGAGCAGCCGCAGCGCGCTCAGTCGAGCGCGAGGCACAGCTCCCGAACCCGCGCCAGGACCTCGGCCAGCGGTATGGAATCGAGCGCCTTCATGCCGCGCCGGGCGACGGCTTCGATCTCCCCCGACTCGAGCGTGCGCCGCCCGACGGTCAACCGCAGCGGCGCCCCGAGCAGCTCGGCGTCGGCGAACTTCTCACCGGCCCCGGCCTCACGATCGTCGTAGAGCACGTCGATGCCGCCCTCGCGGAGCGTCTCGTAGACCGACTCGGCGGTCGCGAGTTCCTCGCTGCCCGCGCGGCCGAGCGCGACGAGATGGACCGCGAACGGGGCGATCGTGCGTGGCCAGGAAATTCCCTGCTCGTCGGCGAACTGCTCGACCGCGGCCGCCGCGATGCGCGCCATGCCGATGCCGTAGCAGCCCATCAGGATCGGACGCTCGGCGCCCTGCTCGTCGAGGTAGCTGGCCCCGAGCGGGACCGAGTAGCGCGTCCCGAGCTGGAAGATGTTGCCGATCTCGATCGCCGGCTCAATCGTGATCGGCCGACCGTCGACGAGGTCGCCCGCCTCAACGCTGCGCACGTCGACACGCTCGAAGGCGAAGTCCCGTCCCGGCTCGACGCCGCGCAGGTGATAGTCCGCCCGGTTGGCGCCGGCCACGTAGGGGCCCGGCGCGACGCCCTCGTCAAGCAACACCGGCACATCGATTCCGACCGGTCCGATCGACCCGGGCGGGCCGAGGCGCTCCTCGATCTCCGGTGTCGTCGCCGGCCGCCAGGGCGCGCCCAGCGCGTTTGCGAGCTTGACGTCGTTGACGCGATGGTCGCCGCGGACCACGACCATGACGAGCCCGCGCCCCTCGACATCCACAGGGAAAGCCTTGACGAGCGCGCCCGCCGGCAGGCCGAGCTGGCCAGCGACGTCGGCGATCGTCCGCGCCTGCGGCGTGTGGACCTCCTCCGGGGCGTCCAGTGCCGGCGGCAGCACGACGTCCTGGGCCTGCGCGCTGGCGACCTCGACGTTCGCCGCGTACCCCGGTGCCAGCGCGACTTCGTTCTCCCCGGCGGGGCATGGCGCCATGTACTCGTGCGCGCCGCTACCGCCCATCATCCCGACGTCGCTTGCGACGCGATACCAGCGCAGGCCGCTGCGGTCGAAGATGCGGTCGTAGGCCTCGATGTGGCGGTCGTAGGAGCGCTGCAGCCCCTCCTGGTCGCGGTCGAAGCTGTAGGAGTCCTTCATGATGAACTCGCGCGTGCGCAGGACCCCCGCGCGCGGCCGCGGTTCGTCGCGCTCCTTGGTCTGGATGTGGTAGAGGATCAGCGGCAGATCGCGGTAGGAGCGAACGACCTGGGCAACGTGGAGGGTCACGACTTCCTCGCTCGTCATCGCCAGCACGAGTTCGGCATCGCGTCGGTCGCGGACCTTGAAGAGCTCCTCGATCCCGTAGCGGTTCGTGCGCTTCCAGAGCTCGGCCGGCTGGAGGACCGGCATCAGCATCTCCTGGCCGCCGATCGCGTCCATCTCCTCACGCACGATCGCGCTGATGCGCTGGTGCACGCGCCAGCCCGCGGGCAGCCAGCTCCACAATCCGGAGCCGACCTGGCGCACGAGACCGGCCCGGACCATCAGGCGATGCGAGAGCGCCTCGGCGTCGGCCGGGGCCTGCTTTTCGGTTGGCAGGAAGTAGCTTGAAAGTCGGGTCACGCGAGAAGCCTATGAGAGAGCAGGCGCTGGCTATTGTCTGGTGGACGCCCACACCGCTAGGAGGACCATGCCATACGAACTCCCCGATCTCCCCTACGCCTTCGATGCGCTTGAGCCGCACATCGACGCGCAGACGATGGAGATCCATCACGACAAGCACCACGGAACCTACGTGACCAATGTCAACAACGCGCTCGAGGGCTCAGACCTCGCCGACCTCCCGATCGAGGAGCTGCTGCAGTCGCTTGACCGCGTTCCCGAGGACAAGCGCACTGCGGTGCGCAACAACGGCGGTGGCCATTACAACCACAGTCTTTTCTGGACGAGCATGTCGCCGGACGGCGGCGGGGAGCCCGACGGGGATCTGGGCTCGGCGATCGACTCGGCGTTCGGCTCCTTCGCCGACTTCCAGGGCCAGCTCAAGCAGGCCGGGCTCGGCCGCTTCGGCTCCGGCTGGGCATGGCTGATCCACGACGGATCGGGCCTTGCGGTCACCAGCTCGCCCAACCAGGACAACCCGATCTCAGACGGAAAGACGCCGCTGCTCGGCGTCGACGTGTGGGAGCACGCCTATTACCTGCGCTATCAGAATCGCCGTCCCGACTACATCGACGCGTGGTGGAACGTCGTCAACTGGGACGAGGTCGCAGCGCGCTTCGCGAACGCTTCCTAGCTTCAAGTCGTGGGAGGGCGCCGAATCTGCGCCCTCCCTCTAGGCTCGCGTGAAGCGCCGCCCGGCGACGGGCGAGGCCGCCTCGTCGAGCGCTGAGGCCTCCCGCGCCGCCTCGGCCTCGAGCGCCGCCATCCGCTCAGGCGTCATTGCGTCCGGATCCTCGTTCTCGGCAAGCCAGACGCGCGCCTCGGCGGCCTGCTCCTCGTCGCGCACGACCCGCCCGCCAGCGGCGTAGTAGCGGTCGATCTCGGCGAACAGCTCATCGACGAGCCGCTCGGTTGGGACCTTCTTGAGCGGCTCGCCCTTGGAATAGATCATCCCCATGTCCTTGGCGCCGGTGATTCCGAAGTCGGCGTGGCGCGCCTCGCCGATGCCGTTGACGGCGCAGCCGAGGATCGAGACCTCGATCGGGTCGTCGTAGGCCTCGAGGCGCCGCTCGACCTCGGCGACGACGCTGTCCATGTCGAACTGCAGCCGCCCGCACGTCGGACAGGCGATCAGGACCGGCCCTCGCTCGCGGAGCTTCAGCGCCTTGAGGATCTCCCAGGCGACCTTCACCTCCTCCTCGGCGTGGAAGGTCGACAGCGAGATGCGAATCGTGTCGCCGATGCCGTCGGCAAGCAGCGTGCCCAGACCGACCGCCGACTTCAGCGACCCCGACCACTTGGTGCCCGCCTCGGTGATGCCGAGGTGCAGCGGATAGTCGATGCGCGTCGCGAGCTCGCGGTTTGAGGCGATCGTGTTGGGCACCGAGGTCGACTTCATCGAGACCTTGAAGTTGTCGAAGTCGAGACTCTCCATCAGCTCGACCGTATCGATCGCCGCGCGCACGAGCGCTTCGACCGGGTCGCTGAATTCGAGCTCGAGCAGATGCGCCGGCAGCGAGCCGGAGTTGACGCCGACGCGAAGCGGCGTGCCGGCCTGCTTCGCGCGCTCGACGACCAGCGCGAGCTTCTCTCTCCCGCCGATGTTGCCCGGGTTGATGCGCACGCAATGGGCGCCGGCGTCGATCGCCTTGAGCGCCAGCGTGTGGTTGAAGTGGATGTCGGCGATGACCGGAATCGGCGATTCGCGCACGATGCTGCGAAGCGCCTCGACGTCCTTGTCGCGCGGCACCGCGACGCGCACGATGTCCGCGCCCGCTTCCGCGACGGTCCGGATCTGCTCCATCGTCGCCGCGAGGTTCGCGGTCTCGGTCTTCGTCATCGTCTGGACGGCGACCGGCGCTCCGCCGCCGATCTTCACGCCGCCGACGTCGATTTGGCGTGCTGAGGCCATGCCTTCAGTCTAGACGGGGCACCGAATACGCTGCTCCGGTGGCCGCTCCCGACGTCTACGAGACCGCCCGCGGCCCGCTTCCGCGACTCGCTGAGCCGTTCGCCAAGCGCGCGCGGGCGCAGCGCCACGCCCGCTTTCTCGAACTGGTTGCGCCGACCGCCGAGATGCGGATCGTCGATGTGGGCTGCGGCGGCCTCGGCCTGCGCGGCCTGGCGCCAGAGCTCGACGTCACGGGCGTCGACCTGCTCGCGCGCCCCGGCTACCCGGGCCCGCTGGTCGTCGCCGACGCCGCGGAGGCCCTGCCGTTCGCCGACGGCGAGTTCGATCTCGCCTACTGCAACAGCGTGATCGAGCACGTTGAGCCGGCGCGCCGCGTGGCATTCGCGGCGGAACTGCGTCGCGTCGCACGAGGCTGGTACGTGCAGACTCCGGCCCGCTCGTTTCCGATCGAGCCGCACTCGCTGCTCCCGGGCGCCCACTGGCTTCCCCCGGCGCTTCGGCGCCGCTACTGGCGCCTGGGAGCGCAGGGCTACTGGGAGGACATCCACCTGCTGCGCCGCGGCGAGCTCGAGCAGCTGTTCGGAGCTGCCGAGCGCGAGCGGCTCGGTCCGCTCACCAAGAGCTGGGTGAGCGTGCGGCTCCCTAGCCGCTCAGACGGCTGACATCGTTTGAGATCCCGCTGATCACGAGGAAGCCGAGCAGCACGATGCCGACCGAGCTGAAGCGCCACATCGTCGCGATCGAGATGCGACGGCCGCGCAGCTTCTCGGCGAGCGACCAGACGACGTGCCCGCCGTCGAGCGGCAGAAACGGGAAGAGGTTGACGACGGCGAGGACGAGCGAGACCAGCGCGAGTACCACCAGCGCAAGGCCCGCGCCGCGCGCGACGGCCTGTTGGGTGTCCTGCGCGATTCCGGCGACGCTCTGCAGCTGACGGCGCGCCTTCGCGCTGACGAGCGCGTCGAAGTAATGCGTGACCGTCGAGGTGCCGGTGTCCCACATCGCGGCCACCGATGTGCCGAGCGCCGAGAACAGACCGAAGTGGATCGGCGCATATTTGTTGTTGAGGTTGACGCCGAGGATCATCCGCTTTTCCGCCTTGTTGTAGTGCGGCGTCACGTTCAGCGTCAGGGTCCTGCCGCCGCGATCGACGGTGACGCGGGCGGGTCGTGTCGCGGCGCAGCCGCCGGTCGGTGCGCCGGCGCAGGTGTGAGCGTCGACAAGCTTCGCGAGACCCGTCGCGGTCGCCGCATGCCCGTCGACGGCGACGATTCGATCGCCGAGGCGCAGGTGCCCGCTTGCACCGCTGTGGGACACGATCTGCCCAACATTCGTCGTCGGAGTGACCTTGACGGTGTTCTGTGAGGTGGCGAGGTTTCCGATCGCGATCTCGCCGTCGAGGTTGCCCGCCATCAGCACGACCGCGAACAGGATGAACGCGGTGATCAGGTTGACGGCCGGCCCGGCGAGGATCACGACGATCCGCTTCCAGGGCGCCTTCATGTAGTAGCTGCGCTCGGCGACGCGCAGGTCGACCGAGCCCAGCTCATCGGGCGTCATCCCGGTGATCTTCACGTAGCCGCCGAGCGGGATCATGCCGATCTGGTACTCCGTCTCGCCGCGGCGGAAGCCGATCAGCTTCGGGGGAAAGAACAGCGAGAAGCGTTCAACACGCATACCGACCGCCTTGGCGGCCAGGAAGTGGCCCGCCTCGTGCGTCATGATCAGCGCGCAGAAACCGGCGATCGCAATCACCCAGGTCATCGCAGAGAAGTGTGGCAGGCGCGGTTTGGCGGGCCTAAACGGCCGCCGTGGCGACATCACGCGCGAGGCGGTCGGCTTCGAAGAGCACATCGAACTCGCCCGCCGACTGGGAGCCGAGCTCGTCGAGCGCCTCCTCGATCACCTCGGCGATCCGCGTGAACGCAATCCGCCCGGCAAGGAACGCTGCAACGGCGACCTCGTTGGCGGCGTTCAGCACACACGGCGCCGTGCCGCCGGCGAGCGCGGCCTCGCGCGCGAGCCGAAGCGCCGGGAACGCGTCGAGATCCGGTGCCTCGAAGGTCAGCGAGCCGACGGCGGCCAGATCGAGGCGCTTGACGTCGAGCTCGGTGCGATAGGGGTGGTGCAGCGCATAGGCGATCGGCACGCGCATGTCAGGGCAACCGAGGTGAGCAAGAACCGCTCCATCGCAGAGCGCGACCAGCCCGTGGACGATCGACTGTGGATGGACGAGCACGTCGATGCGCTGGTAAGGCAGCGCGAAGAGGTGGTGGGCCTCGATCACCTCGAGGCCCTTGTTCATCAGCGTCGCCGAGTCGATCGTGATCTTCGCCCCCATCGACCACGTCGGATGAGCGAGCGCCTGCTCGGCCGTCACGCCCTCGAGCTCCGTGCGCGTGCGGCCGCGGAACGGACCGCCCGAGGCCGTGATCGTCAGCCGCTCGACCGTCCCCGGCCCGGCGCCGCGTTCACCGCCGATCAGCTGGTGTAGCGCGGCGTGCTCGGAGTCGACGGGAAGGATCCGCGCGCCGGTGCTTTCGGCGAGCACCGTGACCAGCTCACCCCCGACCACGAGCGACTCCTTGTTGGCAAGTGCCAGGTCGATGCCCTCGCCGAGCGCCACGATCGTCGGTCCAAGCCCGGCCGAGCCGACGATCGAGTTGAGCACGAGGTCAGCTCCCGAATCGACGATCAGCTCGATCAGCCCCTGCGCTCCGGCGAGCACCCGACCGTCGAACTCCCCCTCGGCACGCGCCGCGGCCGCCTCGTCGGCGACCGCCACGCGCTCCACGCCGTGGGTGCGCGCCTGCTCGATGAGCGGCTCCCACGAGGACTGCGCTGAGAGCCCGACCACCTCGAGCTCGGGCGAGGCGTCGATGACGTCGAGCGCCTGCACGCCGATCGAGCCGGTCGAGCCGAGGATCACTATCCGCTTCATCGCGCGCTCAGGATCGCAAGCCAAACGTAGTAGGAGGCGACGGCGCTGAACAGCGCCGCATCGAGGCGGTCGAGCGCCCCGCCGTGGGCGCCGAACACCCTACCGCTGTCCTTGACGCCGGCCTGGCGCTTGACGAAGCTTTCGAAGAGGTCGCCGATCGGCGCGGCGATCGCCACGCCGACGCCGATCAGGATCGCGTCGCCCTTCTGGAGCCATGGTTGGTAGAGGCTCGCGAACCAGACCGAGACGATCGCCGCGAACATTCCGATCACGAGCCCCTCGACGGTCTTAGAGGGCGACAGAGCGCGCGCCAGCGGCCGCCGCCCAAAACTTCGGCCGCCGACATAGGCCGCCGTATCGCCGACGAAGGTCCCGACGAGGACATCGGTGAGGATTCCGCCGCCGTGCGGGAGCGAGCGAAGCAGCACGGCGTGCGCCAGCGCGAGCCCGATCCACCAGATTCCGAGCAGGGTGATCGTGACCCCGGCGAGACTCGCGCGCGGCGCGGCGACGCTCAGCAAAAACGCCACCGGCAGCGCCGCGACCGCGACCAGCAGGACCTGCTCGCGGGTCCCATAGTGAGCTGCGATCAGCAGCGCCAGCAGCGCGGCGAAGCCCGCCAGGCGCGCGGGGTGAGCGCGCGCGGTGATGTGGTAGAGCTCGTGCAGGCAGAGCCCTCCGAGCACCGCCAGCGCGGCTGCGAAGAGCAGGCCGCCCTCGTAGACGATCAGCGCCGCGACGGCGATCGCCGGTACGGCGACGACGATCCGCCCGCGCAGCTCCGAGCGGCGCCGCCCCCGCACGACGGGGCTCGGGCGCCGTGGGCGCTGCGAAGGCGGGCGGCGGCGAAGCTGCGATGACGCCACGGCCACGCCTACCTGCCGCCGTAGCGGCGCCGCCGGCCCGCGTACTGAGCGAGCGACTCCTCGAAGGCCTCGCGAGTGAAGTCGGGCCACAGCTCGTCGCGGAAGACGAGCTCCGAGTAGGCCGACTGCCACAGCAGGTAGTTGGACAGGCGCTGCTCTCCGCTGGTGCGGATGATCAGGTCAGGGTCGTGCATCTCGGGCGCGTAGAGCAGCGCGCGGAAGTCGTCCTCGTCGCCGCCGCTGAACGCGCGCGCGGCGTCGAGGATCTCGGCGCGCCCGCCATAGTTGAACGCGACGTAGAGGGTGATGCGGTCATTCTGAGCGGTCTGTTCCTCGGCCCAGTCCATCTGGCGCCCCAGCGCCGCCGAGACGCGCTCGCGACGGCCGATGAAGCGCATCCGCACGCCCTCGTCGCGAAGCTCGGGCGTCTCGTTCTTGATGCGGCGGCTGAACATCCGCATCAATGCCGCGACCTCCTTGACGGGTCGCGACCAGTTCTCTGTCGAGAACGAGTAGACCGTCAGCTCGCGAACGCCGAGGTCGACCGCGTCGCGCAGCCGAGCCTTCACGGTGTCGGCGCCGGCACTGTGCCCGGCGGCGACTGAGACGCCATGTTTGCGGGCCCAGCGACCGTTCCCGTCGGTGATGATCGCGACGTAGCGCGGCCGGCCCGCGTCGGCGCCCATCAGACCTCGAGGATCTCTGCTTCCTTGCCCTTCAGCAGCGCGTCGAGCTCGCCGATCGTCTCGTCGGTCACTTTTTGGAGCACGCCCTCGGCGCGGTGCTCGTCATCGGACCCGGCCTCCCCTGCCTCCTTGAGCTCGCGCAAATCGTGCATGACATCGCGGCGGACGTTGCGGATCGCGACGCGTCCCTCTTCGACGATGTGGCGGGCGACTTTGACGAGCTCGCGCCGGCGCTCCTCGTTGAACTCGGGGATCACCAGCCGCACTAGCTTGCCGTCGTTTGACGGGTTCAGACCCAGGTCAGAGGTGTTGATCGCCTTCTCGATCGCCTTGATCGTCGAGACGTCGAAGGGCTGGATCGTCAGCAGGCGCGCCTCGGGGGCGGAGATCGTCGCGAGCTGACGCAGCGGAGTCATCGTCCCGTAGTACTCGACCTGGATGCGGTCGAGCAGGGACGGGCTGGCGCGACCCGTGCGCACCGTGCCAAGCTCGTGCACGGTCGACTCGACCGATTTGTGCATCCGCTCGCGGGCGTCCTCAAGAAGCTCGTCGATCATCGCTCTTGCAGGGAAAACGGAGCCATAGCGGGGTGAGGATAACGCGGCTAGGGCGTCGTTACGAGCGTCCCGATCGACTCTCCCGCCAGCACGCGCCCGATGTTGCCAGGATCGTCGACGTTGAAGACGTGGATCGGCAGGCGGTTCTCCATGCAGAGCGTCAACGCCGTGGCGTCCATCACCGCCAGGCGGCGCTGGATTGCCTCCATGTGCGTGATGCGGGGAATGAACTCGGCCGAGGGATCGACCGCCGGGTCGGCGCTGTAGACCCCCTCGACACCGTTCTTGGCCATCAGGATCGCCTCCGCGTGGACCTCGCTCGCGCGCAGCGCCGCCGCCGTGTCGGTCGTGAAGAACGGGTTGCCCGTGCCGGCGGCGAAGATCACGACGCGCCCCTTCTCGAGGTGGCGCATCGCGCGTCGGCGAATATAGGGCTCGGCGACCTCCTGAACAGTGATCGCCGACTGCACGCGCGTGTGGACGCCGTGCTTCTCGCAGGCGTCCTGGAGCGTCAGCGCGTTCAGCACCGTCGCGAGCATGCCCATGTAGTCGCCGGTCGCGCGATCCATGCCCTCTGCGGCGCCGCGCAACCCGCGGTAGATGTTGCCGCCGCCGGGGACGATCGCGAGCTGGACGCCGGACTCGACAACCCCGCGGACGGCCTCCGCGAGGGCGACGACGCACTGCGGGTCGGTTCCGTAATCGAGGCGGCCCATCAGGGCCTCGCCTGACAGCTTGAGCAGGACGCGCTTGAACTGCGGCGCCTGGCTCACACTCACCCGCGCCTACTCACCGACCGCGAACCGCGAGAAGCGCCGGATCACGACGTTCTCGCCGGTCGTCGCGGCGATCTGGTGCTGGAGCTGCCCGATCGTCGCGCCGTCGTGCTTGTCGGTGTTGACGTGCGGCTGGTCCAGGAGGACGACCTCGCTGTACCACTTGGCGAGCTTGCCCTCGGCGATCTTCGCTCGGATCTCCTCCGGCTTGTCCGCAGCCTCCTGCTCAAACGCCCGCAGTTCGGCGTCGCGGACGTCCTCGGGAACCTCTTCCTGACTTATCCAGCGCGGCGCGGCGGCGGCGATGTGCGAGGCCACCTCGCGCGCGAAGCCCACGAAGTCGCTGTTCTTGGCCACGAAGTCGGTCTCGCAGTCGACCTCGATGATGACGCCGATCTTCGCGTTGTGATGCAGGTAGGTCTGGACCGTGCCTTCTGAGGCGGTCCGCTCGCCACGATCCTCGATCCGCTTGCCGGCCTTGACGCGAAGCAGCTCGATCGCCGCGTCGACGTCGCCGCCTGCCTCTGTCAGCGCCCGCTTGCAATCCATCATCCCGGCGCCCGTTCGCTCACGCAGCGCCTTGACGTCCTGCGCGGAGATTTCAGGCACTGGCGGCATCCTCTTCGGTCGGGGTTGGCGCGGCAGCGGGCTCAGCCGCCGCAGCCGCTGCGGCGGGCTCGGCCTCGGGAGGAGCGGGCTCAGCGGCAGCGTCGGGCGCGGCAGCGGGCTCCGCCTCGGCGGCGGGCGCGGGATCAGCAGCCGGCGCGGCCTCGGCGGCAGCGGGTTCGGCGACAGCGGGGGCGGCGGGAGCCTCCGGCTCGGGCGGGGCGGCGGGCGGCGCCTCGGCCGCAGCAGCGGCTGGCGGTTCAGGTGCCCTCGCCGCCGGCGGCGCTTCAGCAGCCGGCTGCTCGGGCGCGGCTGCGCTCTGGGCCTCGGCCGCGGCCGCGGCCGCTGCAGCAGCGGCGGCGGCTTCCGCGGCAGCCGCTTCGGCCGCTGCCGCCTCCTCTGCCTCGCGCCTGGCCCGCTCCTCGGCCTCGCGTCGCGCCTTCTCCTCGGCCTCGGCGCGCAGGCGCTCCTGCTCGGCACGGTAGATGCCGGCGCCGTCGCCGACGCGCTCGCCGATCGCACGGGTGATGATCGCGCACGAGCGGATCGCGTCATCGTTGCCCGGGATCACGAAGTCGATGCCGTCGGGGTCGCAGTTGGTGTCGACGAGCCCGATGATCGGAATGCGCAGGCGCTGCGCCTCGCGCACCGCGATCGCCTCGGTCTTCAGGTCGATCACGAAGATCGCGGCCGGCGTGCCCTTCATGTTCTTGACCCCGCCCAGGTTCGCGCGGAGCTTCTCGAGATCGGCCTGCGCGGCGAGCCGCTCGCGCGTCGGCAGCAGCTGAAGCTGCCCCTCGGTCTCGTAGCGCTCGAGGTCGTGGAGGCGGCGGATCCGCTCGCTCATCGTCTGGAAGTTCGTCAGCAGACCGCCGAGCCAGCGGTGGTTGACGTAGGGCATTCCGGTCGCCTCGGCGACCTCGCGCACTGCGTCGCGGGCCTGCTTCTTGGTGCCGACGAAGAGCACCGTTCCCCCGCGATGGGCGATCTCGCCGGCGAAGTCGGCCGCCTGATCGAGCAGGCGCTTGGTCTTCAGGAGATCGATGATGTAGATGCCGTCTCGCTCCCCGAACAGGAAGCGGCGCATCTTCGGGTTCCAGCGGCGCGTCTGGTGGCCGAAATGCACCCCGGCCTCCAGCAGCTCCTTGATTCCAGGCTGAGCCACGGTCTGCTCCTTATACGTGTGAAAGTGCCGCGCGGCGAGGCTCTGTGGACCCAAAGCCGGTTGCTTCGGGCAGGACACAGAGCCCCTCGACGCCGTGCGGGTCGAGTGGTGGAACGAACAGTTTAGGGCGTCTTGGATCCAATGATCATCGAAGCGGCGTCGAGGAGATCGCCGGCGCCGTCGCCCCGCACGAGGATCGCGCGGATCCCGGCCTCGTGCGCTCCTTCGACGTCGGCCTCCTCGTTGTCGCCCACCATCCACGCCTCGCGTGGCGCGCCGAATGCGCCGAGTGCAATGCGAAATGCCTCGGGGTGGGGCTTCTCGTAGCCGATCCGCGCCGAGTTGAAGACCGCGTCGAGGTGCTCGCCGAGGCCGAGGCCAGCGATGAGCGCCTCGAGCTCCGGCACGTGGTTTGACAGCACGGCGCTGCGCCAGCCGGCGTCGGTGACCGCTTCGAGCGCCGGCAGCGCGTCCTCGAAGCGCTGCCAGCCGACCGCGGCGTCGGTGTAGCGCTCGCGAAACGCCACGGCGAGGCGTTCGCCGACACCTTGCTCGACCCCGGCGTCCTCGAAGCCCCGCGCTACGCGAACGCCGACCTGCGCCCACCACGCTTCGGCTTCGCCCAGATGCGGGTGCGGCTCCTGCCACTGATGCCACGGGAATCCGCCCCTGAATGTGCTGCGCAGCCGCTCGAGCTCGATTCCGTGGCCCGGATCGTGCGCGTCGAGGACCTCGAGCGCGCAGCCGCCCCAGAGGCCGGGGCGAAACGCGAGCGTGCCGTCGAAGTCCCAGAGAACCACGCGCTCGGCTTTCACGCCCGCGCCTCCTCGAGTGCCGCCGCGAGGTCGTCGGGAAGCGGCGAGGTCGCCGCAAGCGGCTCGCCGCTGAACGGCTGGGCGAGTTCGAGGCGCGCTGCGTGCAGGAACTGGCGGCGCAGCCCGTAGCGGCCTGACGTCCCGTATTCGCGGTCGCCGCAGACGGGGTGTCCGATCGCCTCGAGGTGGGCGCGGATCTGGTGCGTGCGCCCGGTTTCGAGATGCACGACGAGCAGCGTCGTATCGGGCAGGGTCTCCGCCACCTCGAAGTGCGTGCGCGCGGCGCGGGGGCGGTCGGTGTCGATCGAGATCCGTTTGGGCGCGCGGCGATCGCGCCCGAGCGGGGCATCGATAGTGCCGCTGCGCGCCGGCGGGCGACCTTCGACCAGGGCCAGGTACTCGCGCACGATCTCCCGTGCGGCGAGTGCGGCCTTCAGGCGGCGGTGCGCCTCCTCGCTCTTGGCGACGACGAGCAGTCCTGAGGTGTCGCGGTCGAGGCGGTGCACGATCCCGGGCCGCCACGGCTCCCCGCCGCCGGCGCCGCGCGCGGCGAGCGCTACTGAAAGCGTGCCGTCGCGATGCGGGCCGGCCGGGTGAACCACGACGCCCGCAGGCTTGTCGACGATCAGGAGGGCGTCATCCTCGTAGGCAACGCGAAACGGCGCCGCCGGGCCGGCGAGCGCCACATCGTCGATCGCCTCCGGCGCGACGGCAATCGACTCGCCGCCACGCAGGCGGTCGTTCTTGCGTCCCGCCCGCCCGTCCACGGTCACACCGCCGGCCTCGATCCGCCGCTGCGCTTGGGCGCGCGAGCCGAGCGCGCCCGCGAGGAAGGAGTCGAGGCGCTCGCCGGCGGCCTCAGGCGGTACGCGCAGCGCTTCCACGGACGCTCACCGCGACGAACAGCGTCACGACGCCGAGCGTGATCGCGGTGTCGGCGACGTTGAACGCGGGCCAGTCCGGCAGCTTGACGAAGTCGGTGACCGAGCCGGCGCGCACGCGATCGATCAGGTTCCCGATCGCCCCGCCGATCACCAGCCCGCAGGCGAGCCAGATCCAGCTTCGCTCGCGCGCACGCGCGAAGAACGCGAGCACGCCCGCCACCACCGCGAGGGTGATCACGATCACGCCGGCCTCGCTGCCGGTCAGCAGGCTGAACGCGACGCCGCTGTTCTGCTCGTGAACCAGCCACAGCACGCCGGGAACTATGCGGCGACTCGCGCCCGGCGCGAGCGAGCCACGCACCGCGGCCTTCGTGATCTGGTCGATGGCGAGCACCGCGATGGCCACCGCCGCGGCCTTGGCATACGGCCGAGCGCCCGCCATCAGCGAATCGCGCGCGAGATCAGCGATCCGGCGACCTGCAGCACGATGATCGCGATGATCGGGCTGAAGTCGAGACCACCCATCGACGGCAGGATCCGGCGAAACAGCCGCAGGTAGGGCTCGCAAACGTCGCGCAGGAAGGTCAGGACGGCGTCGCTCCAACGCGTATAGGGGATCCGAAGCCCAGCCGCGAACGCGAGGCTCGTGAGGATGTAGGCGAAGATCACGAGCGTGTAGACCCACGCCAGCGCGTACACGAAGTCGGCGATCGTGCCACGCACGCTGCCGAGCACGAGCGTCGTCATCGCTGCGGCGTGGCGACGGCTGCTGCGGCACTCGAGAACGCGCTGCGAAGCCCCGCCTGCTCGAGCGCGCGAAGTCCGCGGGCCGTCACCCCGCCCGGCGAGGTGACCTCGCGGCGCACCGCGAGGGTGTCCATTTCACGGGCCTGAAGGAGCGCCGCCGAGCCCGCGATCGCCGCGCCGACGAGCTCCGCGGCCTGTCCGGCCGGGAGGCCCTGCGCGACCGCGGCGTCGACCCAGGCCTCCGCGATCAGGGCGACGTAGGCCGGGGCGACTCCGGTCACGGCGGTCGCCGCCTCCATCAGCCGCTCGGGCAGGCGTACGACTGCGCCGACGCGCGCAAGGAGCTCCTCGACCTCGGCGATCTCGGCGCCGCAGACGCAGGTGACGCCGCTGCGCACGGCAACCGGCGTGTTCGGCATCGAGCGAACCACCTCTGCTCCCGGGTAGGCGGCCTCGAGGTCGGCGACGCTCACCGAGCCGAGCACGGACAGCACGATCTTGGCTGCGCCGATCTGGCTTGCGACGTCGCGCAGCTGTGCGGGCTTGTGCGCGAGCACGAGCAGGTCGGCGCGCTCGCCGAGTTCGAGATTCGATGAAAGCGCCTCGCCGCCGACGTCCTTGGCGAGCGCCGCGGCGCGCCCGGAGCCGTTGTCGGTGAAGAGCGCCGGCTCGCCCCACCCGAGCGCCAGCGCGCGAGCCATGTTGCCCGATCCACAGAAGCCGATGACCATCAGCTGAAGGCTAGCCGCAGCGCGGCGTGCCCTGGTCAGGTCTGATTGAAGAAGCCCTTCTCGATCAGCCGCGCGCGCTCCTCGGCCGAGAGCTCGACGTTGCGCGGCGTGAGCATGAAGACCTTGTCGGCGATGCGCTGCATGCCGCCGTCGAGGGCGTAGGTCAGGCCGCTCGCAAAGTCGATCAGGCGCATCACCAGCGGCGTCTCGATGCCCTGCAGGTTGAGGATGACCGGCGTGCCCTCGCGGAACTTGTCGGCGACCTGCTGGGCGTCGTTGAAGGATTTCGGGATGACAAGGTGCACGCCGAACTCCCCCACGCCGCTGCGCTGGCTGGACGCGCGGCCGCCGGCCACCGATCGGAGCACCGCGCCACGCGAGCGCGCCGGCGCCTCCTCGTCCTCGGTGAAGATGTCGTCGAACTCGTCACGGCGCCGCCGCGCCTGCAGGCGGCGCACATTGGGGCGCTCGCGATAGCGATCCTCAAGCGCCGACTCGGCCGGTTCCGGCTCGGGCTCCGAGTCGTAGTACTCGTCGTAGTCGTCGGCCTCCTCGGCCAGCCCGAAGTAGACGAGCGTGCGATGCCAGGAGTCGCGGAGCGGCATGGCTTGAAGTTTCGCTGATCGGGGGTTGATTCCCTGCAATCGCGGACTCTAGCGAATGACCCCGTCAGTGGAACAGGATCGTGCCGATCCGCACGATCGTCGCGCCCTCTTCGACCGCGGTCTCGAAGTCCTGGCTCGTGCCCATCGAAAGCGTCGCCAGGTCGCGTTCCTGCGCGAGCTCGGCGAGCCGGGCGAAGTGCGGCCGGCTGAGCTGCGGATCCGAGGCGAGCGGCGGCATCGTCATCAGTCCCGCCACCTCGACCGGCGCGCGGGCGATGAAGGCATCGAGATCGCCGGGAGCGATCCCGGCCTTTCCATCCTCGCCGCTGACGTTGACCTCGACGAGGATCCGCAGGCCGTCGGGCGCGTGGCGGCCGAGTTCGCGCAGCGCCGAGTCGCTCGCGACCGAGTGGATCAGCTCGACGTGCGGGGCGATCTGGCGCACCTTGCGCGACTGCAGCGCTCCGATGAAGTGCCAGCGAAGACGCCCGGGCGCGTGCGTGATCTTCTCGAGGAGGTCCTGAGCGCGGTTCTCCCCGGCGATCGTCACGCCGGCGTCGGCGAGCGTCTCGATGTCCTCGGCCGCCACGTACTTGACCGCCGCGAGGATCTCGACATCGGCTCCCGAGCGCCCGGAGCGCAAAGCGGCGGCGTCGATCCGCGCGCGCACGGCGGCGAGGTTCGCGGCCACGCTCGCAACGCTCAGCGAAGCCACGCGAAGCCTCCCTGGCGCCCGGCCGCGGCGCCTTCGCGGCGATGGGAGAAGAAGCGCTCGGGCGGCTGGCAGATAGTGCACAGGCCGACGTCCTCGACGACGGCGACTCCGGCCTCGCGAAGCTGGGCGGCGGCGGCGGCCTTTAGATCGAGCATCCGCCCGCGCGCCGCGCCGAGATCGACGAAGCGCTCGCGAACCTCGTCGCCGGTCTCGTAGCAACAGCCCCCCGCGCCGGGGCCGATCAGCGCGCGCAGATCGCCCGATCGCCGCGCCGCGCCGGCTCCGCGCAGACGAGCGACGGCGGACGCCACGACGCCGTCGGCGAGGCCCTTCCAGCCGCCGTGGATCATCGCCACGCGATCGCCATCGCCGACGGCGATCGGCAGGCAGTCGCCGACGTGGACGGCGACCGCGACGCCCCGCAGCGATGTCACGACCGCGTCCCCCTCGCCGGCGCCGACCGAGTAGCCGCGCGGCGGCTCGGAGACGACCATCGCGTCGGTTCCGTGGACCTGGCGCGCGACCGCCACCGCCTCGACGCCGAGTTGCTCGAGAATCCTTGCCTGGACCTGCTCGAGCGGCTCGGGCGCGGTTCGGTTGGTGACGCGCAGATCGCCCTCGCCGCGCTCGCTGAAGGCGACACTGAAGGTCTCGAGGTCGTAGCGCAGCATCAGCGCGCTCCGAGCGCGAATGCGAGCTCGGCCTCGCGTCCGCCCGCGAGGGCGCCATCGAGCTTGGCGGCGAGCGTCAGCTCGAGGCGCCGCCCGATCCCCTCGCCCTGCGCGAGCCCGGCGGCGATCAGGTCGTTGCCGTCGATCTGCAGGCGAACATGGCGAAGCCGCTCGATCCAGGCGCGCGCGGACCGCGCGTCGCCCCGCGCGCCGGCGACCGCGACGGCCTCGATCGGCGTGCGCCGCCAGGCCCGCCACAGCGAACTGGGCTGGGTGTCGGCCGGGACGCTGGCCTCGCGGCAGGCCGCCACGACGTCGCGTTCGCGCGCGCCGAGCTCGATCCGTTCCAGAGCGCCGCGCGTCGCTCCGAGGATCACCATCGCGCGGTCGGCGTCGGGCGGTGCGAGCGACAGCGCGGCCCGGGCCAGTGCGGCATCGAGTGAGAACGGGAGGGCATCGCCGAGCGCATCGAGGATGGCGAGCGGCTCATCCTCGGCCAGCGCCAGGCGCAGCTCCGCCCCCAGTCGCGCGGCGCTCAGCGTCTCGAGGCTGGCGGCGGCGGCGAGCTCTGCGGTTCGCCGCTCGACGGCGAAGCCGAGCCGCTGCGCGTAGCGAGCGAGGCGAATCAGTCGCGTCGGGTCATCGCTGAAGCTCTGCTCGTGAAGGACGCGCAGCACACCCGTGCCGAGATCCTCGAGCGCGTGCTCGGCGGCGAGCAGTTCGCCGTCGAGCGTCACGGCGATCGCGTTGGCCGTGAAGTCGCGCCGCCGCAGGTCATCTTCGATCAAGGCAGGCGCGACCTCGGGTAGCGCGCCGGGCTTCGGATATCGCTCGCGGCGCGCCATCGCGACGTCGATCCGCCAGCCCTCCCCCGTGGCGCTGGCGGTTCCGAACGGCTCGTGGACGGTCACCTCGCCGCCGAGGCTTCGCGCGAGAGCGGCCGCGTCCCCCTCGACGACGAGGTCGAGTTCGCGCGGGTCGCGGCCCAGCGCGACGTCGCGTACGAAACCGCCGACGACGGCGACGCGCTCGCTCGTCCGCACCGGCGGATAGCCCTCAAGCGCGGCGAGGATCGCGTCCGGCTGGACGTCGCCCATCAGCGGCGGACCGGAATGCCGGCCGCCGCGAGGTGGTCCTTCGCCTCGGCGACGGTGTGGGCGCCGTAGTGGAAGATCGAGGCACAGAGCACGGCGTCGGCGCCGGCGGCCAGCGCGTCGACGAGGTGGTCGAGCGTCCCGGCGCCGCCGGAGGCGATCACCGGAACCGCGATGGCTCCGGCGACGGCCGACGTCAGCGGCAGGTCGTAGCCGGCCGTCGTCCCGTCGCGGTCGATGCTCGTCAAGAGCACCTCCCCCGCCCCGCGCTCGACGGCCTCGCGAATCCACTCCAGCGCGTCGCGATCGGTCGGCGTGCGCCCCCCCGCGACATGGACCGCCCAGCCGCCGTCGTCGCGGCGCTTGGCGTCGACGGCGAGAACCACGCACTGCGCGCCGAACTGGCGCGCGAGCTCATCGAGCAGCTGCGGGCGCGCGACGGCCGCGCTGTTGACGGCGACCTTGTCGGCGCCGGCGTCAAGGACGGCCTGAGCGTCTTCGACCGAGCGGATGCCGCCGCCGATCGTGAACGGAACGAACACGTCGTCGGCGGTCCGCCGCGCCAGCTCGACGATCGTGTCGCGCTTCTCGTGCGTGGCCGTGATGTCGAGAAAGACGAGCTCGTCGGCGCCGGCGCCGTCGTAGAAGGCGGCCAGCTCGACGGGGTCGCCGGCGTCGCGGATGTCGACGAAGCGAGTTCCCTTGACGACGCGGCCGGCGTCGACGTCGAGGCAGGGGATCACGCGGCGCAGCTGCAAAGTGCCTCCTGCCCGGCCGCGACCGTGAAGCGGCCCTCATACAGAGCCTTGCCCGCGATCACGCCCGCAAGGCGCGGGTGGCGCAGCGATGCGAGCGCCTGGAGATCGTCGAGCGTGCCGATCCCGCCGGAGTAGATGACCTCCCCCTCGACAGAGTCAGTTACGCGCACGATGTCGTTCAGAGCGGGTCCCCCCAACAGGCCATCCCGATCGATGTCGGTGTAGATGAAGCTGCGAACGCCACGCGCCGAGAGCTCGGCGGCGGCGTCGGTTGCGGCGAGCGTGCCGGTGCGGGTCCACCCCGCCGTCGAGACCATGCCGCCGCGGACATCGATCGATACAGCGATGCGCTCTCCGTGCGCGGCGAGCGCGCCGTCGAGAAGCTCGGGGTCGTCGAACGCCGCCGTGCCGAGGACCGCTCGCGAGACGCCGGCCGCAAACGCGGCATCGAGTGCGGCGGCGCTGCGCAGCCCGCCACCGAGCTGGATCGGGAGCCCCGTCTCGGTCGCGATCGCAGCGACGCTTTCGAGGTTGACCGGCTCGCCGGCGCGCGCGCCGTCGAGATCGACCACGTGCAGCCGGCGCGCTCCGGCGGCCGCCCAGTCGCGGGCCGCCTCGAGCGGCTGCGCCGCATAGCGCGTCGAGCGCTCGAAGTCGCCCTGGACGAGACGGACGACAGTCCCGTCGAGGATGTCGATCGCCGGGTAGAGGATCACGCGGCCACCCAGTTTCCAAGCAGCCGCAGGCCGTCGTGGCTTGACTTCTCGGGGTGGAACTGGACGCCGAGGAACGGCCCGTGCGAGACGACCGACGCGAAGCGCTCGCCGTACTCGGCCGTGCCGAGCACGTCGGCGTCCTCGGCCGGAACCGGAACGAAGCTGTGCACGTGGTAGAAGACGGTCGAGTCGGCAAGGCCGTCGAGGACCGCCGCCGAGCGCTCCCAGCGCACCTCGTTCCATCCGATCTGGGGCAGCTTCAGGCCGTTTGCCTCAAGCGCGCGCACCTCGCCGGGAACCACGCCGAGCCCGTCGGAGCCACCGAGCTCGCTCGAGCGCTCAAAGAACAGGTGCATCCCCAGGCAGATCCCGAGCAGTGGCACCCCCGCGGCGGCGCGCTCGCGCAGGAACGCGTCCAGGCGCAGCTCGCGCAGCCGCTCCATCGCCTTCGGGAACGCGCCGACCCCGGGAACGACCAGCTTCTGCGCACCCGCCAGCGTCGTCGCGTTCGATCCGACGACGACCTCCGCGCCGACGTGCTCGAGCGCCTTCTCGACCGACCGCCGGTTGCCCATCCCATAGTCGACGAGACCGATCAGCGGGCGGCGGGCGCCGCCCACCTACAGCACCCCCTTGGTGCTCGGCACCCCGGTCTCGGTCGGGTCGATCGCGACGGCGGCGCGCAGCGCCCGCGCGAAGGCCTTGAAGGCGGCCTCGATCATGTGATGGGCGTTGCCCGGCGCCTGGAGCTCGATGTGCAGCGTCAGCTTGGCGTTGTTGGCGACCGCGCGGAAGAACTCCTCGAGCAGCTCATGCTCGAAGCCGCCGGTGGCGCCCGGCGGAAGGCCGGCCGCCTGGAGCGCCAGATACGGGCGGCCCGAGATGTCGATCGCGCAGAGCGCGCGGGCCTCGTCCATCGGCACGATCGCGTGGCCGTAGCGGGTGATTCCGGAGCGGTCGCCGAGCGCCGCATCGAGCGCCTGTCCGAGCACGATGCCCGTGTCCTCGACGGTGTGGTGGCCACCGGTCTCAAGGTCGCCGGTCACCGCGACATCCAGATCGAGACGGCCGTGGCGGGCGAGCAGGTCGAGCATGTGATCGAGGAAGCCGACGCCCGTCTCGCGCTTGCCTGCGCCGGTGCCGTCGAGGGCGAGCTTCAGCGACACACTCGTCTCGCGCGTGGAGCGTGTGATCTCGGCGTCTCGGCTCATTCGGGCGGATTGTCTCTCAAGTCCGGGACGCGAGCGCGCATCGAGGAGGCGTGCGCGGCGAACCCCTCCGCCTTCGCAACGGCATCCGCCGCCTCGACCAGGGCCGGCAGCGCCGTGTGCGGGATCCGCACCTCGGCCATCGTGCGGCGGAAGTGGCGTGGCCCGAGCGCCGAGGCGAAGCGCGCCGATCCGCCGGTCGGCAGCACGTGGTTTGAGCCGGCGACGTAGTCGCCGAAGGCCGTCGCGCCTGGCCAGCCGACGAGCAGGCAGCCGGCCGCCGTGACCGACTGCGCGAGCTGCTCGGCCCCCGATCCGACGAGCTGGAGGTGCTCGGGCGCGAAGGCGTTGGCAAACATCAGCGCGTCGATGAGCGTCTCGGCCTCGACCAGGACGAACGGCGCGGCCTCCTGCGTCCACAGGGCGCGCAGATCGGCCTCGAGCGCGTCGAGGTGCCAGGCCGAGGGCGCGACCGCGACGACGACGCTCGAGGCGCCGTGCTCGGCCTGGGCGAGCAGGTCGTGGGCGACGAGGCGGATCGCCCCGGCGTCAGGAGCGTCGAAGATCACCATCAGCTCGCTCGGCCCCGCGAAGCCGTCGACGCCCACGCGGCCGGCGAGCTGGCGCTTTGCCTCCTGGACGTAGAGGTTGCCGGGCCCGACGATCACATCGACCGCCTCGACGGTCTCGGTACCGAGCGCGAGCGCGGCGATTGCCTGAGCGCCACCCATCGCGTAGACCTCGGTCGCGCCGACTAGAGCGCAGGCGCCGAGTGTCACGGCGTGGATCGGCGGGGGCGTGGCGATGACGACGTCCGAAACTCCGGCCGAGCGGGCGGCGACGGCACCCATGACAACGGTGCTCGGGTAGGGCGCGCGTCCGCCTGGGACATAGATCGCGGCGCGCGCGACGGGGATCTCGCGGACGAAGATGGTGTGGCCCTGCGGGAGCGTGACCTCTTGGTCGACGCCCGTCGAGGACCAGGCGACCTCAGCGACGTTGGCGGTGGCGACGTCCAGTCCGGCGCGCACCGCGGGGTCAAGGACGACCATCGCCTGACCGAGCTCCTCGGGGTCGACGCGAAGCGGCGGCGGCGGATCCTCGTCGAAACGAGCGGTATAGCGCGCGACCGCCTCATCCCCGTGCGCGCGAACGTCCTCGATGATCTGGTTGACCTCGTCGGTGACCGACGGCGGAGCCTCCTGCAGCGCGCGAATCTGCGCGGTCAGAGCCGCGGGATCGGCGAGCGCGAACCGCTCAAGCCGCACCGGAGCGCTCCAGCAGCTCGTCGATCGCCGACGCCTTGAGCTTGTGGGCGACCGGGTTGGCGATCAGGCGCGCAGTGCATTCGGCGATCGTCTCCCGAATCACGAGGTTGTTCTCGCGCAGCGTCGTGCCGGTCGCCGTGAGGTCGACGATGCCCTCGACGAGGCCGGTCAGCGGAGCGAGCTCGACCGAGCCCTTGACCTCGATGATCTCGGCCTGGCGGCCGGTCCCTTCGAAATGAGCGGCCGCGACGCGTGGATACTTGGTGGCGATCCGGATCACCCCCAGGCGGCGGAGCGCCTCGTCCATGCGGTCGGGCCCCGCGACCGAGGCGACGACCATCTCGCAGCGCCCGAAGCCGAGGTCGCGCAGCTCGTAGACGTCTCGGCCGCGACCGCGCCCCGAGTCGGCCTGCTCCATCAGCACGTCCTTGCCGGTCACGCCGATGTCGGCGGCGCCAGCGGCGACATAGGTCGGGACGTCCGAGGGTCGCATCGTGATCAGCCCCACGTCCTCGAACAGCAGCTTGCGATCGTTCGTCCGGACCTCGCCGGTTGGAACGCCGATTCGCTCGAGCCAGTCGAGGGTTTCCGCAAAGAGCGTGCCGCGCGGGACAGCGACGATCAGTTGCGGGCTCATCTGCGGCTCTCCGCGAGGCGCTCCTCGGCGGCGAGGGCCTGGTGGACCTTCTCGACATCGAGTGCGAATCCGACCGCGGGAAGGTCGCGTCCGAACTCGCCGAGCAGGTGGTCGTAGCGTCCGCCGCCGCCGATCGGCATACCGACGGCCGGGTCATAAACCTCGAACACGGCGCCCGTGTAGTAGCCGGGCGCGCGCGAGAGCCCGAGGTCGAAGATCACCCGCGCGGCGACGTCGGGCTCGAGGAGCTGGTGAATCGCGCGCAGGCCGGCGACGGCGTCGGCGACGGGGCCTTCCGGGCCGTGCAGCACGTCTGGACCGCCGCGCATCTGCGGGACGCGCAGCAGCAGATCGAGCGTGCGCTCGTCGATCTCAAGCTGGCGAAGACCTGCCTCGAGTCCGACGAAGTCACCGGCGCCGAGCTCGCCGAGCAGGACGGCACGCTCCTCCTCGGGCACTCCGAGTCCGTCGAGCAGGTCGTGGTAGAGCGCGGCGTCGCCGATTCCGACGCGGTAGCGCACCAGGCCGGCCCGGTCGAGGGCGCGGCAGAGGACCGTCACGGCTTCGGCGGTGCCATGCGGGGCCGGCGATCCGATCAGCTCGATTCCGGCCTGGAGGAACTCGCGCGGCTGGCCGCTCTGCGGGCGCACCCCGCGGTAGCAGTGGGCGAAATAGGCGAAGCGCAACGGCGGCTCGACCTGCTGGTAGCGGGCGCCGACGACGCGAGCGATCGGGACCGTCATGTCGGAGCGCAGGACGAGAACCTCGCCGGCCTCATCGAACACGCGGTAGGCGGGCCGAGCGGACCCCACCGCGCCGCGCGCGAGCACCGTCTCGTACTCGAGCGCGGGCGTGTAGACCTCGCCGAAGCCGGTCTCGCTGAAGACCGCCCGCAGTCGCTCGGTGAGCGTGCGCAGCTCGCCCATCTCATCGGGCAGCACGTCGCGCGTGCCGCTTGGGGTCGGCAGGATCATCGCGGCCTGAAGTATCGCTTCAGGCGACTACCGTCGCCGGAACGCGTTCGATCTGCGCGCCAAGCTCGCGCAGGCGTTCGTCGATGCGCTCGTAGCCGCGGTCTATCTGCTCTACGTTGCCGATCTCGCTGCGCCCGTCGGCGCAGAGCGCCGCGATCAGCATCGCCATGCCTGCGCGGATGTCGGGCGATTCAACACGGGCGCCGTGGAGCTTGCGAGGCCCGGTGACGATTGCCCGATGCGGGTCGCAGAGGACGATGTCGGCTCCCATCGCCTCGAGCTTGTCGGTGAAGATCAGGCGGCTCTCGAACATCCATTCGTGGATCAGCACGGAGCCCTCGGCCTGCGTCGCGAGCGCGACGGCGACGCTCGTCAGGTCGGCCGGGAACGCGGGCCATGGGCCGTCCATGACCTTGCGCTTGTAGCCGCCCCAGTCGGCGCTGACGATCAGACGCTGGTCGCCGGGCACGATCACGTCGCGGCCATCGAAGTGGCTGTGCAGGCCGAGCTGCTCGAAGACGAGGCAGATCATGCGCAGATCCTCGGGGTTGGTGTCCCTGATGCGCAGCTCACCGCCGGTGACCCCGGCCAGCGCCATGAAGCTCCCGACCTCGATGTGGTCGGGGGCGATCTCGTGCCTCGCCGGTCCGAGGCGCTCCGCGCCCTCGATCGTCAGCAGGTTCGATCCGATGCCCTGGATCGAGGCGCCCATCTTGACGAGCACGCGCGCGAGATCCTGGACGTGCGGCTCGCAGGCCGCATTGAGCAGGACGGTCGTACCGGGCGTCAGGGCGGCAGCCATGAGGACGTTCTCGGTCGCCATGACCGACGGCTCGTCCATGAAGACGCGGTTCGCGCGCAGGCCGTGGTCGGCGCTGAGGACGTATGCGGAGCCGTCGAAGCGGCACTCGGCGCCGAGCGCACCGAAGCCATCGAGGTGCGGGTCGAGGCGGCGGCGGCCGATGAAGTCGCCTCCCGGCGGCGGCATCTCGGCGCGCCCGAAGCGCGCGAGCAACGGGCCGGCGAGCAGGAACGAGGCCCGGATGCGCTCGCCGAGCTGCGGATCGACCGCGTTTGCATCGACTGCCGCGCCGCACAGAGTCAGCTCGTTCTCACCGTGCCAGCTGACAACGACGCCGAGTCCCTCGAGGATCTCGAGCATCGCGTCGACGTCGCGGATTCGGGGGACGTTGGCGAGCGTCAGCTCGTCGTCAGTCAGCACCGAGGCCGCGAGGATCGCGAGCGCGCCGTTCTTGTTGCCGGCGGGGACGACGCTGCCGCTGAGCGGCGCGCCCCCTTGGATGACGAACTTCTCCATCTGGGCCAGAGCGAGAGGTTACAGCCGTCTGATGCGGCCGGTCGACCGCCCTCGAGACGAACGCATGTTCTGCAAGCGATGATGCAGTCTTATTGGCTCCATAGACCCGCTTATGGGATGAGTTCAGGGGCGCGTTCACGGTTCCATCCGCCGCCGATCGCACTATACGAACAAGTGTTCTGGCCCAGCCCCCATGCCAACGTAGCGCTCGGCGCCGTCCACCGCGCGCTCGACCTCGCCCGTGCCGCCCTGCTACTCGACGCCGATTGGCTCGAGGACGCCGACGAGCTCGTCGAGGCGCGCGCGTTCCACCCGCACCGTGCCCCGCGGCGGCGCAAGTCCGCGTCGCGGCGGCCCGGGGCGGTGCTGGCACGTCCGCACCACTGCATCACACCGCTGGTCCGAGCGACGGCCTGCAGCCCCGTGCTCGCAGGTCGCCGCTGAGCCGGGAGGCTGACCAGCGGACAGAATACGCACGCCACGCCGGGGCTCGGATATAGCCGAGCCCCGGCGGCGTGGCGCGCTCAGGCAGTCGGCGGCGGACTCTGTCTGAGGCTCGCCGCGAGGGCGTCGATGTGTGCGAGAAGATCCTGCAGGCCCCCGGAGGTGTGAATGTCGAGACGATCGAGAATCGTCTCGGTGTCCTTGAACGTATTGAGGGCACGAGCGTCCGAGGCAAGGCTCTGGACGTTCTGCCCGACCATGATCACCGACAGCAGCACCAGCTGAAGAAACGTCTGGGCGATCCAGGCGATGATTCCCTCGCCGCCCGGATCAAGCGCCGTTGGCAGTCCGATCAGAGCGAGGCCGGCAAAGAGGTACGCGCACCACATCGTGCCAACCAGTCGCGTCACGAGCACGGCGAACTTGGCGTTGACGCCGTCCACCTCCGACATCGCCTGTTTGATGGCGCGCGGGCTCGGATGAAGCACCTTCGCGAGGTGGCGCTCCGACGTGACCGGGCGCGCATGGGTTTCGGGCATCGCTGCGCTCCTTTTTACCGGGGTTGAGCGCGAGTGTAGGACGGCCCTCAGACACGTCGAGCCCCGCCTGGGGGGCGGGGCTCGATCATGAAGTAAACCGGCGGCGACCTACTCTCCCGGGCCCTTGCGGGCCAAGTACCATCGGCGCTGAGGGGCTTAACTGCTCTGTTCGGAATGGGAAGAGGTGTTTCCCCCTCGCCATAGCCACCGGAAAGTGGCGAGAGACGCCGGCGGCGATCCCTCAAAACTGCACAGAAGCCACAAGCAGCGGGTGAATCACAAAGTTATCCGTCAAGCCCTCGACCGATTAGTACCGGTCTCCTCCACGCGTTGCCGCGATTCCAGAGCCGGCCTATCAACCTGGTGGTCTACCAGGGGTCTTACTCCCTCATGGGGATGGGAGAGCTCATCTTGAGGTTGGC
>DATAWT010000015.1:0-138831 GCA_036267075.1 Solirubrobacteraceae bacterium
GCGTTAGAGGAAGCCGATCCGGTCGGGCGGCCAGTAGGTGAAGAAGGCTTCTCCGATGATCCAGCGCCGCGGGACGGGTCCCCAGAAGCGGCTGTCGTCGGACTCGTCACGATTGTCGCCCATCATGAAGTAGTAACCGGCCGGAACCCGGATCTGTGTCGGGTAGTTGCAGTCGGGGTTGGACTTGTTGCAGCCGGCGAAGCTCGCGTAGCTCTGCTTCTCGATCTTCCCGTTGCGGTACACCCGCCCGTCGATGATCTTGATCAGGTCGCCCGGGACGCCGACGACGCGCTTGATGTAGTTGTCGGTCGAGGGCCGCTTGGTCGGCCGGTCACACGCCTGGCCCGGCTTCTCGTGGAGGTTCCCGCAGATCTCATCGGCGGCGCCGGACGGCGGGTGAAAGACGACGATGTCGCCGACCGAGGGCGCGAAGAAGTCGTTGCCGATGCGGTCGACGAGGACCCGCTGGCCGATCCGAAGCGTCGGCTCCATCGAGCCGCTCGGGATGCGGTAGGGCTTGACCACCCAGGCCTGGATGGCGAACGCCAGCCCAAGGGCCAGCGCGACGATCAGGACGAACTCGACAACCTGGTTGCCTCGGGCGAGACGCCGGAGGCTCACGCGGGTTCGTCGGGTGAGTCGGACTCCGGCTCCCCCGCAGCAGCCTCCTCGCTGGCCTCCGGTGGCTCGTCGGCGTCCTCCTCGGCGGCGGGCTGCTCGGTCTCCGCCCCATCCTCCTGCTCGACAGGCGCCTCCGCCTCGACGGCGGACTCGGCGCCTGCCTGCGGCTCCTCGGCGGAATCCTCGGACTCCGCGGGTGGATCCTCGACGGCTTCGGCCGAGGCCTCTTCGGCGTCGGTGCCATCCCCGTCGAGCTCTGGCGCGGCGGCGGTCTCGACCGCCTCCTCGCCCGCAAACTCCTCGCTCGTCTCGGCAGCCTCCGAGTCGGCCGCCTCGACGCCGTGCAGCAGTCCCGGCTCGATCGCGACCTCGGGTCCGACGTAGCCGCGCTCGCGCACGCGCGCGCGCTTGCCGACGCGGTCGCGCAGGTAGTAGAGCTTCGCGCGACGCACGTCGCCGCGGGCCGCCACCTCGATGCGCTCGATCTTTGGCGAGTGCAGCGGGAACGTTCGCTCGACACCGACGCCGAAGGACTGCTTGCGCACCGTGAACGTCTCCCGCACGCCCTGCCCCTGGCGCTTGATCGCGACGCCCTCGAAGACCTGGGTGCGCCGGCGCGATCCCTCGATCACGACGAAGTGAACCCTCAGGCGGTCGCCGGCGCGAAATTCGGGAACGCGGCGCAGTTGGGCGCGCTCGATGTTGTCGATGACGGTGCTCATGGCAAAAGGAAGCGCGCAACAACGAGCACGCCGGCGCGCCTGCAAATCCTAGCGCGCGCGCTCAGCGGCCGCGCGCGCGGGCCTGCTCGTGGCGCCAGCGGCGGATCTCCTCGTGGTGGCCGGAGAGCAGCACCGCCGGCACGCCCCAGCCACGGAACTCGGCCGGCCGCGTGTACTGCGGGTACTCGGGAAGCCCGTCGAGCGCCTCGCTGAAGGACTCCTCGACGACCGACCCCGGATGCCCCAGCGCCCCCGGCAGCCGGCGCAGCACGGCGTCGGCGCAGACCATCGCCGCGAGCTCGCCGCCGGCGAGCACGTAGCGCCCGATCGAGATCACATCGCTTGCGTAGTGCTCGACGATCCGCTCGTCGAACCCCTCGTAGCGCCCGCACAGAAACGTCAGCGCCGGCTCGTCGGCGAGCTCGCGGACCAGCGCGTCGTCGAGGAGGCGGCCGGCCGGCGCCAGCGCGATCACGCGACGTCTGCTGCGCAGCGTCGTCGGGTCGATTCCGTAGTGGGCGCGCAGCGTCGCATCCATCACGTCGACGCGCAAGACCATCCCCGCCCCACCGCCGAACGGCGCGTCGTCGACCTGGCCGCCACCGAGCGGCGTGTGATCGCGCGGGTTGATGATCGTCAGCTCGCTGCCCGAGCGCAGCGCGTTGGCGACGTGCCGCTGCGAGCGAAACCAGTCAAACCACTCCGGGAAGAGCGTCACGACGTCTAGCTTCACGGCTCCTCCCCGAGGAACGCCAGGTCGATGTCAATCCGCGCCGCGGCGATGTCGACGGCCCGGATCGCGTCGCGCACGAGCGGCACGAGCAGGTCCGCCCCTCCGGTCGCGCGCTCGACCTCGAGGCATTCGCAGGACGGCAGCGCGAGCAGACGCCTCACGACGCCGAGCTCGACCTCGCCGTCAAAGACGCGCGCGCCTTCAAGCTCCTCCGCCCACCATTCGTCCTCCCCGAGCGCCGGGCGCTCCGCGGCGGGGACCTCCAGGCGGCTGCCCTGCAGGGCCTGCGCGCCGGCGCGGTCCTCGCAGCCCTCGATGCGGATGATCGGCCTGGCGTCGGTCCCCGCGCGGCGCACGATCGCGCGCTGGCTGCCCGAGACGGTGAGCGCCACTCCGAGTCCGAGCAGCGCCGCGTTGGCCTGCGAGACGTAGAAGCTCCCGTCGAGGCCGTGCGGCTTCCCGACGAGGCCCGCGAGGACCATCGCGCGCGACCGAGCCTCAGTCGACGATGTCGACGACGACCCGCCGGCCCGGCTCGGCGGCGGCTCCGACGACCGTCCGAAGCGCCTGCGCCGTGCGCCCGCCGCGGCCGATCACCTTGCCGTAGTCGTCGGGCCCGACCGCCAGCTCGAGCGTGATGCTCCCGTCGGACTCATCGAAGCGCTCGACCTCGACGGCCTCGGGGTCGTCGACGAGTCCCTCCGCGAGGTACTGGAGTAGGTCGCTCGGGTCCATCTAGCCGGCGATGCCGTTGATGCGAAGCAGCTTTCGAACCGTCGCGGTCGGCTGCGCGCCGCGCGCGAGCCAGTCGCGCACCCGCGTCTCGTCGAGCGTGATCGTCGACGGGTTCGTCTGCGGGTTGTAGTGACCGACCGTCTCGATGACGCGTCCGTCGCGCTTTGAGCGCTGGTCGGCGACAACGACCCGCCAGACCGGATCCTTGCGTCCGCCGACGCGGGTCAGTCTCAGTCTTACTGCCACTTTTCCCCTTCGATCGACTTCAGAGCAGCAACCACCTTAGCTGAGCGCCCAACCCTCAGCGCTGCTGGCGCATCAGCGCTCCGAGGTCCGGCATCCGCCCGCGGCCAACCTGTCGCATCACCTTGCGCATCTGCGCGAACTGCTTCACGAGCTGGTTCACGGCCTGCACGTTGGTCCCCGAGCCGCGCGCGATGCGCAGCCGCCGCGACCCCTTGATCAGGTCCGGCCGGCGGCGCTCCTCGGGCGTCATCGAGAGGATGATCGCCTCGACCCGGTCGAGCTCGGAATCGTCGACCTTCATCCCGCGCATCTGCGCGCCGAGCCCGGGGATCATCCCGAGCAGCCCCTGCAGCGGCCCCATGCGGCGCATCGCGCGCAGCTGGCCGAGGAAGTCCTCGAGGTCGAAGTCGCCCTTCTTGAGTCGCTCCTCGAGCTCCTTGGCCTCGTCGCGGTCGATCTCGCGCTCGGCCTTCTCGATCAGGGTCAGGACGTCGCCCATGCCGAGGATGCGCTGGGCCATGCGGTCCGGGTGGAAGCGCTCGAAGGCGTCGAGCTTCTCGCCGGTGGAGGCGAACAGGACCGGCTGGCCGGTGACCGCGCGCACCGACAGCGCCGCGCCGCCGCGCGCGTCGCCGTCGAGCTTCGTGAGGATCACGCCGTCGAAGTCGACACGGTGAGCGAACTGCTCGGCGACGTTGACGGCGTCCTGGCCGGTCATCGCGTCGACGACGAGCATCACCTGCTGGGGCTTGGTGGCGTCGCGGATCGCGACGAGCTCCTCCATCAGCTCGGCGTCGACGTGCAGGCGCCCGGCGGTGTCGATGATCAGGACGTCCTTGCCGTCGGTGCGCGTGCGCTCGAGCGCCCAGCGCGCGACCTCGAGCGCGGAGCCGCCGGTTCCCTGCTGATAGACGGTCGCGCCGGCCTGCTCACCGACGCGGACGAGCTGCTCGACGGCGGCCGGGCGCTGCAGGTCGCAGGCCGCGAGCGCGACGGAGCTGCGGTACTCGGTTCGAAGCAGGCGCGCCAGCTTCGCCGCGGCGGTCGTCTTGCCCGATCCCTGCAGGCCGGCCATGAGGATCACCGTCGGCGGGCTCGGCGCAAACGACACGCCGGGGTCGTCGTTCTCGCCGCCCATCATCGCGACGAGCTCCTCGTTGACGATCTTGACGACCTGCTGGCCGGGGTTCAGCCGGCCGATCACCTCGGCGCCCAGGCAGCGCTCGCGAACGGCGTCGGTGAACTGTTTGACGACCTTGAAGTTGACGTCGGCTTCGAGCAGCGCGAGGCGGATCTCGCGCATCGAGCGCGTGACGTCCTCCTCGCTCAGCACGCCGCGGCCGCGGATGCCGCTGAAGACGTTCTGGAGTTTCTCGGCGAGGGAGTCGAACATCGCTACTCAGCGGCTCGCTTCGATCAGCTCGAGCCGGTTGCCGAACGGGTCGAAGGCGTAGAAGCGATCGTAGCCACCCAGCGGGGCGTCGTCGGCGACCTCGACGCCGGCCTGCTCAAGCCGTTCGCGCAGCGCCGCAAGTCCGCGGACCTCGAATGCCGGATGCGCCTTGCGGGCGGGGCGAAAGTCCTCCTCGACGCCGAGATGAAGCTGCAGCGAGTTGCCCTGAAACCAGCACCCGCCGCGAGTGGCGAGCTGCGCGGGCTTGGGCAGCTCCTCGAGGCCGAGCAGCCCGCCGTAGAACTCGCGGGCCTGCGCCTCTCGCCCCGCCGGCATCGCCAGGAGAAGGTGATGGAGCCCAAGCAGCGCGACAGCGTCGCGACCGACACCGGCCGTCATTGAAGGCACCTCGGAGCGAGCGCCTAGGACTTGGGCGCCTCGGGCGCGGGGGCGGCACCTGCGCCGTCGCCGTCGGCCGCCGCGTCGTGGCCCTTGCCCGCCGCGGCGCTCGGCAGGCCCAGCCGTGAAAGCGAATCGCCGATGCCGGCGAAAGCCTGCGTGAACTCGGATGGGATCACGAAGACCTTGTTCGCCTCCCCCTTCGCGAGCTCGGGGAGCATCTGCAGGTACTGGTAGCTCAGCAGCTTCTGGTCGGGATCGCCGGCGTGGATCGCCTCGAAGACCGTGGCGATCGCCTTGGCCTCGCCCTCGGCGCGCAGGATCGCCGCCTGGCGAGCGCCCTCGGCTTCAAGCACCTGCGCCTGCTGTTCGCCCTCGGCGGTCAGGATCGCCGCCTGCTTGGTTCCCTCGGCGGTGAGGATCGCCGCGCGGCGGTCGCGCTCGGCGCGCATCTGCTTCTCCATCGCCGCCTTGATGTCGGCGGGCGGATCGACCGATTTGATCTCGACACGGTTGATTCGGATCCCCCACTTGCCGGTCGCCTCATCGAGCACGCCGCGCAGCTCGGTGTTGACGCCCTCGCGGCTGGTCAGCGTCTGCTCGAGCGTCAGCCCGCCGATCACGTTGCGCAGCGTCGTGACCGTCAGCTGCTCGATCGCCTGCAGCGGGCTGGCGATCTCATAGGTCGCCGCCTTGGGGTCGGTGATCGTGAAGTAGAGGACGGTCTCGATCGCGACGACGACGTTGTCCTCGGTGATGACCGGCTGCGGCGAGAAGTTGACGACCTGCTCGCGCAGGTCGACGAGCGGCCGGACCCGGTCGATGAACGGCGTGACGATCGCCAGACCCGGTTCCAGCGTGCGGTGGTAGCGCCCGAGGCGCTCGAGCACCGCGGCGCGCGCCTGCGGGATGACGCGGATCGATCGCGAAGCCACGCCCAGCGCCACGACGACCAGGACGATGATGACGATCAGTAGGACCACGACTGCTCCTCGCTATGGCATGACGAGCGCCGTGGCGCCCCGAATCTCGACAACCTCGACCTGCTCGCCCGCGTCGATCACCTGACTCTCGTCGTAGGAGCGAGCGGTCCAGACCTCGCCGCCGATCTTCACCGCGCCGACGCCCTCGCGATTGGCGATCCGCTCGAGCACCAGCGCCGGCTGGCCGATCAGTGCGGCCGCGCCGGTGCGTATCTGCGGCAGGCCACGGCGGTGGCGTATTGCGATCGGGCGCAGCAGGAGCAGAAACAGGATCGCGGCGGCGGCGAAAGCGATCACCGAGACCGCCCCACCGGCGCCCGCGGCGGCGAGCACGGCGGCGATCGCCCCGCCGACAGCGAAGGGGGCGAGATAGAACGAGTTGGTGTGAACCTCGCCGAGAGTGAACGCTGCGGCCACGATCACCCACAGCACCCAAGAGCCCATGTCATCGATTATGGCGCTTCGAGGACTCCGGCGTAGCGATTTTCGCTGCGCTAGTCGATGTCGAGCAGAGCGCGCGCGAAGTCGTCGGGATCGAAGGGCGCCAGATCCTCGAGCGCCTCGCCGACGCCGACGAGCTTGACGGGGATCGCGAGCTCGCGGGCGATCGCGATCGCCACGCCGCCCTTGGCGCTCCCATCGAGCTTCGTCAGCACGATCCCGTCGACGTCGACCGCCTGCGCGAAGAGCTCCGCCTGGCGCAGGCCGTTCTGGCCGGTCGTGGCGTCGATGCTGAGCAGCGTCTCGTGCGGCGCATCCTCGAGCTGGCGGCCGATGACGCGGCGGATCTTCTCGAGCTCCGCCATCAGCGGCTCCTGGTTGTGAAGCCGCCCGGCGGTGTCGATCAGCACGACGTCGTAGCCCTCGCCGCGCGCGCGTCCGACGGCCTCGAACGCGACGGCGCCGGGATCCGATCCCGCGGCGCCGGTGACGATCTCGCAGCCCGCGCGGCGCGCCCACTCCTCAAGCTGCTCGGTCGCCGCGGCGCGGTAGGTGTCGGCGGCGCCGAGCAGCACGCGCAGCCCGAAGTTCCTGCGCAGCTGCCAGGCGAGCTTGCCGAGCGTCGTCGTCTTGCCCGTCCCGTTGACGCCGACCATCAGGACGACGGTCGGATCGGCGCGCAGGTCGATCGCCGCCGGCTCCTCGCCCGCCCGCGCGGCGTCGGCCAGCAGCGCGGCGAGGCGCTCGGGCAGATCCTCGCCGGCGAGGCGCTCCTCGCGCGCGGCGAGCTCCAGTGAGGCGACGATCTCGGCACTCGCGGCGGCGCCGACATCGGCCATGATCAGCGCCTCTTCGAGCTCCTCCCAGTCGCCGTCGCGAAGACGCCGGCTGAAGCCGCCGCCGATCGCCTCGCGCGTCGAGCGAAGGCTCTCGCGCAGCCGCCGCGTGAAGCCGCGCCGGCGCTCCTCCTCGGCCGGCTCCTCCTCACCCTCGTCGACCGCTTCGCCCTGCCCGCTTCGCAGCAGCAGCAGGTCGGCCCACTCGCGCGCCATCAGGCGGCGTCGGCGGTGACTTCTTCAAGCCCCGCCGCGCCGAGACGCCGCGAGACGACCTTCGAGGTGCCGTCGCCGGCCATCGAGACGCCGTAGAGCCAGTCGGCGGCCTCCATCGTGCGCTTCTGATGGGTCACGACGATGAACTGGGCGCGGGTGCTGTGGCGGCGCAGAAGGGTCAGGAAGCGGTCGATGTTGAGGTCGTCGAGGGCCGCCTCGACCTCGTCGAGGATGTAGAACGGGCAGGGCCGCGCGAGGAACACCGCGAACAGGAAGGCGATCGCGGTCATCGACTTCTCACCGCCCGACAGAAGCGACAGCCGCTTCATCGACTTGCCGGCCGGTGTGACCTCGATCTCGACGCCGAGCTGCTCGCCCGGACCGTAACCATCGGCCGCCTCCTCCGCGGCCGCGGCCTCCTCCTCGGCGCCCGACTCGGCGTCGGCGGCCGAAGCGCCGTCGGCCTGCTGGCCGCCGAGTACGGCGCGCGGCGCCGGCTCGTCGCTGACGAGGCGAAGCCGCCCGCGCCCGCCGGGGAAGACGTCGGCGACGAGGGCTTCGAAGTTGGCCGCCGCGGCGGCGAAGGTCTGCTCGAAGTTCTCGGCGATCTCGCGATCGGTCGTCGCGATCAGGGTGCGCAGCTCGCGTAGCGCCGCCTCGAGATCGGTCCGCTGCGCCTCGAGCGTCTCGACGCGCTCGAGCGCCTCGCGGTACTCCTCGGCGGCGAGCGGGTTGACGGGTCCGAGCAGCTCGCGGCGGCGCGCAAGGCGCTCGACGCGCTCGCGAAGCGCCTCGCGCCCCTCCTCGCCGAGCTCCTCCTCGGCCGGCAGCGCCTCGAGCCCCAGACGGCCGGCGAGCGAGCCGAGCTCGGCCTCGGATTCGGCCGCCTGGTCGCGCGACTGCTGCGCGGCGACCTCGGCCGTGGTCACCGTCTCCGCGAGCTCGCGAAGGCGCGCCTGCAAGGCGCTCTCGGCGCTCGCGCACTCACGAAGCCCCGCCGCCAGGGCCTCGCCGGCGGCGCTGTCGGCGCGAAGCTCCTCATCGATCGCGCCCAGCAGCGCCTCGACGGGCTCGGCCAGCGCCGCGCAGGCGGCGGCGAAGCGCTCGATTGCCGGCGCCAGCGCGCCGGCGCGCTCGGTCTGCGCTTCGAGCACGGCGATCCGCTCGGCGCGGGCGCGGCGTTCGCGGTCCGCGCGTTCGAGGGCGCGCCGCTCGGCGGCGAGCTCGCCGGCGAGCTGGGCGCGGCGCACGGCGATCTCGCCCTGCTCGGGTGCGGCGCGGCGCTGCTCGATCAGCCACGCCGCACGCCGCTCGGCCTCAACTGAATCGCCGTGCGCGCGATCGGCTGCGCGCAGCAGCGCGTCGGCGGCTTCGCGGGCGTCGACGGCGGACTGGACCTGCGCCTGCGCCTCGGCGAGCCGCGCGCGCGCCGAGTGCTCGGCGCTGGCCGCCTGCTCGGAGCGCGTGACGAGCGCCTCGCGGCGGTTCCGCTGTTCGAGCGCACGCTCGCGACCGCCGCTTGCAACCTGTCGAAGCTCGCCGAGCGCTCCGCTCCAGACACGCCCGGCGCGCGTGACGGCGACGCCGGTGAAGGCGTCGCCGAGTGATTCGAGGTCATCGACGACCCAGGTGTCGGCGAGCAGGCGCGCCGCCACCGCGAGCGCCTGCGGCTCGCCGCGCAGCAGATCGAGCAGCGGGCGCGCGCCGGAGCTCGGCGGCGTGCCGGGCGACGGCGGCGCTGCGGCCGGCGGCGCGACGAGCGCGCGGGCATCGCCGTCGCGGGCCGCGTCGATCACGCCGAGTGCCTGCGAGCGGTCGCTGACGACCGCCGCCGCGAGTCGCCCGCCGAGCGTCGCGGCGAGCGCCAGCTCATAGCCCGGCTCGACCGTCAGGGCGCTTTCGAGATCGGCGCCGCCGCTTGGCCCAGCGGCGGCGTGGGTGCGCAGGAACTGGTTGACGGCGGCCAGGTCGGCGCCGACCGAAGCCGCCTCGCGCCGCGCGGCCTCGATCTCGCGCTCGGCTGTCAGGAGCCCCTCGCGGGCCTGCGCGACGGCGGTCTCGCAGAGCCCCGCCTCGAGCCGGCGCTGCTCGCGCTCGCCTTCGCGCTCGAGTGCGGCTGCGGCGGCGCTCGAGCGCTCCGTCTCGAGCGCCTCGAGCTCACCGGCGAGCTCGCGCAGGTGCTGCTCGGCGAGCGCGGCCAGCTCGGTTTCAAGAGCGGCGACGCGCCCGGACGGCGACTCCTCCTCGCCGGCGGCCGCTTCGCGAAGCAGTTCGAGCTCGGTGGCGCGCCGGCGCGCGCGCTCCTCGAGGTCCTCGCCGAGGGCGCGCCCGCGCTCGAGGCGCAGCGCGATCCGCTCCTGAGCGGAGCGCACGGAGAAAGCGCGGCGCGAGATCGCGTCGTGGCGCTCGCTGCGCTGTCCGAGCGCCTCCTCGGCCTGCTCGCGGCGGCCTGCGACCTCGGTGATCTCCGCCTCAAGCTCGCCGCGCGCGCCGCGCGCGGTCGCCGCCTGCGTCTCGGCCGACGCGAGCCGTGCGCGGCGCACGCGCAGGTCGTCGCGGGTCAGTGTCCAGCGCGCCTCGAGGCTCTGGCGCTCGAGGCGCTCGTGCAGCTCGGCCGCCTCGGCCTGGCGCTTGAGCGGGCGCAGGCGAGCGCGCGCCTCGCGCTCGACGTCGAGCGCGCGGTCGAGGTTCTCCTCGGTGCGCTCGAGCTTGAGCTGCGCGCGCCGGCGGCGCTTGCGGTGCTTGCCGAGCCCCGCGGCCTCCTCGATCAACAGGCGGCGATCGCGCGGCCGCGAGGTGACGATCGCCTCCACGCGGCCCTGCGAGATGACCGAGTGGGCCTCCTTGCCGAGGCCGGTGTCGGAGAGCAGCTCGAGGACGTCGACGAGCCGGCACTGCGTGCCGTTGAGACGGTACTCGCCCTCCCCGGCGCGGTTGTAACGGCGCGTGATCGACAGCTCGCTCGCGCCGATGTCGATCGTCGCGTCGCTGTTGTCGAGCACGAGCTCGACCTCGGCCGAGTTGCGCGAGGCGACGCCGCGGCCGCCGGCGAAGATGACGTCCTGCATCGACTGGCCGCGCACGGCGAGCGGCGACTGCTCCCCGAGCGCCCACAGGACGGCGTCGGTGATGTTCGACTTGCCCGAGCCGTTGGGGCCGACGATCACGCTGACGCCTTCGCCGAACTCAAGCCGCGTGCGATCGGGAAACGACTTGAAGCCGGCGATCGTGATCGACTTCAGGTGCACGCCCGCGCTCCGTTCCTCACGACGCCGGCACCGGCGGGAGTCCGTCGAGGGCCTGGCGCGCGGCGTCCTGCTCGGCGAGCTTCTTGCTGCGGCCCGAGCCGCTCGCGACCGCCTCGCCGGCGACCATCGCGGCAACGGTGAAGGTTCGCGAGTGCGGCGGGCCGGCCTGATCGGTCACCTCGTAGGCGACGGTCTCGCCGCTCTGGGCGAGCCGTTCCTGCAGCGCCGACTTGAAGTCGACGGGGCGCTCTAGCGCGTCCTCGATCTGCTCCGCGAAGGCCTCGGCGACGGCGGCCTGCGTGCGCTCGAAGCCGGCGTAGAGGTAGCAGGCGCCGATCACCGCCTCGATCACCGAGGCAAGGACGCGCTCCGTCTCGATCAGCGCGCTCGCCGCCGCCGGCGAACCGGCCGGCGCCGCGGCGCGCAAGAGCTCGGGGACCCCGAGCTGCTCGGCGACGACCCGGCAGGCGGGCCCGGAGACCGCCTGCGCGCGGATCTTCGTCAGCCGCCCGGCGCCGAAGTGCTCGGCCTCCAGGCGCGGATAGAGGTGCGCGGTGACCGACAGGGCGAGGACGCTGTCGCCGAGGAACGCCAGGCGCGAGTAGGAATCGCTGCGCCGCGCCGACCACGAAGCGTGCGTGAAGACCTGCCGGTGAAGCTCCTCCGGCAGCTCCTCGAGCAGTTCGCGTAGGAGCTTCAGCGGTCAGGGGCGTGTGAGAGGACGAATTCGATGGCCGCGTCGACGGTCAGGATCTGCGCGGCCTGCTCATCGGTCATCTTGACGCCGTAGGTGTCGTCGAGCTCCTGGACGAGCGTGTAGAGGTCCAGCGAGTCAGCCGAGAGGTCCTCGCGAAAGCGCGTCGACGGCGTGATCGCCGTGGGGTCGACCTCGAGCTCGTCGGCAAGGTGCGCCCGGATCATTTCGAGGACGTCATCGCGGGTCATCGGCCTGGAACGCGCACCGTAGCGTCCTACGCGGACGGGAGGGTGGTGCGCCGCAGCGCCCCGGCGGCCTCGAGGGCGAGGTGCGTGCGGCCGACGAGATCCTCCTCGACCCCGCGCCTGGCGCGCACGATCGCGCGGGCGATCCCGTGGCGCGTGAAGCTGCCGTGGGCGACGACGCCGAGCCGGCGCAGGCCGAGCAGATAGGCGCCGCCCTGGCGCTCGGGGTCGATCTCCTCGCGAAACGCGCCGAGCCCGGGCCGCAGCGCGACCCCGCCGAGGCGGCCGCGGGTCGATGACCGCGCGACGTCGCGGACCGCGCCGAGGGTGACCTGGGAGACGGCCTCGATCAGCTTCAGCGCGACGTTGCCGGTGAAGCCGTCGGTGACGACGACGTCGGCGACGCCGCGCACGAGGTCGCCGCCCTCGACGTTGCCGATGAACAGCAGCGCCTCGCTCTCGCCGGCCTGGGCGGCGAGGCGCGTGTGCGTCTCGATCACCAGCTGGCTGCCGCGCTCGGCCTCGGTGCCGTTTGAGAGCAGCGCGACGCGCGGGCGCTCGACGCCGAGCACGGCCGCCGCATAGGCGGCACCCATGAAGGCGAACTGGACGAGGATCTCCGGTCGCACGTCGGCGTTGGCGCCGACGTCGAGCAGCGTGACGGGTCGCCCGGGGACGGGCAGCGTGAGCGCCAGCGCCGGGCGGTAGATGCCCGAGGCGCGCTTGATGTGGCGGTGCCCGGCGGCGAGCGCGGCGCCCGTCGAGCCGTTGCAGACGAGCGCCTCGGCGCGCCCGTCGCCGACCGCGGCGGCGGCCTGTACGATCGAGGCCTCGGGCGAGGCGTGCACGGCGCGGACGGGGTCTGGGTCCTTGGCGATCGAAAGCGGCGCGTCGACGATCTCGATGCCCTCACTCGGCGGGCCGAGCGCCGAGGCCGGCCCGAACAGGACGATCTCGATCCCCTGCGCGGCGGCGATCCTTGCGCCGGCGGCGACCTCAGCCGGTCCGAGGTCGGCGCCGTTGGCGTCGACCGCGATCACCGTCACGAACGGGGCTCCCCGCCGCCGGTCACCTAGTGATCGTGATCGTGGTGGTCGTGCTCCTGAGGAGCAACGACCTCGCGCCCGGCGTAGGTACCGCAGACAGGGCACACGCGGTGCGGCCAGCGCGGGCTGTGGCAGCGCGGGCAGGCGTTGACGGTCGCCGCGACCATCTTGTGCTGGGAGCGGCGCTTCGTGGTGCGGCTGTGCGATTGCTTCTGCTTCGGTGCCTGCATCGGCGCGCAAGCCTACCAGCCGGGCCTCCGCGCCCGTGAAAACGCGCTCTCAGCCGAGGTCGAGCTCGCGCAGCTTCGCCCAGCGCGGATCGGGCCCTGAGTCGTGGTGGTGATCGGGCGGGGCGCTCGCCAGCGCGATCGCGCAGATCGGGCAGAGCCCCGGGCAGTCGGGCCGGCAGAGCAACTGGTCGGGCGCGGCGAGCGCGACCGCGTCGTGGACCCAGGCGCCCAGGTCGAGTGAGTCGCCGTCGACGTAGGGGCTGTCGAGCTCATCGCCGCCGCCGGGCAGCTCGACCTCGCGGGCGTCGACCTCGACGCCCGCCGCGGCCGGCTCCAGACAGCGCATGCACGGCCCCTCGAGCGCGGTCGAGAGGCGCAGCCGCAGCGCGTAGCCGCCGCCGGTGGTGCGCGAGACGTCGACCGTCACGGCGACCGGGTCGGGGACCGGCGCGTAGCGCTGGCCGGCGAGCTCGAGCGGCTCCTGGGCGACCTCGAGCTCGAGCCGGCGGCCCTCGCCCGAGGTCAGGCGAAGGCCGCCGAGGTCGAGGACGTCGGTGCGCGCCATCAGCGCGCCCGAAGCTCGCGTTTCAGCACCTTCCCGGTCGCGTTGCGCGGCAGCACGTCGACGAAGACGACGTCGCGGGGCACCTTGAAGCGCGCGAGGTTGTCGCGGACGTGGTTGCGGACGTCGTCCTCGGAGAGCGCGGCGCCGTCGCGGCGCACGACGAAGGCCCGCAGGCGCTGGCCGAACTGCTCATCGGGAACGCCGATCACGGCGACGTCGTCGACGTCGGAGTGCTCGGCCAAGAGGTCCTCGATCTCGCGCGGGAAGACGTTCTCCCCGCCCGAGACGATCATGTCGTCGTCGCGCCCGGACACGAACAGCCGCCCGTGCGTGTCGAGGTAGCCGACGTCGCCGGTCGCGATCAGCCCCGAGATCATCGGCTTGCCGTCACCGCTGGTGTAGCCGTCCATGACCATCTCGTTGCCGACGAAGATCCGCCCCGGCCTTCCGGCGACCGTGATCTCCGAGTCGCCGTCGTCAAAGAGGCGGACGTCGGTGCCGCGCGGCGGCGTCCCCGCCGTCCCGGGCGCGGCGCGCAGCTGCTCGGGCGAGGCGATCGTCGCCCACGCGACCTCGGTGGTCCCGTAGAGGTTGTAGAGGACGTCGCCGAAGGTGTTCATCACGTGCAGCGCGAGCTCGCCCGGGAGCGCCGAGCCGCTGACGGCGATCACGCGCAGCGAGCTGGTGTCGTGGCGAGCGATCACCTCCGGGCCGAGCTCGAGGATCCGCGACAGCATCACCGGCACGACGATCAGCGCGCTCGGGCGGTCGCGCTCGATCGCGGCGAGCGTCTGCTCGGGGTCGAAGCGCCGCTGGAGGACCAGCGTCGAGGACAGCGCCAGCGCGAGCGTGTAATGGGCGTAGCCCCAGGAGTGAAAGAGCGGCGCAGCGATCAGGGTGCTCTCGCGGGCGTGCAGCGGGATCCGCGAGAAGAGCGCGGCGGCGGGGTCGAGCGTGCGCGGCTGGTGGCGCGAGGCCCCCTTCGGCGAGCCGGTCGTGCCGGAGGTCAGGATCACGACGCGGCCGCGGTCGCGCGGCGGCTTCAGCCGCGCCGTCGAGTTCGCCGCGACGAGTGAGTCGATCGTCCGCCCGGCGGCCTCGCCGTCGCCGTCGCGCCAGGCGATGACCGCCGTGCGCCCCTCGGCGGCGGTGGCGCAGAGGGCCGCGAACTCCTCGTCGTAGATCAGGACCTTCGGGTTCTCGGCGGCGCAGACCTCGGCGATCTGGCGCCCGGCGAAGGAGGTGTTCAGAAGCAGCAGGCTGGCGCCGAGCTTCGAGGCGGCGACGGAGGCCTGGACGAAGCCGCGGTGGTCGCGGCAGAAGATCGCGATCGAGTCGCCCTCGCGCACGCCGAGCTCGCGAAGGCCGCGCGCCAGCGCGTTGGTCTGCGCGGCGAGCGCCGCGAAGGTGACGCTCCCGCGCTCGTCGATGATCGCGGGGCGCCCCGGCGTGCGAAGCGCCGAGATCGTGTAGCCCGAGGCGGGCGTCGGGCCCCAGCGCAGCATCGTCGCCGCGACGCGGACGAGCTTGTCGGGGCGCTCGGCGCGCACGACGCCCGCGCGCACGAGGATTGCTGCCGTTCGAAGCGTGCGCGCGAGCTTCACGGCCGTATCCAAGCAGGTAGTCGGGCGGCGGTCTCGATATCGCGTCGGCCGCGCGGCGTCGCGCCAGCCCTAGACGGCGGCTTCGTCGCGACCGGCGAGGCGGTCGCGGCCGCGCTGCACTGCGGCGATGAACTTCGAGAGGTTGATCTCGAGCGTGTTGAGGATCTCGTCGGCGTAGTCCTCGGCGCCGAGGCGGATCTCGCGCTCGCGCGCCTGGGCGTCCTCGACGATGTCCTCGGCGGCGCGCTCGGCGGCCTTCATGACCTCCTCGGTGGAGATCATGTGCTCCTGGCGCTCACGCGCCTCGCGCACGATCCGCTCGGCCTCGCGCTTGGCCTCGGCGAGCATCTCCTGGCGCTCCTTGACGATCCAGCGCGCCTGCTTGATCTCCTCGGGGATCGTCGCGCGCATCTGGTCGAGGAGGTCGTAGATCTCCTCCTTGTCGACACGCACCTGATCGGTGAGTGGGACCTGCTTGGCGTTGTGGACCAAGTCGTCCAGCTTGTCGATGAGAACCAGAACGTCCATGGCCACAGGGTAACGCTCGCGTTCCCGTCAGGGATTTCGGCTTCGGCCGAGCTCTTCCTGCAACCGCGCCGCGACGTGCGGATGCACGAGACCGTCGATCCGACCGCCGAAGGTCGCGAGCTCCTTGACGCCGCTTGAGGAGACGAAGCTCCACTCGGGGCTGGCCATGATGTAGACGGACTCGATCTCGGGCGCCTGGCGGCGATTCAGCTGATTCATCTCGAGCTCGTACTCGAAGTCGGAGATCGCCCGCAGGCCCTTGATGATCGCGCCGGCGCCGGTGCGCCGCGCGAAGTCGACGACGAGCGTGTCGAAGGGCTCGGCGCGGACGCTGTCGAGGTGCGCCGTGGCCTCGCCGATGAACTCGAGGCGCTCCTCGATCGAGAACAGCGTCGCCGACTTGCGAACCGAGTGCGCGACGACGGCGACGATGACCTCATCGAAAAGCGCCGCGGCGCGCGTGATCACATCGACATGGCCGTTGGTGATCGGGTCGTAGGAGCCGGGGCAGATCGCGAGCGTCACGGCGCGCTCGTTTCGTGGATGCGGATCATCGTGTCGCCGTAGCCGCGCTCGCGAAGCAGCGGCAGCGCGAGCTCGAGCGGGGCGCGGCGGTCGGACTCGCTGACGACGCGCGCGCCGGGCGCGAGCGCGCCGGGCAGCCTCTGCGAGAGGGCCGGCGAGAGCTCCGGGGCCATCGCGTAGGGAGGGTCAAGGAAGACGAGATCGTAGATGGCCGGGCCGCGCAGTGCCGAAATCGCGTCGCGGGCGAGGATCTCGCTGCGCCCGGCGAGCTCGAGCGTGTCGATGTTCGCGCGCAGCGCGCCAAGCGCCTTCGGCGCGCGCTCGACGAAGGTGGCGCGCGCCGCGCCGCGCGAGAGGGCCTCGATCCCGAGCGCGCCGGAGCCCGCGAAGAGGTCGAGCACGACGGCTCCGGCGATGTCTCCGAGCATCGCGAAGAGCGCCTCGCGCACGCGGCCAGAGGTCGGCCGCGTCGCCTCGCCGCGCGGCGTCTGCAACCGCCGTCCTCCGAGCTCGCCGGCGATGACGCGCATCAGGCGGCGATCGGATGGGCCTCGATCTCCCCGTAGAGATCGGCGAGGCGGTCGGCCAGGAGCGCGTGCTCGGGTTGCTCGAGCGCCGGGTCAGCGGCGATCGCCGCCTCGGCGGCCTCGCGCGCGCGGTCGAGCAGCAGCTCATCCTCGGGCAGGCGCGCGTGGCGGAGGTTGCCGACGCCCGACTGCTTGGTGCCGATCAGCTCGCCCTCCTTGCGCAGCCGCAGGTCGATCTCGGCGAGCTCGAATCCGTCGTCGTGGAGCGCGAGGGCGCTCAGTCGCGGCGAGCTCTTCGGCCCGCAGAGCAGGCACAGCGAGTCGTGCTCGCCGCGACCGACGCGGCCGCGCAGCTGGTGCAGCTGCGAGATGCCGAAGCGCTCGGCGTTCTCGATCAGCATCACGGTCGCGTTGGGGACGTCGATCCCGACCTCGATCACCGTCGTCGCGACGAGGACGTCGGCGTCGCCTGAGGCGAACGACGCCATCGCGGCCTGCTTCTCGCGGTGGCCGAGCTGGCCGTGCAGGAGGACGAGGCGGTAGTCGCTGAGCTCGCCGGCGCGCAGGCGCTCGAACTCCTCGGTCGCCGCGCGCGCGCTCGCCGTCACGCCGAGGCCCTCCTCGCCCTCGGCGGCGTCGACGAGCGGGCAGACGACGAAGGCCTGGCGCCCGGAGCGGATCTCCTCGGCGATCCGCTCGTAGGCGCGCTCGCGCTCGCGCTCGCCGGAGACGACGTGCGTGGCGGCCGGCCGGCGGCCGTGCGGGCGCTCGTGCAGCCGCGTCTGGTCGAGGTCGCCGTACTCGCAGAGCGCGAGCGTGCGCGGGATCGGCGTCGCCGTCATGTGCAGGACGTGGGCGGCGAGGCCGGCCGGCGCCTTGGCGACGAGGGCGCTGCGCTGGCGAACGCCGAAGCGATGCTGCTCATCGACGACAGCGACCGCCAGCGAGTCAAAGCGCACGCCGGGCTCGATCAGCGCGTGCGTGCCGACGATCAGCGAGCACTCGCCGCTTGAGAGGCGGTCGAGGACCTTCGCGCGGCGCGCCGCGGGCGTCGAGCCGGTCAGCAGCTCGAGCGTCACCGGCTCCCCGCCGAGCAGCCGCTGGATCGTCGCGAAGTGCTGCTCGGCGAGCGTCTCGGTCGGCGCCATCAGCGCCGCCTGGTGGCCGTGCTCGACGGCGCGCAGCATCGCGTAGAGGGCGACGACGGTCTTGCCGCTGCCGACCTCGCCCATCAGCAGGCGCTGCGCCGGGCGCGTCCCGGCGAGCTCGCTGGCGAGTCCCTCGATCGCGCGACGCTGATCGCCGGTCAGCTCGAACGGCAGCCCGCCCGCGAGCCAGCGCTCGGTCAGCTCGGCCGCGCCGTCGAGCGCCGGCGCGCTGGCCCCGGCGTCGGCCGCGGCGCGGCGCGCGAGCAGCGCGAGCTGGGTGTAAAGGAGCTCTTCGAAGGCGAGACGCTCGCGGCCGCGCTCGACGGCGTCGGCGCTCGCGCCGAAGTGCATCGCCTCGAGCGCCGCGCCGCGCTCGGCCAGCGCGAGCCGCCCGCGCAGGCGGCCCGGCAGCGGATCGACGACGTCGCGCAGGCAGGCTCGCTCGGCGTTGACGAGGGCCAGGATCTGGGTGCTCGAGAGGCCCTCGGTGGCCGCGTAGTGCGAGACCTCCTCGGCGCTCGAGGCGTCCTCGTCGGTGGTGGCGTGGTTTGAGACGCGAAAGCTGTTGCGGCCCTCGAACTTCCCGTGCAGCACCAGCCGCGTGCCCGGGCGGTAGCGGTTGACGAGCCACGGCTGGTTGAAGAAGGTCGCCTTCATCGGGCCGGTCTCGTCGGCGACGGTCGCCTCGACGAGCGGCCGCATCCCGCGCCGGCGCACGCTGCGCGAGGTGATCGAGCGCACCTCGACGACGACCGTCGCCGTCTCGCCGGGCGCGAGCGCGCCGACGGTTCGCGCCTCGCGGCGCGCGCGGGGCACGTGCTCAAGCAGCGCCCCGACGTCGTCCAGGCCGAGCGCGTGGGCGCCCTCAAGCGCCTTCGGCGCGAGCGCGAGCGGGCGGCCGAGCCGTGAGGGGCGCGGCGTGCGGACACCCGCCGCGAGCAGCTCGGCGGCGCTTGGCGGCGGCGACCCGGCGAAGCCGGTGGGTTGCTCGCTCATGCCCGGATTGTGATCGGAGCCGCGGTCGCTACTCGGCCGACAGGAGCCACCAGTAGCTCGGCTGCCCGCCCAGGCGATGCTCGAGCTCGACGGCGTCCGGCGCGAGCTGCTCGATGCGCTCGGCGCTGAGCGGCGCACCCGCCCCGGCGATGCAGGTGATCAGCTCGCTGCCGTCACCGAGCTGCTCGAGCACCTGCGCGAGCGTCGCCTCCGGATCGCCCCAGGCGACGAGTGTCTCGCCGACGAAGCCGATCGCCTCGCCGACGCTGAAGCGGCCCTCGGCGTCGTCGCGCGCCGCCGGCGCGACCGAGCCGCTGCGGACGCGCTCGAGCGCCGCGGCGATCGCCGCGGCGTTCTCATCGGCGCCGATCGCGGGCGAGAGCGCGACGAGCGCCGCGAGGGCCGTCTGCTGCGAGCGCGACGGCACGACGACGACGTGCTTCTCAGACAGCGCGGCGGCGCGCTCGGCGGCCATGATCACGTTCGGGCTGTTGGGGAGCACGACGACCTCCTCGGCGGGCACCGAGTGGATCCCGGCGAGCAGCTCGTAGGTCGACGGGTTGAGCGTCGGGCCGCCGTTGAGAACGAACGCGCCGAGGCTCTGGAAGAGCTCCCCGATCCCGGCGCTCGCGACGACGGCGAGCGCGCCGCAGTGCGCGGGCTCGGCGAGCCGGCGCGCTCGCGCGGCGACCTCGGCCTGCATGTCAGCGATGTCCAGATGGGAGACCGCGCCGGCGGCGGCGAGCACCGCGACGGCCTGCTCGGGGTGGTCGGTGTGGACGTGGATCTTCAGCGTGCGCGCGTCGCCGACGACGAGCACCGAGTCGCCGAGCGCGTCGAGTGACTCGGTGAAGCGGCCCGGCTCGAGGCCCTGGCCGGTGACGGCGAAGTTCGTGCAGTAGCGATAGGTCGCGGAGAGGTGCTGCGGGTGGGTGACGCGCGCCGGCACGTGGTGCTCGAGCGGCGGCGGCTCATCGCCGCGCAGCCCGGCGACGATGCCCGCGAAGATGACGACGAGCGCGTAGCCGCCGGCGTCGACGACGCCCGCGTCGCGGAGCACCGCGAGCAGGTCGGTGGTGCGCATCACCGACTCCTCGCCGGCCGCCACGGCGCGCTCGAGGAGGCTTGCGATCTCATCGTCCTGGACCTCGGGGGTCAGCTCGCCGAGCGGGCGCCCCTGCGGCATGTGCGCGAGCTCGACGGCGACGCGGCTCGCCATCTCGCGCACGACGGTCAGGATCGTCCCCTCTGCGGGCTCGCGGACGGAGGCGTAGGCGCGGTCGGCGGCGCGCGCGAGGGCGGCTCCGATCAGCGTCGGGTCGATCAGCTGCCCGGGGCGGCTGAACAGCTCCTCGGCGGCGCCGCGGATCAGCTGCGAGAGGATCACGCCGCTGTTGCCGCGCGCGCCGAGCAGCGCCGCGCGCGCGACGGACTCGACGATCTCGTCGCGGCCGATCTCATCGATCGTCCGCTCGCCCTGGGCCGCGAGGCGGTCGAGCTCGCTCAGCACCGCGCGCATCGTCAGCACCATGTTGTCGCCGGTGTCCCCGTCGGCGACCGGGAACACGTTCAGATCGTTGATCTCCTGCCGGCGCGACTCCAGGTGCGCGAGCGCCCCGGCGACGAGGGCTCTGAAGCGGATCAGATTGGGGTCCGGCACGCCACCGGGCCGGCGCTCAGAGCGCCTTGGTCACCTTGCCGGCCTTGAGGCAGCGCGTGCAGACGTAGACGCGCTGGGGCGCTCCGTTCTCGACGATCCGGACCTTCTGGAGGTTCGGGTTGAAGCGCCGCCGGGTGGCGACCATCGAGTGGCTGCGGTTGTTCCCGAACGACGGGCCCTTCCCGCACGTGTGGCAGACCTTGGCCATGGCTTCGCGCAGTCTAGCTGAGGCGCAGCTGCGACTTGAGTTGCGCGAGCGCGAGTGCGGCCGCGGCGGCGTGGGCGCCGCTGTCGCGCTTCTCGCCGCCGGAGCGCGCCAGCGCCTGCTCGTAGGTCTCGACCGTCAGCAGGCCGAAGGTGACCGGCACGCCGCTTTCGATCGCGAGCTTCTGGATTCCGTAGGCCGCCGCGGCGCAGACGTGGTCGTAGTGGCCGGTCTCGCCGCGGATCACCGCGCCGAGGCAGACGACGCCGGCGAAACGGCCGCTTGCGACGGCGTAGGAGGCCGCCGGGGCGAGCTCGAACGCGCCCTCGACGGCGAACACCTCGACCTCCTGTCCGGCCTCCTCGAGCACTCCGCGGGCGCCCGCCTCGAGCCGCGCCGCGAGCTCGTCGTAGAAGCGGGCGACGACGAGCGCGTAGGCCGCCATCAGCCCTCGCCCGGCGCCTTTGAGTCCTGCGCGCGCTCGCGCTGGAGCATCTCGCCGTCGAGGTCGAGGCCCTGGTGGTGGAGCGTGTGTCCGAGCTTCGCGCGCTTGGCGCGCAGGTAGGCGACGTTCTCGGGGTTCGGCGCCTCCTCGATCGGGATCTGATCGACGACCGACAGCCCGTAGCCCTCGAGGGCGTGGATCTTCTTGGGGTTGTTGGTCAGGATGCGGATCGAGCTGAGGCCGAGGTCGGCGAGGATCTGCGCGCCGATCCCGAAGTCGCGCAGGTCGGCCGGCAGCCCGAGTTGCTCGTTGGCCTCGACGGTGTCGTAGCCCTCCTCCTGAAGCTTGTAGGCGCGCAGCTTGTTGAGCAGCCCGATGCCGCGGCCCTCCTGGGCGAGGTAGAGCAGGACGCCCTCGCCCTCCTGCTCGATCATCTGCAGCGCCGCCGTCAGCTGACCGCCGCAGTCGCAGCGCTCGGAGTGGAAGACGTCGCCGGTCAGGCACTCGGAGTGGACGCGGACGAGCACGGCCGGCCGGCCCGCGACGTCGCCCTTGACGAGCGCCAGGTGGTGCTTCTCGTCGACCAGCGAGCGGTAGCCGACCGCCTCGAAGGTCCCAAACGCCGTCGGCAACCGCGTCGACACGACGCGCTCGACCAGCTGCACCGAGCGGCGGCGGAAGGCGATCAGGTCCTTGATCGTGATCATCTTCAGGCCGTGGTGCGCGCAGTAGCCGACGAGGTCGTCGACGCGCGCCATCGTGCCGTCGTCGTTCATCACCTCGCAGATCACCCCGGCCGGGATCAGCCCCGCCAGGCGCGCGAGGTCGACGCTAGCCTCGGTGTGGCCGGTGCGCTCGAGCACGCCGCCGCCCTTGGCCTTGAGCGGGTTGACGTGGCCGGGCTGGACGAGGTCGCGGGTGCCGCTGCGCGGATCGATCGCGACCTGGATCGTGTGCGCTCGGTCGTGGGCCGAGACGCCGGTCGTGACGCCCTCGCGGGCTTCGATCGTGACCGTGAACGCGGTCTGCATGCGCGACTCGTTCTTGCCGGTCATCAGGTCCAGGCCGAGCTCGGCGCAGCGCTCCGGCGTCAGCGCCAGGCAGATGAAGCCGCGCGCCTCCTTGGTCATGAAGTTGATCGCCTCGGGGGTCACGAACTGCGCGGCCATCACGAGGTCGCCCTCGTTCTCGCGGTCCTCGTCGTCGCAGACGACGACCATCCGCCCGGCGCGGATGTCCTCGATCGCCTCCTCGACGCTCGCAAAGGGCGTTTCGCTCATCTGACCACCAGCCTCTCGACGTGCTTGGCGAGGATGTCGACCTCGACGTTCAGACGCCTGCCGACGCCGGCTTCGCCGAGCGTCGTCGCCGCCAGGGTTGCGGGGATCAGCGCGACGGTCAGCGTGTCGCCGTCCAGTGCTGCCACGGTCAGGCTGACGCCGTCCAGGGCGATCGAGCCCTTCTCGACCACGTAGCGCGACAGCTCGCCCGAGATCTCGACCTCGATCTCCCCCGATTCGTGTTGCGCGCGGACCTCGCCGACGCCGTCGACGTGGCCGAGCACGATGTGCCCCCCGAGGCGGTCGCTGGCGCGCAGCGGCAGCTCGAGGTTGACCTTCGATCCGACCGCGAGCTCGCCGAGTGTCGTGCGGCGCAGCGTCTCGGAGACGATGTCGGCGCGGAAGCGGTCGCCGTCGATCGCCCGCGCCGTCAGGCAGGCGCCGCTGACGGCGACCGAGTCACCCGGCGAGAGCTCACCGGCGAGCGGCGAGGCGACCTCGATGACGGCGGCGCCGTCGTCGCCGTGCGCGAGCGCGACGACGTCCCCCACCGACTCGACCAGGCCCGTGAACATCAGCTCACCACTCCCGCAGGCGCGCGGAGATCAGCAGGTCCTCGCCGACGCGCTCGCAGTCGAGTGTCAGCGCGCTGATCGCCTCGGCGATCCGCTCGACGCCCTCGCCCTCGAGCGGGTCGCGGGCGCTTCGCCCGCCGAGCAGCATCGGCGCCAGGAAGAGGCGCACCTCGTCGATCTCGCCGGCGTCGAGGAACGCCCCCGCCAGGTGCGGGCCGCCCTCGAGCAGGATCGCGGCGATGCCCTGGGCGCCGAGCTGGTCGAGACCGGAGCGGATCCGCGCCGGCTCGTTCTCGCCGGTCGCGACGATCACCTCAGCTCCGGCGGCCTCGAGCGCATCGGTGTCGGCGCGCGCGGCGGCGCGCGAGACGACGACCGTCAGCGCGACCTCCGATGCCCCTTCCAGAAGCTGCGAGGAGAGCGGCAGGCGGGCGAGTGAGTCAAAGACGACGCGGCGCGGCTGGCGATGGACGTTCTCGGCGCGCGCGGTCAGCTGGGGATCGTCGGTCAGCGCGGTCCCGATCCCGATCACGACGGCGTCGACCGATGCCCGCCAGTGGTGGGCGAGCTCGCGGCTCTCGACGCCGGAGATCCACTTCGAGTCGCCGTCGCGCGTCGCGACCTTGCCGTCGAGGGTCATCGCCGACTTGAAGAGCACCCACGGGCGGCCGGTGCGGGCGTGCTTGCGAAAGGCCTGGTTGAGCAGCCGTGCGCTGCGGGCGATCTCGCCGTCGGCGACGAGCACCTCGATGCCCTCGTCGCGCAGGATCCCGAGGCCCCGTCCCGACGCCTTCTCGGTCGGGTCGTCGCTGGCGACGACGACGCGGCGGATTCCGGCGGCGAGGATCGCGTCCGTGCAGGCCGGCGTGCGACCCTGGTGGCAGCACGGCTCGAGCGACACGTAGAGCGTCGCGGCCGCGAGGTCCGCTCCGTTGCAGGCCTCGATCGCGTTGACCTCGGCGTGGGCGCCGCCGATCTCGCGGTGCCAGCCCTCCCCCACGACCTCCCCGCCGATCGCGATCACCGCGCCGACGATCGGGTTGGGGTTGGTCCGCCCGACGCCGTTACGGGCGAGCTCGATCGCCCGCTCAAGCAGCTCGAGATCGGTCTGCGTACAGGTCTGCATTTGCACTACCAAGCATACGGCTGCGATTCAGCGCTTCGGGCGATGTGCAGGCTTAACCGCGCGATGGTGTGGCTTGGCGGTGCCGCCGCAGCCGCCGCCGTGCAGCCTGTAGACCGTCACGAGCGGACCGGGCCGCACGTAGGAGAGCGGGTAGTAGTCGAAGGACCAGTCGAAGTTGAAGCCGACGTCGGTGCGGCTGCCCGACAGCGGCGAGGCCTGGAAGACGCGATGGCCCGCGGCGGCGAGCGCCCTGTAGTAGGCGATCGCCTTCGGCACGGCGCCCGGGTCGGCGAGGGCGCGCCCCTCCTCGGTTGACCCGGTCACGACCCAGCAGTAGTCGTCGCGCAGGTAGAGCTGGACGAGCTTCGGCGACAGCGTCCGCTCGTAGTTCTCAAGCGCGACCGCCTTGCCGGCCAGGACGTAGAGGATCCCGCGCTTGCCGACATGGGTCAGCAGGTCGGTGAAGGCGTTCCACGGCGCGGTCCAGTTGTCGGGGGGCTTGGCGGCCTTGGGGACGACCGGCTCGACCACGATCCGCGCGTCGGGCGCAACGTGCGCGAGCAGCCACGTCCGCGTGATGCTGAGCGTGTCGGGGCGCGAGTTCACGATCCCCGAGTGGACGCTGTAGGCGCCGCCCTGCACGCACAGCGCCGCGGCGCCGAGCACCGCGAGCGCCGCTTCGATGCGTCCGCGGCCGCGCGCGGCGAGCTCGGCAAAGGCGCTCGCGGCGAACGCCGCGAGCAGGCAGACGAGCGGGATCACGGGCATCAGCCAGCGGCCGAAGTAGCGGCCCTCTGAGCCCATGAAGATGAGGAATCCGACGAGCGCCGGGACCAGCGCCGCGAAGGTCCACCAGAAGCGCCGCAGGAGCAGTGCGACGCCGCCGAGCGCCGCCGCGATCGCCGGGATCCAGCCGACGCCCCAGGTCAGCGTCCAGAGGTAGTAGACGATGCCGCTGCCGTGGGTCAGGCCGAGCTTGCCGTTGACCTCACCGCTCTCGCTTGACTGGTGCGCGAGCTGGTTGATGAAGGTGTGGAAGTCGGCCACCGCGTAGGGATTCGCGGCGATGAAGGCGGCCAGCGCGAGCAGCCCGCCGAGCGGCAGCCAGACCGCGACGAGGAGGCGCCTGCCGCTCTCGCTGAGGCGCGAGCACGCCGCGACGATCAGCGGCAGGGCGACGATCCCGCCCGTGTACTTGGTCGCCGCGGCGAGGCCGAGTCCGAGACCCGCGATCAGGTAGTCGCGCCGGCGCCCGTCGCGCAGGATCCCGGCGCTGCCCCACAGCGACAGGCAGACCGGGGCCAGCAGCGCCGAGTCGTTGACGGCGAGCTTGCCGTAGAAGACGGCGAGGAAGGCGACCGCCAGCACCGCGCTCGCGATCAGGCCCGTGCGGCGGTCGAAGAGGCGCGCGCCGGTCAGGTAGAGGAGCCATACGCCGATCGTCCCGAGCACCGCCGAGGCGACGCGCGCGATCAGCCAGATCGACGTCGAGTCGGCGGAGTGGTAGATCCGCCCGGCGCCCGAGCCGTGCGCTATCTCGAACAGGCCGGCGAGCAGATAGGTGTAGAGCGGCGGGTTGTTGAAGTAGCCGGGGTTGAGGTTGCCGCCGAGCATCGCGATCGCCCGTGGCACGAAGTTCTGCGCCTCATCGACGTTGTAGGCCCACGGCAGGCCGCTCGTGTCCCCCCACAGCCGAAGCGCCAGCGCGATCGCCAGGACCACCGCCACCGCGGCGCCGTAGCGGATGTCGAGGCGGCGCTGAGCCGTCAACAGCGCGCGTAAGCGGCGTAGTACTGCGTGTTGGCGACCCAGTGGAAGCCGAGCGGGGTGAGCGTTGTCGGGTCCTGGTCGAGCGGGCTGTCCTGCGGGCTCGTCAGCGCGTAGCGGGCCACGGCCAGCGCGAGCGGGTAGAGGGCGACGCCGTGGCGCTCGGCGTCAGAGAGGGTCGAGTTGCCGAGCTGGTCGAGCTCGTAGCGGGCGTCGCCGCGGTCGACGACGCCGTTTGCCCCGCGGTTGAGGATGAAGCGAACGTCGGGGATCAGCTTGTGGTCGGGGACCGAGACCGGGCCGCAGCCGAGCGCGCGCTTGACGTTTGGCTTGTTGAGGATCGCGACCAGCGAGGTGTGGCCGCTGTCGCGGAAGCCGAGCTCGGTCTGGATCTTGCCGATGCTGAGCGTCGAGGCGGCGAGATAGACGCCGAGCGCGACGAGCGCGAGCGAGCCGAGCGCCCAGAGGCGCCGCAGGAGTCCGCGCTCGAGCATCGTCCAGCCCGACAGCGCGAAGGCGCAGAAGATCAGCACCATCACCGCCGGCATCAGCAGGTAGCGGTCGATCACCGACAGACCGGCGCCGGCGAGCACGACGAACGTCCCGATCCCGCTCATCAGGACGAGGAACGGGGCGAACATGCGGCGCGGGACGAACCAGGCGCTGAGGACGATCCCGGCGATCGCGCCGGCGACGACGGGCGACTTGGCGAGCACGAACAGGTAGTGCATGAGCGTCCCCGGCAGCTGCCCGAGCGGCACCGTGCGCCCGAGTGCCACAGCCGTGTTCTGCGTGCTCGTCAGCGAATGCAGCGGCTTGCCGGTGACGATCCAGTCAAGGCCGACCCAGATGACCGGGCCGGCCGCGGCGATCGCAGCCCAGCCGATCCGCCGCGGCCAGTCGGCCTTCGGCGCGCACCACAGCCAGTAGAGGCCGACGAGCAGCCAGGCGTCCGGACGGATCAGCTCCGCGCCGAGCAGCAGGACGAAGACGGGGGTGCCGCGGCGGGGCCGCTCGATCTCGAGCGCCGCAGCCCAGACGATCGCGGCGCAGTAGCTGATGTCGACGTAGCCGCGCGCGGCGAGGAACATGAAGTTGAAGCGCGTCATCAGCAGCGCGACGGCGGTCGCCGCGACGATCGGGCTGAAGGCGGTCCGCGTCAGCCGGTAGACGCCCCACAGCAGGACCAGGAACGAGATGACCGCGCAGAGGATCGCCAGGCGCAGTTCGGCGTTGCCGAAGATCGACATGACCGTTCCCCAGCCGACCGCCAGGGGATGCTCCGTCGGAGCCTCATAGACCGTGAACGACGGGAGCTGGCCGGCGGCGATCTCACGGCCCCAGAGCAGGTAGTACTCGGTGTCGTAGATCGGGTAGGTCGGGATCGTCAGCCAGGCGATCACCGCGGCCGCCGAGATCACCGCGAAGGAGATGCGCGCCCACGTCGCGGCGGGAACGGCGAGCGCGCGCGCCCGCAGCGTCGCTCCGGGACCGCCGCCGGGGGCTGTGGCGCGCAGCGATTGGCTCACCGGCGGCGCCTCCCCCCTCCTGGCGCGTTGCGGCGCCGGTTGGTGGGCATGACTGAGGGCATCGGAAGGTGATCCGCAGAGAGCGGCAGGCGGCGGCGTCCTGCTTCTCTGGGATACTGGGCGGCCAGTTTACGGCACCGTCGTGGACGGAAACGCTAGGCCGCACACGATGAAGCTGATCATCCAGATTCCCTGTAAGGACGAGGCGGAGCAGCTTCCTGCGACGCTCGCGGACCTCCCCCGGCAGCTTCCCGGGTTCGATGCGATCGAGGTTCTCGTGATCGACGACGGGTCGACCGATGAGACGATCGCCGTCGCCCGCGAGCACGGCGTCAACCACATCGTGCGCCTGACCAACAACAAGGGCCTGGCGAGCGCCTTCCAGGCCGGCATGGATGCCGCGCTGAAGCTCGGCGCCGACGTCGTCGTCAACACCGATGCCGACAACCAGTACCGGGGTGAGGACATCGCGAGGCTCGTGGAGCCGATCGTGGCGGGTCAGGCGGACATGGTTATCGGCGACCGCGACGTCGTCTCGATCGAGCACTTCTCGCCGCTCAAGAAGCGCCTCCAGAGGCTTGGATCGAGCGTCGTGCGGCTCGCCTCCTCGACCAACGTCCCCGACACGACATCGGGCTTCCGCGCCTACAACCGCGAGGCGGCGCTGCAGATCATGATCGTCTCGCGCTTCACCTACACGCTCGAGTCGATCATCCAGTCGGGCAAGCAGCTGGTGGCGATCGACCATGTCCCGATCCGCACCAACCCGCAATCGCGCCCGTCGCGGCTGTTCCCGTCGATGTGGTCCTACGTGCGCCGCAACGCGGTCTCGATCTTTCGCATCTACGCGCAGTACGAGCCGCTGCGGGTGTTCCTGAGCGCGGCCGCGCTGCTGCTGCTGGCGGCGGTGGGCGTCTGGATCCGCTTCGTCGTCGCCTACGCCGACGGCAAGGGATCGGGGCACGTCCAGTCGCTGATCCTCGGCGCGGTGCTCTTCAACGCCGGTGTCGTCGTCGCCGCGCTCGGCGTGATCGGCGACCTGCTGAGCGCCCAGCGCACGATGATGCAGCGCACCCACGAGCGCGTCCGGCGAATCGAGCTGCACCTCGGGATCCCGCCGTCGCACTACGAGTCGCTCAGCCCGCCGGCCGGCGAGGCGCCGGCCGCGGCGTCGCCGCCTGAGCCTGTTGCCGAGCGGCTCGCCGCACCCGCCGAGGAGGAGTCGCGCAACGGCCGCCACAGCGAGGGCCGCCCGAGCCCGAGCGTGCCCGAGGCCGGCCAGTGACCGCCGTCACACGCTCGGCCGACGGCGTCGTCACGGGCAACACCTACGACAAGTACAACACCCGCAACCCGATCGCAAAGGCTCTGCAGAGCGGATTCGAGCGCAACCTCGCCGACCTCTTCGCGTCCGTGGAGCCAACCTCGCTGCTCGACGTCGGCTGCGGCGAGGGCGTCCTGACGCAGACCTGGGCGAAGCAGCTCGAGCCGCGCCGGGTCGTCGGCATCGACCTCGACGACCCGCTCATCGCCGCCGAGTGGGCGCGGCGGCCGGCTCCGAACCTGACCTACATGGCGCAGCGCACGCAGGACATGCCGTGGCCGTTCGAGGACTCCGAGTTCGACCTCGTCACGGCGATCGAGGTGCTCGAGCACGTCCCCGACCCGGCGGCCACGGTCGCCGAGATGGCGCGCTGCGCGGGGCGCCACCTGCTTATCTCGGTACCGCGCGAGCCGCTCTGGCGCGCCGTGAACATGGCGCGCGGCGCCTACCTGCGCCAGCTGGGCAACACGCCGGGGCACGTCAACCATTTCTCGAGGGCGGCGATCAAGTCGCTCTGCGCCCGCCACGGCGAGGTCATCGAGACGCGCTCCCCGTTCCCCTGGACGATGGTGCTTGTCCACGTCTGAGCGCGGCGCGCCGTCGTATGCGAGCGGCGCGCGGATGCTGTCGATCGGGATCGCCTCGACCGGTGTCCTGACGTTCGCCTATTTCGCCGTCGCAAGCCACGTGCTGGGCACGAGCGGCCGCGTGCGCTACGGCTACATCGCCGAGCTGTGGTCGGTGATGTTCGTGATCATCTGCGTGATCTACCGCCCGATTGAGCAGCTGCTGTCGCGGACGATTGCGCAGCGGCGGGCGCACGGGATCGAACGCCACCCGCTGGCGGTGCCGGCCGCGATCCAGGGCACCTTCGGCCTGCTCTTCCTCGCCGTCGCGCTGCCGCTTCACTCCGAGGTCGCCCACCACGTCCTGCACTCGACGACGCTGTACTGGATCCTGGTCGTCGGGATCTGCGCCTACGCGGCGAGCTATTTCGCGCGCGGCTGGCTCGCCGGCCACAAGTACTTCGCCCTCTACGGCGGCCTGGTCTTCATGGAGTCCGCCTCGCGGCTGGCGTTCGCGCTCGCCGCCGCGGTCTCCCTGACGCACGGCCAGTCAGCGATCGCGCTCGGGATCGCCGCCGCACCGTTCGTCTCCCTCGTCGTCGTGCCCGCGGCATTCGCGACGCGCGCGCAGCGCTCGGTGGCCGTCATCGACCTCAGCGACGCGGCGCTCGAGGGACCCGCCGCGGAGGGGATCGAGGAGGCCTCCAGCGAGCTGTCGATCCGCCACGGCGGGCGCTTCGCGATCTCGGTGTCGGGCATCCAGCTGGCCGAGCAGACGCTCCTGAACGCCGCCGTTCTGACCGTCGCGGCGACGACCGTCGCGGCCAGCGGCCTGACCGGCGCCGTCTTTGACCTGCTGCTGATCACGCGCGCGCCGCTCCAGCTCTTCCAGGCGATCCAGACGACGCTGCTCCCCCACCTCGCCGGCCTCGAGGTGACCAAGGGCGCCGCCGCGTTCGAGCGCGCGATCCGCCTGACGGTGCTCGCGATCGCGGCCTTCGCGATCGCCATCGCGCTCGGGCTGCTCGTCGCCGGGCCGTTCGCGATGCACCACGTGTTCGGCTACGACTACCACTACAACCGCCTCGGGCTGGCGCTCGTCGCCGTCGGCATGGGGCTCCACCTCTGCGCGGGGGCGCTCAACCAGGCCGCGCTCGCGCGCGGACAGGCCGGCATCGCTGCGGCTCTTTGGCTCCTCGCAGCCGCCGTGTTCGTCGCCTGGATGCTGATCGGCGCGGTCTCAAACCAGGTCCTTCGCACCGAGGTCGGCTACACCGCCGCGGCCGGCCTGCTCGCGCTGGCGCTGCTGATGCTCTACCGGCGCGGATCGCCGACGGCGCCGGCGATCGCGGCGTAGGCCGCGGCCGGATCATCGGCGCCGAAGACCGCCGTCCCGGCGACGAACACGCGCGCTCCAGCGGCACGGCAGCGCTCCGCGGTGTGCGGCTCGATGCCGCCGTCGACCTCGATCGCGAGCGCCTCGCCGAGCAGCGCGTGGGCGCGCTCGATGCGCCCGATCGAGGCCTCGATGAAGGACTGCCCGCCCCACCCCGGATTGACCGTCATGCAGAGCGCGAGGTCGAGCCGCTCGGCGACCTCGGCGAGGACCTCGACCGGCGTCGAAGGGCAGAGCGCGAGGCCGGCGGCGGCGCCCGCGGCGCGGATCGCGCTGAGCGCGTAGTCCAGATGCGGCGTCGCCTCGGCGTGGATCGTGATGAGGTCCGCCCCGGCTTTGGCGAAGACCTCGATCTGGCGCTCGGGGCGCTCGATCATCAGGTGCGCCTCGAGCATCGCGCCGGCGGCGTGGACGCGCTCGCGCAAGGACTCGACGACGATCGGGCCCATCGTGATCGGCGGCACGAAATGGCCGTCCATCACGTCGACGTGGATCACGCGCGCGCCCGCGTCGAGGACGAGCTGAACCTGCTCGCCGAGGCTGTCGAAGTCCGCTGCGAGGATCGACGGGGCGACCCGCGGCTGCTCCTCGAGCGGCGCCGTCATATCTCGCTGAGCATGCTGCCGCCGCAGACGTTGCACATCACGATCGCGGTGCTCGCCATCCGCACGATCGTCGAGTGCTCGCCGCAGTTGGGGCACACCGAGACCAGCTCGAAGCGGTGCAGGCAGTAGACGCAGCGGTAGCGCCCCGGCAGGTTCGTCGGGCGAAGCCACGGCTCGCCGCAGTGCGGGCACTTCGGCGCGAGCTCGATCGTCTCGCTCATCGCCTAGCGCCGATCGAACGCGGCGACGAAGAACCCGTCGCTGCCCTGCACGTCGGGGAGCGCCAGCAGCGCGTCCGGGGCGCGCGGATGCGCCCACGCCGGATTGCTCGCCTGCAGGTCGACCGCTTCGAAGTCCGGGTGTGCATCGAGGAACGCTCCGATCTGGTCCTCATTCTCGGCCACCGAGACCGTGCACGTCGAGTAGACGAGCCTGCCCCCCGGCGCACAGGCGGTGGCCGCCGCGGACAATAGCCGGGCCTGCTCCGCCGCGAGCGCGCGCACGGAATCGGCCGACGCCCGCCAGCGCAGGTCCGGACGCGAGTGAAGCGTGCCGAGACCGGAGCACGGAGCGTCCAGCAGGACGCGCGCGAAGCGCTCGCCGAGGCGGCGCGGGTGAGCCGCGTCGGCGACCTCGACCGTCACGTTGGCGGCGCCCATCCGCTCCGCGGTGCGATGAAGTGACCGCGCGCGACCCGTGTGGCGCTCGACCGCCAGCAGCTCGCCGCCGCCCTCCATCAGCGCCGCCAGATGCGTCGTCTTGGCGCCCGGCGCGGCGCACAGATCGAGGACTCGCTCGCCGCGCTCGGGGGCGAGGCAGTGGGCGACCATCATCGACGCGCGCGACTGCGGCATCAGCGCTCCGTCGCGCCACAGCTTCGAGCCGTGCGCGTCGAAGGGCTCGAGCGCGATGACCGATTCCGCCGGCTCCACGCCCGCCCGCGCGCGGACGTCGAGCGCCTCGATCAGCGCCGCCGCGCCCTCGACGCGCAGCGTGTTCGCGCGCAGCGCGCTCTCGGCCGGCTCGTTCATCCGCGCAAGCAGCGAGCGCGCGCCCGCGGCGCCGAGCGCCTCCCACCAGCGCTCGACGATCCACAGCGGCATCGAGTGTAGAAGCGACGCGCCAGGCGGATCGGCGTCGCTTAGGTCCTCGAGCAACGCCGGCCCCTCGCGAGCGGCGCGGCGCAGCACGGCGTTGACGAGCGCATGGCCGTGCGCGGGCTTGGCGAGCTCGACGGCGTCGTTGACGACGGCGTGCTGGGCGCTTCCGGCGTAGAGGAGCTCAAAGCAGCCGAGGCGGAGCGCCGCCAGCAGCGGCGCGTCGATGCGAGAGCTCGGCCGCCCGGCGAGCGCCTCGATCACGTGGTCGAGTGTCAGGCGCCGCTGGACCGTTCCATAGGCGAGGTGCTGCGCGAACGCGCGGTCGCGCGCCGACAGCGCGACCGCGGCGGTGTGAAACGCCCGGTCGGCGAACGCGCCCTGCTCGAACGTGCGGCGGATGACGGTGTAGGCCGCCGCCCGTGCCTCAGAGGGCATGGCCGCGCAGATAGGCGGCGGCGTCCATCTCGCGCCCGCCGGCCGGCTTCACGCGCAGCAGCTCGAGCGTGCCCGCGGCCGTGCCGAGGTAGAGCGCGCCGTCATGCGCCTCCGTCACGCCCGGCTCGACGGCCGGCCCGCCGACGCGCGCGGCCGAGACCCCGAGGCCGCTCTCAAGGCGCGCCCCGATGTGGGGGTGAAGTGCGCGCACGCGGCGCTCGAGCGCCACGGCGCCCTGCGCGGGGTCGAGCACGCGGTCGGCGGCGCTGATCTTCTCCGCGTAGGTCGCCTGCGCGTCGTCCTGCTCGGCGTAGACGCGCGGGCCGGCCAGTGCGCGGCGGAGCGCCACATCCGCGGCGAGCGCGAGCCGCTGGCTGAGGCTCGCGTGGTCGTCGCTCGGCTCGAGCGCGATGGTCTCGGTCTCGCAGACCGGCCCGGCGTCGAGCGCCGCGACCAGGCGCATGATCGACACGCCGCTTCGCTCATCGCCGGCCATCAGCGTGCGCTCGACCGGCGCCGCGCCGCGCCAGCGCGGCAGCAGCGAGGGATGGACGTTCAGGATCTCCGCCGACAGAAGCGGCTCGCGGACGAGCTCGCCGTAGGCGCACAGCACGATCGCGTCCGGCTCGAGCGCCGCGATCCGCTCCGCCTCCTGCGCGAGCTCCTCGGGCTCGGCCAGCTCGAGGCCGAGCTCGCGCGCCGTCTCGGCGACCGGCGAGGCCTCAAGACGGCGCCCGCGTCCGCGCGCCGAGGGCGGCCGCGTCACGACCAGCGCCGGCTCGAGCGCGTTCACGCTCAGCTTCAGGACCGTCGCGGCGTAGCCGGAGGTCCCGATGTAGACGCTCTTCACTCCTCGCCGCGCTGGCGCTCCCGCCAGGTGCGCATCGCCTCGCGCCGCTGCGCCTTGTCGACGCGGTCGAGCATCAGCACGCCGTCGAGGTGGTCGATCTCGTGGGCCAGCACGCGCGCCTCAAGACCCGAGGCCTCGATCGTCCGCGCATCGCCGTACTCATCGACCGAGCCGACGCGGATGTGCAGCGGGCGCTCGACGTCGACGCGCACTCCGGGGATGCTCAGGCAGCCCTCCTCCATCGTCGCCTTCTCCTCGCCGCTCCACTCGATGCGCGGGTTGATCACCGCCATCGTCGGGCTCTCGGCCTCGACGCGGTAGACGAGGACGCGCGCGAGGGTGCCGATCTGCGTCGCCGCAAGCCCGATCCCGACCGCGCCGTCCATGATCGCGCGCATCCGGTCGACGTCCTCGCGCAGGCGCGCGTCGAAGGTCGTCACCTCGAGCGCGCGGGTGCGTAGAACGGGGTCACCGAGCTGGCGGATCTGGGCGAGCGCGGCCTCGCGGCGCTCGCGCTCCTCTGCCGATTCCTGCTCGGCGGCGGTGGTCTCTTCGTCCTCGAGCAGTTCCTCGGCCATGGCCCCAGTTTACGCCGCGCCTACTGCGGATCGACGTCGACGCTGACCGACACCTCGCGCCCGAGCGGGCTTGCGACGGCCGCGCCGACGGCCGCGACGGCGGCCTGGCGCTCGCTCGCCTTGACGACGATCTGGGCGCGCTCGCGGCCGCGCAGCCGAAACAGCGGCGCCGGTCCGAGCAGCGAGGCGCGCGGCACGTCGAGCCGCGCGCGAAGCTCGCGCGCGCCGGCGAGCGCGGCGCCGGGACGCTCGCTCGAGCAGACGACCCGGATCAGCTCCCCGAACGGCGGGTAGCGCAGCGCCCTGCGGCGAACCAGCTCACCGGCGATGAAGCCGTCGCTGTCGTGGCTTGAGGCGGCGCGGATGCTGCGCGCCTGCGGCGTCAGCGTCTGGACCAGCACGGTCCCGCGCGAGCCGCCGCGGCCGGCGCGCCCGGCGAGCTGCGCGACGAGCGCGAAGGTCCGCTCCTCGGCGCGGAAGTCGGGGAAGCGAAGCGTCTGGTCGGCGTCGAGGACGACGCCCAGCTCGATGCCGTCGAAGTCGTGCCCCTTGGCGACCATCTGCGTCCCGATCAGCACCCCGGCGGGGGCGCGCTCGAAGCGCGCGAGCACCGTCGCCGCGCGGCCCTTGGCGGCCGCGATGTCGGCGTCGAGGCGGAAGATCGGATAGCCCGCGCCGCCGAGCGCCGCCGCGAGCTCGTGCTCGAGACGCTCGGTGCCGAAGCCGTGGCGGGCGATGCTGCGCGAGTCGCAGGCGTCGCAGGCCGGCGGGACGCGCTCGCGATGGCCGCAGTGGTGGCAGCTGATCGTCGCCTCGGCGCGGTGGAGGACGAGCGCGACATCGCATTCCGGGCAGCCCCAGACGCGCCCGCAGGAGCGGCAGGAGAGGAAGTTCGACCAGCCGCGGCGGTTGAGCAGCACGATCCCCTTGCCTCCAGCGCGGCTCAGCTCTCCGAGCGCCTGCGCGGTGCGCTCATGAAGCGCGCCGCGCGTCTCGCACATGTCGAGCACCTCCACCTCCGGCAGGCTGCCGCCGTCGACGCGCTCGGGCAGGCGCAGGCGGCGCAACCGCGCGTAGCTCTCGGGCCGCGGCGTGGCGCTCCCGGCGAGCAGCACCGCGCCGGCCTGCGCGGCGCGCCGTGCGGCGACGTGGCGTGCGTCGTAGCGCGGGTCGCCCTCGTTCTTGTAGGAGGAGTCGTGCTCCTCATCGACGACGAGCAGGCCGAGCCGCTCGACCGGGGCGAAGACGGCGGAGCGCGGGCCGACGCAGATCCGCGCCTCGCCGCGGCGCAGGCGCATCCACTCGTCGTAGCGCTCGCCGGCGCTGAGGCGCGAATGGGCGACGGCGACGGTTTCGCCGAAGCGCTCGACGAAGCGCGAGACGGTCTGCGGCGTGAGGCCGATCTCCGGCACGAGCACGATCACGCCGCGCCCCTGGGCGAGCGCGGCCTCGGCGGCGCGCAGGTAGACCTCGGTCTTGCCCGAGCCGGTCACGCCGTGCAGCAGGATCTCCTCGCCGCGCCGCCCCTCGATCGCCGCGCAGACGTCTCGAAGCGCGGCCGCCTGAGCGGCTCCGAGCGTCACGCCGCCCTCGCGGCGCGCCCCGACCGCGACGTGCGCCGGCACGCGGGCCTGGCTTCGCTGGTGAAGGCGCAGCAGCCCGCGCGACTCAAGGCGCCGCAGCGTGCCGTGGCCCGCCCCGGTCTGTGAGACCGGCGTCTCGCCGCCGGGCGCGAGCCGCTCGAGCACGGCGCGCTGCAGGGCGGTCAGGCGCACGCCCGAGCTGCACGCCTCGCGACCGGCCGCCGTCAGCTCGGCGACGAGGCGCTCGAGTCCGCGCACGCCGGCGCTCGCGCCGGGCGGCAGGACCAGTGACAGCGCGCGCGCCGGGGTCGAGCAGTACTCGAGCGCGATCCAGCCGGCGAGCTCGACGAGCTCGACGGGGACGCCGCCGTCGGTGATCGCCTCGCGCGGCTCGAGCAGGCGCGCGCGCTCGATCGAGCTCTCATCGGCGAGGCCGACGACGACGCCGAGCAGGTCGCGGCGGCCGAACGGCACGACCAGCATCGAGCCGACGCCGACGCTCTCGCGCATCGCTTCCGGAAGGGCATAGTCGAACGGCCCACGCAGCGCCCGCGCGCTCGTGAGCGGCTCGACCTGTGCGATCGAGGCCACGTTCGCAGACTAGATCCCGCCCCGGTCGTCTCAGGAGATCTTCAGCCTCGTCTGCGGCTGCGCCTAGGAAGCGGCGCTTGACTGTCCCCACGCCCGAAAAACGAGACACCGGAGACGCAAATGAGCCTCACGACGATCATTCTCATCAACTCCATCGCCGACGCGGCGATCCTCGGAGCCCTGGCCTTCGTCTGCAGTCGCGCCGCGGGCCTGCGCCCCCATCAGCGCGCCATCGCGCGCCAGCGCAGCGCCCCACGCCCCCTCAACCGGCTCGCCGGCGCCTCCGCCTGAGCGCGCCCGGCCGCTTGCAGGAGCACCCGCGACGGCGCGGCGTCAGTCGCGCCGTCGCGTGCCCCGCTCGACGAAGTCGATGATCAGCGGGACGCCATCGAGGCCGTAGCGCTCGCGCATCCGGTTCTCGACGAAGTAGGCGTAGTCGCGCGTCACGCGCGAGCGCGAGTTGACCTGGATCGCGTAGCGCGGCGGATGCGTGCCGATCTGCGTCATGTAGATCAGCTTCAGGCGGTGGCCCTGCTTGGCCGGCGGCTGACGGGTCTGAACCGTCTCGCCGAGGAAGCGGTTGAGCTCGGGCGTCGGGATCCGCGCCGCGCGGCGGTCGGCCAGCGCGAGCACCTCGGTCAACAGGCGCGTCACGTTGCGCCCCGTCAGCGCCGAGACGGTCACCACGCGCGGGCGCTGGCGGAGCTTCTCGGCCAGCCGCGCACGCTCGTGGTCGAGGTCGAAGCTGTCGTCCTTCACATCCCACTTGTTGAGCACCACGAGCGTCGCGCAGCCGGTCCGCATCGCCAGATCGGCGACGCGGAAGTCCTGCGCCGTGACGCCGTCGCGCGCGTCGCAGACGACCATCGCGACGTCGGCGCGCTCGGCGGCCCGCTGCGAGCGAAGCGTCGTGTAGTACTCGACCGACTCGCCGATCTTCGACTGCCGCCGCATCCCCGCCGTGTCGACGACGACCAGCGAGCGCCCGTCGACCTCCAGCGGCAAATCGATCGCGTCGCGCGTCGTGCCGGCCTCGTCGGCGACGATCACCCGCTCGGCGCCCGCGAAGCGGTTCACAAGCGACGACTTGCCGACGTTCGGCCGGCCGATCACCGCCAGGCGGACGGTGTCTGAGTCCTCGTCGGACTCCTCGCCCGGCGGTGGCAGGAGCTCCACGAGACGGTCGAGCAGATCGCCCGTGCCGAGCCCCTGCGCGGCCGACACGGCGACCGGCTCGCCGAGGCCGAGCGAGTGAAACTCCGACGCCAGCGGGATGTCCGCGGCACTGTCGATCTTGTTGGCGGCGACCAGCACCGGCGTCGATCCGCGGCGCAGCAGGTCGGCGATCTCATGCTCGCCGGGACGCGCGCCGGCGCGGGCGTCGACGACGAGCAGCGCCAGCTCGGCGTCGGCGATGCCGGCCTGGGCCTGCTCGCGGATCGAGCCGGCGAGCGGGTCGAGGTCGGCGAAGTCGACGCCGCCGGTGTCGATCAGCGTGAACGTGCGGCCGTTCCACTCGCACTCGAGCTCCTTGCGGTCGCGCGTGATCCCCGGCCGCTCGTGGACGATCGCCTCGCGCGTGCCGGTCAGGCGGTTGACGAGCGAGGACTTGCCGACGTTGGGGTAGCCGACGACCGCGACCTTGACGGGCGCGCTCACGACCCCAGCGCCTCCTTCACGAGATTCACGATCCGCGCGACCACCTGGTCGGCATCGAGGCCCCCACTGTCTAGGACGACCGCGTGCGGATCGGCGACCAGCGGCGAATGCTCGCGGCTTCCGTCGCGCGCGTCGCGAGCCGCGAGCTCGCGGCGGACCTCCTCGACGCCGGCGCCGAGCTCGCGCGCGCGCCGGCGCGCGCGCTCGTCCTCGCTGGCTGTCAAATACACCTTGATCTCGGCGGCGGGGGCGACGACGGTGGCGATGTCGCGGCCCTCTGCGACCCAGTCCCCCGAGGCGAGCAGCGCGCGCTGGGTCTCAAGCAGCGCGGCGCGGACCTCCGGCAGCGCAGCGACCCGCGATGCCTCCGCGGAGACCGTCGGGCTTCGTATCTCGCGTGTCACGTCGCGACCGCAGAGGAGCACCCGCTCGCCGAGTGAGGCCTCGAGCGCCGCGGCGTGCTCCTGCGGGCTGTGCGCGGGATCCTCAAGCGACGCCAGCGCGACGCAGCGGTAGAGCGCGCCGCTGTCGAGGTAGGAGAACTCGAGCGCCGCGGCGACGCCGCGCGCGACGGTCGACTTGCCGGCGCCCACGGGGCCGTCGATCGCGACGATCATGTCCCCACCATAGCCGCGCGTTCAGCGCAGCTTCTCGAGGTCGGCGAAGAAGCCGGGGTAGGTCTTGGCCACGCAGGCCGGGTTCTCGATCTCGATCCCGGGCGCCCGCAGCCCGAGCAGCGCGAGGCTCATCGCCATGCGATGGTCGTCGTAGGTGCGAAGGCGCGCCGGGCGAAGCGGCGCCGGCGTGACCGTGAAGCCGTCCTCCTCAGCGCTGGCCTCGACGCCCGCGCGGCGGAGCTCATCGACGAGCGCGCCGATGCGGTCGCTCTCCTTGGCGCGGATGAAGCCGACGCCGCGCACAGTGGTCGGTGAGTCCGCGAACGCCGCGACGGCGGCGAGGGTCTGGGCGGTGTCGGAGATGTCTGAGAGGTTGACCTCGACGCCGTGCAGCGGGCGGCCGCCAGTGACCGTGATCGCCCGCGCCGTGCGCTCGACGCGCGCGCCCATCCGCTCGAGGACGTCGACGAACCCCACGTCGCCCTGTAGCGAGTCTCTGCCGAGCCCCTCGACGCTGACGCGGCCGCCGCTGATCGCCGCGGCCGCGAAGAAGTAGGCTGCCGCGCTCGCGTCGGGTTCGATCTCGACCTCCGCCGGCGCATAGGCACCCGGCGCGACGCTCAGGCCGTCGCTCTCGACGCCGAAGAAGCCCATCACCGCCGCCGTCATCCGCACGTACGGCACCGACACCAGCGGCGAGCTGAGCTCGATGCGCAGCCCTCGCTCCATCAGCGGACCGGCCAGCAGCAGCCCCGACACGAACTGGCTCGAGATGTGGCCCGGCAGCGAGACCTCGCCGCCCCCAAGCGGCCCGCGCACAGCGACCGGCAGCCGCCCGGCCTCGCCGAGCTCCTCAACGTCCGCCCCGAGGTCGCCAAGCGCCGCCAGGAGCGGCCCGAACGGCCGCGCGCGAAGCTGCGGATCGCCATCGACCTCCACCCGTTCCGACGCCAGCGCCGCGACCGGCAGCACAAACCGCGAAGTCGTGCCCGACTGGCGGGCATCGACCTTGCCGCCCCCGCGAGGACGTCCAGTCCCGTTCACCAGCATCGTCGCGTCCCCCGGCCCGGATTCGATGACGGCGGCGCCCAGGGCGGCGAGGGCATCGACCATCGCCAGCGTGTCATCGGCGAACAGCGCGCCGCGCAGCACGCTTCGTCCCTCGGCCAGCGCGGCGCAGACGAGCGCGCGGTTGGTGATGCTCTTCGAACCCGGCGGACTGATCGTCGCGTCTGGCGCCGCCGCGAGCGGCTCGATCGCGAGCGTTTCGCTCATGCCCGCGCGACCGGGATTCCGAGCGCCTCGACGAGCGCCACGGCGCGCGCCGTCTGCTCCTCTCCGCGGACCCACAGCGCGACGACGCCCTGCGGGCCGTCGCGCGCGGGCGAGAGCGCCATATCGACGATGTTGATGCCCGCGCGCCCGAGCGCCAGCGCGATCTCGGCGACGACGCCGGGGCGGTCGGCGACCGCCGCGCGAAGCTCGTGCACCTCGCCGCCGGCGAGGCCCGCTCCGAGCAGCGCGTCGCGGTCCGCGCGGGCGCCGTCGTTCCACTGCTCGATCGCCGCGCGATCGGCGCGCTCGAGGGCGCCGCGAACGTCTGAGAGGCGCCGCTGCGCCTCATCGATCAGCGCGATCAGGTCGTCTCGGTTGGAGAGATAGATGTCGGGCCAGATCGCGGCGTTTGCGCCGGCGACGCGCGTGGCGTCGCGAAAGCTCGGCCCGGTCGCGGGAACCTCGGCGTCCCCTCCGAGCGCCCGCGCGGCGGCCGCGACGAGGACGTTGGCGAAAACGTGCGGGAGGTGCGAGACGCTCGCCATCACGCGGTCGTGGTCGGCCGCGTCGATCGCCGCCGGCTGTGCACCGAAGGCGACGAGCGCGCGGTGGAGGCGCTCATAGAGCGCCCCGTCGGTGCCGGCGCCCGGGGTCAGGTACCACGTCGCCCCCTCAAAGAGGTCGGCGCGAGCGTGCTCGACGCCGGACGTCTCGGCGCCGGCGAGCGGATGGCCGCCGATGAAGCGCGGATCGGAGCGGCCGGCGACGATCGAGCGCTTCGTCGACCCGACGTCACTGATCGCGCACTCGCGCGGCGCGGCGGCGAGCGCCGCATCGAGCGCGTCGCCGAGCACCCCGACGGGTGTCGCGACGAAGACCAGCTCCGCGTCGTCGACGGCCTCGGCGACCGTCGCGGCCATCGACTCCACGGCGCCACGCTCGAGCGACGCCGCGGCGACCGCCGGATCGGGGTCGAAGCCGACCACGCGCGCCTCCAGGCGTTTGCGCGCGGCCAGCCCTATCGAGCCGCCGATCAGACCGACGCCGACGACGGCAACGTTCACGCGTGCGCTTGCGTAAAGGCCTTGCCCGCGACCGCGGCGGCCCGCTCGACGGCCGAGGCGTACTCGGCGAACTCGTCGGCGCGCAGCGCCTGCGGCCCGTCGCAGATCGCCTCCTCCGGATTCGGGTGGACCTCGACGATGATCCCGTCGGCCCCGGCGGCCGCGGCGGCCAGGGACAGCGGCGTGACCAGATCGCGCCGCCCGGCCGCGTGGCTTGGATCGACCACGACCGGCAGGTGCGAGAGCTGGCGCAGCACCGGGACGGCCATCAGATCGAGCGTGAAGCGGTACGCGGTCTCGAAGGTGCGGATGCCACGCTCGCAGAGGATCACGCGCTCGTTGCCCTCCTTGAGGATGTACTCGGCCGCCATCAGCAGCTCCTCGAGCGTCGCCGAGAGGCCGCGCTTGAGCAGGACCGGACAGCCGCTTCGGCCGACCTCGGCCAGCAGCGTGTAGTTCTGCATGTTGCGCGCGCCGATCTGGAGCACGTCGGCGACCTCGAGAACCGCCTCGAGATCGCGGACGTCCATCAGCTCGGTGACGATCGGAAGTCCGTGGACCTCCTTGGCCTCGCGCAGCAACCGCAGGCCCTCCTGGCCGAGACCCTGGAAGGCGTAGGGCGACGTGCGCGGCTTGTACGCGCCGCCGCGGAACATCGCGGCGCCGGCATCCTTGACGATCTGCGCGGTGTCGAGCACCTGCTCGCGTGACTCGACCGTGCAGGGCCCCGCGATCAGCGCGAAGTTATCGCCGCCGATGCGCCGCCCGCCGATCTCGAAGACCGAGCGCTCGCCGCTTCGGAACTGCGCGGATGAGAGCTTGTAGGGCTTGAGGATCGGGACGACCTGCGCGACGCCCGGGGCGCCGTCGAGCTCGAGGCGCGCGACGTGCTCGCGGTCGCCGATCGCACCGATGACGGTGACCTCCTCGCCCTTCGAAACGTGTGCCCGAGCGCCGGCGCTGCGGACTCGCTCGAGCACATGCTCGATCTCCTCCGCCGTAGCGTTCGGTTTCATCACGATCATCATGGGACGGTTCCTTTCAACATCTCGCCTGGAAGATTAGGGGTGGTTTCGCGAATGCCTGCAAGGGGCGATTCGCGGAGAGTTGAGGTGGCGCCCGGGCCCGAAGGGCCGTTCTTGCCTTGGCCGTGCGAGCGCTCGCGGCGCGCGCAGGTCCGGACGCCTAGCTAAATCGCCAGGCGCCGTAGGGGTACGCGTAGGCAGCCGCAGTTCCCGCGGGAACGATCGTCATGGGAGCCGCCGTGCGCATCCTGGGGCAATGTGTAGCAGATCGCCGAGCGAGCGGCGAGGGTGCATCCGTCACCCGTCGAAGGCAATCGCGCACCCACCGCCGGCGAAGCGCTCGACGATCGCCTGCACGCGCATGCCGATCTCGGGCGTCCCGCTCGCGAGGCGCCCGAACATCCGCGGCCCCTCGTCGAGTGAGACGCAGAGCACCGCGTAGGGCATCAGCGGCTCGAACTCGGGCAGGTAGGAGCGCCGGTAGCGCGCCCAGCTGTGGACGGTGCCGCTCCCGCGCAGCGGCCTCCAGCCGAACTCCGCGGAGGCGCAGTAGGGGCAGACCGGGGCGATCGGGTGGCGCGCGCGCTCGCAGCGAGAGCAGGCCTGGACCATCAGGTGGCCCTGCGCGAGCGCGTTCCAGAACGGCGCGCTCTCGGCGCTCTGCACCGGCAGCAGCCTCGCGGGATCGCCGGCGCCCGCAAAGTCGCGCAGCTCAAGCACCGTAGATGACCGCGTCCCCGAGCGTGGTGGCCCACATCGCCAGACCGAGGCCCTCGATCTGGCGCTCGCCCGCCTCGCCGCGAAGCTGGCGGACGATCTCGAGCGTCTGGCCCCAGCCGTTGGAGTGCCCCTCCGAGAGGTGGCCCCCGCTGGTGTTGACGGGCAGCGCGCCGCCGAGCCCGATCCGCCCGCCGGCGATCCAGTCGGCGGCCTCGCCCGGCGCGCAGAAGCCGAACCGCTCAAGCGTCCAGAGGACCTGCGGCGAGAAGCCGTCGTAGCAGTGCAGCGTCCCGATCTCCGCAGGCGTCACGCCGGCGCGGCGGTAGACGGGTTCGGCGGCGCCGAGCGGGCGCCAGTCGAACTCCTCGGCCTGGTTCACGCCGAGGCCCGGAGCGCCGAAGATGAACTCGCCCGGCCCGGCGTGAAGGCCCTGGAAGCCGCGGATCTGGACGGGGCGGGCGCGCAGGGAGCTGGCGCGCTCTGAGCGCACGAGGATCAGCGCGACGGCGGTGTCGACCGGCACCGAGCAGTCCAGCAGCCGCAGCGGCTCGACGATCTCGCGCGAGGCGGCGTAGTCGGCGGCGCTCAGCGGCTCGCGCAGCACGGCGAGCGGGTTGAGCGCCGCGCCCGCGCGCTGGGCGAGCGCCACGGCGCCGAGCTTCTCGCGCTCGACGCCGTAGCGGTGCAGGTAGCGCTGGGTGGCCAGGGCCGCGCCGCCGGCCGGCGCGGCGAGCCCGGCGTGCGGGGTCTCCGCGTGCGGGCCTCCCCCCTCCCTCATGCCCTCAAAGAACGCGGCGTGCGTCTCCATGCCGATCCGCGACTGCGTGCTGTTCTTGAACGCCGCGACGCAGAGCGCGCAGTCGGCGAGGCCCTGCTCGAGCGCCATCGCCGCGTTGATGATCACGGTCGCGGCGAAGCGCCCATGGCTCCAGGTCTGTAGCGCGTAGCCGACGTCGAGTGCGAGCAGCGCCGCCATCTCGTCGTAGTCGAGGCCGCGCGGCGAGCCGATCTGGACGAGCAGCGCGTCGATGCCCGAGCGTTCGAGGCCGCAGTCGCCGAGCGCCGCCGAGACGGCCTGCTCGGCGAGCGCCGCCACGCTCGAGTCGCTCGTGCGATGGAACCCGGCCGTGCCGATCCCGGCGATCGCCGCGCCCATCAGCCCCACGGAGAGTCGGAGCCGTCGTCCTCGCCGAGCGAGGGCGGCGGGCGGCGGATCGAACCGGGCGTGCGCGCGAGCTTGATCGGGATGCCGGCGCTTCGCACGCCGGCGATGCCCGTCTCGACGATCATCTCGCGCGCCTGGGCCTGTTCCTGCGCGATCACCTCGGAGAGGTCAAAGACGATGCTCGCGGGGATGCCGAGTCCCTGGCAGAGCGCCACCCAGTCGGCCGCGTCGCGCGTTGCGAACACCTCGGCGAGCCGCGCGGCGAGCTCGTCGCGGTGCTCGAGCCGCGCGCCGTTGCTCGCGTAGCGGGGATCGCCGACCAGCTCCGGGGCGCCGACCGCCTCGACGAGCTTGGCGAACATCGTGTCGGTTCCGACGCCCATATAGAACTCGCGGTCGCGCGCCGCGAACATGCCGTAGGGCGCGAGGAAGGCGAAGTTGCCGCCGAGCTTTCGCGGCAGCGAGCCCGAGCCGGTGTAGTCGGCGATGTAGTGCGTGACGAGGTGCAGCGAGCTGTCGTAGAGCGAGGTCTCGAGGTGCTGCCCGCGCCCCGAGTGGTCGCGCTCGCGAAGCGCGAGGACGATCCCGTAGGCGGCGTGAGCGCCGGTCACCAGGTCGATCGCCGAGGGGCCGATCCGCACCGACGGGCGGCCGGGCTCGCCGGTCACGCTCATGTGCCCGGCGTAGGCCTGCAGCAGCTGGTCATAGCCGGGGTGCTCGCGCAGCGGCCCGGTCTGGCCGAAGCCCGACACCGAGCAGTAGACGAGCTCGGGATGATCGGCCGAGAGCTCGGAGTAGCCGACGCCGAGGCGGTCCGCGACACCCGGCTTGAAGCTCTCGATCACGACGTCGGCCTCGGCGGCGAGCGCGTGCACCGCCGCGCGGCCCTCGGCCGACTTCAGATCGACGGTGATGCTCGCCTTGTTTCGGTTGAGCGACGCGAAGAGGCCCGTCTGGTCGCCCGCCGCGCCGAAGCGTGCGACTCCCCAGCGTCGCGAGCTCTCGCCCTCCGGCGGTTCGACCTTGACGACCGCGGCGCCGAAGTCCGCCAGCAGCATGCTCGCCGTCGGCCCCGCCATGGCGGTCGTGAAGTCGAGCACGCGGATCCCCTCCAGCGCGCTCACCGCCCGGCGCTCCAGGCCTCGCCCGGCTTCTTGGGGTGGCGGTACTGGTGCCCCTGCTCGCCGAGCGGCGAGGCGATCTCGCCGAGCTTGGCACGCGCCTGGAGCCAGCACGCCACCAGAGCATCCTCGGCGAGATAGTCGAACGGGTCGCCGATCTGGCGCTCGAGCTCGCCGCCGCGCTCAGGGCGGTTGGCGAGCAGCCAGTCGATCGTCTGAGCCATCGCGTCGTCGGGAGCGACGGCGTCGCGGTGACCGAGCTCCGCGCGGATCGCCGAGCTCTGCGCGAGGCGATGCCCGCGGACGTGGCGCCAGAGCGGATGACAGGGCCAGGCGAGCTCGTAGGGCATGTCGACCAGTTCGATCTGCGCACCCATGTGGGCGGCGATGAACTCGATCCGCGCCCGCATCGTGAAGGCGCTCTCGTCGGTCACCGAGTAGCGGCGCCCCGCGGAGCGCTCGGGCTCATCGACGACTTTCAGCACGGCCGCCGCGGCGTTGGCGGAGAACACGCGGCTGTCGACCTTGTTGCCTCCGTCGGCGATCACGAACGTGCGGCGGCCGTCGAGAACGCGCCGGATCACAGACCAGTCGTAGGGGCCGGGATTGCGCGGCCCGTAGCCGAGCGGATAGCCGAGGTAGGTGGCCGAGTAGGCGCCCTCGGCGTGGTGCTCGAGCAGGGCGTTCATCGCCTCGACCATGCGCAGGCCGAGCTTGCCCGAGCCGTCCGCGCCCGCGTCGCGCACGTAGATTTCGGAGCTGTCGGGGAAAAGCGCGGGCTTGCCGAGCGCCCCCCAGCGATCATCGGTGTCGGAGGCGAAGATCCCGGTCGCCGCGCCGATCGCGACGAGGCGCGCCGTCCGCCCGGCGAAGAAGTCGGCGATCACGCGCAGGCGGCCGTACTGGGCGACGACGAGATCGAAGGTCTGATCGCCGACGCCGCGCTCGAGGCCCTCCGCGAAGTGCGGGTCCTCGTGAATGTGGCGGATCGCGGGCACGGCGAACTCGACTTCGTGCTGGCCGCCGTGCAGGATCGAGACCTCGAAACCGCGCTCGTGGAGGCCTTCGACGACGTAGGGCCCGGTCGGTCCGGTACCACCGATCACGAGCGCGCGCGGGGCCGTCACGGCGCCAGCCTAGACGTTGTTGACGCCCGGGCGAGGAAGGACTAGCTTGAGTTGCGCATGCCGCGGTCCGGCTTGACCCGGAGTTCGCGGAGCCGGCTTAGCTGCCGCGCCGCCACAGGGTCGTCCCGGGCCTCTCCCCTCGTTTCATGAAAGGACACCCATGGCTGTACAAGAGCAGACCGATCACGCGTGGGGGCGCGTCCAGGAGTTCATCTCCAACCCCGGGAAGCTCCTGATCGACGGCGAATGGGTCCCGGCCGCGTCCGGCCGCACCTTCGAGACGATCGATCCCTCGACCGAAGAGCGCCTCGCCGAGGTCGCGCACGGCGAGAAGGAGGACATCGAGCGCGCCGTGAAGGCTGCGCGGAGGGCGTTCGAGTACGACTCGCCGTGGCGGCGCATGTCGCCGTCGGCGCGCGGCCGGCTGATCTGGCGGATCGGCGAGCTGATCGAGGAGAACCTCGAGGAGCTCTCGCTGCTTGAGTCACTCGACAACGGCAAGCCGCGCAACGTCGCGCGTGTCGCCGACGTGCCGCTGGCGGCCGACCTGTTCCGCTACATGGCGGGCTGGCCGACGAAGATCCTCGGCGACACGACGCCGATCTCGGCGCCGGGCGAATACCTCTCCTACACGCTGCGCGAGCCGGTCGGGGTCGTCGGGCAGATCATCCCCTGGAACTTCCCACTGCTGATGGCGGCCTGGAAGCTCGGCCCGGTGCTCGCCTGCGGCTGCACGGTCGTCCTCAAGCCCGCCGAGCAGACGCCGCTGTCGGCGCTCTACCTCGGCGAGCTGATGCTCGAGGCCGGCCTGCCGGCGGGCGTCGTCAACATCGTGACCGGCTACGGCGACGCGGGCGCGGCGCTGGCGGCCCACGACGACGTCGACAAGGTGGCCTTCACCGGCTCGACGGAGGTCGGCAAGCTGATCGTCCAGGCGGCGGCCGGGAACCTCAAGAAGGTGTCGCTCGAGCTCGGCGGCAAGTCGCCGAACGTCGTCTTCGCCGACGCCGACATCGACGCGGCGATCATCGGCGCCTCCAACGGCATCTTCTTCAACCACGGGCAGTGCTGTAACGCAGGCTCGCGCCTGTACATCCAGGACTCGGCGTTCGACGACGTCGTCGCCGGCGTCGCCGAGCAGGCGAAGAAGATCAACGTCGGGTCGGGGCTTGAGGCCGACACCCAGATGGGGCCGCTGATCTCCGATGAGCAGTTCGAGAAGGTCCTCGGCTACCTGCAGTCCGGTGCCGACGCCGGAGCGCAGGCGATCGTCGGCGGCGGGCGGATCGGCGAGCGCGGCTACTTCGTCGAGCCGACGATCCTGACCAACACGACCAACGACATGAAGGTCATCCGCGAGGAGATCTTCGGGCCGGTCGTCTGCGCGATCCCGTTCTCAGACCCCGGCGAGATCGTGCCCGTCGCCAACGACACGTCCTTCGGGTTGGCCGCAGGCGTGTTCACGCGCGACATCTCCAAGGCCCACCGCACCGCCGCGCGCCTGCGCGCCGGCACCGTCTGGGTCAACACTTACCACGTCTTCGACGCCGCGCAGCCCTTCGGCGGCTACAAGGAGTCCGGTTGGGGACGTGAGATGGGCCACCAGGTGCTCGAGAACTACCTCGAGACCAAGGCCGTCTGCGTAGCTCTGTGATCCTCGCTGGAGCCGGCGGTGCTCGCCGCCGGCTCCAGCGTCGCAGCGATTGCCGTGGCGCACGCGGGGCAGGCGCGCTCGGCGAGGGCGAAGGAGGGCAGGCAGCCGGCGAAGGGGGCTCCGAGGTCGCGCAGCGGGATGTGGCGGCTGGCGATGAGCGTGAGCTGCTCCGAGCAGGCCGGGCAGCGGGCGTTGAAGGGGCGCTTCGGCGCGGCCCGGCGCAGGGCGCGGATCTGCTCGCGCGCCGAGCGGGTGGCGTTCTCGTCGCCGCGGACGACGCCGTAGCTCTCGCGCGCCGCGCGCTCTGACACGAGCCCCTCGTCGAGGTCTCGCTCGACCGCGCCGCGATCGCGCAGGAGCGGGTCGCCGTAGCCGGCGCCGCCCGGGTTGGCGGCGATCAGGACGTCGCCCTCGCCCATCGCGGTGAGCGCCTTGGAAGCCAGAACGACGGTTTCGGCCGCCTCGAGGTCGCCCTCATCAAGCGGCACGCGACCAGCCGCGAAGAGCTCCTTGATGTTCGATCCGCGCAGCATCCTGGCGCACACCGGCGCACCGGGGCGTCCGCCGGCGAGACCGTGACCGGCCGGGAAGAAGACGCCTGAGGAGCGCGTGATGAGGCTGGCGGCCGCCTCGCCGAGCTTGTGCGGCGTGACCGCGTACTCGAGTCCCGAGCCGCCGCGGTAGCGACCCGCTCCGCCGCCGTCGCAGACCTCGCGGCGGTAGAGCTCGAGCAGCGGCCCGCGGCCCTCGACCGCTTCGACGTTGGCGATTCGCGATCCCATCGAGTGGAACACGCCGCCGCTGTCGACCCCGTCCGCGAAGGTCCGCGCGCCGCCACCGCCGCCGAAGCTCTCCGACAACAACGAGATCGACGAGCCGGCGGCGAAGGTGCCGCCGCAGATGCCCGGCGCCCACGTGGCCTGGGCCTCGCCGCGGTGGCGTTCCGACCCGTCGAGCATCCGCGCGAAGGCGTGCGCGACGACGTCCTGGGCGCTCAGCGCCGCCATGATCGAGGCCATGCTGACCGGCGCCGGGCTGCGCGCGCTGACGAGCGTCCCGTCGGGCGCCTCGATGCGAAGGAGCGGCGCGAGCGCGCCGATCGCCCAGGGCAGGTCGTGACAGAGGAACGTGAGCATCACCCCCGCGACGACGCCGTCGAGCGCGGGTCGCGCGCAGTTGATCGGCCCGGGCGCCTGCGGCGCCGTACCCGCCATGTCGACGAGCAGCATCTCGCCGCGCTTGTGGAGCCGGCAGTGGATCTCGTGGATCGTGTCGCTGACGCCGTCGTGGTCGTGGAAGCCCCGCGCGGACCAGCTGCCATCGGGGATCTCGCGCAGCCGCACGCGCAGGACGCGTTCCACGTAGGCCAGCAGCTCCTCCTGGGCTTCGCGAAAGGTGTCGATGCCGTAACGCTCGATCAGCTCGCCGATCCGGCTGTGCGTGGTGCGAAGCGCCGCCACGCGCGCGCGCATGTTGAGGGCGTTCTGCTCGGGGGTGCGGCTGTTGCGCAGGTAGGCGCGCTCGATATCGGCGCGCGGAACGAAGCGCTCGGCGAGCTTGATCGGCGGGAACAGCGGCGCTTCGCCGAAGCGGTCGGCGGCCGATGTCACGAAGCTCCCCGGCACGGGGCTGCCGACGTCTGAGTCGTGCATGACGATCCCCGACCAGACGACGAGCTCGCCGCGCCAGAAGACCGGCATCGCGAGGATCCCGTCGTTGGCGTGAAGCGCCCCCCACCACGGATCGTTGGTGAAGAACATGTCGCCCTCGCGGATCTCGCGCTCGGGCCACTCCTCGAGCACTCGGCGAACGAAGTGGTCGATCGTCGCGCCGTGGTGCATCACGTAGTTGCCGCAGCACAGGCCGCGGCCGTCGGCGGTGACGAGCGCGGCGTTGAGGTCGTAGGCCTCGTAGATGATCGGCGCGCCCGAAAGGCGCGCCGCCGTCCTCCCCTGCTCGTCGTTGATCGCCCAGAGACGGTGGCGGATCACCTCGAAGGTGACGCGGTCCACAGTTTCGTCTCGTCGATGATCGGGTCCTCGCGAAGCTGGACGTCGGCGGCCAGCGCGGTCGCGCAGCCCGGGCAGTAGAACTCGCGCAGCACGAAGTCCTCGAGGCACAGCCGGTTGTGGCGGCTGATGTCGGTGAGCGGGCGCTCGCGCATCAGCGCGGAGCGCTTGTGGTCGTGGTCGTAGGGGCCGAGGCGGTAGTGGCAGATGCTGCAGCGAAGCGAGCGCTCGCCGCCGTGCTCGACTGCCTCGACGGAGTCAGAGACCGGGTGAAGGACGGTCGCGTCCTCGATCGTGCCGCCGCCCGCGTCGCCCTCGACCGGACGAGCGTCGGCGAGTCGCTCGGCGCGAACCGCCTCGCGAAGCGTTTCTGTCGCCGCCTCATCGACCTCGCCCGCCACGACGACGACACCGTAGACCGACCGCGCGGCTTCCACCGAGACGAGACCCTCGGCGACGTCGCGCGCGACGCGTTCGGGCTCGCGCCGCAAGGCGTCGCCGTAGCCCGAGCCGCTCGCCAGGACACCGACGAGGACATCGCCCTCATCGATCATCTCGAACGACTTCGCCGCGACGACGTCGACCTCGGCCGCGCCGATCTCCTCCGGCGAGAGCGGGATGTGACCCGCGGCGAAGAGCTCGGCGATGTTCGAGCCGCGCAGCACGAAGTTGCGCGCGGCCGCGCCGGGCGAGGCGCCGGACAGGCCGCGGCCGGCCGGGACGCTGATGCCGGAGCCGATGTTGTTGATGCCCGCGGGGCGAATCGGCAGCTTGTGCGGGACGCTCGCGAACTCGACGGCGACGCCGCCGCGGAAGCGTCCCGGCCCGCCGGCGTCCTCGAGCTCACGGCGGTAGATCTGGAGCACCGGCACGCGGCTCTCGACGGTCTCGGCGTTGGACATCCGCGAGGCCATCGAGTGGAAGATCCCGCCGCTGTCGATCCCGTCGGTGAACGTGCGCGCACCGCCGCCGCCGCTGAAAAAGTCCGTGATCGCGCCGACTGACGGCTCGCCACCGGGGTTGGGGGCGATCATCAGCGTGCCGTTGACGCCGGGCGTCCAGTTCCCCTGCGCCTCGCCGCGATAGCGCTCCGAGCAGAGCATCATCTTCGCGACCGCCTGGGCGGCGACATCCTGGGTCGACAGCGGCGCCATCGTCGAGCCCATGCTGACCCCGGCCGGGCTCAGCGCGTTGTTGAGCGTCCCCTCCTCGGAGACGATCTCGACGATCCGCCGCAGCGCCGCGATCGCCCACGGCAGGTCGTAGCAGAGGAAGGTCAGGATGACGCCGAGGATCGCGCCGTCAAGGCACGGCTTCGCGCAGTTGATCGACCCCGGCGCCTGCGGCGAGGTGCCGGTCAGATCGACGGTCAGGCGGTCGGCTCGCTTGATGACCCGCACGCAGATCGGGTACATCGCGTTGTCGTTGCCGTCGTGGTCGTGGTAGCCCATCGAGTACCACTCGCCGTCGGGGATCTCGAGCAGCCGCGAGCGCACGACGCGCTCGACGTAGTCGATGATCCCCTCCTGGGCGGCCTTGAAGACGTCGAGTGAGTACTCGTCGATCAGCTCGCCGACGCGCTGGTAGGTCGTGCGCAGCGCCGCCACGCGGGCGCGCATGTTGAGCGCGTTGAGCTCCGAGGTACGGCTGTTGCGCAGGTAGGCGCGCTCGATGTCGGCGCGCGGCTCAAAGTTCTCGACGAGCTTGATGCCCGGGAACAGCGGCGCCTCGCCGAAGCGGTCCGCGGCGCCGCTGACGAAGCTGCCCGGAACGGGGCTTCCGACGTCGTCGTCGTGCATGACGATGCCCGACCAGGCGACGAGCTCGTCCCCCCAGAAGATCGGCATCGCGAGGATCCCGTCGTTGGCGTGAAGCGCGCCCCACCACGGGTCGTTGGTGAAGAACATGTCGCCCGGGCGGATCTCCTCCGCCGGCCAGTTCTCGAGAATCAGGCGCACGAACTCGTCGATCGTCGCGCCGTGCTGGAGGATGTAGACGCCGCAGTAGAGGCCGCGGCCGTCGGCGGTGACGAGCGCGGCGTTGAAGTCGTAGCCCTCGTAGACGATGAAGGAGCCCGACAGGCGGGCCGCCATGCGCGCCTGGTCGTCGTTGATCGCCCACAGGCGGTGGCGGATCACTTCGAAGGTGATCGGGTCGAGTGTGCCGGTCTGCGTCATTGAGCCACCTCGAGCTCCTCGCCGGCTGCAGCGGCCGAGCCGGGCTGCGTCGCCGCGGCGAGGCTGATCGTCAGGAGCGGGTCGACGACGGCGCGGAAGCCTGGCGGCACGACGACGCTGTCGCCCATCCGCTCGATGATCGCCGGCCCCTCGAGCGCGTTGCCCGCGCGCAGCGCGTGGCCGTCGTAGACGCGCGTGGCGACGAAGCCGTCGGGCTCAAACCAGGCGTTGCGCTCGCCCTTGAGCGCGGCGCCCGGATCCTCGCCGGCGCTCTCGTGCGCGGGGAAGGAGACGGGCTCGATCGGCCGCGTCCCGACGACGCGGTGCAGCTCGACCTCGTTGCCGCCGCCCAACAGCAGCGCTCCCTCGCCATAGACGCTTCGGTAGCGCTCGAGGAAGCGCTCGAGAATGCGCTCGCCCGCCGCTTCGTCAAGTGTTCCGGGGTCGACTTCGACCTCGAGCGTGTGGACCTGCTGGCGAAAGCGCACGCCGATCGTTCGCGCGAGCGAGACCTCCTCGCGCGGCGCTCCCTCGGCGTCGAACTGGCCGAGCACGCGCTGCTCGAGCGCCTCGAAGCGGGCCGTCAGGCCCGCCAGGCTGTCCTCGCTGAACGGCGTCGAGAGGACCCGCGAGGCCTCGGCGGTGTGGGTGATGTCGCAGGTCAGCATGCCCTCGGCTGAGAAGACCGTCGAGTCCGCGAGCACGAGGATCGATCGCACGCCGATGTCGTGGCCGTAGAAGACGGCGTGCGTCGGTCCGGCGCCGCCGTAGGCGACGAGGATGCATTCGCGCGGGTCGTGGCCCTGCTCGATCGTCGACTTGCGGATCAGGTCGGCCATCTGCGAGTTGATGATCCGAAAGACGCCGACGGCGACCTCCTCGGCCTCCATGCCGAGCTTCGAGCCGAGCGCGGCGAGCGCCTGCAGCGCGAGGTCGCGGTCAAGGAGCATCCGTCCGCCGAGGAAGTTGTCGGGGTCGAGGTAGCCGAGCACGAGGTCCGCGTCGGTGACGGTCGGCTGCGTCCCGCCGGCGCCGTAGCAGGCGGGCCCCGGGCGTGACCCGGCGCTCTGCGGTCCGACGCGCAGCAGCCCGCCCTCGTCGAGCCACGCGATCGAGCCGCCGCCGGAGCCGATCGAGCTGACGAGGACCTTCGGCATCTTCAGGCTGTACTGGGCGACGACGGGCTCGACCTCGAGCGGAACCTCGCCGCCGAGGATCAGCCCAACGTCGAAGGACGTTCCGCCGACGTCGGTGCAGATCACGTTGCTCTCGCCGTAGAGGCGGCCGAGATGCTGGCACCCGAGGATGCCCCCGGTCGGACCTGAGTCAAGGGTCACGATCGGCCGTGCGGCGGCGTCGAGCACCGAGGTCAGGCCGCCGCTGGCCTGCATGACGAGCAGTGGATGCGCGAAGCCGTCCTCGCGCAGCAGCGACTCCAGGCGCTCGAGGTAGCCGACGACCTTCGGCCCGACGTAGGCGCTGATCGCCGTCGTCGCGGTCCGCTCGTACTCGCCGAGGACCGGTGCGACCTCGTGCGAGTAGGCGGTGAAGACGTCGGGAGCGCGCTCGGCGAGGATCTCCTTGATCCGCCGCTCGTGGGCCTCGTTGACGAACGACCACAGCAGCGAGACGGCGACCGCCTCGACGCCCTCGGCGAGCAGCGAATCGATCGCCTCGACGACGTCTGTCTCCGACAGGGCGACGATCACGTCGCCGTCCTTGTCGACGCGCTCGGTGACGCCGCGGATCAGCCGTCGCGGCACGATCGGCTCGGGCTTCGCGAGCCGCGAGGAGTGGACGAGGTCGCGCTCGGGCAGACCCGCGACCTTGGCGTAGACCTTGCCGATGATGATCGCGTCCTCGTGGCCGCGGGTCGTGATGAGGCCGGTCCTGGCGCCGGTGCGCGTGAGCATCGCGTTCGTCGCCTGCGTGGTCCCGTGAACGAAGAGTTCGGTCGCGCGCAGCAGCTCCGAGCGCGACAGGCCGAGCTGGGCGGCGTTGACGGCGACCGCCTCGAGCACCCCGTCCTGGAGCGACCCGGGCGTCGTCAGCGCCTTGGCCACCGTCCGCCCGCCCTGCTCGTCGGCGACGACGCAGTCGGTGAAGGTCCCCCCGATGTCGACCCCGATGCGGTAGCTCACGCCTTGCTCTCTCCGCCGCCTGCCTCGCCGCGGAAGCGCTGATAGGCCGGCTCGACCTCGAGGCCGAACGCCTGGATCATCCTGGCAACAGCCTGGTAGAAGGCCGCGAGCAGCACCAGCTCGACCGTCGCCGCGGCCCCCATCGCCGCCTCGAGGTCGGCGAAGGCGTCATCGGAGAGCACGATGCCGTGCATCTCCTCCACGCAGCGCAGCGCCGCGCGCTCGGCCGGGTCGAACCAGGGGCTCGTGCGCCAGTCGCGCAGGGTCGCGACCTTCTCGGTCTCAAGGCCTGCCGCCTCGGCCATCGCGCGATGGTGCGCCCACTCGTACTCCGAATCGGTCAGCTGCGCGGTGCGAAGGATCATCAGCTCGCGCAGCGGCCGCGGCGTGGCCGCCTCGTAGCGGAGGCCCTGGGCGAGCCCTGCGTATGCGCGCAGCATGCGCGGCGAATGGGCGAGGACGCGATAGAGCGAGATCGGCTCGCGGCCCTCGCGCGCGAAGACCTCGAAGACCTCGGCGGTGACCGGGTCCGCGGCCTGGGAGCTCAGCATCTCGAGCCGCAGCATGCTCAGCGCGCCCCGGCCCAGCTGAGGTGACCGGCGATCGCGGCGCCGAACTCGACGGGGTGCTCGAGGTGCATCATGTGCGGCCCGTCGATCTCGGCAAAGCGCGCGCGCGGGACCCGCTCGCTGATCGTCTTCGCGCGCTCGACCGGCGAGGCCGAGTCGGCGCTTCCCGCGAGCGCCGTCGTGGGCACGGCGATCTCGCTCAGGCGATCCGCTACGTCATGACCCGCGATCGCCCGCCAGCCGTCGGCGAAGGCGCCCGGCTCAAGCGCGAGCAGCGTGCGACGCGCGTAGGCGACGCCGGGATGCTCGGGCTGCTCGGCGAGCGCCTGGGGCGTGAACCAGCGCTCGAGCGTCTCCTCCACAACGCCGGCCATGCCGGTCTCCTCGACCCGGCGCGCGCGCCCTTCCATCGTGTCGGGGTCTGCCGAGGCGCCGGTGCAGGCAACCATCAGCGAGCGGACGCGCTCGGGGTGGCGCAGCGTTATGTGCTGGGCGACCATCCCGCCCAGCGACATGCCGACGAGGTCAAAGTCGCCGCCGTAGCTCTCGGCGACCTCGTCGGCGAGGCTCGACATCGTCGGTGCTGGAACGGCGCGCGCACGCCCGCCGAAGCCGGGCCAGGTGTGTTTGACGACGTCTGAGCCCGGCAGTGGCACGCGCTCCCAGCAGTCGGCGTCCAGGCCGACCGGGGTGAGCAGGACGAGCGTCACGCGCCGCAGTATTACCTGGTTGGGCGCCCGCTAGGATGACCAGGCGCCCGCCTAGGAGTGTCATGTCCGTCGCCGAACGCCAGGATTTCAACCCGCCTTATCTGCACCCGGCCTACGAGGCGACGATCCTGCGCGCACCCCAGAAGCGCCTGATCGAGGTCCCGCGCGGCTTCTTCCACCACTCGAGCGGGCCGGTCTGGGGGCGCGTTCCCGTGCGCCCCGGCGACAATGACCTGACCAAGCAGCACTCGGGCCGCCCGATCGGTCAGACGATCATGCTGCGCGGGCGCGTGCTTGACAGCGACGGGCGTCCGGTCCCGAACACGCTGGTCGAGATCTGGCAGACGAACGCCTCGGGCGCCTACGTCGACCCGGCCGACCCGGGCTTCATGTCGCTTGATCCGAACTTCACCGGCGCCGGGCGGACGATCACCGACTCCGACGGTCGCTACCACTTCCGCACGATCAAGCCGGCCGCCTACCCTGGCGATCTCGGCGCGCTGTTCCGCCCCGGCCACGTTCACACGTCGCTGTTCGGCCCGCTGCTGACCAGCCGCCTCGTCACGCAGTGCTACTTCGAGGGCGATCCGCTCCAGGACCGCGATCCGATCTTCCAGTCGATTCGCGACCCCCGCGCCCGCGACCGGCTGATCGCGCGCTTCAACTCGGCCGACACCGAGGTCGGCGACGTCGACTCGGCACTCGCCTACGACTGGGACATCGTGCTGCGCGGGCCTGGCGCGACGCCGCTGGAGAACGGCCACTGAGCGCTGAGGACGATCCGCTCGCGGGGGTTCCGAGCCCGTCGCAGACGATGGGCCCGCTCTACGGCTTCGCCCTGATGTTCGAGGGTTCTCACGAGGCCGTCCCGCCGGACAGCCCGGGTGCTTTGCGGATCGAGGGGCTGATCCTCGACGGCGCCGGAGCGCCGCTGGCCTGGCCCGAGGGTTTCATCGAGTTCTGGCAGGGCGAGCAGTTCGCGCGCGGACGCACCGACGAGGCCGGTCGCTACCGCGTCGTCGTGCGCAAGCCGGCCGCCGAGCCGACGGCCGAGGGCGCGGTACTGGCGCCGTACTTCAACGTCGCGGTCTTCGCGCGCGGCCTGCTCAAGCAGGTCGTGACGCGCGTCTACTTCCCAGACGAGGAGCCGGCCAACGCTGCCGACCCGATCCTCGAGCTCGTGCCGGCCGAGGATCGCGAGCTTCTGATCGCGGTGACCGACGGCGATGCCCTGCGCTTCGACATCGTTCTCCAGGGCGACAACGAGACGCCCTTCTTCGACTTCTGATGGACTCCGGGCGCGTCTGGGTCTACTCGGTCGGCGACGTCTTCCCCGACGTTCCCGACGGCCTCGCCTCGTTTGCGCCGCTGACGCCGCTCCTGCGTCACGCGGACATCGTGTTTGGCAACTGCGAGGGCGTCTACAGCGACCACCCGAGCCGTGCGCCGACCTACAAGCACTTCAACGGGGCGCCGCTCGAGCGCGGGTCGTTCCTCGGCGAGGTGCCCTTCCACGTGATGACGTGCGCGAACAACCACATGATCGACGGCGGCTACGAGGGGCTCGCCGACACACTCGAGCTGCTTCGCGGACAGGGGATCGAGACGATGGGCGCCGGCATGGACATGGCCGAAGCGACGCGGCCGGCGATCCTCGAGCGCTCCGGCGTGCGCGTCGCGTTTCTCGGCTTCTGCAGCGTCTACCCGGTCGGCTACGAGGCGCGCGCGAATCGGCCCGGGCTCGCGCCGCTGCGCGTTCGCACCTACTACGGAGATCCAGACCCGAACTTCTGGGAGCCGGGCATCGATCCCCTGATCCAGACCGTCGCCGACGCCGGCGATCTAGCCCGCTACCGCGAGACGATCGCCGCGGCGCGTGAGCAGGCCGACTTCGTCGTCGTCGCGCCGCACTGGGGCTATTCGAGCTGGATGGAGGTGCTCCAGGACTACGAGCTCGAGCTCGCGCGCGTGGCGATCGATGCGGGCGCGGACGCCGTGATGTGCTGCCACCATCACAGCCTGCGGGGCGTCGAGCTCGTCGGCGGCAGGCCGATCTTCTACGGCCTCGGCGCGCTGATTCACCACTTCAACTCGATCCGCACGACGGACGCCGACAAGGCAGCCCGCTACGCGCGCTTCGGCGAGCGCTCGTCGTTCAAAGAGGACGAGTCCTTCCCGCTCTTCCCGTTTCGCGTCGACGCTCGTAAGACCGGGATCGCGGTCTTAGGGCTGGGCGAGGACGGCTCGATCGAAACGGGGTTCATCCCCGCCCAGATGCTGGCCGACGGCGCGACCGAGCCGCTGCGCGCCGGGGACCCGCGCGCCGGTGAGGTTTGCGACTACATCGAACGGCTGACGCGCCAGAGCGGCTTTGCGACGAGCTTCGAGCGTTCGGACTTCGAGGGATGGATGTACCTGCGGCTCGCGGCGAGCGGATAGGGCGTAGCCGGCTCGCCACTGACGCGTCCTTCGCGCGCGCCTGCCCGATTAGACGGCTTCTCTTACTCGGCGCTTGCGTTCGTCGAGCCGCTCGGCGACGATGCCTCCTTGGCCTGGAGGACCTCGGAGAGCGCTTCCAGGACCAGCGGGTCGAACTGCGCCGCAACGGGGTCGAATTCGCCGGTTCTGGAGGACACGCGCCGAGTGCTCCGTTCGCGACCGGCGGGCGCCCCGTGTAGTCGCGGAGCGCCCGTTTCGGCCGCTGGTCTAGAGCGTTGCGGCGAGCGTTTTGAGTTGCGCCGCCTGGCTTGCGGTGAGCCAGCCGCCGCTTGATAGCGATGTAACCGCGCTGTCGTAGCTGGTGATCAGCTTCGCGGTCTGCGACGCGGTCAGCTTGCCAACGATCGAGTTCAGCGGCTGGCAGGCGACCGTGACCAACTGCGTGACAACCGCGCGCAAAAGCAGCGGCAACGCTAGGAACTTCGCCGAGCCCTCGACCTCCTGCCCGGTCGCCAAGCACAGCGCGGTCGGCGTCACGGTGACCGCCACCGGCTCCGCGCTGGTGGTGCTCGTCGCGGCAGTGTTGTTGGCGTCGCCGTTGTAGGTCACAACCCAATAGTCGGTTCCCGGCGCCATCACCACGTAGCCCTTGCTCGTCGCGACGCCCTTGGCCAGCGTCTCGGTATCGGTGAACAGCGGCGTACCGGTTCCGTTGGGATTGCTGTAGAGGTTGAAGGTGACCGTCCCCGTCGGGCTATGCCCCCCCGACACCGTCGCCTTGTCCGCGATCAAAGTGCCGATCGTCGCCGCGACCGGCTGCGCTGTCGTGCTGATCGACGGCGTCGCCTTGACCGCCACGCACGCCGCCGCCGAAGTCGACGCGGGAGAAGCGGTCGTATCACCGGCTGGACACGCGCTACAAGCCACAGCACCCTCGGCCGAATACGTTCCCACCGGGCAGTCGGCGCCCGGCACGCTCGCGCCGGTCCCGCTGATGAACGTCCCCGCGTTTGCCAGCGCGCATGAACCCGCCCCCGCGTTCAGAGAGAAGCTCCCCGCCGGGCACGGGCTTCCCGGCGCGGTCGCACCCGTAAGGCTGATGAAAGTCCCCGCCGGCGTCGGCTTGCAAACAGACGCGCCCGCGGAGGAATAGGTGCCCGCCGGACACGAAGCGCCTGGCCCGGTCGCACCTGTGCCGCTGATGAACGTCCCCGCCGGCGTCGGCGTGCAAGCAGACGCGCCCACCGAGGAATAGGTGCCAGCCGGACACGAAGCGCCAGACCCAGTCGCACCCGTGCCGCTGATGAACGTCCCCGCCGGCGTCGGCGTGCAAGCAGACGCGCCCACCGAGGAATAGGTGCCGGCCAGACACGAAGCGCCGGGCCCGGTCGCACCAGTGGTGCTGATAAACGTTCCAGCGGGCGTGCCGACGCAACCCGGCGCGCCCGGCGAGGACGAGTAGCTACCCGCTGCGCATGGCGTCGGCACGCTTGCGCCGTCGTTGGAGAATGACCCGGCCGGCACGGGGGGACACGACGACTGGCCTGTCGTCGGGTTGTAGGAACCCGCTGAACACGCAAACTCGACCGTCGCACCCGTCCCGGGCACGTAGTTCCCGGCATCAGCGAGCAGGCACGACGACTGCCCGCTGCTCGGCTGATAGGTGCCCGCCGCGCACGGGCTTCCCTGCGCGGTCGCACTAGTGCCAGGGATAGACGTCCCGGCGGGCGTGTCGATGCACGAGCTCTGACCCAACAGGTTCTGGTAGGTCCCCGCCGGGCAGGCGGTGGGAAGGGCCGCGCCGGGGCCCGAGAAGGACCCGCGCGGCACGGACCCGCACGCCGACTCGCTCGTCAGCCCCCTGACGGAGTTGTAGGTGCCTGCCGGGCACGGCGTCTCCGCCGTCGCGCCAGAGCCTGCGACATAGTTGCCGCTGTCAGCAACTGTGCACGGCGCATCGCCGCTCGCCGAGTATGACCCCGCGTTGCACGGCACCGCTCCGGTGTAGGTGATCGTGATCGACGGCGCTGCCGACGTGGCTGCGAGGAACGCGCTCGCGCTCGCGGTCGGACTGACGTAGCTTGACCCGGCACCGCCGGAGCCACAGCCGGCTGCCCCGCCGCCTCCGTAATAGCCACCACCACCACCACCGCCACCAGCGGACATGCCACCCTGGCCGAGTAAGCCAGCGAGAACGGTGCTGCCGTTGCCGCCCGTGCCACCCTGCGTCGCGGTGCCCCCGCCGGCGCTGCCACCACAGGTTGACAAGTTAGTGGCGGCCCCGCCATCACCGCCGTTGGTGCCCGCATCCCCGGAACCGCCGTCGGCGCCGAGGCCAGCGCCGCCACCGCCGGCGGCGATGATCAGTCGGATGTCGGGTGAAAGGCCGTTCGCGCTCGGATCAGTGCGTACATCCGAAGCGCCCCCACCGCTGCCGCCCTCAGTCCCGAAAGCTGGGGGGGACGGGCCGCCGCCATTGAATCCGCCCGGGACGGTGGAGAGCGAGAAAGCACCGCTGCTGCCGACGCCGGCGACCTCGACGTAGAGCGTCGTCGGGCCGGGGGCGGCGAGCGGCAGGGTGGCCGTGACTTCCGCACCCAGCCCGCCGCTACTGCCCTGGTCGGCGCCGCCAGCGGCCCCGATCGCATCTACGTTGATCGCGCTGACCCCAGCGGGGATCGTGATCTGCTGCTCGGCACCGGTCGAGGCGTAGCTGCAGGTCGTCACGCCGCTGGTGGTCGAGCACGCCGAATCCGCCTGCGCGGAGCCGGCAAACAACGCCGCGGAACCCGCTGTGGCCAGCACGGCCAACGCGAACAGCACGCGGACGCGTGAGCGGCCCCGACGAGCAGCAAGCGACAAGCGGTCAATGAACACGGCGGCTCCTCCCCACACGTTGTCGGCCCGCCGTGCAGACAGGCCATCGATGCGCCGCATAATACACATGACTATGCGTATTGCAAGTAGTCCTTTCGGATAGGATCAACGCTCGTGGGTGGCCGCCGCTGCGGCTACCGTGCCCGTCCGACAGCGAATCCGGGGGTTTGCTTCTTGGCTCGTCGTGCCTTATCGGCTGAACGCGCACTCCAGATCCTGGAGCTATTGGCCGCGCACCCAGGCCGCGACTTCACCCTTGCCGAGCTCGTCCGCGAGAGCGACATCAACATCTCTTCGCTCCACGCCGTCCTCGCGGTCCTCACGCGCGAGGGCTACATCGTCCGCGACCCCCGCCGGAAGGCCTACCAGCTCGGTGCCGGACCGATCGCGCTCGGCCAAGCCGCACTCGACGAGCACCCCGCGATCAAACTCGCCCGCCACAAAATCGAAGAACTCGCCCGAGACCTCCAACTCGAAGTGATCTGCGGCACCGTCGCCGGCGAGCACCTCCTCATCGCCGGCGAAGCCGGCCGAGCCGACCGCCTCTACATGCGCCCCCGCGTAGGCACCCGCCTGCCCTTCATGCCCCCCCTCGCGCTACTCGCAATCCCCTACCTAGACCAAAAACAACAACAAGCCTGGCTCGGCCGCCTCGGACCCAACGCGACCCAACAAGACCGCGACAACTACATGCAAGCCGCCACCCTCGCCGGCCAACGGGGATACACGGTCGAGCTCGAAACACCCACCCGCGGGCAGATCGGAATGCTGATGGGCGCACTAGCCCAAGACCCCCGCTCAACCGAACTGAACACCCAACTCCAAGAACTCGTCCTCCAACTCGGCCACGAAGAGCACACCCTCACCCAACTCGAACCCGACCGCACCTACAACGTCAACAACATCCAAACCCCGATCTTCGACCACCGCGCCCAACTCGTCACCGGCCTCATCCTGCTCGGCTACGACCAACCCCTCACCACCCACCAAATCAACGACTACCTCCACACCCTCCGCAACACCGCCAACGCCATCACCCGCACCACCGGCGGACACCCACCCAACTAACAACCACCTGGCGCCACAAAAGTGGGGTCGCAACGACGAGTGCGCGCACGGCGCAAACCGCGGCGGGCGGCATCCGGGGTGGTGACCCGCCCCACGCCCGCTCTCGGCTACCCCCCGAGCGCGAACGCCGGATCGGCCGCGCGACATTCGGCCTCCTCGAGGCCCAGCTCACGGCGGACTATGTTGGTGCCGCGGACGATCGCGACCATCTTGTAGAAGGCGATCCGCCGCGTCATGCCCTCGCGGCCGAACCCGCAGTCGCTCGAGACGGCGAGCCGCTCGGGCTCGATGTGCTCGAGCGCGCGGCGGATCAGCGCGGCGATCTGCTCCGGGCTCTCGACGTGGAGGTTGCGGTGGTCGACGACGCCGATCGCGACCTTCTTGTCGCTTGAGACCGCGGCGGCGATCAGCTCGAGATCCATCCCGGCGGTGCTCGCGCACTCGAACGTGATCACGTCCGCGTCGAGTGAGTTGAGGGCCTCGAGCGCGGGGCCGTAGCTGCGCGGCTCGGCGAACAGTCGTTGCTGGGCCGTGTTGCCCCAGCAGGAGTGGCACCACACCTCGGTGCGCTCGCGCAGGCCACGCACGGTGTTGTTGAAGACCTCGGTGAAGAACGGCACGTCGAGCTCCTCCACCCCCGCTCGGCGGCGGACGCTCGCGAGGTGAACGTTCGGCTCCTCGAGCTGGATCACCCGGCAACCCGCCGCGGCCACGTCGAGAAGCTCCTCGTGGAAGGCGTCGCTCATCGCCATCACGAGGTCGGCATAGCTTGGGTAGTGGTCGTTGGCCAGCGACATGCCGAGCACCTCGGGCGTGATCGTGCCGAACTTGACCGGCCGCGCCGTGAGCTCCTGGGCGAACTTGAAGACGTCGGGGTACTGCAGGCGCCCGCGGGCGACCGGCCCGGTAACGCGCGGCATGATCCGCGCCTCCATCGCCTCGAAGATGATCGTCCCGCGGCCGCTGCCGTAGCCAATCGCCGGGTAGTCGTCGCCAGCAAGCCCGTCGAGGCGGCGCGCGGGGTACAGGAACCAGCTCTGCCCGCCGACGTCCGCGTCGAAGCGGCAGTCGCCGTCGGTGACGATGTCAAGGCCGGCTCGCTCCTGGTCGCGGATGTGCGAGCTGACCGCGTCCTGGTATTGCTCGCGGTAGCGCGCGTCGCCCATCGCGTTGCGGAAGGTGCGCCCGCCGAGGTTCTGATCGAACCAGGCTGGTCGCGGGATTGAGCCCGTGATCGTCGTCGCCAGCGGGCGGCCCGCGGTCGCGTTCAGCATGCGCTCAGCCCCAGATCTCCTGCGCGGTCTCGACCACCAGTCGGAGCTTGGCTGTCTGCTGCTGCGGCGAGAGCTCGTTGCCCTCGAGAGTCGAGGCGAACCCGCACTGCGGCGATAGGCAGAGCTGGTCGATGTCGACGAAGCGAGCGGCCTCCTCGACGCGGCGCCTGATCTCATCCTTGGTCTCCAGCTCGCCGGTCTTCGTCGTGACGAGGCCGAGCACCACGATCTTGCCCTTCGGAACGAAGCGCAGCGGCTCGAAGCCGCCTGAGCGCTCGTCGTCCCACTCGACGAAGAAGCCGTCGACGGCCAGCTCGCTGAACAGCGCCTCGGCGACGAAGTCGTAGCTGCCCGCGGCGGAGTAGGCGGAGCGGTAGTTCCCGCGGCAGGTGTGCGTCGTGATCGCCATCCCCTGCGGCTTGCGAGCGATCACCTCGTTGAGGCGGTGGATGAAGGTCACATGGAGGTGGTTTGCGTCGTCGCCGCGCGCCGCGATGCGCTCGCGCTGACTCGGGTCGGCGAGCATCGCGAGGCTCGTGTCGTCGAACTGCAGGTAGCGGCAGCCGAGATCGCCGAGGCGGCGGAGCTCCTCGGCGTAGGCGTCGATGATGTCGCTCCAGAACTGCTCGAGGTCGGGGTAGGCCGTCTCGTTGATCGAGGCGCGGCCGCCGCGGGCGTAGATCATGTTCACCGAGGGGATCGTCTGCTTCGGCATCGCGGTCGTCGTCATCGCGGCTAGCGCCTCGAAATCCGCGCCGAAGATCGTGTGTTCGAGCGAGACGCGCTCCTCGACGCGAAGCGACCCCTGCGAGGAGATGATCGTCTCGCCGTCGAGCGTGTGAAACGGCACGGCCTGCACGTCGGCGGGCGCGTGGACGATCCCGCCGAGCTGGTAGACGAAGTCCATGTGCCAGGACTGGCGCCGCAGCTCGCCGTCGGTCGCAAGCTTCAGGCCGACCTCCTCCTGCATCGCGACGGCGGCGCGGATCGCCTCGTCCTCGACCTCGCGCAGCGCCGCGGCGTCGATCTCGCCGGTTTGGAAGCGCTCGCGCGCGGCCTTGACCTCGGGCGGGCGAAGCAGGCTTCCGACATGGTCGGCGCGAAAGGGCGGGGTCGTGCGCTCGCTCAAGGAGTGCCTCCTGGCTTCGGGTTGGTCAGCACCAGCTTGACGTGCGGGTGGGCGCGCTGGCGGGCGAAGGCCTCGGCGAAGCGCTCGAGCGGCACCTCCTCGCTCACGACCGAGAGCTCGCCGGCGAGGACATGACCGCACATGCGCAAGTAGGCCTCGCGCTTGACATCGACAGGCGTCGTTCGGTTGCCGTGGGTGAGGAGGGTGCGCCCGACAAGCCCCGAGCGCTCGATCTCGGCCGTCGCGCCCGCGCTGGCGCCGACCGAGACGAGTCGCGCCCCGGGCGCGCTCGCTGTGAGCGCGGCTTCGAGCGGCTTCCCGAAGAGCGGGTCGATCACGACATCAAATCCGTCGCCGGCGGCATCTCGCAGGGCCGCGGGATAGTCGCCCGTCAGCTCGACGATGGCATCGGCGCCGAGATCTTCGACGGCGCACGGCTCGCGCGCGGCGGCGACCACACGGCTGGCGCCGAGCAGACGCGCGGCCTGCACGGCGATCTGCCCGACGGCGCCGCTCGCGCCGAGGACGAGGACGCTTTCACCAGGTCTCAGCGCGGCCGCGCGATCGAGCGCGAGCCAGCCGGCGAGGCCAGCGATCCCGATCGCCAGCGCGTCGGCGGTCGAGAGCTCATCGGGGAGCGCGATCGGAAGCTCGGCGGCGACGAGGGCGCGCTGCGCGAAGGAGCCGAACGGGGCGATCGTGCGCTCGAAATACGCTCGGCCTCCGCCCGGCGTGCGCGCCACCCCCTCGTTACCGGGGACCGCGGGGAGCGCTCCCGACCCAATCATCGCGAGGTCGACCGGGTTGAGGCCGGCGGCGAGGACATCCACGACGAACTGGCCCTCGCCGGCGCGCGGATCGTCGAATTCCTCGAATGCCGGCGGCGTGTCGGCGTCCCGTACGACCACGGCCATCATCGCCATCGCCACCCTAGAGGACGATCACGGCCGAGCGTCCCGCCGCGGCGCAGGGCGCCGGTATGGCAATACGATCGGCCGCCTTGCGACAGCCGCCGGTGCACGCCCGACGAAGACCGCGCCCGCTCGCTCCGGCGGCTGCCGCCGCGGCGCGAGCCCCCGAGCGCGCGTCGTGCGTTCCCGGAGCGCCGACATGAGCGTCAGCCCAGCAGTGCGACTCGAGCGCTTCGCCGCGATGCTTCGCGCGCGGCGCTTCGATGAGACGCTGATCGAGCACGCCGAGATGGTCGTCGGCGTCTTCCACGTCTCGATCGGCATGGAGGCCACGGCCGCCGCGCTTGCGCTGACGCGGGGCTCCGATGACCTCGTGATGCTCAACCACCGTAACCACGGCGCGCTCCAGGCCCTCGGCAGCGACCCTGAGGCGATGTTCCGCGAGATCCTCGGCCGCGACGGTGGACCGCAGCGCGGGCGCGGCGGGTCGCTGCACCTCTGCGACCCCGAGCACGGCGTGCCCTACACCAGCGCCATGGTCGCCGGCGGAGCCGCCCTCGCGGTCGGCATGGCGCTCGCCCGCAAACGCCTTGGACACCAGGGAATCGTGTTCGCCTTCTTTGGCGACGGCGCGATGAACGAGGGCGCGATGCACGAGAGCCTCAACCTCGCGTCGCTGTGGCGCGTTCCGGTCCTGTTCGTATGCGAGAGCAATACGCGCGAGGCCGCCGAGCGTGCGACCGCGACCCAGGCGGCGCGCTCGCTGCACGCGCTTGCGGCCGTTCACCAGGTCGCCGCGACGGCCGTCGACGCCGCCGACGCCGGCGCGATCACCGCGGCGATGGGCGAGGCGGCCGCAGAGCTTCGCGCGGGCGCCGGTCCGCGGTTCCTGGAGGCGCGCACGCCGCCATGGTCCGGGAACGCGGCCTTCATCCCCCAGCTGACCACGGGCCGCCTCGATCTGAGCAGCGGCGAGGATGATGCGTGGGTGCAGGCCGACCCGATCCTGCGCGAGATGCGCGCAATGACCGCCGATGGCATCGCGACGGCGGAGCTGCTGGCGATCGATCGGGCAATCGACGAGCGGATGCGCGAGGCCTTCGAGCGCGCCGCCGCAGCGCCGCTCGCGCCGGCGACGCACGCCAGCGAGGGTGTGTGGGCATGATCGCGACCTACCACGAGGCACGCACGCGCGCGCTCGAGCGAGCCCTCGCCGACGATCCCGAGCTGCTCCTCCTCGGCGGCTCGCTGTCGCTTCCGTTCAATCCCGACGACGGCCTCGCGGCTCGCCATCCCGAGCGGATCCTGCTGCCGCCGATCAGCGAGTTCGCCACCGCCGCGGCGGCGGTGGGGGCGTCGATCGCGGGCCTTCGCACGCTCGTGCCCGTGTCGACGTCGAGCTTCCTCTTCTACGGCTTCGCGCCGGTCGTCAACGAGGCCGCCAACGTCCGCTATCTCTCGGGCGGCGCGAGCAATGCCCCGGTGACCTTTCACATGATGTGCGGCTCCCGCCGTGGCGGCGGCGCCCAGCACGAGCACACATTGCAGGCGATGTTCCAGAATGTGCCGGGCTTGCGGGTGATCGCGCCCGGCACGCCGGCATCGGTCGACGGCGCCCTCCATGCGGCTCTGACCGGCGAGGATCCGACGATCCTGATCGATCACATCCTGCTCGCCCCGTTCGACGGAGAGCTCGGCGAAGCACCAGCCGCGGTGACTGACCCGGCGCTCGTTCGTGACGGGGGCGACGCGATGCTCGTCAGCTATTCGCTGATGCTCCAGCACTGCCTTGCGGCCGCCCAGTTACTCGCCGAGGACGGGCTCGAGGTCGCCGTGCTCGAGGTCGCGACCCTCGCGCCGCTGGCGGTCGAGGAGCTGATCAACGCCACCGCGGGACACGAGCGCCTCGTGTTCGTGGATGAGTCACGAGCCGCCGGCAGCCCGGCCAGCCACATGCTCGCGCAGGTCGCGCAGGCGCGGCCACAGACGCACACGCGGCTCGTTTGCACCCTTGACGCGCCGGCTCCCTTCGCGACGCACCTGCTCGATGAGATCCTCCCCACGCCGGCCCGGATCGCGGCCGCGACGCGCGCGCTGATCGCCGCCTAATACGATCGCGCCGGTGACAGACATCTCCGCCACCGCGCCTCCTCATGGCTGATCGCCTCGCCGGCAAGGTCGCGTTGATCACCGGCACCGCGGGCGGGCAGGGCCGCGCCGCGGCGCTGCTCTTCGCCGCGGAGGGCGCGAGCGTCGTCGGCTGCGACTTGAAGGCGGATGAGGCCGCGGAGACGGCTGCGATGGTCACGGACGCCGGCGGGCAGATGACGTCGATGCAGCCTGTCGACCTCGGCGACTCCGCCGCCGCGCGCGCCTGGGTCGCGGAGGCCGCAGCGGTTCACGGCGGTTTCGATGTCCTCTACAACAACGCTTCGGCGCCGCGCTTCGCATCGATCGCGGCGATGACCGACGATGAATGGCGCTTCACGATGCGTAACGAGCTCGACCTGATGTTCTACGTCTGCTCGGCCGCCTGGCCGCACCTCGTGGCTCGCGGCGGCGGCTCGATCATCAACACCGGCTCGATCTGCGGAATCAGCTCGCTGCCGCAGACGCCCGGGAGCATCGCGCACGCGACGACCAAGGCCGGCGTGATCGCGATGACGCGCGAGCTCGCACTCGAGGGCGGCCCGCACAACATTCGCGCGAACTGCGTCAGCCCCGGCATCATCGACAGCCCCGCGACAGCCGCCCAGCTGGACAGCCCCGGCTTCCGCGACGCGCACCTCGAGAGCCTGATGCTCAAGCGGATCGGCACGCCCGGAGACGTCGCCTCCGCCGCGCTCTTCCTCGCCTCGGATGAGAGCGCCTGGATGACGGGCGCGAACGTCGTGCTCGACGGCGGCTTCAGCGCCCGGTAGGCGCGCGCGTCGAGCGGCGCACAACGAGCTTCGCCGGCAGCACGACGTGACTCGGCTCCTCCTCGCCGCCGGCGATCCGCGCCAGCAACAGCTCCGCCGCGCGCAGCCCCATCTCGTGGTGGGGAATCCGCACGGTCGTCAGCGGCGGGTCGAAGCGATCCGCGAAGTGCATGTCGTTGAAGCCGACCACGGAAACGTTGTCGGGCACGCCGAGACCGCGCTCGGTCAGCGTCTCGTAGCAGCCGAGCGCGGTCATGTCGTTGCCCGCCAGCACGGCGGTGAACTCGCCACCCCCGTCGAGAAGCTCGCGCGTCGCTGCTGCTCCGGCCCGCTCGCTCCAGGAGTCCGCGAAGCGCACGAGCGCGGGATCGACCGCCAGGCGGTGTGCGTCCATCGCCTCGAGATAGGCGCTGTAGCGGTTCGAGCCGGTTGAGATCGACTGCGGGCCGGCGACGCAGGCGATCCGCGAGTGGCCGAGCTCGACGAGATGCGCGATCGCCTGGACGATGCCGTCGCGGTCATCGCCGACGACGGCGGGCGTACCGACCTCGTCCTGGCGGTTGAGGAGAACCAGCGGCGTGCCGTGCTCCTCGAACATGTCATCGCGCGTCGCGACGGCCGAGATCCAGCCGTCGACCTGACGCAGCCGCAGCGTCTGAACGACCGAGCGGGCGCGCGCGGGGTCGTTGTCGGTGTTGGCGATCAGGGCCGTGAAGCCCGCCGGCGAGAGAGCGTCCTCGATCCCGCGCACCATCGGCGGGAACAGCGGATTGGTGAGGTCCGGCAGGACGACGCCGATCGTCATCGAGCGGCTCGTCTTGAGGCTTCTAGCGATCGAGTTGGGCCGATAGCCCATCTCGCGCGCGACCTCTGCGACGCGCAGCGCCGTCTCCGCATTCACGAGGTGGCGCGTGTTCTCGTTGAGCGCGCGCGACACCGTGGCCGGGTGGATCCCCACCCTTCGCGCTACGTCTCGCAGTGTCGTCGGACCGCCCCGCGGGGGGTCCTCGCTTTCGACCGACATGGCGGGCGTGATGGTAGCGCCGCCTTTAGGCCGTTAGCGAAAATTCAGGACTGCAGGAAATCCCGGATCAGCGCGAGCGTCTGCGCCGCCTTCTCGACATGCGGGATGTGACCGCACTCCTCGATGATCTCGAGCCGGCTGCCCGCGACTCGCTTGGCGTACTCCGTGCCGTAAACGGCCTGCATGACGCGGTCCTGTCGCCCGAAGATGATCAGCGTCGGCGCCGTGATGCGGTGAAGGCGCCGAGCGAGCCCATGGTCGGGGATCGGCCACAGGAACTTGCCCGAGCAGCCCTGCGCCCAGGTCAGCGCGGCGATGATCGTGGGGATCAGCTCCGGATCGTCGGGCATCGCGAAGAGCTCCTGCGCCGCCTCGCACTGGGGATCGTGGAAGAGGAAGCCGGGGACCGCCTCGACCGAGCCGCTGGCCATCTCAAACCAGCCTGGCGGCTCCTCGTCAAGCCAAAGCCCCGCCGGGGCTAGCAGCACGAGCTTCGAGAAGATCGCCGGGAAGTGCGCCGAGAGGTCGGCGGCCAGCATCCCGCCGAAGGACTCACCGACCACCACGGCGCCCTCGATGTCGAGCGCGCGGATCAGCTCCTCGTAGATCAGAACGAGCTCCCAGAACGTGTCGATCTTGTGGATCGCGTAGGGGTCGGACGGGCTCGTGCCCGGTAGCTCCGGCGCGTAGACGGTGTGCTCGGCCGCCAGCTCGTCGTGGAAGGGAAGCCAGCGCGGGCCGCCGGCCGCGTGCAGGAACAGCAGCGGCGGGCCTGACCCGCCGACCTTGACATGGATGTCGAGCTCGCCGTTCCAGACGGACACGACCTTCTCGCGCGGAGCGACTGCGGTGCTCATGGCGACGACCTCAGGCCGAGGCGAGCGCCTCGTCGCCCGCCCGCGTGCCGATGCCGGTGGGCCACCACTGGTGCTCCCAACCCTCGTCGTCCCAGATCCCGCGCAGGTGCGGCATCACATCGCTTGCGAACTGCTCGATATTGCGCCGCGCGAGCTCGTGCGGCATTCCGCCGCCGTGGAGCATCACGAGCAGGTTGCCGATCCGGTACTCCTTGACGAACGCCGTGATCATGTCGCGGACCGTCTGTGGGCTCCCGACGATCGCCGCCTGGGAGTCGGCAAGCTCGCGGAACGTGATCACGCGCAGGCGCGAGGCGATGCCATGCTCGCTGTGACCGCGCAGGATCGCCTCAACGCCGCGGATGTCGGTGTAGCCGGGCTGTGAGAAGCCCGCCTGGGGCACCGAGCCGAAGGAGTTTCGGAACTGCGTCTGGAGGTGTTCGCCGTAGAGGCGCTCGGCCTCCTCGTCGGTGTCCGCGACGCAGACGACCTGCATGAACGCCAGGCGGTAGGGGTTCTTGTCGCGGCCGTGCTCCTCGGCCATGTCCCAGAAGCGGTTGAAGATCGTCGAGCCGGTCAACTTCGGCCCGAAGTGGCTGAGGTAAGTGAAGACCTCGTCGTGGCCGTGGATCTCGGCGAGCGTGCTCGGCGAGCCGCTGCCGGGGACCCAGAACGGCGGTCGCGGCTGCTGCACCGGGCGCGGCCAGATGTTCACGACCGGATAGCGCGAGTACTTGCCGTTCCAGGCGAAGGGCTCGCGCGCGCTCCAGGCCTTCTCGAGCAGCGCACGGCCCTCGCGGTAGCGCGCACGGGTCTCGATCGGCGGAATCCCGCCGTTTTGGTTCGCGTCGTAGCTGAGGCCGACCGGCAGGCCGGCGATCAACTTGCCGCCGCTGAGGTTGTCGATCACGGCGTACTCCTCGGCGATGCGCAGTGGCTCGCGCGACTTGCCGAGCGAGCGGCCGAGAACGTTGATCGCCGTGTCGAGCCCCTCCACGCGCGTCGTGTGCGCGAGGATCGCCGCGGCGAGGTTCGGGTTCGGCGAGAGGTCGTAGGTCGACTGGCTGTGCTCGGTGACCGTAACGCCGTCGAACCCGCGGCGCGCCGCCAGCAACAGTTCCTCGACGTAGGACTGCATCGACTCCTGAATCTTTGCCGGCTGGACCAGGTCGAAATAGGGCGCCGTCACGACCGAGTCGTAGCGCTCGGCAAAATCGTCGGGCAGGTACCGATACGGACCCTGGCCGATGTAGAGAACCTTCATTTCCGCGCCTCCTCGCCCGCTCCCTTGACGACGCAAATATACGGGAGCGCACTCGGCCGGCCGCGTCGGCGGCGACCGCCTCCCCCTCGCGGCCGCCGCCGACGCGGCCGCTAAGCGCCTTCGGTCAGCCCGTCGGAGATCGGACCCGGCTCGGGTTCGAGTGCCAGGTCGGCCGCCTTCGCCTGGACGCTCAGCATCGCCGCGAAGTCGACGTCGGCGTAGCCCTCATCGATGACGCCCTGGATCAGCTCGCGAACCCGCTCGACGACCGGCATGCTCACGCCGAGCTGCTCGCCCGCTTCGAGGCCGAGGTCGAAGTCCTTCAACAGCAGCACGGGCGTGAACGACGGCGTGTAGTCAAGCGTCACCAGCGCCGGCGTCTTGTAGCGCGAGAACATCGACCCCATCACGGAGTCGTTGAAGAAGCTCAGGAAGTCGGCGCGCGAGATGCCGCCCTTCTCGACGAGCACGGTGATCTCGGCGAGCGTCTGGGCGACGATGCCGAGCGCGAGGTTGTGAGCGATCTTCACCAGCCGCGCGGCGTCGCCTTCGCCGACATAGCTGACGCCGCGTCCAAGCGTTTCGAGCACGGGCCGCGCGCGCTCGAACGCCGCCTGATCGCCGGAGGCGACGATCGTCAGCTTGCCGGCGCGCACGACCGAGGGATTGCCGCTCACCGGTGCGGCAAGCAGGGCGGTGCCGGCCTCGGCGGCGAGGCGGCGGACCTCATCGGAGGCATCCGCCGAGACGGTCGATGAGTCGATCAGGATCGCTGGTGCGCCCTCGCCCGCCGCGAGCACGCCGCGCGCTCCGATCGTGACCTCCTTGAAGTCGTCGGAGCCGGCGACCATCGTGAAGACGATGTCGCAGCCAGCCAGGTCCGCCGGCGAGTCAGCGATCGCCGCACCCTGCTGCGCGAACGGCTCGGCCTTCTCGCGCGTGCGATTCCAGACCGTGACCGGGTATCCCGCCGCGAGCAGGCGCGCGATCATCGGGCCCCCCATGCGGCCCACCCCGATCCAGCCGATCCGATCCTTTTCGCTGTCCATCGTCTCTCCTTTGCGGTCGGCCGAGCTCCCTCAGCCACACGGGTTCAGGGAATCTCGACTACGACCTTGCCGAGGGCGTGCTGGCGTACGGCCTCGTGCGCCGCTTCGATCTGCTCGAGCTCGAAGCGCACGAGCGGCAGCGAGCTGAGCGCTCCCGCCTCAAGCGCCGCGCTGACGGCCGCCACGGCGTCGCGGAGCGCCTGCGCCCCCATCGTGTAGACCAGCACGAAGCGGACCGCGCCGTTCTTGATGATCATCGTCCGCGGCAGCTCGATCGGGCGGTCCGGGGCGCCGTAGGAGGCGACCTCGCAATTCGGGGCAAGGACCTCGGCGTCGAGTTCGATGTTGGCCGCGATCGCCACTTCGACGATGCGCTCGACGCCCTCCGGCGCCCAGGCTGAAATCGCAGCGGCAGCGTCGTCCTCGCGGTAGTTGACGACCAGCTCGGCGCCCGCCGCCGAGGCGACCACGGCCTTCTCGGCCGAGCTGACGGTGCTCGCCACGCGCGCGCCGGCGAAGCGCGCGAGCTCGATCGCGGCGTGACCGACGGCACCCGCCCCGCCGGCGACGAGGACCTGCGCGCCCTGCGGCGAGCCGGCGGCATGCAGGCATCGATGCGCCGTCAGCGCCGGGATCCCGAGGCCCGCCGCGAGCTCGAGTGACGCGCCGTCGGGGAGCGCGACGGCCTGGGCGGCGGGCAGCGCGACGTACTGTGCGGCAGCGCCCGCCGGGCGCTGCCACTGCGCGAGGTGAAGCCAGACCCGCTCGCCTACGCGAGACCCATCGACCCCCGCGCCGACGGCGACGATCTCGCCCGCGCCGTCCTGGCCCGGAACGACCTTCGCGTAGGGCGGGTTGAAGCTGCGCCCGTGCTGCGCGCGGGCGTCGGTCGGGTTGACGCCGTAGAGATTCACGCGGACGAGGACCTCGCCGGACGAGGCGATCGGGCGCGGGAGCTCGACGAGCTCGATTTGACCCGCGTTCGGCCCGGCGGTCTCGTACTGCGCCGCGAGCATCGTCCCTGCGCCTGACATCGTCTCGGTAAGCCTTTCTCGTGGGGCGCCGGCGCCGATTCGCGAGTCGCCGAGTCCCCCGGAGACCTCACGACGGCGCAGCGGCAAACGCTGCGAAGCTTTATCCGCCGGCGTCCCGCTGTCCTTCCCGGCCCGCCAGACGGACTTGCAGGCGGCGATACTACAGATCGACGACAAACGATTGCAAAGGTGCGACCAAAATGGGCAAGACATTCGGATTGACAACGGTCGACTGGGAGCAGCGGGTCGATATCGACCGTCTGCGCCGCGAGCGCCTCGCCCGTATCAAGGGGCTGTTGGCGGACTCCGATGTCGGGGCGCTGTTGTGCTTTGACATGAGCAACATCCGCTACATCACCGCGACTCACATCGGGACCTGGGCGATGGACAAGCTGGCGCGCTTCTGTCTGCTCCCCCAGGGCGACGATCCCGTCATCTGGGACTTCGGCTCGGCGGCGCGCCATCACGAGATCTACTGCCCGTGGCTCGAGGGTCGCTCGCCCGCCGGAATCTCGACGATGCGCGGAGCGATGTCGCCGGAGTCGGGGCGCGCCGAGGACGTCGCCGCGAAGATCCGCCGCTCGCTCGAGGAGCGCGGCCTGCTCGATCAGCCGGTCGGCGTCGATGTCGTCGAGCCGGTCGTCCTGTTCGCGCTTCAGCGCGAGGGCATCCAGGTCGTCGACGGCCAGCAGCTTCTGCAGCGCGCGCGGATGATCAAGACCCAGGACGAGATCACGCTGCTCGACAGCGCGTGCATGATGGTCGATGCGGCCTATGAGGAGCTCTACCGCGCGATGCGCCCCGGCATGCGCGAAAACGAGTGTGTCGGCCTCGTCAACAAGACCCTCTACGACCTCGGCTCAGAGCACGTCGAGGGCGTCAACGCGATTTCGGGCGAGCGCTGCTCGCCGCACCCGCATGTCTACTCCGACCGCGTTCTGCGCCCCGGAGACCCGGCCTACTTCGACATCCTGCACTCCTACATGGGCTACCGCACGTGCTACTACCGCACGTTCGCGGTCGGCAGCGCCTCCCGATCGCTCGTCGACGCCTACAAGCGCTGCCGCTACATCCTCGACGCGGCGATCGCCAAGATCCGCCCCGGCGTGATGACCGACGAGGTCGTCTCCGTCTGGCCTGAGGCGCAGGAGTTCGGCTTCCCCAACGAGGAGGCCGCGTTCGCGCTGCAGTTCGGCCACGGCGTCGGCCTCTCGATCTGGGAGAAGCCGATCATCTCGCGGCTTGTCTCAGTCGACCATCCGGAGGTGATCGAGGAGGGCATGGTGTTTGCGCTCGAGACGTTCTGGCCCTCAACCGACGGCTGGTCGGCAGCGCGGATCGAAGAGCAGCTCGTCGTCACTGCCGACGGAGCCGACGTGATCACCCGCTTCCCCGCCGAGGACCTGATGGTCGCCGGGCGCGAGCACTACTACACCGTCCACGGCCAGCTCCCCGGCGTGCGCGAAATCGACTCCTCTGCCAACTCCGCACAGGTGCCCGCGAACGGATCGCCACCCAAGACCTGACAGGATCGCGCCTCATGCGCGCGCTAGGAGCCCTGGCCGGATGAGCGTCGAGCGGCCGACCGTGCCGCCGCAGCCGCGGCCACCGATGGCCTGGGCGAGCGACGCTTTCGCCGAGCTGCTCGGGCGCCTGCGGCTGCGTCACATCGCGCTCAACCCGGGCGCCAGTTACCGCGGACTCCACGACAGCCTGGTCAACTATCTGGGCAACGAGGACCCGCGGATCCTCGTCTGCCTGCACGAGGAGCACGCCGTCTCGATCGCCCACGGCTACGCGAAGGTCGCCGAGGAGCCGATGGCGGTCGCGCTGCACTCGAACGTCGGCCTGTTGCACGCGACGATGGCCCTCTACAACGCTTGGTGCGACCGCGTCCCGATGCTCGTGATCGGCGCAACCGGTCCGCTCGACGCCGCGCAGCGCCGTCCCTGGATCGACTGGATTCACACCGCCGCCGATCAGGCCGCGCTGATCCGGCCCTACATCAAGTGGGACGACCAGCCGCTGTCGGTGGCCGCCGGCGTGGAGGCGCTGATGCGAGCCGACGCGCTGACGCGCGCCTACCCGTGCGCGCCGGTCTACGTCTGCCTTGACGCAGCGCTTCAGGAATCCGAGCTCGACGCCCCGGCCGTGATGCCCGCACCCGAGCGCCACCGCCCGCCACCGCCGCCGGCGCCGGGCGCCGCCGAGCTCGACGCCGCCGCGGAGATCCTCACCGCCGCGCAGCATCCGCTGATCCTCGCCGGGCGCGTCAGCCGGTCGATGGCGGCCTGGGATGAGCGCGTCGAGCTCGCCGAGCGCCTCGAAGCGGCGGTGCTGACCGACCTCAAGGCGGGCGCCGCCTTTCCGACCGCGCACCGCCTGCACCCAGCCGCACCGGCGACCTTCACCTCGCCGGAGGGGATCGAGCTGCTGCGCGGCTGCGACGCCATCCTCGCGCTCGACTGGATCGACCTCGGCGGCACCCTCCGACAGGCCTTCGGCGATGCTCCACCGCCGCCGCGGATCATCTCGGCGAGCTCCGACTTCGTCCTGCACGGCGGCTGGAGCAAGGACCACTTCGCGCTGGCACCGGTCGACGTCGCGCTGACCGCACACCCCGATGCCGTCGTCAGCGGCCTGCTCGAGCGGCTGCGCGAGCGCGAGCCCGCGGGTCCGCGCTCGGATTGGCCGCCGCCGCGCGCCGACCGCGAGGCGCTGCCGGCAGGAGGGGCGATCACGGTCAGCTCGCTCGCCGCGGCGCTGCGCGAGGCGCTCGCAGAGCGCGAATCGTGCCTCGTGCGCGCGCCGCTCGGCTGGTCGGGAGGCGACTGGACCTGCGCCCACCCGCTCGACTACCTCGGCCAGGACGGGGGCGCGGGACTGGCGTCGGGTCCCGGCATGCTCGTCGGCGCCGCGCTGGCGCTTGCGGGGAGCGGGCGGATGGCGGTCGCGGTGCTCGGCGACGGCGACACCCTGATGGGCGCGACGGCCCTGTGGTCGGCGGCGCGCTACCGGATACCGCTCCTTGCGATCGTCGCCAACAACCGCACCTACCTGAACGACGAGATTCACCAGGAGCGCGTCGCTCGCGCGCGCTCGCGGCCCGTCGAGAACCGCTGGGTCGGTCAGCAGCTCCGCGATCCCGATCCCGATCTCGCGGCGCTCGGGCGCTCGCTCGGGCTGCGCGGGATCGGCCCGGTCTCCTCGCCGGGCGATCTCGCAGAGGCACTCGCGCAGGCGATCGCCGCCATCGAAGCCGGCGAGGCGGTCCTTCTCGACGTGCATGTGCTCGCAGGCGACTACCCTGGCGCGTCCGCCGCAGGCGAGAATGCGTCGCAAACCACAACCAGGAAGGCAAAATGAGCGATACGCCGGTCGACAAGTTCAGCCAGCCGGTGCTGGGGGATGACAACAAACTGAAGCTCGCCTTGTTCGGGATCAACCTGCGCGGCGGCGTCACGCTCTCAGACGTCGAGGGCAAGATCGAGGCGGAGTGGGAGGAGAACCTGCGCCTCGCGCGCCACGCCGACCGCATCGGGCTCGACGCGATCGTCCCGGTCGCGCGCTGGCGCGGTTACGGCGGCGACGCGAATCTTGGCGACCGCTCCTTTGAGACCTTCACCTGGGCGAGCGGGCTGCTCGCCTCGACCGAGCGGATCATGGTCTTCGCGACCTTCCACGTTCCGCTCGCCCACCCCGTCCTCGCCGCGAAGATGTCGGCCACGGCCGATCACATCTCGGGCGGGCGCTTCGGCCTGAACATCGTCGCCGGCTGGTACACGGCCGAGCTCTCGATGTTCGGCCTCACCCAGCGCGAGCACGACGAGCGCTATGAGGTCGCCGACGAGTGGGCGCAGGCGCTCAAGCAGCTGTGGACGGTTGGTGGCGAGAGTGATTTCAAGGGCCGCTACTTCGACATTCCGGCGGGCGTGCTCGAGCCAAAACCCCTCCAGAAGCCCTATCCGACGGTCATGAACGCCGGAACGAGCCCCGCCGGGCGGGCGTTCGCCTCAAAGCACAGCGACGTGATCTTCGCCGGCCTCACCAACTTCGAGACGGCAGCGACGCAGATCGCCGAGATCAAGCGGCTCGCGCGTGAGGAGCACGGCCGCGAGATCCGCGTCTTCGGGCGCGGCCACATCGTCTGCCGCGACACCGAGGCCGAGGCGGAGAAGGTCTACGACCACGTCCATCGCCAGGTCGCCGACTACGCCGGCGCCGCGAACGTGACCGGGATCAGCAAGGAGCACTCGCAGAGCACCGACTGGACGATCGAGGAGCGCCGCCTGCTCGAGGGCATGATCGCCGGCTTCTGGGGCATCCCGATGGTCGGGACACCCGACCAGGTCGCGCAGAAGATGCTCGACCTCCACGAGGCCGGCGCCGACGGCATCGCGATCTCCTTCGTCGACTACGACGAGGGCCTCGACCAGATGGAGCGCCAGATTCTGCCCCGCCTGCGCGAGGCGGGCGTGCGCTCGTAGCGAAGCAAGCTTCGCGTCTCGTGCTCCTCGACCCCGCCGCCGGCCGCGTGGGCCTCGTCGTAGCCGCAGTCGACTAGCAGCTCAGACGGCCAAAGCTTCGCGGGAAAACCCTGATGGCAGCTTGCGTTGCTGCTGTCACCATCCCGCACTTCGCACGGGCGGGCCCAACGTGGGGAACATGGACGGTTCGACTGGGCCTGGCGCGCGCCGGCTCAGTCGAACCGTACATTCACGTTCTTGACCTGCGCGTAGGAGACGAGTTCGTCGATGCTCTCCTCGCGTCCGACGCCGGAATCCTTCACACCGCCGAACGGCACGCCCGGGAAGTGCTTGGAGGTGTCGTTGATCCAGACGAACCCGGCTTCGACGTCGCGCGCGAAGCGGTGGGCGAGCGAGAGATCGCGGGTGAACGCGCTCGCCGTCAGCCCGAGCGAAACCCCGTTGGCGATCGCGAGCGCCTCCTCGTAGGTGTCGAAGGTCATCGCCGCCAGCACCGGCCCGAAGATCTCCTCGCGCGCGAGGCGCGACCCCGGGTCGACGCCGTCAAACAGCGTCGGCCGCACGAACAGGCCGTTCGCCAGGCGCGGATCGTCTGGCGGTCCGCCGCCCGCGAGCACGCGCGCGCCCTCGGCGCGGCCCAGTTCCAGATAGCCGAGCACCTTCTCGTATTGGCGGCGGTGGACGATCGCGCCGGTTTCCGTCGACTCCTCGGCCGGCGGGCCGCTGCGCATCGCATCCATCGACGCGGCGAGCGCCGCGACGAGCTCATCGTGGATCGAGCGATGCACGAGCAGACGCGACGTCGAACCGCAGGACTGGCCCTGCCAGGTGAAGTTCATGCCGCGAAGCGCGCCGGCGACGGCCTCGCCGACGTCGGCGTCGGCGAAGATCACGATCGGGTTCTTGCCGCCGAGCTCGAGCGTGACGGTCTTGACGGCGCTCGTCGCGGCGCGCTGCTGGATGTGGCGCCCGATCTCGGCCGAGCCGATGAAGGCCAGGCGCCGAACGCCCGGGTGCACGACCAGCGCATCGCCCGCCTCATCGCCGTAGCCGCTGATCACGTTCAGCACGCCGGGCGGCAGCACCTCCGCGGCGAGCTCGCCGAGGCGCAGCGCCGAGGTCGACGTGTGCTCTGACGGCTTGAGGATCACCGTGTTCCCGGCGATCAGCGGCGCCGCGATCTTGACGCCCGCGAACATCAGCGGGTGGTTGAAGGGGACGATCCGCCCGACCACTCCGAACGGCGTCATCAGCGTGTAGTTGAGGCGATCGGCGTCGCCCGGGATCGTCTCGCCGCGCAACTCGAGGGCGAGGCCCGCGAAATAGCGCAGCTGCGCCGCCGCGGCGTGGGCGTCGCCGCGCATCTCGCGAATCGGACTGCCGTTCTCGGCGACGTCGAGCAGGGCGAGCTCCTCGGCGTGCTCGCTGATCGCATCGGCAAGGGCGTTGACGCGACGCGCCCGCTCAAGCGGATTGAGGCGGCGCCAGGCCTCGAAGGCGGCCGAGGCGGCGCTGACCGCGTCATCGACGTCCGCCGGACCACAGCGCGGAACGGTGCCGATCGTGTCGCCGTTTGCGGGGTTGACGACGTCGATCGTCTCGCCGCTTCGCGCGCTGCGCAGCTCACCGCCGATCAGCACCGACCACGTCCTCGAGTCCGTGCCAACCGTCACGCGAGCCACCTCCCTTGCCGACAAAGCCAAGCCGCGGCAACCTACAATCGCACCGAAGTGCTGTCAACGCGCCCCTGCGGGGGTCGGAGGGGCGACATGAGCAGACAGAGCGACGGTCGGGTCGCGGTGGTGACCGGCGGTGCCTCGAGCATCGGCCAGGCCTGCGCCGTGCGCCTCGCCGCGGACGGCCATCGCCTCGCGATCGCGGACCTCGAGCCGGCCACCGAGACGCAGACGATCATCGAGCAGGCCGGCGGCAGCTGCCTGTCGGCGCCCTGCGACATCTCCTCGGCGGAATCTGTCGAGGCCTTCGCCGCGCAGGTGCAGGAGCACTACGGGCGCTGCGACGTGCTGCTCGCCTGCGCAGGCATCTACCCGGTCGCGCACCTCTCGGAGACCGACTGGGAGCTCTGGCGGCGCGTCATGAGCACGAACGTCGACTCGCTCTTTCACCTCTCGAAGGCGTTCGTCCCGGGCATGGTGGAGCGCGGCTGGGGCCGCGTCATCGCGATCAGCTCGACCGTCTTTCACACCGGCACGCCGCGCTTTGCCGCCTACACGACGAGCAAGGGCGCGGTGATCGGCTTCGTGCGCGCGCTCGCGACGGAGGTCGGCGACTCGGGCGTCACCGTGAACTCGATCGCGCCGAGCCTCACCCGTACGAAGGGCACGCTCGCCGGGCCCCAAGGCGAGCTCGGCTGGTTCGACCAGACGCGCGAGCTCCAGGCGATCAAACGCACCCAGGAGCCCGCCGACCTGGTCGGCGCCGTGTCGTTCTTCGCCTCCGACGACTCGGCCTTCGTGACCGGGCAGACGCTGCCGGTCGACGGCGGCCTGACAAGGGTCTGACGATGCGATCGCCCCTTCACCTCGTTGGAAGCATCCCGCTCGCCGATTCAAAGACGGTCTTCAACACCGTCGCCGCGAGCGTCGGCGGCGCGCTCGGGCGCATCCCCGACGGCGAGACCGGACCGCGCAGCCGCTGGAACAGCTGGACGGCTCCGACGTATGAGCGCACGGCGGGACTCGAACTCGTGCCCCCGCCGCCGGGGAGCTACACCCCCTGGCAGCAGGCGCGGCTCGTCGTCGCACCCGAGGACCTCACACTTGAGCGGATCGGATTCGCCGACGCCGCGATCGCCTCCTACGCGGACTTCCGCGACGCGCTCGCCAACGAGACGATCCCCGCTGGGACACGCTTCCAGGTCTGCCTGCCCTCGCCGATCGCGCCGATGACGGTCCTCATCGAGGAGGAGTCGCGCGCGGGCGTTGAGCCTGCGCACCTGCGCCAGCTCCACTCCGAGATCGCCGAGATCCTCGCCGCCGTCCCGCACGACCAGCTGACGATCCAGTGGGACGTCTGCCAGGACGTGGGGATCTGGGAGGGCTACTACCCGGCCTATTTCGAGGACCGCGAGGAGGGCGTCATCGATCGCCTCGCCGCCTGCGCCGGCGTGATCCCGACCGACGTGGAGCTCGGCTACCACCTCTGCTACGGCGACTTCAAGCACAAGCACTTCATGGAGCCCGACGACCTCGGCGTCTGCGCGCAGATCGCCGCCCGCCTGACGGTCGCCGCGCCGCGCGCGATCGACTACATCCACGTGCCGGTGCCGATCGACCGCGACGACGACGCCTACTTCGAGCCGCTCGCCGACGCCGGCCTCGACGCGGCTACGACCCTCTACCTCGGCCTGATCCACTACGACGACGGCGTCGAGGGGGCGCAGCGGCGGATCGAGACGGCGTGCCGTCACGCGCCGGCGTTCGGCGTCGGGACCGAGTGCGGCTTCGGGCGTCGCGATCCGGAGACGATCGTGTCGCTGCTCGAGCTCCACGCGGAGGTCGCCGCGCTGCTCGAGCAATGAGCGAGCGCATCCCGATCACCTTCGCCTGCGAGGACTACGACCACGTCCGCGACCTCGCAAGCGGCGTCGTCACGGTCGAGGGCGTCGCGCTGACCGTCGTTCACCATCCCGTCGAGGAGCTGTTCTTCCGCTTCACGCGCTTTCGCGAGTGGGAGGTCTCCGAGCTGTCGCTCGCGAAGTACAGCTCGCTGCGCGCGGCCGGCGATTCCTCGCTCGTCGCGATCCCGGTCTTCACCTCGCGCGCGTTTCGCCACTCGGCGATCTTCGTCCGCTCCGACGGGCCCATCGATCAGCCAGAGGCCCTCCGCGGCGCGCGGATCGGGATCCCCGAATGGACGGTCACGGCGACCGTCTACGCGCGCGGGCTGCTCGCCGAGGACCACGGCGTGGCGGTAGACGGGGTCAGCTGGATCCAGGCCGGCACCAACGAGGCCGGTCGCGTCGAGGGTGTCGCCGTCCAGCTGCCCGAGGGCGTCGCGCTCACCCCGCGCCCCGACGCGACGCTGAACGACCTCCTGATCGCCGGCGAGATCGACGCCGTGATCGCCCCCCATCCCCCACGCGGCTTCGAGGACGGAAGCGGGCGGATCGTCCGCCTGTTCTCAGATCCGCGCAGCGTCGAGCAGGCCTACTTCGCGCGCACCGGCGTGTTCCCGATCATGCACGTCGTCGCGATCCGCGCGGACGTCTACGAACGCCAGCGCTGGCTGGCGATGAACCTCCTGACGGCGTTCACGCAGGCCAAGCGCCGCAGCGTCGAGCGCGCGCTCGACTTCAACGCCCCGCGCGTGCCCGTCGCCTGGGCCCCCGCACACGCCCAGAGTGTGCGCGAGCTGATGGGCGAGGACCTGTGGCCTTATGGAATCAAGCCCAACCGCCCGACGCTCGAGACGTTTCTGCGCTGGGCGCACGAGCAGGGTGTCTGCGCGCGGGCGCTCGAGGTCGAGGAGCTGTTCGCGCCCGAGGTCCGCGAGACGTTCAGGATCTAGGCGCCGGGCAGAGCGGGCCGTGCAGGTGCAAGCAGACCCGGACGCGGTCAAGCAGAACGACTGCGCGCGCTGCGTGCAGGCCGCCGCGGCCGAGCGAACTGTGCGGTAGGAGGACGAGCAGGGCGCCCGGCAAGCGGCGGAACAGGACCGGCGCCGGAGTGAGCACGCGCGTGCGGGACAAGCGCGATGGCGCCTGGATCGTCGGCTGAACGTAGACGCCCGGATGTCCGGCGACCGGGAGCGCACCCGGCAGCGGACGCGGTTTGACGCCTGGACGGCGGGCATCGAGGAGAACGGCTACGTCGAGCCTCGACGCCCCCCGGCTCAGGTACGCGTAGCCGCACGAGAGGTAAGTGCCCCGCTGTTCCTTCGGGAAGGCCACGATGCGGCGAAGAACCGTCCCCCACCGCGCGGTCAGACCCGGAAGCGATACCTCGCAACGAGCCGCCGGCGGGGAGCGCAAACCGTCCCCGTGCTGAGACCACCACCCTCCCGAGAGGCGCACGCGTCCGCCTAGAGGGCTTCCGGCCTGGGGTCCGATCTGCTTCCCGTCGTTGTCGAGGCCGACAGCATGCCCGCCTTCGCCGTAGACGCCCTCGAGAACGCTCTGGGGGCGTTCGCGGTGCACCGTGCGATGTACCAGCGCGATGGCGACGCGATAGTCGTGCGGGAGCTGGCGGTCGCGGCGTGTGAGAACCGTCAGCCTGGACGACAGGCGTACGGCCGCGACGGCTGCCGTCGTGATGAACACCGTCGCCCCGGTCACGGTGCTCCTCGACCGCGTGCCCGTGACCAGGTCAGTGCCGCCGAGCGCCACGACCGGATGCGCGTTGGTCGGCGCCGGTTCGCAGCCCGTGTCGCCCCCGCCGCCCCGAGAAAAGAAGGTGATGTCGGTCAGGCACCACCCGGCCGACCCGCCCTGGACGTCAGGCGTGATGTTCAGAGAATAGGCAGCGGAGGGTACCGCCCGCCCTGGAAAGGTCCCGCTCGGCGGCGCCGAGGGCTGGCCGGCCAGCACCCCGATCGCCGCGGCCGCACTGCCCGCGGCGAGCACGACCAACGCGACGGCCACCACGCGCGGGACGAGTGGCACGCGCAGACGTCGCCGTGGACCTGGGTCGACACTGAGCACCGCCGTCTCGATCCGCGCGCGAATGACCGGATCAAGCGCCAGCGAGCCCCGCACCGGATTGACCACGGCGACGAGCTCGAGCGGATCGCTCACAGCGCCTCCTCCCGCGCGAGAAGGAGGTTGGCTTCGCCAGAGCGCAAAGAGCGCGCCAGATGCCGCCGCGCGCGGTGAAGCCGCGCGCGAAAGGCGCCGCTGCTGCAACCGGCGGCGATCGCCGCCTCGCGCGGGCTGAGACCCTCCCAGGCGATGAGCAGCACCGCCTCGCGCTCGCGCTCGCCGAGCGCCAAAAGCGCCCCGCGAAGCGGCTCGGAGACCTCTGCGGCGATACCCGCGTCATCCGCCGGCCGGCGCTCCCCCGCCAGCCGCGCCATGGCCGCCCGCCGCCGCCGCTCGCCGCGTCGCTGGTGTGCGAGCACGCGCCAGGCCACGCCGTACAGCCACGGCAGCGCCGGCTCCGGTACTCGCTCGAGCCTGCGCCAGGCGACCAGAAACGTCTCCTCGACGATGTCCTCCACGTGCGAGGCGTCGGCGCGGCGGCGGGCGTAGGCGGCGATGTGGCCGTGATGACGCTCGAAGAGTTCCTCGAACCGACGCCGCCTTGAGTCGGACGCTTCCATCACACCACATATGTCCGCCCACGCGGCGCGCGTTACGCGGCGCCCGCGGCCTTCAGCAGATTCCTCAGCTCCCCCTCCCCCGCCTCGCGCCGGTTGTTCTGGCGAAACGGGTTGGCCGTCGCCGCCGCGACCATCGCCGCGGAGCCGGCCTGCTCGACCTCGCCCGGCCCAAATCGCGCCTCGAAGCCGATCGCGTCATAGAGCGCCGCCAGCGCGTCGATCTCGGCGACGACCGCCGGGGCGACCATGTCGCGGTTGAAGGCAGCGACATGCGGCAGCAGCACGCCGTTCTGATAGCCGTGCGGCAGGTGCACATCGACCGACGAGCTGAGCGCATGCACCAGTCCGAGCCCGCTGTTCCCGCACGCGAGATTCGCCATCGCGCTGGCTTCGACCAGCCGCTGGCGGGCACCGCCGTCGCCGTCGAGGGCCTCGGGAAGAGCCTCCCGAAGAGACGCCGCCGCGGCGAGAGCCATCGCGGCGGTGAAGCGCGTCGAGCGGCGCACCCACAGCGACTCGAGGGCGTGGCTCAGCGCGTCGAGCGCCGCGGCGATCATCGGTGCCCGCGGCAGCGTCTCGAGCAGGTCGCCGTCGAGCAGCGCGACGAGCGGCTCATAGCCGCGGCCGCGGATCACCAGATGGTTCGTGCGCCCGCCGTCGTGGAGCACGACGACGTTTGAGACCTCGCTGCCCGAGCCTGCGGTCGTCGGCACAGCGATGCTCGGCGCGGGCGGCGCCGGCAGCCGCCCCTCTCCCTCATAGAGGTCAAGCGGCGCCGGGTTTCGAAGGCGGATCGCGACGGCCTTCGCCGCGCACAGCGCGCTCCCGCCGCCGATCGCAAGGACCGCCGAGGCGCCCGCCTCGATTGCCGCGAACGCCGCGAGCTCGGACTCCTCGACATCGGGGTCCTCGCCGATCAGCGCGCAGACCTCCGCCTCCTCGATTCCCTCGAGCACGCGCTCGAGCAGCCCCGCGTCCGCAAAGCCGCGGTCGGCGACGACCGCGACGGTCGTCGCGCCGAGCGCCTCGACCTCCACTCGCAGGCGCTCCGCGACGCAGCCCCGACCGGCGACGATCCGTGTCGGCGCCGCGAACTCGCCGACCGCGACGCTCACGCCGCGGGCATCTCCGCGAGCAGGTCGCCGGCGGCCTTTTCGGCGATCCCGAGCGCGTCAGCGCCCGAATGCAGCACCGCGAAGCAGATCGCGTCGAGCAGCTGCTCGCGCGTCATCCCGAGCGCCCGCCCGAGCAGCACGTTCTCCCGGATCCCCTCAGCAAAGCCGCGCACGACGTTGTAGTTGAGCAGTAGCCACGGCAGCATCTGGCAGGGCAGCGAGTCGCGGATCGCGTGCTCGTAGCGGTCTCGGTAGGCCTTCAGCAGCCCAGGTCGGTTGCGCACCAAAAAGCGCACGTAGCGCGGAACCTCGCCGATCGTGACCTCATACCAGTGGATCAGGGCGTCCATGTCCTCGCGCGTCGCCTCGCGGGCGGCGTAGTCCATCCCCGACTCGAACGCCGCCGCGTCGACGCGCCAGCCCGCAGGCCAGCGCTCCACCGACGCCGGCGGGTCCTCGTAGTCGCGCAGGTAGCCGCTGTAGGCGGCGGCCGCATACATGCCGCGGTGGCCGGAGTGGATGAAGGCGACCGACAGCGTGTCGAGGATGTCGCTGCGCTGCGCGCCGTTGGTCTGCGCGAGGCGGACCTCGTAGGCGACGCCCTCGCGGAAGGCCATGATCGTGTACTGGTGGATAGCGCCGAGAAGCTCGACGAGCGGTCGCTGCGGCTCGGTGGCGCTCGAATAGTGGCGGGTGCGCGCCTTGTGGCGCTTGAGGACGTCGGGGCGAAACTCGAGCCAGAACTCGAAGGAGTCGAGCAGTCCCTTGTTGTTACCGACGTACTGGGCGCGGTAGGCCTCGATCTCCTCGGCCGTCATCTCGTCGGGCCTGGTCACGTCGAGGCCGTCCTGGAAGGAGCCGATCGAGGACATCGCGGCGCCTACGATAGCCGCCTCACGGAACGACCAAGGCCCGCCCGCGGACCTCGCCGCGGTCAAGCGCGGCGTAGGCGGCGGCCGCTCCGTCGAGGTCGACCCGCTCGGAGATGAGCGCGTCGAGATCGACTGCTCCGGATGCCGCGAGTTCGATGACACGCGGCATGTCCGCGCGCGTGCGCGCCCCGTAGGAGCCGACTAGGCGGATTCCGCGCCGCACGAGATGGGTGATCTCGATCTCCGCCGCGGCGGCGCCGGCGGCGATCCCCACGCACACGGCGGTGCCGCCATCGCGCACCATTCGAAACGCCTGCGCCACCGTGGCCGGGCGCCCGAGCGCCTCGAAGGCCACGTCGACCCCGCCGTCGCTGAGCTCGCGCACGGCCGCCACCGGATCGCCGGCCGAGGAGTCGACGACGTCGCTGGCCCCCATCGCTCGAGCCGTCTCGAGCTTTTCGGCGGAGACGTCGACGGCGATCACGCGTGCAGCGCCGAACGCGCGCGCCAGCGCGATGATGTTGAGCCCGACACCGCCGGCGGCGACGACCGCGACGGTGTCGCCCTCGGAGACGCCGCCGGTGTGGGCGACGGCGCCGTAGGCGGTGAAGACCGCGCAGCCGAGCACGGCGGCGCTCGCGAGATCGATCGACTCGGGCACGGCGAAGACGTCTGTCGCCGGTACGACCGCGTACTCGGCGAGACCGGCCATCGAGTACATCGCGACCGCGCTGCCGTCCGCGCGCGACAGCCGGCTCGTCCCGTCATAGAGCGTGCCGCGCAGGCGATTCATCGCGAAGAACCGCTCGCAGAGGTCGTCGCGGCCGCCCAGGCAGTGGCGGCACTCGCCGCAGGGCATGATGAACGCGCAGGCGACGCGGTCGCCGGCGGCGATCCCCTTCACACCCGAACCGACCTCCTCGACGACCCCCGAGATCTCGTGGCCGAGGACGCACGGCGTCGGAAACGCGACCTCGCCCTTGATCACGTGCAGGTCCGTGTGGCAGACGCCGCACCCACAGACGCGCACGAGCACCTCGCCTCCGAGCGGCGCCGGCCGAGGCAGCTCCTCAACCCGCAGCGGCTCGCCCGCCGCCTCGAGCACGACCGCGCGCATCGTCTCCACGGCGGGCAGCATCGCATAGGCTGTGCGGCCTCATGAGCGTGGCAAACGACCTCGTGGCGGCGGCGAAGGACCTCTCCGCCCTCGCCAGCTCGAGCGCGGCGGACGCCGAGGAGCAGGGCCAGCTCACGGACGAGCTCGTCGAGGCGTTCCACGAGAGCGGCCTGTGGGCGATGTGGATGCCTACCGAGCTTGGCGGATCCGAGCTCGCTCCCGTCCCCTCGCTGGAGGTCCTCGAGCACATCTCCTACGGCGACGCCTCGGCGGGCTGGGTACTGATGGCGGCGGGGCTCGCGACGGGCGTCGACGCCGCCTTCATCGGCGATGAGGCGGCGGCCGACCTGTACGGGCCAGACGGCCCGCTGATCGTCCACTCGGGCGCCGGCACGCAGCCCGGTCGCGCGGTCAAGGCCGACGGCGGCTATCAGATCTCGGGCGACTGGCGCTTTGCGTCAGGCATCAAGCACTCCGGCGCGCTTCATACGGCGGCGATCGTCGAAGGCGCGAACGAGCCGCCCCGGATCTTCGTGACACGCGTCGGCGACATGGAGCTCGACGACAACTGGGACGTGATGGGGCTTCGCGCGACCGGCTCGATCGACTACACCGGCCGGGACGTGTTCGTCGCGGAGAGCTACTCCTACGTCGCGACGACGAACGTCCCGCTGCGCGGCGGCTCGCTGTACACAATGGGCATCGCCGGCCTCGGCGTGATCTGTCACACCGGCTGGGCGCTCGGCGTCGCGCGGCGCATCCTTGATGAGCTGCGCGAGCTCGCGATGGCGCGCGCTGGCCGCGCCGGGAGCCTCGCCGAATCGAGCGCCTTCCACCGCGACTACGCGATCGCCGAGGGCAAGCTGCGCGGTGCGCGCGCGTTCGTCTATGAGGTCTGGAGCGAGATCGAGGACGCGCTGGGCCGCGAGGAGCAGCTCACGCTCGAGCAGAACACGCTCTACCGCCTTGCGCTCCAGCATTCGACGGCCGTCGCCGCCGAAGTCGCCGAGTTCGCCTACGCCGCCGGCGGCACGACCGCCCTGCGCGCCGGTCCGATCCAGCGCTGCTTCCGAGACATCCACGCGGGCACCCAGCACATGATCGTCTCGCCGCCCGTCCTCGAGGGCACGGGCCGCGTCCTGGCGGGGCTTGTCCCCGGCCACCGCTGGCTCTTCATGAGCCTGATCTCCGATTGGAATCGTCTGGGAGTTGGCGCATGCTCCGACTCCGGGATCTTGCATGCACCGATCCGAAGCGCAGGCGCGACCACCGGCGGGCGGCGTCACGGCCGTGGTTCCGGCGGGCGCCTACGCGGTTGGCTCAGCCACCACCAGGGTGTCGCAAGCCCGCGGGTGCGACAGTCTGGATCGGGCAGTCGCGGTAGTTTGTTGCGCTGATGGAGCAGGCCAATCAGCGCGTCAGCAGCCTGATCCCATTCGTCCGGGTCGTTGATGTTGAACAGTCGGTCACGTTCTACGAGCACCTCGGCTTCGTGGTGCAGGACACGGCCGAGTACGGCGGCCATCTCTCGTGGGCGTCGCTCAGCAGCGGTGGGGCGGAGATCATGTTCGAGGGCACGCACGGCCCGTCCGACCCCGACCGCCAGCGGGTCCAGTTCTATCTGTACTCCCACGACCTCGCCGCGCTGCGGGCGCAGCTCGTTGCGACAGGGATTGACGCCGGCCCGATCGAGGACGGCAGTCCAGGTCCGCGCGAGGAGATGCGCGTCACCGACCCTGACGGCTATGTCCTGATGATCGCCCAGATCGACTAGCCAACCACCCCGAAGGAGCGTCAGTGGCGCCGCTCACGACCAGTACGGAGATCGAACGTCCGGCGGAGGAGGTCTTCGCGTACGTCACCGACCCGAAGACGATGCCCGAATGGCAACAGGGATGCGTGTCCGGCCACATGGACGGCCCGACGACCCACGTCGGATCCAAGTGCACGACCGTCCGGACGATTGGAGGTCGCGAACGCGCGTCCACGACCGAGATCATCGAATACGAACCGCCGCACCGATGGGCCGACCGGGGCACCGATGGTCCCGTCCGGGCCAACGTCGCGGTCACCGTCGTACCAAACGGATCCAGCTCGCGCCTCACGATCGACCTGGACTTCACCGGTCACGGAATCGGAAAGCTGCTCGTGCCCCTCATCGTCCGGCGGCAAGCCGCCCGCGAGATGCCCGAGAACATGCGCCGACTCAAAGAACGGCTCGAAACAAAGCCGTAGGGACACGTCCGGGCCGCTACCGCTGCGCGCGATCAGCGGCACGGCTCCGACTCACGCGAATGCGATAACGGGCGTAGGATGCTCGCGTGTTGCATAAGCGCCGGTGGTTCTCGCCGGTCGGGGCGGTCGTCGTGATCGCCGCAGCCTCGATATCAGCGGGCCTCGTCACGATCCCCGGCGACGGTGGGAAGCAGCGCGCAGACGATGCGTCTGCCCGATCGGGACGCCCGCCTGCGACGACAAGAGGAGACATCTTGCTCGCCTCGTGCCTCTCAAGCAACGGCAAGCCGCTGCAGGGATCGCCTGGCCCGGCACTGCTGTCGATTCTCGGTGTGCTGCGGCGCCGCGCCACGTCCGCCGATGCGCTCCCACCAGGAGCCGGCCCCGGCTTCGGGGACGACATCTACGTTCGTTACGTCCGCCGCGCGCGCGTCGTGGCTGGCACGACCTACTTCATTTTCCCGGTGCTCGTGTCGGCCTGTGGACGTGCCGGGGCGCATGAAGGCATATGGGAATGGGCGACGCACGTTCCTATCGGTCACGGTCTTTACGGCGGCGAGGGCGGAGGGGGCGCGACCGCTTCGGCAATCGAGCAGGGCCGTGATCTCGGTGGCGGGCCGCCCGGCTCCTCGCGCAGCTCGACGCTCGAGATGGTCGTCCCCGACGGCGTGGCGATGGTCACGCTGCATCTCCGCGCTGGCCCGGCAAACGGGTTCCACAAGAGCGTGATCTCGCCGCCGGCCACGATTACCACTGCCGTCGTCAACAATCTCGTTGTCGTCAGAGTCCCGCGGAGTTCCGGCACAGCGACCGCTACCGGAGACACGATGACCTGGCGCGCCGCAGACGGCCACATCATCAAGACGTTCAACCGGCTATAGAAGCCGAGCCCAGCAGGGCTGCAGATTGTCGCGTTGCGCGATGAGCGGCACCGCTCCGACTCACGCGGATGCGATAACGGGCGTAGGTGGCCGCTGCGCTTCGTTCGGGCCTTACGAACCAACCGGCTGCATCGGGAGGGAGCCGGCGTAGCCTGATGAAGGTGCCTCGACGTTCGAAGCAGAGGGTGGTACCTCACCTGTCCTACGACGATCCCTTGGCGGCGATCGCCTGGCTATGCCGGGTATTCGGATTTAGCGAGACGAAGCGATTTGATCGGGGCGAGGAGAACCTCACCGCGCGGCTCAGAGGTCCCGATGGTGGCGCCGTGATGATCTCGGGCACAGACGACGACTTCAAGAGCTGGATGCGTGAACGGGCACCGCGCTTCGAGGAGGCGAGCGGTCGCTCCTGGCCCCTGCTGACCCATGCCATCACGGTGATCGTCGAGGATGTCGACGCCCACTTCGCGCGAGCCGAGCGGGAGGGTGCTGCCGTGCTCAGTGCCCCGAAGGACCAGCCGTGGGGAGTGCGCAGCTACGCCGCTCTCGATCCGAGAGGGCATCAGTGGGAGTTCGCCAGCGTGATCAACAACTCCCCCACGGCCTCCGACGAGGCCGCGATCCAGTAAGTCCAGCCACGACACGGTCCGGTAAAGGAGCGCTATCCGGGACGTTCGACTGTCGCGGTCCTGTGCGCGAGTCGACAATGGGCACGTCGGCGCCTCAACGGCGGCTTCTGTTCGCCAGCAGGAGGTTCTACTCGGAGTTGGCGCCAGCAATCCCGTCCGCGCAAAGACACGTCGGGACCCGCGGACGACCCGATGGGCCGACCGGCCTTGTCCCAGTACCGCCAGTCGTCAACCTTGTGATCGGCTTCGTACCTGCCCTGCGCGGCTTCAAAGGGACCGCCTGGGAGAGAGAATACGGGCTTGGAGACTGCGACTGGGCCTACGACGACTACACGGGAATGCCGCGCGGCGAGAACTGGCCACAGCCGCCCGTTCCATCCAACACCTAGGACCACGCCAGCACCTCCCTTGCGCGAGACGCGAGAGCCGGCTGGCGGTCTTACTTGACGCGGCTATAGAGCTGCTTGGCCGCGGCGATCAGCGTCTCGTTCGCGATCTCGTTGGATTTACCGCCCTGCCAGCCGACGCCGACCACGTACGCGTATGGCCCTGCGACGAAGCCGACGTTGCTGCCGCCTTCGCCCGAGTCAGTCTGCGCGAACCCGACGGCTCCAGGGATCCCACTTACCGCGAAGCGCTTCCAGGGACCGTGTGTCGTGTAGGTCGGCCTGAGGTAGGCGGCGGCGCCGGCGGCTGAGGAGAATTCCGCGACGAGGCTGAGGCCGTAGCGGTTCGCGTTCCCAGGCGTGCTGAGCTGTGCGCCGACGCCGCCTACGAACCCCCATTTGACGAGCTGCGCCTTGGTCACGTCGCTGCCATCCGCCCACGACGCCGCGCTTCGCACAACAGCCGGTGTCTTGTTCGGCGTCATGCCCGCGAAGTTGATCACGCGCTGCGCCAGCGGGACGGAAGAGCTGCCCGCGGCGGCGGTCACCACCGCCAAGGCGAGGACCACCAGCGCCCCAGCAACGACTCCTCGCATGGTCAGCCTCCTCGTTCGCCGTCTCCGACGCAAGCCTAACAGCGGCGAGCGTGATCAAGAGGCCGCAGCGCCTCCCACCGTGATCAAGGCGACGGAGAAGATTGCTCGCGGTCAGCTCGACGTGGCCACGGACACGCTCTAGCAGCGGATCCGCACCGGGACGTGGCCGGACCACAGCCTCGCCGCCTAACAACTGCGAAACCCGCCCAAGCGCGACGGCAGAGTGACGCTTCGCGCGAACAGGAGCCACGCGCACGCTTGGACTTAGGCGCGTAGGCCGGCGCTGGCGGGCATCATGGGTGCGCGGCGCGAGTTGATCGCGTTGATGATCTCGGATTGTCGATCGCTTGTAAGCCGGGCTGGCGCATGCCCGCGACGATTTCCTCGACACTCGGCGGGTCGGCCGGGTACTTCAGGCCCTTGTTGCGCGGGGGACGCCCCGACTGGAAACGGGGCAGAGTCGCGGGCGAACGACGTCGCCCGGCAACATCGACCAGCGACTGCGCGTGCATTGCTGCTCCAATCCTCGAACGACCGAAGCAGCCTGGCTACCAAGCTCGGCCCCCCGCACAGGCCGCGCACGGCCTACTCGACACACAGACCACGCTCATCGACGTCGCGCAGAGCAGCATCGCTGACGGCGCTACGCTCTAATCAGCGACGATGAACTGGGATCTGCGACATCGGAGTTCAGCGCTGGTGATCCGGCTGCTGCTGGCTGTTTGGATCGCCGTCGTCGTTGTCGTGCTCTGCGCCACGGGACATTGGTGGGGCTTGCTGTTCCTCGTCCCCTTGGGCCTTGACCTCTACCTGGTCCGCCGGATCTTGACCGCTGGCTCAGGCCGGTAGCCGGGCGCCAGTGGAATTTCCGGCGCGACGCTCGTCCCACGTGGACCGAGTCACCGGCGAATGCTCCGGTTCGCACGAATGAGCGCTCGCCCGGGTTGTCATGCTGTTGGGATGGTCGAGGGTAGCCTGCGTTTCGGATTACCGCTCGCGTGTGCGTTGGGCGCAGGCGAGGGGGCGGAGCGCCTGCGGCGCTGGTATGCACTCGCCGAGAGGTCGCCGCCACACGCTCAGCGGAGCAACCATCAGCTTGAGCTGCGCTGGCAACTCGATGACGCTGACGCGTCCGAGCTCGCCGACCTCGTCGACGCCGAACGCGAGTTCTGCTCGTTCGTCTCATGGGGTCTGAGCCGTGTCGGCACCGACAACGTGCTGACGGTGACGGCCGATCCAGCACGCCCGGAAGACCTCGTGGCGATCGCCACCCTCTTCGCCGCAACCTGAGTCGAGCCATCAAGGAGCGGAAGCGCGGCTGCGTGGCACGCAGAGCGACAACGGTCGCGGCGGCGTCTAGCTGGGTTTGGCGGTCTTGCGTTCGCCCGCTTTGACAGTGTCCGGCCGCCGGTCTGATGCCCACTGCCGGGCCTTGGAGGCTTGGCTCCGCGATCTAGCGCCTCTCGCCAAATCAGTTCTCGCCGCAGCCGCCCGGGACCGTGACGATAACGTGTGGCCCGGTGGCGGATCCGGTCTTGTCGCTGATCGAGTTTCCTGCGGATGATCCCGCGCGTGCCAGACGCTTCTGGTCGACGCTACTCGGGGTCGAGTTGTGCGCTCGCCAAGACAGTCAAGGAGACGGCTGGCAGACAGCTTCAGACGCCCCAACGATCGGCGTGCACACACGGGGCCGCGGGCCAGGCGACATGTTCTCGCTGCCCTACTTTGCGGTCACGCATATGGCAGACGCACTCGAGCGCGTTGTGGCGCTCGGCGGCAGCGTGGTCCATCCCGGCGAGAGGTGGGCGATCTGCCGGGACTCGGAGGGAACGCCGTTCGGGCTCGCGCATCAGGCTCCCGAACGGTAAGCAAAGATCTGCGGCCCGCAGTCGTGCCCGGCCGCGTTGTCGCGCAATGCGACAACGCGACGGCGCAGTCGTGGCTGGGCTACGCGCGTGCCGGCGGCACCGTCTGGCCGTAGCGCGGGGGTAGCCTACGGCTGCACGAACGTCGAACCTTCGCGTCCGCCTGCGCACACCGGCGAGGTTGTACCCCGACAGGGCCGCAGCATAAGTTCGAAACAGGCCGTCTCGGGAGCACTCACAGTGGCCGCGGTGTTGTTCGCGTTGCTCAACCTCCAGGACGTGACCATGCACTGGATCGTGGGCACCACGCGGACGCCGCTGATCGTTGTCGTCGCCGTTGCGGGGTGCGGCGGTCGGCTTTGTCGTAGGACAACGCAAGCGCAAGCGGTCGCTCGGAGGCCCCGAGGACTAGGACGCCGGCCTGGCCCTCGATCGACCTCACTCACAGCGTCAGACAGCGCGCGTGTCTCGCCATACGGGTGTGACAGGCCGCGGGCCGCCGCTCGTCGCGAAAAGCAGTGGTGAGGCGCGAGGTTTATCTCGTCGAGTTGGGCTGTTGGCCGTCGAGGAGTGCGTCGACGAGTGGTCCGATCGGGCGATGGCCGATGAGAGGATGCCGGAGCTGGGCTTCGCGGTTGATCGCGTATCGGTTGCGGCGCCCGTCTCTGGTGCGCGTGATGTATCCGTCGGCGACAAGGTCGCCGAGGATCTTCTGGACGGCGCGCTCACCGATGCCCACGCGGTCAGCGATCTCGCTGATCCGGATGGACGGGTCCTCTGCGATGCAGAGCAGCAGGTAGCCGTGGTTGCTGAGGAAGACCCAACTGGGGCGGATAGGGGTCGACATGGGGGCGATAGACGAAGAAAAAACCACGGCACTTGAAACGTGGTCCGCAGTTCGCCTATTATAGCTGAGATCCCCAGTCAACCAGTCTGAAGCGGGGAGGGGCAGGGATGGCAAGAGACCAGACGAGAGCGCGAGTCTTCGGCGTGCTCTACCTCATCACGTTCGTCACGTCGATCATGGCACTGGCGCTTTATGAGACCGTGCTCCGACATCCGAGGAGCTACATCGCGGGTACCGGCCACGACAAGCAAGTCTTGTTCGGCGCCCTGCTGGAACTGCTGCTGATCATCGCGAACATCGGCACCGCGGTCGTGATCTTCCCGATCCTCAGACGGAAGAACGAGGAGCTCGCGCTCGGCTACGTGACCGCCCGCATCGTCGAATGCACGTTCATCCTCGTCGGCATCGTCGCGATGGTCGCGATCATCACGCTGCGGCAACAGGTCGCGGGCCCGGCTGAAGGCACGGCCGCCTACACGCTCGCCGCGATCAAGGACTGGACATTCCTCCTCGGACCAGGCTGGGTCGTCGGCTGGGGGAACGGACTGATCCTCGGCTACCTGATGTACCGCTCGGGGCTGGTGCCCCAACGAATGTGCTGGCTCGGTCTCATCGGCGGGCCGCTCATCATCGTGTCCGGGACGGCCCTGATGTTCGGCGGCAACAATCCGAGCCACACGATGCACTCGCTGCAAGCGATCGCGACGGTCCCAGAGTTCCTCTGGGAACTCTCCCTCGGCGTCTACTGCACCGTCTGGGGGTTCCGGCGCGACGCCCCGATCCTCTCCGGGAGGGCGAGGACAACTCAGGGCGAGCCGACAGCGGTCCCCGCACCAGCCTGACAGGAAGGAGTTGGCGTCGGTGGAAAGCTCAGGGCAGCATCCAGCGGCCGCACCGGGCGACGCGGCTCCGCCGCCAGGCGGCCACAACTACCCGTTGACGTTCTCGGTCGACTATCCCGACCGCAAACTCAACCGGCTCAGCACAGCCTTTCGGATCATCGCGATCATCCCGATGGCGATCCTCGCCGCAACGATCGAAGGCGGCAGCTTCGGAGCCGAGGGAAGTGGCCACGGCGCCCGGTACGCCGGTGGCGGGGTCGCGATCCTCGTCATCCCCGTATTGCTGATGCTCCTGTTCCGCAAGAAATACCCACGCTGGTGGTACGACTGGAACCTGCAGCTCACCCGCTTCACTAACCGGATCGCCGTCTACTTCGTGCTCATGGACGACCGCTACCCATCCACCGACGAGCAGCAGGCCGTCCACCTCGATTTCGCCTACCCCGACGCCGCAAATGACCTCAGCCGCGGCCTCCCGCTCGTCAAGTGGCTGCTGGCGATCCCCCACTACATCGCGCTCATCGTTCTCACGATCGGCGCCCTACTCGCCGTCATCGTCGCCTGGTTCGCGATCCTTCTCACCGGCCGCTACCCACGCCCGCTGTTTGACTACATCGAGGGCGTGATCCGGTGGCACAACCGCGTCGCCGCCTACGCGTTCCTGCTGATCACCGATCGCTACCCGCCATTCAGTCTGCAGACCTGACCCAGACTGGGGTCGGCCAAGAGGGTTGCCTTCGCGTGAGGCGAGTCGCCACGGCCCGAGAGGATCTTTGCCCGGCGAGCTAGCCGGCCGCGAGGGTCAGACCGGGCCGACGCGGCTTGGAGAATCCGCAGCGGTCAGGCGGCTGGGATGCCGGCGCCGGCGACGACCGCGGGGACAGCCTCGGCCTCCCAGCCGGGGGCCATCAGGTGGACGCCCGTGACGGCGTCGATCTCACGCAGGCGCGCGACGACGTCGACGGCGATCGCGATGCCGGCCTGCTTGGCCTCGTCGCCCTCGAGGCCCTCCATGCGCTCGAATGTCGCGTCGTCGACCTCGATGCCCGGGATCTTGTCGTGCATGTGGCGGAGCATCCGCGTGCTGCGCGGCGGCGTCACGCCGACGAGCATCGGCGCGCGCTCGGTGATCCCGGCCTCGATGACCGGGCCGAGCCACTCGCTGAAGCGGTCGACGTCGTAGACGATGTTCGTCTGAAAGCCGTGCGCCCCGGCTGCGACCTTCTTCTCGAGCCGCTCGACCGTGTCGACGAGCGGGTTGGCCGCGGTCAGGATCAGGAAGTCGGTTGGCTCGCTGAGCTCCTCACCCGCCGCGAGACGCCCGTCGTTCATCGCCGCGATCAGCTCGAGCAGGCCCATCGAGTCGAGGTCCGCGACCGGCTTTGAGAGCTCCGCGTAGGGCCCGACCTTGAGCGGATCGCCGGACAGCGCAAGGACGGCGCGCACGCCGAGCGCCCAGGCGCCGAGCAGATCGGCCTGGATCGCGAGCAGGTTGCGGTCGCGCGTCGTGACCTGGAGGATCGGATCAAGGCCCTCCTCGATCATCCAGACTGAGCAGGCGACGGGCGAGAGCTTGACCGTCGCGGCCTGGTTGTCAGTCACGTTCGCGGCGTGGACGATCGGGGCGAATCGGCGCGCCGTTTCGCGCACCGGCGCCGAGTCGGGCTGGCGCGGCGGGCCGAGCTCCGCGGTCACCGTGAACCCGCCTTCGCCCAGCGCGTCGGTCAATTTGGTCACGTCCGACAACCTACTCGATGGTCTAGCGGGAGCCGCTCGGATGCCTGTCGGCGCTGCGTCGCGCTGACTTCGGACAGCATGGCGCGGCGCGGTTTGCCCGCTTGCAGCACCACGAACCATCTAGTCTGCGCGCGTGGCCACGATCGTCGGCGCGCTCGGGATCCCCCACAACCCCTTCACGGCGCTCGCCATACACCGCGGCGACGCCTCCGGCGATGACTCAAAGCGCCTCTACGGCGAGCTCGCCCAGCAGCTCGAGGCGATGCGCGCGGACACCATCGTCGTCTTCACGACCGACCACTACAACCTCTTCTTCGAGCTGTGCGTGCCGATCTTCTGCGTCGGTGTCGCGGAGTCCACGGCTGGGCCGAGCGACTACCCGATGCTGCCGCGCTTTGAGCCGGCCGTCGACGCCGAGCTCGCGGCGGCGATCCAGGAGAGCGTCGTGGCCGAGGACTTCGACGTCGCCCGAAGCCAGGAGTTCGAGGTCGACCACACGATCCTCGCCCCACTCGGCGTGATCAGCCCTGAGATGGAGCACGCGATCGTGCCGTTCTGGCTGTCGACGTCGATGCGACCACTGCCCGCGGCGCGCCGCTGCCATGCGCTCGGACACGCGCTGAGGCGCGCGATCGAGCAGAGCCCGCTCGAGCGCCGCGTCGTCGTCGCCGCAAGCGGCGCCTTCTCCTTCGAGGTCGGCGGGCCGCGGATGAGCGAGGAATCCCATGTCGGCGTCCCGGCGCCGGACTGGGCGATCCGAGTAACCGAGCTCCTTGCCGCCGGCGATGTGGCGGCGCTGGTCAGCGAGACGACCAGCGACCAGCTGGCCGCCGCGGGCAACGCATCGGGCGAGATCCTCAACTGGATCGCGATGCTCGGCGCCTTCGACCCTGCTCCCGCCGGTTTCGTTGAGGCGCAGCGCGCGGAGGGCCACGCCTATGCCGCGTGGCAGCTGCATTGAGCATCTACGCCGTCAACAAGGTCTGCCGGCGCGCGGTCGCCGATCCGGCGTTCGCCGACGCGCTGCGCGACGATGCCGATGCGGCTCTGCGCGCGGCTGCACCGCCGCTCAGCGAGCGTGAGCGCGAGCTGCTGCTGGCCGGTGACGTCGGCGCGCTCGGTCGCCTGGGCGCCAACTTCTTCCTCCTTCACCAGCTCGCCCGCATCGAGGTCTGCGGGCTGACGCTGCCGCTCTACGCCGAGCGGATCCGCGCCGAATACGCGAGCGAGCGAGCACAGTGGGCGTCGGAGCGCGCCGCTACCGAAGGCTGAGCGAGCCGATAGCTCTGCACGTTGTTTTGCAGGGTTCAATCGCCTTTCACCGCTTTGCATCGCTTTGCCGATATCTGCCCCGATGAGCACGGCGTCCCTGCACCGCCTGCGTCGACCACTGGTCCCTTCTTTCCGCCCCTCCGGCGGTGGCCTGGAACGGCGCAACAAGCTCGCGCAGCTGCAGCGCGAGGTCGTCACGCTGCGCGCGACCGTGACGCGTCTGCGCGCTGACCACGAGCGCCTCGATGAGCTTGCCCACGTCGATGCCGTCACCGGCCTCGGCAACCGGCGCGCGTTTGACCGCCATCTCGAGCGCGAGTGGGGGCTCGCGCACCGCCACGGCCACGACAGCCGGCTCGTGCTGGCCGACCTCGACCGCTTCAAGGACTACAACGACGCCTACGGCCACGGCGCAGGCGACGTGCTGCTGCGCGCCTTCGCCGAGGTTCTGAAGGCGACCGCACGGGGCACCGACATCGTCTGCCGGATCGGCGGCGATGAGTTCGCGCTGATCCTCAGCAACTGCGACGGGCTCGACTGCGAAGCGTTCGCCGCGCGCGTCCAGATGCGCCTGCGCGGCTCGGAGCTGATCGACGCCGCCGCGCTGACGGTCAGCCTCGGTCACGCGTCGCTGAAGGGAGCGAGCTCGCCCGAGGAGGCATTCGAGCGAGCCGACCTGCTGATGTACGACCGCAAGCAGTCAAAGAAGCTGCCGCGCAGCTTCGCCGAGGCTGCGGCGGCTCTCGCGCAGACCTGAGCGCTAAAGCAGCGTCGCAAGCACTTCGAGGAAGCGCTCGTTCTCCTGCGGCGTGCCGAGGGTGACGCGCAGCGCTCCGTCCTTGCCGAGCGCGCTGCCGGAGCGCACGAGCACGCCATTGCGCGCGAGGCCGTCGAGGATCTGCGCCTCGTCGCGACCCTCGCCGACGTCGAACCAGCAGAAGTTGGCCTGCGAGTCCGCCGGTTGCAGGCCGAGGTCGCGAAGGCCCTCGATCATCTGCACGCGCGCGACCGCGACGCGCTCGATGCGCCGCGCGACCTCGTCGAGGTGCTTGAGCGACTCCGTCGCGGCGGCGCCGGCGGCGGCGTTGAGGAAGAACGGTTGGCGAAGCTGGGTGAGGGCATCGGGCAGCTCGCGCGAGCCGCACAGCGCGAAGCCGACGCGCAGGCCGGCCAGACCGTGGACCTTCGAGAACGTGCGGAGCAGGACGAGGTTGGGGTGCCCGGCGAGCAGGTCGACGGTCGCGTCGGGGTCCTCGAGCAGGTTGAAGTCGCAGTAGGCCTCATCGAAGAGCAGGCAGACGCTCGGCGGGACACGCTCGGCGAGGGCCGCGAGGCTCGCGAGCGGCAACGCGGTGCTCGTCGGGTTGTTGGGGTTGCAGGCGATCACGAGCCGCGTCGCGACCGTGACCTCGCGCGCCATCGCCTCCAGATCGAGGCGCTCCTCGCCGTCGAGCGGGACCTCGATCGCGCGCGCGCCGGTCGAGGCGGCAAGCTGCGGGTAGATCGAGAAGGACGGCCAGCCGTAGACCAGCTCGGCACCGGGCTCAAGCAGCGCGTCGCAGGCGGTCATCAGCAGATCGCATGAGCCGTTCCCGACGGCGATGTTCTCGGCGGGCACGCCGTAGCGATCGGACAGCGCGCCGCGAAGGCGCGCGTTCGTCGGATCGGGGTAGCGGTTGACGTCGGCGACCGCAGCGCTCGCGGCGGCGACGACCTCGGGCAGCGGGCGGTCCGGCGACTCGTTGCTCGCCAGCCGCACAAGTGAGCCCTCGTGGCCGTAGCCGGCGGCGGCCGGGTAGGCCGGGATGCGCCTGACGGCCGCGGTGAACTCGAGCGTCATACGCCTATTGTGCGGCATCGAGGTCCGCGCGCAAGCTGCGGGCCTCGCCGAGATACACGTGCCTTGGAGTGTGGTCGGCCGGCGCGTAGTAGTGGGCGAGCACGCGGATCACGCGCTCGAGCGAGCCCGGCACCTCGATCTCCTGCGCACACAGCAGCGGGACGTGGTCGAAACCGACACGACGAGCGGCGAGCGCGGGGAACTCGGCGTCGAGGTCGCTCGTGGAGGTGAAGATGCAGCTCACGAAGCTCGAGATCTCAAGGGCGTTGCGCTCGACCATCGTGCGCACGAGCTCCTCGGTGGCAGCGATGATCGCGGCGCCCGTGTTCTCCTCGACGCTGGTCGCACCTCGCAGCGCGAAGAGCCGGTCAGTCACGGCCCGCAGCCTACCGACGAGCGGCGTCGCGAAGGGCGGCGATCTCGCCGTCGGTGAGGCGCCGCGCCTCGCCCGGGGCGAGCCGGCCGAGCTCGAGCGGGCCGAAGGCGATCCGCTCGAGCTCGAGCACGCGGTGGCCGACCGCATCGCACATCCGCCGGACCTGGCGCTTGCGTCCCTCGTGGATCTCGATCTCGATCGCGTCGGGAGCGACCAGCGCGACCTCGGCTGGTGCCGTGCGGCCGTCGTCGAGGTCGATGCCCTCCGCCAGGGCCGCGAGCGCCGCGCTGCCGGGCGTCCCGCCCGCAAGCCGGGCCCGGTAGCGCTTCGGCACCTCGTGGCTTGGGTGGGCGAGCAGGTTCGCGAGCTCGCCATCGTTGGTCAGCAGGATCAGGCCCGTCGTCTCGGCATCGAGGCGCCCGACGGGGTAGAGGCGCCGAGGATCCTCGATGAGCTCGACGACGGTCGGGCGTCCGTGCGTGTCGCGAGCCGTCGAGACGACGCCGGGTGGCTTGTTGAGCGCGTAGACGACGCGCTCCTCGGGCCCCTCGATCGGGGTGCCGTCGAGGCGCACGAGCTCGCCGTCGATCTGGCGCGCGGGATCGAGCTCGCGCTCGCCGTCGACGCTGACCCGTCCGGAGCGCACGATCTCGGCGGCCTGGCGGCGCGAGGCGACGCCCGCGTGGGCGAGGAACTTGGCAAGACGCATCGGCTGCAACCATAGGTCGCGTGGATCGCACCGCGCTTAGCCAGCTTTTCGAGCAGGACGGCGAGCCCGCCTACCGGGCGCGCCAGGTCTGGGCGTGGCTGGCCCGCGGCGCCCGGTCCTACGGCGAGATGACCGACCTCCCGGGCGCTCTGCGCGCCCGCCTGGCGGAGCAACTGCCGCTTTCGACGCTCGAGCTGGAGCGCGAGTCACACGCGCGCGACGGGACCGTCAAGGCGCTCCTTCGCACGGCACGTGGGCGTCCGGTTGAAGCGGTCCTGATGCGCTACCGCGACGGGCGGCGCTCGCTGTGCGTGTCCTCGCAGTCGGGCTGCCCGCTGACCTGCACGTTCTGCGCGACCGGGCAGATGAGCTTTGGCGGCAACCTCAGCGCCGATGAGATCCTCGACCAGGCGCTCCACTTCCGCCGCCTCGGTCCGGTCGACCACGCGGTCTTCATGGGGATGGGCGAGCCGATGATGAACCTCGACGCGGTGCTCGAGGCCTGCGACTGGCTTCCGGACCTCGGCATCAGCGCCCGGCGCACCGCGATCTCGACCGTCGGGTGGATTCCCGGAATCGAGCGGCTGACCGCGTCGGGGCGTCCGATCCGCCTCGCGCTGTCGCTGCACGCACCCGAGGATGGCCTGCGCAGCGCGCTGATGGCGGTCAACGAGCGCTACCCGCTGGCCGACGTGCTCGAGGCCTGCCGCGCCGACTACGCCGTGCGCCGGCGGATGGTGTTCGTCGAGTACGTGATGCTCGCCGGCGTCAACGACCGCTACGCCCAGGCGCTCGAGCTGGCTGCGTTGCTGCAGCCGCGCGAGGCCTTCAAGGTCAACCTGATCCCCTACAACCCGACGGACTCCGCTTACGCGGGCTCCGGCCGCGAGGCGATCGCGGCGTTCCGCGCGGCGCTTGAGTCGCGCGGCGTGCGCGTCACGGTGCGCTTGACGCGCGGGCGCGACATCGCCGCCGCGTGCGGTCAGCTCGCGGCGGCGGAGGGCGCGGCGGCGGAGTGAAGACCTACGCCGTATTCCTGCGCGGCGTCAACGTCGGCGGGCGGACGATCAAGATGGCCGAGCTGCGAGCGTGCCTTGAGAAGCTCGGCTGCGCGAACGTCCGCACGGTGCTTCAGAGCGGCAACGTCGTCCTCGACAGCTCCAAGGCGCCCGTTGCGCTCAAGACGACGATCGAGGCGGGGCTCTCGAAGGCCTTCGGCTACGCGGCGAAGGTGCAGATCCTCGCCATCGAGTCGCTGCACGAGATAACGCGCGCATCGCCCTACGCCGACGATGCCGAGCACCACAGCTACGTGATCTTCTTCGAGAGCGGACTCGAGGCGAAGCTGCTCGAGGAAGCCGACGATCTCGATACCGCGATCGAGGAGATCGCCGCCGGCGACGGGGTGATCTACTGGCAGGTGCCGGTCGGCCTGACGCTCAAGAGCCCGTTTGCGCGCTACCTCACACTCGCCCGCTACAAGGCCTTCAACACGAACCGCAACATGAAGACGCTGCGCAAGGTCCTCGTCGCGGCCGACAGCTGATCGCCGCGTGCCCGGCGCGGCCCTACACGCGACCGGTGTCGCGCGCGTAGGCGTAGGCTGCGACGACGGCGAGAACAGCGGTCCAGGCGACGACGACGACCCAGCCGCGGGTGCCCCAGCCGGTCCCGCCAACCGCGATGTGAGCGGCCTGGACGAGCCAGTAGGAGGGCACGTACTGACCGACCGTGTGCAGGAACCCCGTCACCGGGAACCACGTGCCGCCGATGAACGCCAGCAGCGAGACGATCCCGCCCGTCGCGGGACCGGTCGAGTCGACGGTCAGCAGGTGGCCGAGCGCGATGCCGAGCGCGGCGAACGGCAGCAGACCGATCGCGATCAGGCCCGTCATCTCGATCCAGCGCCCCGCGGGGATGCTCACTCCGAGCGTGGCGCCCGCGATGTACAGCAGGCCGAGGCTGCAGGCCGCCATCGCGTACGCGGTCAGGACCTTGGCGCGCAGGTAGGAGCGCGTCGAGAGCGGCGTGATCCGCAGCTGCCGCGTCCAGCCCGCCTGTCGCTCGCCGGCGATGCGGAAGCCGGCGGACATCATCGCCATCATCGTCCCGAACGACGCCAGGCCGCACATGTAGTAGAGCGGCAGGTCGATGCCCGAGTGATTGTAGTTGTGGACGTTGCGGTTCGGGGCGGCGATCAGGTAGTAGAGGATCAGCGGAAAGCCGAACGCGAAGATGAAAAGGCGGCGCTCGCGAAACGTCCGCTTGAGCTCATAGCGGGTATAGGCGAGCTGGCTCAACGCGCGAGCTCCTCGCCTGAATCCGCTCCGAGCTCCTCGTCGCCGACGAGGCGCAGGAAGGCGTCCTCGAGACCGGCACCGGTGATCTCGATGTCGCGGATCTGCGGGTGGCCGGCGAGCAGATAGCGGATCGCGCGGTCGGAGTCCGAGCAGACGAGCGTGACCGCCTCGCCGTGGCGCACGACGGTGTCGACGCCCTCGATCGCGGCGAGCTCGGCGTCCTCGACGTCGGGCAGGGTCGCACGGATCGTGCGCGTGCCGACTCTGCCCTTGATCTCGGTCGTCGGGCCGTCGGCGACGACGCTACCGCGCGCGAGCAGGATCGCGCGGTCGGCGTTGGCGTCGGCCTCGTCGAGGTAGTGGGTCGCGAACAGCAGCGTGCGCCCCTCGGAGGCGAGCTGTCGCATCGCCTGCCAGAACGCCCGTCGCCCCTCGACGTCCATCGCGACGGTCGGCTCATCGAGGATCAACAGCTGCGGGTCGCCGACGAGCGCGACGGCGAAGCGCACGCGCTGCGTCTCCCCGCCGGAGAGCTTCTGCGTGCGCTGGTCGGCGACGCCGCCGAGCCCGACGAGCTCGATCACCTCCTCGACCGCGAGCGGCCGTGGGTAGAGCGCCGCCGCCATCGCGACGAGCTCACGGACCGAGAGGTTTCTAATCAGCGCCCCGGTCTGCAGCATCGCGCCGACCAGCCCCTCCTTGACGGCGTCGCCCGGGGCGCGTCCGAGCACGCTGACGCTGCCCCCGTCCGGGCGCACGAGGCCGAGGATCATGTCGATCGTCGTCGATTTGCCGGCGCCGTTGGGACCGAGCAGGGCAACCGTCTCACCGCGCGCGACGCTGACGTCGATGGCTCGAACGGCGCGAATCGGCCCCCCCGGACCGCGCCAGCTCTTCTCGAGGCCGCGCAACACGACGGCCTCGCCACCCCCGGCGGGACCATTCGCACTCACTGGGTCAAGGCTAGCTCACCCGCGCGGCGCGCTCAGCGCAGGTCATCGAGCGCGTAGACCTCGGGGCGGCAGTAGCCGGGCTCGTTGGGGCTCTGCATGATCACGCCCTGCATCGCCGCGCGAAAGCCGCGCGCGAGCATCCGCCGGTAGGCGTCGTGGCGCGCGAGGTTGACGCCCGCCATCAGTACGTCCGCGCCGCCGGCCTGCGCGAGTGCCTCGCAGGCGTCGAGCAGCTCCTCGAAGGCGTCCGCGTCGCGGGCGAGGGCGAACTTGACGAAGCAGACGTCGCTCGGCGCCTCGCCGGCCCGGTCGTGGCAGACGGCGAAGCCGCGCAGCGAACCGTCGCGGCGGTCGCGCACGATCACGGTCGCGCCGAAGGAGTGCGCGCGTGCGGCCTCGATCTCGGCGCTCAGGTCAAGGCCCTCGAAGACCGCGTCGCTGAGGCTCCGACAGTCCGCGAGCGTCTCTGCGTCGCCCGTATAGATCTCAGGCGCGTCGCCGGCCGCGGGCGCCTTGGCGAGGACCGAGGTCAGCTGCTGGGGCCAGAAGCCGAAGCGTTGATAGAGGCCGACGTGCTTGGTGCTCTGGGGAAAGGTGAAGAGCGCTGACTGCCGTACCCCCCAGGCCGCGAAGAGGTCCATGACGGGCTCGAGCAGCCGCCCGCCGATCCCCTGGTCCCAGTTGTCCGGCCGCACGCACAGCGGCCCGAAGTAGGCGTAGCTTCCCCAGCGCGTGGCGTAGACCGCGCCGACGACCTCGCCGCCTCGCTCGGCGACGAACGCTCCGCCTGGTTCGGCTCTGTAGCGCGCTCGGAGAATGTCTGAATCGCCGAACACCGTCATCGGATCCGGCACGCCGAGCCATGTTCCAAACGCCAGCCGCATGACGCGATCGGCCTCCTCGACGTCGCCGTCGAGCATCGGCCTGATCGTCGTATCGGCCATTGCTTTCAGGCCTCCGGCGCTACCCCTGCACGTGCGTCGCCCGCGGCCAGCAGGCGCTCGCGAAGCGCCGCCTGCTCCTCCGGTGTCGGATCCCATTGCGCGATGTCGGGCAGCTCGTCGAGCCCCTGCAGGCCGAACAGCTTCAGGAACAGCGTCGTCGTGCGGTAGGTGACGGCGCCGAACTGCGAGCGCCCGCTCTCCTCGATCAGCCCGCGATCGAGTAGCGAGGCGACCGGCGAGTCGGCGTTGACGCCGCGGATCCGCGCGATCTCAGGCCGTGAGACGCCGCCCAGGTAGGCGACGATCGCGAGCGTCTCAAGCTGAGCCGGCGTCAACGTCGCAAGGCGCGGCTTGGCCAGCAGCGCACGCGCCGCGTCCTCGGCGGCGGGGTCGCTTGAGAACGTGTAGCCGCCCGCGAGGCGGCGCAGCTGGAGTCCGCGCTCGCCGGGCGCGAACGCCGCCTCGAGCTCCGCGAGCGCCGCCGCGACGTCCTGCTCGCGTGCGCCGATCGCCTCGGCGAGCTCGCCGGCTTCGACGGGATCGCTTGAGAGGAACAGCAGCGCCTCGATCATCCGCGCGAGCTCGCTCATGCCGCGGCCTCGGTGGCGAGACGCCGGACCGTGATCTCGCCGAACGGCTCGAGCTGGTCCCAGCTCGCCTCGCCGCGCTTGTGCAGCTCAAGGAGCGCCCACAGCGTGATCGCGACCGTCATCCGGTCGGCGTCGCGGACGGCATCGTCGAAGCTGAGAGCGACCGCCGAGCGCAGCAGATCGCGCAGGTGGGCGACGCGCTCGGCGACCGACACCCGCACGACGCTGATGTGGCTGAAATCGAGCTTTGCGGGCAGCGACAGCAGCCCGCCGATCGCGCCGCCGAGCGCCGCCGGATCCCAGATCGGCCCTTCGACGTCGTCGAGCGAGCTTCGCCGCAGATGCGCCGGCAGCGGCGCCTCGCGGAAGCGGCCGTGCGGCTGCGCGGCCAGCGCGCTCTGCAGATGCTCGGCGGCGGCGCGGTAGCGGCGCGCGTCGAGCATCCGCGCCAGCAGCTCCTCGGCAGCCTCGCCGGGCTCGATTTCGAGCAGCTCCTCGAGCTCCTCGCGCGGCAACAGCAGCCGCGACTTCAACTCGAGCAGGGCGGCGACGAGGACGATGAACTCCGTCGTCGCCTCCAGGTCGAGCTCGCCGCGCGCGTCGAGGTGGTCGAGATAGGCGAGCACGACCTCCGCCAGCGCCAGCTCGCGCAGGTCGACCTCCTCGCGCAGGACAAGCGTCAGGAGCAGGTCGAAGGGGCCGCTGAAGACGTCGAGATCCAGCTCGAGCTCGGCGAGGTGCACGAGCGAAAGCTATCGCGGACGGCCGACGAGTCGCGGCTAACCGATCGGCCCGACGCCGACCGCGCGGCGCACGTCGCCGAGTGTCACCGCGGCGATCTCGCGTGCCCGCGCGGCGCCGTCGGCGAGGATCGCCTCGAGGCGCTCAGGGTCCGCGCGGAGCTCCCCGTAGCGCTCGCGCACGGGCGCCAGGTACTGCGTCAGCTCGGCGGCGAGCGCCGCCTTGAAGTCGCCGTAGCGGGTCGTCGCGAACTCGCGCTCGATCTCGGCGGGGTCGACGCCGCGCACGACCGCGAAAATCGTGATCAGGTTCGTGATCCCGGGCTTGTCGGGTGAGCTGACGATCCCCTCGCCGGAATCGGTCACGGCGCGCTTGACCTTGCGCTCGATGACCTGCGGCTCATCGAGCACGTAAACGGTTCCATCCTCGCTGGCCGCCGTGGTCGACATCTTCGCGGTCGGATCCTGGAGATCCATGATCCGCGCGCCGACCTCGGGGATGCGGGCCTCAGGCACGACGAGGATCTCGCCGAAGCGGGCGTTGAAGCGGATCGCGATGTCGCGCATCAGCTCGAGGTGCTGGCGCTGGTCGTCGCCGACCGGCACCTCGTGGGCGCGGTAGGCGAGCACGTCGGCGGCCATCAGAACCGGGTAGAAGAACAGCCCGGCCGAGACCAGCTCGCGCTGCTTGGGCGCCTTGTCCTTGAATTGGGTCATCCGCCCGAGGTCGCCGTAGGAGGTCAGACAGCCGAGCAGCCAGGCCATCTCGGACTGCTCGGCGACATCGCTCTGGCGAAAGAGGATGCAGCGCGCCGGGTCAAGGCCCGCGGCGAGCAGGGTCGCCGCCGTGTCGTAGGTCCGCTCGCGCAGGTCAGCGGGGTCCCAGTCGACGGTCAGCGCGTGCAGATCGACGACGCAGTAGATCCCCTCGCCGCGGTCCTGGCCAGCGACGTAGTGGATGATCGCGCCGATGTAGTTGCCGAGTTGCTTTCGGCCGCTCGGCTGGATGCCCGAGAAGATCCGCATGGGGAGCGCAGCGTATCGGGCCGTTGACTGGACGGCGTGGTGTGGGCAGACTGGCCGCCGTGGACATCGTCGCCGGTAGCGCGAGCTTCATCGACAGCGGCGTGAACGTCTGGCAATGGCGCCTCGGGCCGGTGATGCGCTACGCGTTCGAGCTCTCCGGCGCGGCGCGGCCGAAGGTCTGCTGGCTCGGCACCGCCCACGGCGACAGCCTCGCCGGGATTCGCGGCTTCTACGGCGCCTGCGCGGGCGAGCAGGTCGAGGCGAGCCACCTCCAGCTGTTCTCGATGCCCAACGTCGACCCGGCCGAGCACCTCCTCAGCCGCGACGTGATCTGGGTCGGCGGCGGATCGGTCGTCAACCTGCTCGCGGTCTGGCGCGCGCACGGGCTCGACGTGATCCTGCGCGAGGCCTGGGAGCGCGGAATCGTGCTGGGCGGGATCAGCGCCGGCTCGATCTGCTGGCACGCCGCCGGAAACACCGACTCCTTCGGTGAGCTGCGCGCGGTCACCGACTCACTCGGCCTGCTGCCCCACTCGACGTCGGTCCACTACGACTCCGAGCCCGACCGCCGCCCCCACTACCGCGCGCTCGTCGCCGACGGGACTCTCCCCGACGGATACGCGACCGACGACGGGGTGGCGATCCACTACCGCGGCGATGAGGTCGAGCGCGTCATCGGCGACACCGCGGGCCGCTACGCCTGGCGCGTGTCGCGCTCGAGCGACGGCGAGGCGCTCGAGGAGCGCCTCGAGCCCGATCTGCTCTAGCGGCCGTCCGGCGTCCGGCGCGGGCTAGAGCGCTTGGCGCAGGACCGGGTTCTTGGCGGCGCCGGCCTCATCGAGGCGGCGGACCGGCGTCTCATACGGGGCGCCGCGGGCGATTTCGGGGTCCTCGCGCGCCTCGCTGAGGATCGCGGCGATCGCCTCCGCGAACTCGTCGAGCGTCTCGCGCGTCTCGGTCTCGGTCGGTTCGATCAGCAGCGCCTCATCGACCAGCAGCGGGAAGTAGACGGTCGGCGGGTGATAGCCGTGGTCGAGCATCCGCTTGGCGAGGTCGAGCGTGCGGATCCCGAGCTGCTGCTTCATCGGGGCGCCGCTGAGCACGAACTCGTGCATGCAGATGCGATCGTAGGCGGGCGGCAGGAGCTCCGTGACGCCCAGTTCCCGCAGCCGCGCAAGCAGGTAGTTGGCGTTCAGCACGGCGATTTCTGAGACGTCGCGAAGGCCCGCCGCGCCGAGTGAGCAGATATAGGCGTAGGAGCGCACGAAACAGCCGTAGTTGCCCTGGAAGCCGCGCAGGCGGCCGATCGACTTCGGGCGCTCGTGGTCGAGCTCGAACTCGACCGAGGAGCCGTTGCCCTCGGCGCCGCCGTGGCGGCGCAGCACGGGCCGCGGAAGGTACGGCTCGATCGCCTCGGAGACGGCGATCGGCCCCGAGCCCGGGCCGCCACCGCCGTGCGGCTGGGTGAAGGACTTGTGGAGGTTGAAGTGGACGATGTCGAAGCCCATGTCGCCTGGCCGCGAGATCCCCATCACCGCGTTGAGGTTCGCGCCGTCGTAGTAGAGGACGCCGCCGACGTCGTGGACGATCGTGGCTATCTCTGAGATGTTGGGGTCAAACAGGCCGAGCGTGTTGGGGTTGGTCAGCATCAGGCAGGCGACGTCGGAGTCGGCCTTCGCGCGCAGGTCATCGAGGTCGACGCCGCCGCGCTCGTCCGTGCCGACCTTGACCACCTCATAGCCCGCCATCGTCACCGTCGCCGGGTTCGTCCCGTGCGCGGTGTCGGGCGTGAGCACCTTGTGGCGCTGCTCGCCGCGGTCGGTGTGAAACGCGCGCGTCAGGAGCACGCCGGCGAGCTCGCCGTGGGATCCCGCCGAGGGCTGAAGCGACACGTGCGGCAGGCCGGCGATCTCAGACAGCGCGCGCTCGAGGTTCCACATCACCGTCAGCGCGCCCTGTGCGCGCGAGGCGTCGGTCAGCGGGTGAAGGCGCGCGTGCCCGGGCAGCGCCGCGACGCGCTCGTGCAGGCGCGGGTTGTGCTTCATCGTGCACGAGCCGAGCGGGTAGAAGCCCGAGTCGAGGTCGAAGTTGCGCCGCGACAGGCGCACGTAGTGGCGCACCAGCTCGGGCTCTGAGACCTCGGGCAGCCGCGCCGGCTCGCGGCGGCGCAGGCGCGGCGGGATCAGCTCGTCAAGCGAGCGCTCCGGGACGTCCGCCGCGGGCGCCTCGAAGGCGCGGCGGCCCGGGCGGCCCTGCTCGAAGATCGTCCGCACCTCCTGCGCGCTCATGCCTGCTTGCCTCCGGTCGCGCTCGCCAGCCGCTCCGCCGCCACGGCGCGTCCGAGCACCTCGGCGAGGTGATCGATGTCGGCGCGCGAGCGCCGCTCGCTGACGGCGACCAGCAATCCGTCGGGGTACTCGGGGTAGTCGCGGCCGAGCGCGTAGCCCGGCTCGATGCGGTCGCCTGCGCAGCGCGCGATCACGCGCTGCACGCACGCCACGTCGCCGAGGCCGAGCGAGACCGCGAACTCGCGCGTGATCGGCTGCTCGTGAAGCGCCCTCACGCCGTCGATCGCGGCGAGCGCCTCGCGCGCGTAGGCGGCGCGGCGCGCGAGCAGTTCGGCGAGCTCGGGCAGCCCGCGGCGGCCGAGCCAGGAGAGGTAGACGACGCCCGCGAGGGCGTTGAGCGCCTGCGCGGTGCAGATGTTCGAGGTCGCCTTCTCGCGGCGGATGTGCTGCTCGCGCGTCTGCAGCGTCAGCACGAAGCCGCGGCGCCCGTCGACGTCGCGGGTCTCGCCGGCGATCCGACCGGGCATCCGCCGCAGATGCTCCTCGCGGGCGGCGAAGAAGCCGAACGACGGCCCGCCGAAGTCGAGGCGGTTGCCGAGCGTCTGGCCCTCGCCGACGCAGACGTCGACGCCCTGCGAGCCGGGCGGCTCGAGGATGCCCAGCGACAGCGGGTCGGCGCTGACGACCACGAGCGCGCCGTGCTCGCGCGCGGCGGCGGCGAGCGGCTCGATGTCCTCGACGGCGCCGAGGAAGTTGGGCTGGGCGAGGAAGACCGCGGCGACGTCGTCGCCGAGCGCCTTCGCCCACGCGTCCGCGTAGGTCACGCCGGCGCGCAGGCCGACCTCCTCGACGCTCATGCCGAAGCCCACCGAATACGTCCGGAGCGTCTCGCGCGCGTGCGGGTGGACGCCGCGCGAGACGAGAAAGCGCGGTCGGCCGTTGGTCAGCTTCGCGAGATAGCCGGCGGCGGCGACCGCCGAGGGCCCCTCATAGACCGAGGCGTTTGAGACGTCCATGCCGGTCAGCTCGCAGATCGCGGTCTGGTACTCGAACATCACCTGCAGGCCGCCCTGGGAGATCTCGGGCTGATAGGGCGTGTAGGGCGTCAGGAACTCCGAGCGGCCGAGCAGCATGTCGATGACCGCCGGGATGTAGCCGTCATACATCCCCGCGCCGAGGAAGGAGATGACCTCCTCAGCCGAGGTGTTGCGCGCGGCTAGCGAGCGCATGTGCTCGTAGACCTCGGCCTCGCCGAGACCGGCGGGAAGGTCGAGCGGGCGCGTCAGGCGCAGTTCCGGCGGGATCTCCGCGAACAGCTCATCGACGCTCGCGACGCCGATCGCCTCAAGCATCGCTTCGCGATCGCTTTCGGTGACGGGCGTGTAGCGCGTCATCGCGGCGTCCCGTTCAGGAGATCAGTGCGACGTAGGCGTCGCGCTCGAGCAATGCCTGCGCCTGATCGGGGTCGGCGATGCGTACCTTGACCATCCAGCCCGCGCCGTAGGGGTCGTCGTTGATCGCCTCGGGCGCCTTGCCGAGCTCCTCGTTGACCTCGACGACCTCGCCCGACAGCGGCGCGATGACATCCGAGACGGCCTTCACCGACTCGACCTCGGTATAGGGCTGATCCTGGGTGACGGTCGTACCGACCGCCGGCGGCTCGAAGAAGACCACCTCGCCGAGTGAGTCCTGAGCGTGCCAGGTGATCCCGAAGGTCGCCAGATCACCCTCGATCCGTGCCCAGTCATGGTCGCGGTGGTAGAGGAGATCTTCAGGATAGGACGCTTGCGAAGCCATCGTCACCTCGTGGGAGCGGACTTTATTGGTTTGCCGGTCAGACCTTCAGCAGCGGTCGCTTCTCGACGCGGGCAGTGCGGATCTTCCCGCGAACGTCGATCTCGAACTCGGTTTCGGCGACCGCCGTCGCGCGGGGCAGGTAGACGAGTCCGATCCCCTGATCGAGGCTCGGCGAGAAGGTTCCGCTCGTGACGACGCCCCCGCCGATCGGCAGATCGCCGGGACGCGCCGCGCCGCCGCCGACGATGACGAACGGAACAAGGCGCTCCTCCGGCGGGTTCGCGCGGTCACGCTCGACCGCCGCCGAGCCGATGTAGGCGTCGCCGGCTCGGCAGGCCCAGCCGAGGCCGGCCTCGATCGGTCCACGGTCGACCGAGAGGTCGTTGCCGTAGAGGTGGTAGCAGGCCTCGGTGCGCAGCGTGTCGCGCGCCGCGAGGCCGGCGGGCTTTGCGCCGCGGCGGACCAGCACGTTCCAGACCGCCGGCGCGTCGCCGGGAGCGAGCAGGATCTCGACGCCGTCCTCACCGGTGTAGCCGGTCGCCGCGACGAGCGCGTCGGCGCCGTTGATCGTGCGCCTGCCGATCGTCATCCGCTCCGGAAGCGGCGCGCTCGCGACGGCCTGCACGATCTCGCGCGCGAGCGGGCCCTGGATCGCGATCATCGCGTAGTCGCCGGCACGATCGATCACCTCCGCGTCGAAGCCGCCCTGGTGGGAGCGAAACCAGTCGAGGTCGCGGGCGTGGTTGGCGGCGTTGGTGACCGTCAGGAAGCGGTCTGCCTCGAGGCGGTAGTTGATGACGTCGTCAAGGACGCCGCCATCCTCGTTGAGCAGGAGCCCGTATTGCGCCGCCCCGATCGACATCGCCGCGATGTCGTTGCTGCACAGATGCGCGAGCAGCTCGGCGGCCTGCGGGCCGCTCGTCTCGATCTGGCCCATGTGCGAGACATCGAAGGCGCCGGCGGTGGAGCGAACCGCGAGATGCTCGGCGATCTGGCCGTCGCCGTAGCGGATCGGCATGTCCCAGCCGGCGAAGCGGCCCATCCGCGCTCCGAGCTCGACGTGCTCGGCGTGAAGCGGGGTTTCAAAAAGCGGAGCGGACAACGCGCGCGGCACCCTAGCTGGTCGACTCCTCGCCGTCGCAGCAGGCGACCGTCTCGCGGCATCGGCCGGCGTGCACGTGCGTCTGCTGACAGCCGGCGCCCGAAGCCGCGCCACGGCGGTCCGCGTAGGCGTCTGCGCTCACTCCAGCGACGCTAGCAGGGCGCCAAGCGGGCGATCAGCGCAGGAACGGCGGAACGTCGATGTCTTCGTCGCGGATCTCGCCCGACGAGCGGCTTGACTCGCGGCGGCGCCCTCCGCCCCCGCCGCCGCTCTCGCGCTCGGCGAGGCGATCGCGGATTCGGCCGTGGCGATCGAATCCGGTGCCGATTACGGTCACGCTGACATCGTCGTCCTGCTGCTCGTCGATCACGGCGCCAAAGATGATGTTGGCCTCGCGGTCGGCGGCGGTCTGGACGATCTCGGCGGCCTCGTTGACCTCGAACAGGCCAAGGTTCCGCCCGCCGGTGATGTTGAGCAGGATGCCGGTCGCTCCGTCGATCGCCTCCTCGAGCAACGGCGAGGCGATCGCCTGGCGCGCGGCGTCGGCGGCGCGGCTCTCGCCGCTTCCGATGCCGATGCCCATGACGGCGGTTCCGGCGTCGGTCATGATCGTGCGCACGTCGGCGAAGTCGAGGTTGATCAGGCCGGGGATCGTGATCAGGTCGGTGATCCCCTGCACGCCCTGGCGCAGGACGTTGTCGGCCTCCTTGAAGGCGTCGAGGATCGTGGTCCGCCGCTCGACGACCGCCAGCAGGCGCTCGTTGGGGATCACGAGCAGCGTGTCGACGACGTCGCGCAGCTTGCGGATGCCGTCCTCGGCCTGGCGCGCACGCGTGCTGCCCTCGAAGTCGAACGGGCGCGTGACGACGCCGACCGTCAGGGCGCCGATCTCGGCCTTGGCGATCTCGGCGATCACGGGCGCCGCACCGGTGCCGGTGCCGCCGCCCTCGCCGGCGGTGACGAAGACCATGTCCGCGCCCTTGAGCGCCTCCTTGATCTCATCGCGCGACTCCGCCGCGGCGCCGAAGCCGACGTCGGGGTTGGCGCCCGCGCCGAGGCCCTTGGTCAGATCCGTTCCGATGTGAAGCTTGACGTCGGCGTCGCTCATCGCGAGCGCCTGGGCATCGGTGTTCGCGGCGACGAACTCGACCCCCCGAAGACCGGCGTCGACCATCCGGCTGACGGCGTTGGTCCCGCCGCCGCCGACGCCGACGACCTTGATCACTGCGAGATAGCTGCCGCCTTCCATGATCTTGTCCAAACCTCGAGTCAGAATGAAGGGTTTCGGGAGGGCACCGCGAATGGCGCCGCAAAAGCCACGTTATGCGGGGCTTCGGGCGAAAGTCAATGCGCCCACATCATCGCAACTTTCGTTGCAGATCGCCGAACCCTCAACCGCGACCCGAAGGAGGGCCGCAGCCTACCCTCAACCTGAGGTGTAGCTCGAGGGTGTGATCAGGGCAGGATTGAGGAGCGTTGAGACGGAACTCGCGCTGCTCGGCGCGTTGAGCAATCCGCCCGAGGAGGGGTCGGTCGCGGGGCTCGTCGCCGAGTCGGCGACCATCGCCGCCGGGCGCGACGGGACCTCGACGTCGATGTAGGCCGCGCCGCGCGAGCTCGCGTCGGCGAGGACCGCGGCCGCCGAATCCCACTTGGCGTGAGGCAGCGCGTCGTTGCCGAAGATCAGGCGCGGACCGCGGCGGAGGTGGACCGTCAGCAGCCCCTTGACCGAGCTGACCGAGGCGACCCGGCTGCGCAGCGCCGCCGGGGCGTCGGCAACGATCTGCAGGGCCACCAGCACGAACGGGTCGCGGGTCGCCCCACGCACCAGCCGCGTGTCCGTGCGCAGCACGACCAGGTGCTGCAGGTGAACTCCGGTGACGAGCGCTCCGGTCGCGTCGACCATCACCAGGTGGTGGTCGAGATCGAGCCGCGCGACCGGCGTTCGGGTGTCGACGGAGATGCTGACGCCGTGCGGGAAGTGCGTCGTCGCGGTGATCTGGGTGATCACCGAGTAGTGCGCGACGGCGGCGCGCAGCGCGCCGACCGAGAAGTCGGTCGTCGTCTGCCTGCGGGCGGCGGCGCGCAGGTCGGCGCCGACCTGCGGCAGCACGGTCGCCGGCAAACCCGAGATCTCGACCTGATCGACCGAGAAGAGCGGGCTGTCGCGCAGGACGAGCCAGCCGCCGATCGCAAAGACCGCGATCGCGATGATGCAGATCAGCTTGCGGCGCAGGCTCATCGCCCGCAGCCGCGCGATCAGCTGGCGCAGCGGCAGGTGCGGCAGCGAAACGGGCCGCGGCAGGGCCTCGATGCGCAGATCGGCGACGCGCCCCGACCCCGGCAGGCGAGGCGGCCTGATCGAGCGCAGGCGAATCACAGCCACTCCTTCGCGCCCCATGCCCAAACCCCTACCGCGTTGCACAAAGATCCCTACCAGGGGAAGACGGCGTCCCCCAGCAGCTGGACCTCGGGCTCGAGTTCGATCCCGAAGCGCTCGCTCACGCGCTGGCGCCCGGCGGCGAGCAGCGCCAGGACGTCGGCGGTGCTCGCCCCGCCGGTGTTCTCGACGAAATTGGCGTGCCTTCGCGAGAATCGCGCGCCGCCAAAGCGCAGCTCGGCGACTCCGGCCGCCGCGAGCAGCTCGCCCGCCGTCCGCTCGCCGCCGGGCGGGTTCTTGAACGTCGAGCCGAACGTGCGGATCCCCTTCGGCTGCGCCGCGTGGCGTCGCTCGCGCATCTGCGCGAGCAGCGCACGGACATCCTCGGGACTCGCGGGCGTGAGCGCGAAGCGCGCTGCGGCGACGATCTCCCCGCTCGCGATCGAGGATGAGCGGTAGGAGAAGCCCAGCTCGCCGGGCGCGCGCCGCGCGAGACCGGCGTGTGTCGTGATCTCGACCCACTCGAGGACCTCGCCGAGGACGCCGTCGTAGGCGTTGGCGTTCATCCGAACAGCTCCGCCAACGGTGCCCGGGATGTTGACCGCGAACTCGATTCCGCCGAGACCGAGCCGCGCCGCCGCGGCGGCGATCGCCGGCAGCCGCGCGCCGCCCCCGCAGCGCAGGCCGTCGCCGTCGTGCTCGATTCGCGCCAGCGCGCCCTCGAGCTTGACGACGAGCCCGCGGACCCCCTGATCGGCGACGAGCAGGTTCGACCCCGATCCAACCGCATGCACGTCGAGTGAGCGCTCGTGCGCCCAGCGCAGCAGCTCGAGCAGCTCCTCCCGCGTCGTCGCGGCTGCGTAGTGCTCGGCGGCCCCGCCGGTGCGAACGGTCGTCAGCCGCGCGAGCGAATAGCCCGACTGAGGCTCAACCACCGCTCTCCCCCGCGAGCTCGCGGCCGAGCTCATCGATGTCGCCAGCGCCCATCACGACGACGAGGTCGCCGGCACCTGAGAGCGTCCCGACCGCCGCGCGCGCCGCCGCGCGCACGGGCATCCAATAGACCGCCCGCCCAGCCGCAGCATCGGCCGCGGCCTCGGCGACGCGCAGGCCGCTTGTGCCCGGAAAGTCCTCGGCGCGCTCGCGCGCCGGGTAGACGTCGAGCACGACGACCGCATCGGCGGCGGCTAGCGCGGCGCCGAGCTCGCGCGCAAGCGCCAGCGTGCGCGAATAGAGGTGCGGCTGAAAGACGGCGACCAGCCGCCGCGGCGCAAGCGTCCGCGCGGCCGCAAGCGTCGCGGCGATCTCGCTCGGGTGGTGCGCGTAGTCGTCATAGACCTCGGCCCCCGACCCGCTCACTCCGAGGCGCTCAAAGCGCCGCGCGGTGCCCGCGAAGGCGCGCAGCCCGCGCGCGGCGTCCTCCGCCGCGACGCCCGCGAGCCGCGCCACACGCAGCGCCGCGACGGCGTTGCGCGCGTTGTGGAGGCCGGCGAGCGGGAGCTCGAGCTCGACTCCCTCCCAGTGAAGGCGCGAGACGCCGCGGCCGAGCTGCACGTCGCGGGCGTCAAACGGAGCGCTTGACCCCTCGCGCAGCGCAAGGAGCTCCGGGCGGTCCCAGATGACCGCCTGCGCCGCGCCGGCGAGGAAACGCCGGTAGACGTCCTCGAGCTCAGCGAGTGAGCCGTAGGCGTCGTGGTGGTCAAGCTCGACGTTCGTCAGCACCGCGATCTCGACGTGCAGCTCAAGCAGCGAGCGGTCGGACTCGTCGGCCTCGACGACCAGCCACTCGCTCTCGCGCCACTCGCCGTTTCGCCCGCTCTCGCGCAGCACGCCGCCGATCAGATAGCCCGGGTCAAGCCCGCCCGCGCGAAGCGCGGCGACGATCATCGCCGAGGTCGTCGTCTTGCCGTGGGCGCCGGCGACGGCGATCGTGCGCCGAAGCGCGGTCAGCTCGCCGAGCAGGGCGGCGCGCGCTAGCACCGCGAGCCCGCGCTCGAGCGCTGCGACGCGCTCGACGTTCTCCGCACCGATCGCGCTCGAGCAGACGACCTCGAGCCCCTCGCCCTGCGGCAGGTTCTCGGCGCGATGCCCGATCGCCGCGACGAGCACGCCGTCGGCGGCAAGCGCCGCCGAATAGACCGACTCGGCGCGATCGGATCCGCTCACCTGCGCGCCGAGTGCGTGCGCGGCCCGCGCATAGGCGCTCATCCCGGCGCCGCCGACGCCGACGAAGTGAAGCCGCCGCCCGCTCCAGGGCCGCGCCGCGGTCACGCTCGCCCGACCGCCGCCGCGAGGACGAGCTCGGCGACCTCGCTCGCCGCCTGCGGCCGCGCGAGTGAGAGCGAGGCGGCACTCATCTCCGCAAGCGCCCCGGCATCCGCCACCAGCCGCGCCACCTCGGCGCGCAGGCGCGGCGCGTCGCAGTCGCCGTCAAGCAGCACGACCGCCGCGCCGGCGCGCTCCATCCAGCGCGCGTTTGAGAGCTGGTGGCCGGCGCTTGCGGCGGGATAGGGAACGAGGATCGCGGGGCGCCCGTAGGCTGCGATCTCGAAGATCGACCCGCCCGAGCGGGCGATCACGAGGTCGCTGGCGGCCAGTGCAGCGGCAAAGCGGTCGCGGTCGAGGTATTCGCGCATGTCGTAGCCCGCCCGCCGCGGCCGCGCCGAGAGCGACGGCCAGTCCCGCGCGCCGGTGACGTGCAGGACGCGGTAATCGCCGTCGAGCCCTTCGATCGCCGCTTCGTTGATCCGTCGCGATCCGAGCGAGCCGCCGAAGACGAGCACGAGCAGCTCGCCGTCGATCACGCCGAACTCGGCGCGGGCCTGCGCGCGGTCGGCATCGGGCGGCGCCACGGGGCGCCCGGTGACGACGTAGCGCTCGCCGTCGCGCCCGCGAATCGGAAACGCCAAACACACGCTTCGCGCGAACGGGGCAAGGACGCGGTTCGCGATTCCGAGGCGGCTGTCTGCCTCGGTCAGGACGATCGGGATCCGCCGCAGCAGCGCGGCGAGCCCGACGGGACCAGCGACGTAGCCCCCGCCGCCCATCACGGCGTCGTAGCCGCGCAGCAGCGAGCGCGCGCGGAGCACGGCGCCGAGCGCTTGCGTCAGCGCCCGCAGCGCGCGCAGCGGGTTTCGGCGGTCAAGCGCCGAAACCGACAGTCGCTCAAAGGGGTAGCCGGCGGCGGGCACGAGCTCGCGCTCGGCACGGTCGCCGCCGATGAAGACGACCTCAGCCCCCCGCGCCCGCAGCGCGTCCGCGACCGCCAGCGCCGGAACGACGTGTCCCGCGGTTCCGCCGGCTGCTATCGCGATCCTCGGCGCTTTGCTCACCGCCTGATCGTTTCGCTTTTCTGCGCCGCGTGCTGCCGACGGCGCGCAGATGCGCCGCGCCGCCGCCTGCGACGTTCAACAGAAGTCCCATGCCCGCCAGCAGCACCAGCAGGTTGCTCGCGCCGTAGGAGACGAACGGCAGCGGCACGCCCGTGATCGGCGCGATCCCGAGCACCGCGAAGACGTTCAGCGTCGCCTGGAAGACGATCAGCGACGTCACGCCGACGGCGATCAGCAGCGCGTAGGTCCCGCGCGCGGCGCGCGCGGCGCGCATGCCGGCGTAGGCGATCAGTCCGTAGAGCGACAGGAGGACCGCGATACCGACGAAGCCGAGCTCCTCGCCGATCACCGCGAGGATGAAGTCGGTCGGCGCCTCGGGGAGGTAGTAGAGCTTCTGAACCGAGGCCCCCGGGCCGCGCCCGAAGAGACCGCCCGAACCGACCGCGACCTGGCTTTGGACCGACTGGCGGCCGGTGCCGAAGGCGTGTGCCCAGGGATCGAGGAACGACGTCAGGCGCGCCCCGGCGTAGGGAACCGCGATCGCGTAGGCGACCACCGCGCCGATCCCGACGACGGCGATCACGGCGAGCGTGCGCACCGGGATCCCGGCCGCGAGCACGACGGCCGACAGTGCCATCGCGATCACCATCGCCGTGCCGATGTCGGGCTGGGAGGCGACGAGCAAGATCGCCGCCGTCCCGACGATGCCGACGCGCTTGAGCGCCTGGTGGAGGTTGCGCCCGCCAAGGCGCCCGTAGGAGAGGACGTGCGCGGCGTAGAGCACGAGCGCCAGCTTCATCAGCTCCGATGGCTCGAACTGAACCGGCCCGACGCCGATCCAGCGCTGCGCTCCGAGCGTCGTCGTGCCGATGCCGGGGATCCGCACGGCGAGGAGCAGCACGAACGCGACGGCCAAAAGCCGCCCCGTCAGGTAGCGGATCCGCTCGAGCTCCGTGCGCGCGGCATAGCGCAGCACCGCAAGGCCGATCGCCGCGTAGACCACGAAACGAATCAGCGTGCCCGCACCGCCAGCGGTCCCGCCGCTCAGCGCCGAGGGAGCGGAAGCGCTGTAGACCATCACCGCACCGCCGGCAAGCAGGCACAGCGTCGCCGTCAGCAGCAGGCTGTGCTCGATCGGCAGACGCAGCTGCCTCGCGCGCGGCTCGGGCGGCTCAGCGGGGTGCTGGATGCCATCAGGTGTGGCGGCAACCGACGCCATTAGGACTACTTCGCTGGCGTCGGCCGAAAGCCTTCCCTCGTCCACACATCGGGCGAAACTCCTCCCGCCTGGGCGCAAACTTGCCGCGGCTCAGCCGCCGGCGAGAGCCCTGAACGCCGCGCCGCGCTCCTCGTAGTCGCGGAACTGGTCAAAGCTAGTGCAGGCCGGGCTGAGCAGAACGACCTCGCCGGGCCGAGCGGCGGCACGCGCATCGGCGACCGCCCGCTCGAGCGTTCCCGAGCGGATCGTCACCAGACCATCGAGTGCCGCGCCGATCTCATCGGCCGCCTCGCCGACCAGATAGGTCGCCCGCACACGGGCCGCAACCTGATCAAGAAGCGCGCCGAAGTCCTCCCCCTTACCGCGCCCGCCGAGGATCAGGTGGATGGTTCCAGCATCGAAGGAGCGCAGCGCGACGAGCGCGCTGGCGACGTTCGTCGCCTTGGAATCGTTGACGAAGAGGACGCCGTCGATCGTCGCGACCTCCTCGAGGCGATGCTCGACGCCCGAAAACTCGCCGAGCGCGCGCCGCACGCCGTCGGGATCGAGGCCGCGCTCGAGCGCGACCGCCGTCGCGGCCAGCGCGTTCAGCGCGTTGTGCGGGCCGCGCAGGCAGATCTGCGAGCGCGCGGCGAACGCCTCGCCGCGCCACCACAGCCGCTCGTCACCCAGGCGCATATCGGCGCCCGCCTCCTCACCGAACGTGATCCGCTGCGCGCCGCCCCCGGCCTGCGTCCCCGGCGGCAGGACCGCGAGGTCGCCGGCCGTCTGGTTCTCGAAGACGCGCAGCTTGGCCGCGGTGTAGGCGGCCATGTCGCCGTGGCGGTCGAGGTGGTCGGGGGCGATGTTGAGCAGCACCGCCGCGCGCGGCGCGAACTCGAGTGTGTCCTCGAGCTGAAACGACGAGGCCTCACAGACGACCGTGACCTCGGGCGCGAGTACCGGCGGGACCGCCAGCAGGCTCGCCGCGCGCCCGACGTTGCCGGCGACGACGGCCGGCACGCCCGCGGCGTCGTGCATCGCGCCGAGCAGCTCGACCGTCGTCGTCTTGCCGTTCGTCCCGGTCACGGCGATGAAGTCGTTCGGCAGGAGCCGCCAGGCCAGCTCGAGCTCGCCGAGCACCGGCACCCCGCGCTCGCGAGCGGCGGCGATCAGTGGATCGGAGGCGGGCACGCCCGGGCTCTTGATGACGCACCCGGCGCGCCCCAGCGCCTCGAGGCCGTCGCGCGCCGTCTCCACCCCCTGCGGCGCCTCGATGCCGGCGCGGTCGGTGCCGAGCACGCTCTCCCCGCGCGCCAGCAGCGCCTGCGCGGCGGCGGCCCCCGAGCGGGCGAGGCCGACGACGAGGTAGGGCCCGGCCGGCAGCGGCGGTCTCCTCATCGAACGGTGTGCGCGTAGATCGTGAAGCCGATCGCCGCGCCGATCGCCGTGACGATCCAGAAGCGCAGGATGATCTTCGTCTCAGACCACGCCTTCAGCTCGAAGTGGTGGTGGATCGGCGCCATCAGGAAGACGCGTTTGTGGAAGAACTGGAAGGCGACGATCTGGATCAGCACCGACAGGGCCTCGATCACGAAGATCCCGCCGAGCAGGATCAGGAGCGTCTCCGTCTGCGTCATCACGGCCAGACCCGCGATCGCTCCGCCGATACCGAACGAGCCGGTGTCGCCCATGAAGATCGTCGCCGGAAAGGCGTTGAACCACAAAAAGCCGACGCAGCCGCCGACGAGGCAGGCCGCCATCAGCGCCATCTCGAGGGACTGGCCGTGGCCGATCTCGAAGGTGATCCCGACGTAGGCCATCAGCACGATCGCCGAGCAGCCGGCGGCCAGCCCGTCGAGGCCGTCGGTCAGGTTGACCCCGCTCGTCGTCCCGGCGACGACGAAGTAGATCATCACGGGGTAGAACGGTCCGAGGTCGACGGTCGCGTCGATGTAGCGCAGGTGAAGGTCCGAGGAGCCGATCGCGTGGCGCTCGAGCAGCCACAGCCCGACCGACACGCCGGCCAGCAGCACGAGCTTCGTGCGCGCCCGCAGGCCCAGCGAGCGGCGCTTGACGATCTTCGTGTAGTCGTCGACGAAGCCGATCAGCGCGCAGGCCAGCATCGCCCCGAACACGCCGACCGCGCGATCGTCGTTCCAGTTGGAGAGGATCGCGAACGGCACCGCGACGGCGATGACCATGATGATCCCGCCCATTGTCGGCGTCCCGGCCTTGATCAGGTGCCCCTGCGGCCCGTCGTCGCGCACGTGCTGGCCGAACTCGCGCTGGCGCAGGAACTCGATGAACTTCGGCGACAGGAAGATGCAGATCAGCAGGGCCGCCGTGCCGCCGATCAGGACGCGAGCCATCCCCGCCGACGTGCTGAGCGCGAGCACCATCAGGCGGCCGCGCCGAGCTCGATCGCGACGCGCTCGAGCGCGACGCCGCGCGAGCCCTTGATCAGCACCGTGTCGCCGGGCTCAAGGAGCTCGCGCAGAAGCGCCCCAGCGGCCTCGGCGCTCTCGGCGTGGCGGTGCCCTGACCCGCCGAAGCTCTCCCCGGTCCAGGCGCTCAGCGGGCCGACGGTGACGAGCACCTCGACGCCGGCCGCGCTCGCCTGCTCGCCGAGCTCGCGGTGGAAGCGCTCCTCGTCGGCGGCGCCGAGCTCGAGCATGTCGCCGAGCACGGCAACGCGCCGCCCGCGTGCGGTGGTCGCGAGCTCCTCGAGCGCTGCGCGCATCGACATCGGGTTCGCGTTGTAGCAGTCGTTGATGACGAGCACGTCGCCCGGCAGTTTGAGGAGCTCGCCGCGAAGCCCCGAGAAGCGGACCTCGAGCGGCCCGTCGGCGACGCTCACCCCGAGCGCCTCGGCCGCCGCGAGCGCCGCGCACAGGTCGATCAGCAGGTGCGCCGCGCGAAAGCCCGGCTCGATCGTCACACGCCGGCCGCGCAGCGACACCTCGACGCCCTCGCCGCCGGCGCCGATCAGCTCGACATCGCCGCCCGGGCCGAATCGCAGGATCTCGATGTCATCGCGCAGGAACGGGTCAAGCAGCGGCTCGGACGCCGGCAGGACGGCGCTCGCCCCGGCGCGGATGCCGCCGATCAGCTCGGCCTTCGCGGCCGCGATCGCCTCGTGCGAACCGAGCCGCTCCAGATGCGCCGGCCCGACGTTGACGATCACCGCGACGTCCGGTTCGCAGATCGCCGTCAACTGGGCAATCTGCCCCGCGCCGCGCATCGCGAGTTCGAGGACCAGGACCTCGCTTCGCTCGGGAGCGTCCAGGATCGTGAGCGGGAGGCCGATCTCGGTGTTGTGGTTGAGCGGGCTCGCGACGGTGCGCTGCTCGCGTGCGAGCAGCGCCGCGAGGATGTCCTTCGTCGACGTCTTCCCGCTCGAGCCCGTTATCGCGACGACGCGCGCGCCGAGCTGGCGGCGCCAGTTGCGCGCCAGCGAGTGCATCGCTAGCAGCGGATCGGCCGCGGCGAGCAGCACCGCGCCTTCGAGACCCTCGAGGTGCTCGCCGGCCGCCAGGACGCCCCACGCGCCGGCGGCCAGCGCGTCGGCGGCAAATCGCCCGCCGTCGGTCTGCGCGCCGCGCAGGCCGATGAACAGATCGCCGGGCGAGACGGCGCGCGAGTCGATCGCGAACCCGCTCGGCCCCGACGCGGCGTCGGCGCCGTCGAGCAGGCGCGCGCCGGCGGCCGCGGCGACGTGGGCGGCGTCCCAGGACCTCATCCGCGGCTGCGCAGCGCGCCGCGGGCCACCTGCGCGTCGTCGAACGGCACCTTGCGACCGCCCGCGAACTCCTGCCCCTGCTCATGTCCCTTCCCGGCGATCACGACGACATCCCCGTCGGTTGCGAGCTCGACGGCGCGTTCGATCGCCGCGCGGCGGTCGACGATCGAGGTGACCTCGCCGTCGGCCTGCGCGTCGACCCCGGTCAGGATCTCCTCGACGATCGCCGCCGGTTCCTCCGAGCGCGGGTTGTCCGAGGTGACGATCGTCAGGTCGGCGAGCTCCGCGGAGATCCGCCCCATCTGGGGGCGCTTGCCGCGGTCGCGATCGCCGCCGCAGCCGAACACCGACAGGAGGCGGCGCTCGGTCAGGGACCGCGCGGCGCGCAGGACGTTCTCGAGCGAGTCCGGCGTGTGGGCGTAGTCGACGAGGACCGTGAACGGCTGGCCCTCGTCGAGCGCCTGGAAGCGCCCCGGCGCGGGCGCGACGCCCGGCAGCGTCGCGGCGATCAGCTCGAGGTCGACGCCGAGTGAGTGCGCGGTCGCCAGCGCGCCGAGCGCGTTTGCGACGTTGAAGCTCCCCGGCAGGCGCGTGCGCAGCTCAAACTCCCCCGCCGGGGTGTCCGCTCGAAATGTCGCGCCGGCGACCGCGAAGCGCACCTCGCGCGCGGTGTAGTCGGCGTCTGCGGAGAGCGCGAACGTCACGGCGTCCGGATGCTCGGCAGCCAGGCGGCGGCCATATTCGCCGTCGACGTTGACGACGCGAACGCCGACGTCGAACTCAAACAGCCGCGTCTTGGCGGCGAAGTAGTCCTCCATCGAGGAGTGGAAGTCGAGGTGGTCCTGCGTGAGGTTTGTGAAAACCGCCGCGGCAAAGCGCGTGCCGTCGACGCGGTGCAGCGCCAGCGCGTGCGAGGAGACCTCCATCGCGCAGGCCCGGTCGCCGTGCTCGAGCATCTCGCGGAAGCTCGCCTGCAGATCGATCGCCTCGGGCGTCGTCCGCGCGACCGCCTGTTCGCGCCCGCCGATCACCGACTTGACCGTTCCAAGCAGCGCGCAGCGCTCACCGCCGGCCTCAAGCAGCGCGCGCAGCAGAAACGCGCTCGTCGTCTTGCCGTTGGTGCCGGTGACCCCTGCGACGCGCAGCCGCGCGCTCGGGTCGCCGTTGAAGCGCACGGCGATCTCCGCCATCGCCGCCCGCGCCGATTCGACGAGGAGCTCGGGCACGCCGAGGCCGAGCGAGCGCTCGACAACGAGCGCGACGGCGCCGCGCGCGACGGCGTCCGGTGCATGCTCGTGCCCGTCGCTGCGCTCCCCCGGGACGCAGAAGAAGAGCGTCCCCGCCGTGACGTCGCGGCTGTCATAGGCGAGCGCGGCGATCTCCACATCCGCGCCGCCGGGCGCCAGTTGCGCAAGCTTCATCGGGGCGCAGTCTAGGGCCAGCGCGCCGCGCCTCCGCGACTCAGTTGGGCGGGATGCCGAGGTACTGGAGCGCGAACTCCATGATCTTCTGCCAGGCCGGCGCGGCGACCTCGGTGCCGTAGATCTGGCCCGTCTGGGGCGAATCGACGACGACGATCGCCTCGACCTTGGGGTCGTGGGCCGGGGCGAAGCCGACGAAGGAGGCGTAGTAGTCGGTGTGGGAGTAGACGTGGTCGACGACCTTGTTGGCCGTGCCGGTCTTGCCGGCGAGGACATAGCCCGGGATCGTGATCTCGGCTGCCGTGCCGCCTTCGCGCGTGACGCCCTCGAGCATTCGCCGAAGCTCAGCCGAGACCGCCGGAGTGAGGATCCGCGTGCCGTGCGCCTCGTGGACGGTCGCGTTGCCGACCTTCTCGACGATCCGCGGCGCGCGCAGGATGCCGCCGTTTGCGATCGCGGCGTAGGCCTCTGCGACCTGTAGCGGCGTCACGTCGAGGCCCTGCCCGATCGGGATGTTGCCGATCGTCGACCCTGACCAGTTCTGCGTCGGGGGAACCGTGCCGCGCTCCTCGAAGGGAAGGTCGATTCCGGTCGGGTTACCGAAGCCGAACCGCTTGACCCAGCGGTAGACGCCGGCCGGGCCGAGCAGCTTGCCGATCTTGATCGCGCCGATGTTGCTCGAGCGCGAGAGGATCTGGTTGACGTTCATCGTCTCGGTCCCGTGCGCCTCCGAATCGGTGATGCAGTAGTTGGCGACCTGGATGCAGGGCGGGATCGTGAACTGCGTCGTCGGCGCGATCAGGCCGTCCGAGAGAGCACCGCCGATCGAGACGACCTTGAACGTCGATCCGGGCTCGTAGTCGAGGCCGACGGCGTAGTTCTCGGAGGCGCCGACCTTGGCCGGGTCGTTGGCGTTGGCCCGCGGCCAGTTCGACATCGCGAGCACGTCACCGGTCTGTGGGTTCAGCACGATCGCCGTCGCGTCCTGCGCCTTGAACTCCTTGCCGGTCGCATCGACGACCGAGTCGGCGTACTGCTGCAGCGCCGCGCTGATCGTCAGCTGCACGCTCTGGCCCGCCACGGCGGTCGAGCCGCCGATGTGGACCGGGCGGCCCTTGCCGTCGTAGACGACCTGCTGGACGCCCGGAACGCCGGCGAGATGGCGGTTGAACTCCTCCTCGATCCCGCTGATCCCCTCGCCGTCGGCGGCGACGCCGCCGAGCAGCTGCGCCGCCAGGTAGCCGTGTTCGTCGGGATAGTGGCGAACCGGGTCGGGGCTCATCGCAAGGCTCGGCAGGCCGAGCGTCTTCAGCTGATCGGCCGTCGTCGCCGGCACCTGGCGCGCGATGATCGTGTAGTAGCGCGAGGAGGTCGGGTGCGCGATCGCGTTCTCGATCGTCTTCGCGGGGACGTGCAGGACCGGTGCGAGCTCGAGCGCGAACGCGGCCGGGTTTGAGATCTTGTTCGGCGCCGCCGTGATGTCGTAGGCCGGCTGGGTCAGCGCGAGCACGACCCCGTCACGGTCAAGGATCGAGCCGCGCGGCGCGGCGATCGTGACGGTCGCGTTGTGCTCACTGGCGGCGACACTCGACAGCGTTCCGGAGCTCAGCGTCGCGAGCTGGAGCGCGCGGCCTGCGGCGACGGCGAGGAACAACGCGAAGACGGCGAGCAGCCAACCGATCCTCCGCTGCCGAAGCGCCACGCCTAGGGTCCCGTCTGGGTTCCGCCGGCCGAGGTTGTGCTGTCCGATGCGGGCGGCGTGGTTCCGCCCGCAGAGGTGGTCACGGCGCCGTCGGTCCCGCCGCTCTGCCCGGTCGTGGCCGCCGTGCCGTCAGTCGTCGCCGTGCCGGTCACCGGTACCGTCGTCGCGGGAGTGTTGGTGCTCAGCTGGGTGCCGGTCGGCGCGCCGGTGCCGCTGTTCGGCGGAAGGATCTTCAGCGCGTTCTGGCTCGTGGTCGCGACGTCGCCCGCCGAGGCGTCGCTCGCGCCGCCGGCGGTCGTCCCCCCGGAGTTCGCGGGCGGCGTCGAGGACTTTGAGGTCTTGGAGGCTTTGGAGGTCTTTGCGGGTGCAGCAGCCGCGTCGGCTGCCGCGACGATCGCCGCGCTCGTCGGCGTGCTGATGCGATCAGCCGCGCGGCGGCCGTCGCCCGGGTTGACCTGGAGGTAGGTGACCAAACCGGGCGGCGCGTAAACCATGCCAGTCGAGGGCCCGGCGAGGTTGCTGAGGCGGTTGTTGGCTTCGATCCCGCCGATCGCTGTCTCCGCCGCCTCGGCCTTCTGCAGGAGCACGTTGTAGGCCTGGGTCTGGGTGCCGATCTGGCTGCCGAGGCGAAGCAGGACGACCTGCATCGCGACGATGCCGAGCAGCGCCGTCGCCACCAGGGCGATCCAGACGCGGCCGCGCACGAGACGCTCGAGCAGCGGATGGTCGATCAGGCGGATGACCGCGGCCGACAGGCGCGAGCGCGGAACCGTCTCGGCGACCTCGCGGCGCGGCGGCCCCGAGACGCGTCGCGGCGCGGGCGGAAGGCGAAGCGGAGCGGGCGGTGCTGTCGGCCTGTAGGGCGCCGCGGGGTTCGGCACCGGGACCGAGCTCACGCGGCGCCTCCGAGCTTGCGAGCGACGCGCAGGTGCGCGCTCGCCGCGCGCGGATTGGCCGCCACCTCGCCCGCGCTCGGCGCGATCGCGCGGCGATGGGCGAGCTCAGCCTCAGGTGTGCGACCGCAGCCGCAGACCGGCATCTCAGGCGGGCAGATGCAGCCGCGCGCGCGGGCCGCCAGGAACTGCTTGACGCGGCGGTCCTCGAGTGAGTGGAAGGAGATCGCGGCGAGCGACCCGCCCGGCGCGAGGACGTCCCAGGCGATCGGCAGCGCCGCGTCGAGCTGGTCGAGCTCCTCGTTGACGGCGATCCGCAGGGCCTGGAAGACGCGCTTGGCCGGATGGCCGCCGGCAAAGCGCGCGGGCGCGGGAACCGCGGCCTTGATCACCTCGACGAGCTCGAGCGTCGTCACGATCGGCGCGCGCTCGCGCTCGGCGACGATCGCCCGCGCGATCTGGGCGCTGTAGCGCTCCTCGCCGAACTCGCGGAAGAGGCGTGCGAGGCGGCGCTGATCCCAGCTCTCGACGATCTCACCAGCCGTCAGCTCGTCGTCGGGATCCATGCGCATGTCCAGAGGCGCGTCGTAGGCATAGGAGAAGCCGCGCTCCCAGGTGTCGATCTGCATCGCCGAGGTGCCGAGGTCGAAGTAGACGCAGTCGGCGCTGAGGCCCTCCTCGCGCAGCAGCTCGAGGCCCTCGGCGAACGACGCGCGGATGAAGCGCGTCGTGCAGGCGACCTCGCGCGCCATCTCCTCGAAGCGCTCCTGGGCGGTCGGGTCGCGATCGATCCCGATCAGCGTGCCGCCGCTGCCGATCCGCCCGGCGATCAGGCGTGCGTGGCCACCGCCGCCGACGGTGCAGTCGACCGCGACCGATCCGGGGCGCGGGTCGAGCAGCTCGATCAGCTCACCCGCGAGCACCGGTACATGGCTGACTGTCATCTCAAGAAGTGTGCCCACCGACGGCTCCCGGTCCGATTCTCTTGACGGCGCTGACGAGGCTGTCCTCCTGGCCCTCCCAGACCGCCCGGTCCCAGACCTCGAGGCGATTGCCGGCGCCCACGACGGTGACGTCCTTGCCGAGGCCGACCCTGGCGATCAGCTTCGCGGGCATCATCACGCGGCCCGCCGAGTCGAGCTCGACGTCGCTCGAGTAGGCGTTGAAGAAGCGCTCCACGGTCGAGTAGTCCTCCGACAGCGGGTGCATGCCGTCGAGGATCGCGGCGACGTGGCGCTCGAACTCCTCTGGCGCCCAGATCGCGAGGCAGTTTTCGGCGTCGCGCTGCAGCGCCACGACCGAGCCGTCCGCCAGGAGCTTGCGCTGAGAGGCCGGGATCGTGAGCCGGTTCTTTGCGTCGAGCGTGTGGTCAAAAGTGCCGCGAAACGTCATTGGGAGGTGCAGGCTGAAAGGAGTCGAACCGGGCTGGAAGAGGCGGGAGGAACCCCTCCACCCCGGTTCGCTGCGGGCAAGGTATCAGATCCCTCCCACTTTGCAACACAATTCCTCTTTGCTGTCCCACATGCATCCACTTTCCCAACCATGCGCGGGATCCTGCCGCCCTGGACAAGCGGACGAGGGCGCGCCGGCGGGACGCGACCAGCGGGAGCCGGCGCGTCGGGCGGCGCTCAGGCGAGCGCGAGCGCCGGCCTGGTGACGCTGTCTGTCTCGATCACGATCCGGCAGGGCCTGCGATCGAGCAGGTAGGAGGCCGTCAGGCCGATCCGCTGCTCGCTCAGCGGGGCGTGCAGCGTCGAGAGGTAGATGACGTCGGCGTTGATCCGCTGCGCCTCATCGGCCAGCGCGGCGCCCGGATTGCGCGCGCGGATCAGGCCGGTGCGAACCTTGATGCCGAGGCGCCGGCCCTGGATCCGCGCGCCCTCGAGGATCGAGCGCCCGAACGCCTCCTCCTCCTCAAGGCCCGCGTCGAGCGAGAGCTGGCGCGGCACGGGCAGCACGTAGACGGCGTAGACGATGCCCTCCTTGCCGATCAGCTTCGCGGCGCTTGTGAGCGTCGCGGCGCTGACGTCTGAGCCGAAGATCGGGACGAGTGCCGTGCGGTAGCCGAGTTCGCGGAAGTCCTCCGGGCGCGTCGGGCGAACGACCTCGACGCTGTGGATCAGGCTGAGACCGGAGCGCTTGCGGTAGATGACGTAGCCGATCATTCCGACGATCATCCACGGGATCCCGACGTACTTGGCCTCCGGGTGCAGGGCCACCACCGCCACCCACGCGGCGAACGTGCCGATCCCGCCGATGACCGCGGTGATCGGGATCTGCTTTCCGCGGACCATCACGTTGCCCGGCATCCGGTAGGGGCGCTCGCGGTCGGGGTCCTTGACCCGCAGCGCGACGATCGCCGCGTGCGCCGTCGTGAACGAGAGCATCGCGCCGAACGAGTAGAGGTTGCCGAGCACGTTGATGTTGGCGAAGCCGATCAGAAGGGCCGCGAAGCCCGAGAAGAAGACGATCGTGAACCACGGGGTGCGGTAGGTCGGGTGGAGCTTCGAGAACACGTTTGGGAGCTGGCGGTGCTCGGCCAGGGACCACGACAGCCGCGAGATCCCGATCAGCCCGGCGTTGGTCGCGATGAAGAGGATCGTCGTCGCGAGCAGCCCGACGTAGTAGCGGGCGCCGTAGAGCAGCACCCCGTGAAGCCCCAGGTGGTCGATGATCCCGAGCACGGGTTCTGACTCGAACTTCGTGCCGAGCAGCGTCACGTACTTGTGGCCGACGTGGTGAACGGGCAGCGCCGAGAGCGCGACGACGGAGATCCCCATGTAGACGCCGAGCACCGCGATCAGCACGAGGTTGACCGCCTTGGGCACGTCGGACCCGGGGTCCTTTGACTCCTCGGCCATGTTCGAGACGGTCTCGATGCCGGTGTAGGCGAGCATCGCGATCGAGGCCGCGAAGACGAGCTGGCTGAGGCTCGGCGCGACGCCGAAGTGGACTTGATGGACGAGCAGCGACGGGTTGAGCACCAGCACGGCGCCGAGCAGCACGACCAGGCACTGCGTGCCGAGGTCGACGACGGCGAGGATGAAGTTGAGGTTCGCCGACTCGCCGAGCCCGCGGACGTTCACGACGACGAGGATCACCAGCGCGACGAGCGCCGCGGTGATGTTGCCGGGGGCGTGGCCGATCGCGCCGAGGCCCGGCAGCGCGCTCGCGTAGAAGGGCACGAAATAGGCCGAGATCGCGATCGTCAGGATGTAGTCGAGCGACAGCGCCCAGCCGGCGAAGAAGGACGTCGAATCGTTGAAGGCGTGGCGCGCGAACGACGATGATCCGCCCGCCTCGGGGAACATCGAGGCCCCCTCGGCGTAGGTCTTGGCGGTCAGCGCGAAGAGGCCGCCCGCGACGAGGAAGACGAGCGGCGTCAGCCCGAGCGCGTGCAGCGCGACGAGGCCGAGTGCGTAGTAGATCGAGGAGCCGACATTGCCGTAGGCGGTCGCGAACAGACCCGGGACGCCGACCGTGCGGCGAAGACCATGCTCGCTCAGGCGCGCCATCGCATCCTGCTCTCAGCATCCATTCGCGCTGCCCCCGTTTCGTCCCTGCGAGACCTGAAAGAAAGCATGCACCGCGCCAGTCGATGCAGGAAACCGCCTTATGATGCCGACGCCTCCGGAAAGGGCTCGATCATGGATACGGCGAGACGTGGAAACTACAACTCTGGCGAAGACTTCGTGCTCGAGTACGGCGAGTTGCGCTTCACGTTCAACGAGGTCGACTTCCGCGAGCGCTGCGAGCAAGCCGCCCTTCGTCTTGGCTTCATCGACTCGCGCCTCGACGGTCCTGAGCTCGAGGACCTCGTCAACCTCGCGGTGAACGGCGAGATTCACGACGCCGCCTCCGCCCTCGGCGACCACGTCAACGACTGCTGGCCGGCGATCATCGGCCCGGCCGAGCGCTCGCTCGTCCACTGGCTGCGCCGGCTCGTCTTCCGCGGAGCATGGCTCGACCAGCGCGTTCGCGAGGGCGAGCTCGACGTCGCCTACAACGAGGAGAGCCACTCGTTCTCCTACGTCCAGCCCGACCGTGGCGGCGAGCCGATCGAGCTGGCCCCCGAGCCATCCTGGGACCGCGTCGCCTACCGTCCCGCCGGCTGCTAAGCCTCCTCCGCGGGCTCCTCGGCGCTCTCCTCTGAAACCTTCGGCTTGCGCGGCGCGCGCGGCTTGCGCGGAGCCCGCGCGGGCTTGGCCGGCGCACCGAGCAGCTCCGCGCGAAGCGTCCCGCTGGCGGCCTCATCGACGGTCCCGCCGGCGAGCAGCGTGATCGTGGTCGTCTCGCCGCCGAGCGGCCCGCGGGCGGTCCCGACGACCGTCAGCGAGCCGGCGCCGCGGAGGTTGCGCGCCGCCGCGAGCGCTCGCCGCGCGGCAGCCGGACCCAGTCCGTCGAGGGTGTCGATCAGCAGGACGGCGTTGCCGCCGCGCAGCGCGATCCGCCGGCCGCGTTCGGCGGCCTGCTCGACGGCAACTTCCTGGGCGTCGGCCGACGCGGCGAACGAGAGCCCACTCGAGGTGGCGTGCTCGAGCGCCTTGTATTCGCTGAGCTCTTCGGGGCGCACCCCGACCGCAAGGAGCTCGACATCCAGCCCGTCGGCGCCGGCGAGCGCCGCCGCGACGCGCTGCAGGAGCACCGTGCGCCCCGAGCGGGGCGGGCCGGCGATCAGCACGCGCGAGCCGCGGCCGAACGACGGCAGGCCATCCAGCTCGGCGAGCGCGAAGGCCTCGACGGGAAAGTCGACGTCGATGTCGTCGATGCGCGTGCCAACGACCGCCTCATCGGCGGGGACGCCGTTGATCGTGTCAACCCGGATCAGCGACGGATGGCGCTCGGAGCGGCGCGCCGGGCGGATCGGGCCGCTGATGCGATCGCCGGCGACGAGCTCGCAGCGACGCGCCTGCGCGGCACTGATGTAGACATCGTCGTCCGATACCGCGCCGGCCTTCTGGCGCAGGAATCCGGAGCCGTTGCTGAGCAGCTCGACGACGCCCTCGACGACGCGCTCGACGGCCGGAGCCTCGGCATCCTCGCGTGCGCTGGGACCGTCGTCGGCGCCGCCATCGCGCGAGCGGCCCCGGCCACCGCGGCGCGAGCGCCGCGAACGCGCGGGACGATCCTCTGACTCCTCCTCATCGCCGTCCTCATCGGCGGCGGCGTCGGCTTCGGGCTCGGCCGCGGCGGCGGCGGTGGATGAACGGCTGCTACGGCGCGGGCGCTTCGGCGCGGCCGCGCCCTGGCGGGCGAGGATCGCGTCGATCAGCTCGTCCTTTCGAAGTCGGCGAAAGCCGTCGATTCCGAGGGCCGAGGCGAGGGCGTGCAGGTCGGCGAGCGGGCTCGCCTCGAGATCAGCGGGGCTGATGATGGACATCGTCTTCCTTTGTGGTGGGGTGGGAGGCGTCCCACGGCGTTGGCGTCAGCCGCAGGCACCCGTGGACCTACTCTAGCCTCTGGCTCGGCTGCTCCCAGCGCAGAGCGTCGGCCAGCGACAGCTGCGCCGGCACCTCGCGCGCTCCCCGCAGGGCGGAGAGCACGGCGATGAAGTCCGCCGCGGCGGCGACGTCGTGGACGCGATAGATGTGGGCGCCGAGGTCCATGCCGTGCGCGAGCGCCGCAAGCGTTCCGGCGCCGCGCTCGCGCGGCGCGCGCTGCGTGATCGCGCCGACGAAGTCCTTGCGCGAGATCGCGAGCAGCAGCGGGCGGCCGAACTCGTGAAGGCGCCGCGCGCCGCGCAGCAGCTCGACGGTCTGGGCCGGGGTCTTGGCGAAATCCGGTCCCGGGTCGACGATCAGCTGCTGGTCGGCGACTCCGCGCGAGCGTGCCAGCTCGAGTCGCTCGGAGAGGAAGCGCATCACGTCCTCGAGCACGTCCGCGTAGAGCCCGGGATCCTGGATGCGCTGCTTGGGTGGCGCGGCGGTGTGCATCACGACGAGCCCCGCGCCGCTCTGCGCGCAGACGTCGGCGAGGCCGGGATCGCGCAGCCCGCTGACGTCGTTGACGATCGAGGCGCCGGCGGCGATCGCCGCCGCTGCGACCGCCGGCTTGTGGGTGTCGACCGAGACGACGGTGCCGAGCGCGCACAGGGCGCTCACGAGCGGTACCACACGCTCGATCTCCTCGGCCGCGTCGACAGCCGGGCGGTTCGTGACGCCCGACTCACCCCCCACGTCGACGAGGTCCGCGCCGGCGCTCCTGAGCTCGCTCGCCAGCGCGACGCGAGCCTCGAGCGTCGGGTGCATTCCGCCGTCGGAGAAGCTGTCGGGCGTCGCGTTGACGATCCCCATCAGCCACGGCTCGCCGTCGAAGACGTGCGAGGCGCTCCCGGCGCGAAGCTCGATCACGCTCATTTGATGTGGACCTCCTCCTGCGCGCTGACGCTCACGCCTGCGCGGTCCATCGCGCTGACGGTGATCGTGTAGACGCCGGTCGCGGCGTAGGCGTGGCCGGCGATCGAGCTGTGGGCGCGCGCGCCGTCGCCGAAGGCGATCGTGACGGCGCGAACGCCGGAGATCGCGCCGACCGAGACCCGGAAGGTGAGCGCGGTCCCCGCCGTTCGCCTGCCGCTGATCGAGATGCGAAGGACGGGCGTCGCCGCGTCAATCAGGAGGCGCCGCGTCAGCGAGGCGCTGCGGCCTCCGAGCGAGTCGGTCGCGGTCACACTCCAGCTGTGGCGGCCGTCGGCGATCGGCGGCGGGCGGAAGCTCGTCGCGGTCGTCGTCCCGACGCGCGCGCCGTCGACGTAGACGGTGTAGGAGACGCTACCCCACGAGCTCGGCGCGGCCTGCCAGCTCAGAAGCGGCCGCGACTGGCCGATCCAGAGCTCCGTACCGAGCGCGCGCGGCGCTCCGAGCGGTGCGACCAGCGGCCGAACGACGACCGACTGCCCGGCGAGGTAGGCGACGACGACATCGCCGCGGTTGTCGGTCGCGACGCCGCCGACCGAGGCGACCGCCCCGAGCGCAGCGCCCGAGAGGGCAAGCGGCGCGCCCGCGGCGACGCCGTTTGCGAAGAGCTGCGCGTCGAGCGCGCCGGCCTGTGGGGCGTAGACGACCGCGCCGGTCCCGCTCGCCGACGCCGCGCAGAGCGGCGCTGAGACGCTCGCCGGCGCGGCGATCGCTCCCGGCGTCCATGCGAACGGCTGCGCGCGCGTCCCAAGCGCCGCGATCGTGAGCGCCCCGGAGGGTGCGATCTGCCCGGCCAGCAGACCCGCGCCGTTGCCGCCGACCGCGAGGCTCGGCGCCGACGCGCTGCCGGCAGCGCTGCCCAGCGAGTCGGCTGGGAGCGGCGGGCGAAGCTCATCGCCGAGCAGCTCATCGACGATCAGCCGCGATGAGGTCCCGAAGGTCTCGCGGAAGGCGACCCAGGCGTTGCTTGAGTCGAACTCGACGCCGACCTGCGGGCTGTCGGCGGCGCCGCCCGCGACGCCGCCGAGGCTCGGGACGGTCGCGTCGTCAAGCACCGGGCTCGGCCCGGCGCCCGAAGCGCGGCGGATCATCACGTGCGTCACGCCGCCGACCGCCTGGGTCCAGGCGACGACGGCGGTCGCGTCGGCGGCGACCGTCAGCACCGGCGAGCCCGAAAGCGCGGCCGGCGCGGCGGTCAGAGCCCCGAGCGCGACGAACGAGGTCGCGCTGCGATCGAGGCGTGCGACGTCGACGTCGCTGCCGCCGGTGTCGGGCGCCGCGTAGGCGAGGTAGGCCGTACCGCTGATCCCGATCCCGAGCGCGGGCTGACCGGCGGCCGCGCCGAGCGGCTGGGGCGCGGTGAACGCCGCCGTGCCGCCGGCGTCGACGGCGTCATAGAGCGTCCCGCCGGCGATCCAGGCGACCGCGACACGCCCGTCGGCGCCGGCCGCGACCGATGCGGCGCTCGCACCGGCCGCGACGCCCGGATCGACCTGCACCCCGGGCGCCCACGATCCGCCGTGTTCGAGCGAGACGAACACGTGCACGACGCCGTTGACGGTCTCTCGGTAGACGACCGCGCCGCTGCCGTCGGCGGCCAGCGAGACGCCGTCGACCGCCGTGATCGCGGCGCTTGGACCGGCGATGGTCACCGGCGGCCCAAGCGCGGCCGCGGCGAGCATCGCCGCGATCACGCCGCCACCACGATCCCCTCGGCCTCAGCCTCGGCGCGGAAGCTCGCGATCTCGGCGGCGCGCCGCGCGCCATCCCAGCCGAGCTCCTCGCCGAGCGCCGCGGCGAGCGGTTCAAGGGTCTCCTGCGCGCTGGCCTCGCGCGCCGCGAGCAGGCCAAGACGGGTGCGGCGCAGCAGCACGTCGGCGATACCGCGCGCCTGCTCGCGCCGCGCCGCGTGGACGGCCTCGGCGAGCAGGTCCGGGAAGCCGGCGACGATCGGTGCGGCGAGGTAGGCGTGCTCGGAGGCGATCCGCAGCACGTCGCGCGCCTGGTGGCCGTAGCGGGCAGCGAGCGCGACGAAGGCCTCGTCGGGGATCTCGGCGACCCGTGGCAGCTCGTCGGGCTCGATCTGCTGGCCGAGCGGTATCTCCTGCGTGCGACACGGGGCGTCGCGCGCCTCGCGCTCGACGAGGCGGTCGACGGTCTGCTTGGCCATCCGCCGCCACGTCGTGAGCTTGCCGCCGGTGATCGTGATCATGCCGCTTGAGGTCTCGTAGAGCTCGGCCTTGCGCGAGATATCGACCGAGCTCTTGGAGTCCGTTCCCGAGATCAGCGGCCGCACGCCGGCGAAGGCGCCGGCGATCGCCTGCGGGCCAAGGTCGGTGGCGAAGAACTCGTTGACGGCGGCGAGCAGGTACTCGACGTCGTCGCCGGAGGGCAGGACGTGGGTCAGGTCGCCGTCGTAGTCGTTGTCGGTCGTGCCGACGAGCGTCTGGCCGAGCCAGGGCAGCGCGAAGATCGTCCGCCCTCCCCCGGCCGGCACGATCGCCCCCGCGCGAAGCGGCAGATCGTCGCTTGAGAAGATCAGGTGCGTGCCGCGGCTCGGGCGGATCTGGGGCACCTCGGCCTCGTTGTGAAGCTCCTCCGGGCGCAGGCGGTCGGCCCAGACGCCGGTCGCGTTGACGACGTTCGCGGCGCGCACCTCGACCACTTCGTCACTCACGGCGTCGCGGCAGCGCACGCCACAAGCCCGACCCTCCTCCTCAATCAATTCCTCGACGGCTAGGTCGTTCGCGCACACGGCGCCGAAGCGCTCGGCCTCGCCGAGAACCGTCAGCACGAGCCGGACGTCGTCGGTCTGGCAGTCATAGAAGAGGTAGCCGGCGCTCGGCTGGCGCCCGCGCAGCGCCGGCAGGAGCTCGAGCACCTCCTCGCCGTCGATGATGCGGTGGCGGTCAGGGCTCCAGGACTGCCCGCGGCGGCGCTCGACCGACATCACGTCGTAGAGGTTCAGCCCGACACCGACGAGGCGGTCCGGGCGCGCGCCGTCGAAAGCCGGGACGACGATCTGCAGCGGCCGCACGAGATGCGGCGCCAGCGCGACCATCAGCTGGCGCTCGAGCAGAGCCTCGCGAACGAGGCCAAGGTCGAAGTGCTGGAGGTAGCGCAGGCCGCCGTGGACGAGCTTGCTGGAGCGGCTCGAGGTGCCGGAGGCGTAGTCGTTGCGCTCGACGAGCGCAACGCTGTAGCCGCGGCTCGCGGCGTCGAGGGCAACGCCGGCGCCGGTTATCCCGCCGCCGATCACGGCCACGTCGAAGCGCTCCCGCGCAAGCGTCTCGAGAGCGTGTTCGCGGGCGATCACTCGCCGCAGTCTCGCACGCAGCGCGGCGCGGGATCAGATGTTCGACAGCTCGGCGGTCAGATCCGAGACCACCGACTTGGCGTCGCCGAACAGCATCGCCGTGTTCGGGTGCGTGTACAGCTCGTTGTCGATCCCGGCGAAGCCGGGGTTCATCGAGCGCTTGATGACGACGACCGATTTGGCGTCCTCGACGTTGAGGATCGGCATGCCGTAGATCGGCGAGCCGGGATTGGTCTTGGCCGCCGGGTTGGTGACGTCGTTGGCGCCGATCACGAGCGCGACGTCGGTGCGGGGGAACTCGGGGTTGATGTCGTCCATCTCGCGCAGCTGGTCATAGGGCACGTCGGCCTCGGCAAGCAGGACGTTCATGTGACCGGGCATGCGCCCGGCGACCGGGTGGATCGCGTAGCTGACCTGCACGCCGCGCGCCTCGAGCGCCTTGGCGAGCTCGCGGACGGCGTGCTGGGCCTGCGCGACGGCCATCCCGTAGCCGGGCACGATCACGACCTGGCGGGCGTAGGCAAGCTGCACCGCAACGTCGGCGGCGTTCGTCGCGCGGACCGTGCCGGCGTGCTCGCCGGCCCCGCTCGCGCCGGCGACCACTCCGCCGCCGCCGAAGCCGCCGGCGATGATCGCCGGGATCGAGCGGTTCATCGCGACCGCCATCAGGTTGGTGAGGATCGAGCCCGAGGCGCCGACGATCATGCCCGCCACGATCAGCGCCGGGTTGTTGAGGGCGACGCCGGTCGCCGCGGCGGAGAGCCCGGTGAAGGCGTTGAGCAGCGAGATCACGACCGGCATGTCGGCGCCGCCGATCGGCATCACCATCGTCACGCCGAAGGTCAGCCCGAGCACGAGGATCAGCACGAGCGCGACGACCGAGCGGTGATCGCCCCAGATCAGATACGCGCCACCGCCGACCGCGCCCAGCAACAATGCGCCGTTCAACAGCCGGACCGCCGGGAAGGTGACCGGCGCGCTGGTGATGACGCCCTGCAGCTTGCCGGCCGCGATCAACGAGCCGGAGAACGTGACCGCGCCGATGATGACGTCCAGCACGGTCGCGACCGTGGCCCTCGTGGACAGATCGCCGGAGTGCTGCGTCACGACCTGGACGAACTCAGTGATTGCGACGAGCGCGGCGGCGCCCCCGCCGGCCGCGTTGAACAAGCTGACCAGCTGCGGCATGTCGGTCATCTGCACCTTGCGGGCACCGATGAGACCGGCCACGCCACCGACCAGGATCCCGGCGATGACGATGGCCCAGCCGGCGCCGGTGATCGTGCCTTGATGCGCGACAAACGCCAGCGTCACGACGATGGCGAGCGTCATGCCCGCCGCCGACACCGTGTTGCCGCGCCGGGCCCGGGCGGGGGAGTTCATCAGGTGCAGGCCGAGGACGAAGCAGGCCGCTGAGACGAGGTACGCCA